>JAFKGE010000011.1 GCA_017307865.1 Burkholderiales bacterium | reverse complement strand
GGCTCCATGTCGTTTCGTGTGGAAAGCAACACTGTCACTGGGACATCGCCGGCGCGAATGGGCTGGCCGGCAGGTGCTTGAGCTTGGACATGCGTAGGTAGGCGATGGCGATGAAGTTCTGGCTCGTCCTGAAGCCGCGTGCGGCGCGCTTGGCCTGTTGCAGCAGCCCGTTCATCGCCTCGACGAAGGCGTTGCTGCGGTGATCGACCATGCCGCGCACCACCGCGTCGAACCGCTCCTTGAGCGTGGCGGCCAGCTTCTTGAACGGCTCGAGCCGGCAGCGCCGCGCCCAGCTCAGCCAGGCCCCGAGATCGGAAGCGGCCTGTTCGATGCTGTTGTGCGCTGTGGCCCGCGCGTACACCTCGCGCAGCGCCATCTTCAGCCGCCACGCCCGCGCGCTCTTGAGCGTCGAGCGCTGCAGCCAGTGCATCGCCTGGAGCTGGCGGGCGCTCCAGGTGCTGGGGTTGCGCCGCATGCCCCACAGCAGCTGCCTGAGCGTCTTACGCTGGCCAGTGCCCAGCGCGGCTCGCACCGCCTGCGCGTCGGTGGCCATCTCCGCGCGGCGCACCTGGTCCATCGCCTCGATGGCCATCGAGACGACGTGAAAGCGGTCGTAGCTGATCTGCGCCTCGGGCAGCGCCAGCGCCACGCCCTTGGCGTAGGCTGCGCTCATGTCCATGCACACGTGCCGCACCTGGGCGGGATCGCCGCCATGGGCCTTCAGATCCTCGGCGAACTCCACCACCGTGCGGTGCTCGCGCCCCTCGGTGGCGAACAGCAGCCGCTTGCGATCCAGGTCGTGCACGACGGTGATGTAGTGCTGCCCGCGCCGCAGGCTGGTCTCGTCGATGCCCACCGTGCGCACGCCGGCGAAGTCTTCCAGCGCACGCGCCTGCGCGACGTAGAACTCGATGCGCCGCCACAGCCGCTTGTCCTTGCAGCGCAGCAACTCGGCGGCCTGGCGCACCGGCAGGTCCAGGCACAAGGTCAGCGCCAGCGCTTCGAACGCCGCGGTGAAGCCCGAGCCCGGACGCGCCCAGGGCACGGCCACCTGCGTGGTCTTGCCGCAGGCACCGCAGGCCACGCGCGGCACGTCGCAGTGCAGCCAGGCCTCGAACTGGAAGAAGTCCAGGTGCCGCCAGGATCGGCGCAGCCGGTCGTGCACCGGTTGCGTGGCCGCACCGCATGCCGGGCAGGCGAGCCTGCTGGTGTGGCAGCCGATCTCGAAGTCGATACGCCGCTTAGCGGTGTCGAGCCTGACGTCATCGACGACCCACGGCGGCTGCAAGCCACGGCAATGCCCATGGACTCATCCTCCTGATCAAACACGCCTCGTGGACATGTGCACAGGCCGGCCAGCGGCCTGCACACATGCCCACCGGGCTCGACGACCAGGAGTCATTGTGACTGTTGGGTTCCACACGAAATGACGAAGAGCCGTTTCGACGGGGCGGTCAAAGCAATAGTGGATTTCGATGGTCGAGTGGACGATTTCCTCATGCACGGACAGGCGTTCGCGCACCGCGTCCGGGGTGAGCGAGCGGTCGTGCGTCACCACCGTCATGGCGCACGAATAGACTTGCTTGCCCACGCGCCAGACGTGCAGGTCGGTGATCCGCGTGTCGCCTGCGTCGGCATCTGTTTCGACCGCTTCCCGGATCTCGTCGACCACCGGGTGATCCATCTCGCGGTCGAGCAGCACCTTGCCCGTGTCGGCGATGAGTCCCTTGGCCCAGACGGCGACCAGCACGGCACCGACGATGCCCATGAGGGGGTCCAGCCACGACCAGCCGAACATCCAGCCGCCGAACAGCGCCGCGATGGCCAGCACCGACGTCGCGGCGTCGGCAATCACGTGCAGGTAGGCAGATTTGAGGTTGAGATCGTGGTGGTGGTGATTGTCGTGGCCATGCCCGTGATCGTGACCATGCGAATGTCCGTGACCATGATGGTGTGCTTTGCCCAGGATCAGCGCGCACACCACGTTCACCACCAGCCCCAGGATGGCAATCACAATAGCTTCCTTGTACTGGATGGGTTGCGGCGAGACGATCCGTTCCACCGAGCCCACCAGCATCATCACAGCCACACCCACCAGGAAGATCGCGCTGGCAAAGCCTCCCAGGATTTCGATCTTCCACGTACCAAAGGCAAACCGAGGGTCATGGGCGTAACGCCGGGCGGTGGCATAGGCAAAAGCCGAAAGGCCAATCGCCACGGCGTGAGAGCTCATGTGCCAGCCATCGGCAAGCAGGGCCATCGAGTTGAACCACCAGCCGGCGGCAATTTCGACCACCATCGTGATGGCGGTGATCCACATCACCACCCGCGTGCTGCGCTCGGCTGCCTCGTTGCTCGTGTGGAAAACGTGGTCGTGGACCCAATCGGAAAGTTTTTCGGTATGCATGGCGGTTCTCACTTGATGTAGGCGCGCAGAACGTCGATCAGCTCGTCTGCGCCTTGGGTGCGCTCTGCATCGCTGGTGATCGCTGGATCGGCGATGTGCGTGCGGATGTGCTCTTCCAGCACTTCGGCCATTAATCCATTGATGGCCCCGCGTGCCGCTGCGATCTGGTGAAGGATCTCGGCACAACCTTTTTCGGCGTCGAGTGCGCGTTCCAAACCTTCAACCTGGCCCCGGATACGACGCACCCTGGCCAACAGCTTCGCCTTTTCGCGGATGGTGTGACTCATGCTTGTCTGCGTAAAATAATATAGGGGGGTATAGTATATGAAATGGAGGGAAAACGCCATCCAGAGGGATGCAGCCCTATCGATGGCGTTGACGCTTGAGACTCTGGAAACCGAGCTTCGAACCAGCTCCGAGCAGAGTGGCGATGCCCAGGAGCGCGAAGATCGCAGCGGCAATCGAATGCACCAGCTTCATCGGGATCTTGTTGGCAAGCTTGTCACCGACGAAAGCGGCTGGGACGTCTGCAATCAGCATCCCGAGCGTGGTGCCAATGACCACCGCCAGCGGGGCGGCATAGTGCGCTGCCATCACGACCGTAGCGATCTGCGTCTTGTCTCCCATCTCGGCAAGGAAAAAGGTGATCAGCGTTGCACCGAAGACGCCGAACTTCTTGGCGACCTGGGTTTCTTCTTCTTCAATCTTGTCCGGGATCATCGTCCAGATCGCCATGCCGATGAATGAGAGGCCCAAAACCCAGCGCAGGATCTCGGGGCTGACAGTGGTGGTGAGCCAGGCTCCGAGAGCGCCCGCGAGGCCGTGATTGACGATGGTCGCTGCAATGATGCCAAGAATGATCGGCACGGGCTTCTTGGAGCGGGCAGCGAGGATGAAGGCTAGGAGTTGGGTTTTGTCGCCGATTTCAGCGAGGGCGACAACCCCGGTAGAGACGAAGACAGATTCCACAAGTATTCCCAGGCCGGTCCAAAGACGATTGACCACGACGCATCCCCGGCCAAAAACGGAGGCGTTGTGGTCAAAGATCTTGCCAAGCTCGGGAACCGCTTACGCCATGACCTGCTGGTCAAGTGTGTTGACGTAAGCCTCTTCGCGATGAAGAGAGGCTACTCCCCAATGACCCACGCATTTTATCAGCAGACCTTCTTTGAGTCACGGTCGCCTCCGCTGCAGGAGTTGCCAACCACAACCGACCGCCTCTAAACCCGCGCCAGCAAAGGAAGTGGCCTCAAGAACGCTCGCGAGACCACCAGAGAAAACGGAGAGCAGAGAGGCATCGGCGGGCGTGAAAACGCGGGGTTTGGAGGAGTGGCGCTCGCGAGACCAGGCCCGGAAACCGCGCCAACACTGGGGGGAACGGGCGAAAAAAAACCAACCGAGAGCGGTTGGCTTTTTGAATAGTGGTGGAGCCGGCGGGAATCGAACCCGCGTCCGCAAGTCCTCTACGACCAGTTCTACATGCTTAGTCGATCGATTTGGATCTCGATGCAGGCTTAGCCGGTCGACAGGCCGACCTGCACCCAGCTACCTTGGTTTTAGCTCCGCATCAAGTAGCCCGATGCGGCACGAGCCGACATGAATGACGCTGCTGTTCCTTGCGGAACCCGGGCTGTCGGCGACCCGGTGCAGCGGCTCAGGCCTTAAGCGGCCAGTGCGAAACGCTCGTCGTTGGCGTTTGTGGTTTTGCCAATGGATTTACGAGGAAAAGGCGCCTCGGCATGCCCTGTGCCGCTTCGCTACCCACGTCGAAACCAGGTCGGCCCCGAATTCGGTACGTTGCAACACTGCGCGACGACTCGCGCATAGCCGAAGTATAGGCGCTTCGGGTGGTTTCAAGTCATTACTTTCATTTGCCAAAAATGTCATTGCGCGTAATATATGCCGTGGAGCCGCTCCATGAAAGTCGATCCGCGCAATCTGGTGCTCAACCTCCTTCTCGGCGCCGCCGCACAGCGCCTGTCGGCGCGCGAGGCGGTGGCATCGTGCGAGCTCTTCGGCATTCGCGAGAACAGCGTGCGGGTGGCGCTGGCGCGCCTGTCGGCAGCAGGCTTGGTGGAGGCCGTCGACCGCGGCGAATACCGGCTCGGGCCCCGCGCGGCCAGCCTCGCCGCGGACGTGGCCACCTGGCGCCGTGTGCAGGACAAGGTGCGCGAATGGAGCGGCCAGTGGGTGGCCGTGCACGTCGGCGGGCTCGGCCGCAGCGACCGCACGGCGCTGCGCGTGCGCGCACGCGCACTCGACCTGCTGGGGCTGCGCGAGCTGGCGCGCGGCCTGTTCGTGCGCCCGGACAATCTCGCGGGCGGGGCGGCGGCGGTGGGCGAGCGCCTGCGCAAGCTCGGCCTGGAGCCGCAGGCGGCGGTGTTCGTGGCGCACGGCCTGGACGGTCT
>JAFKGE010000054.1 GCA_017307865.1 Burkholderiales bacterium | reverse complement strand
CGGTGTCGTGCGGGCGTTCTTGTGCAGGGCTATCAGCATGGCGTGGCACTCCCGGTGGCTTGCAAGGACTCTATCAACTCCCGCAATACGGCTCGGGCCATGAACAGCGGGTAGCGGTTTTCATCTATGTAATCGTCCGGGATGCGACAGCTAAGGCGGCAGGCTTCGACGAGGTGGTGGCGGGGATCTGCTTTTCCATCAGTCCAGTACATACTAACGATTTCTATGCCGACAAGATTGCCAAACTCGACGACTGCCTGGATATAGACTCGATCTACATCAAGGATCCGTCCGGTCTGTTGACGCCGGATCGCCTGCAGAAGTTAGTTCCAATGCTGCGCAAACGATTGAAGCGGCTCAAGATCGAAGAGATCCATACTCATACCAATACCGGCGTAGCTCCGTTGACGCTGCTGGCGGCAGCCGATCTAGGAATTGAAAAACTGCATTGCGCGCTGCCACCGGTCGCCAATGGCAGCTCTCATAGCAATGGGCTGCAGCTGGTGCGTAATCTGCAGGCACGCGGCCATTCAGTTTCTGTCGATGTGGATGCGATGGAATCAGCTTCGGCCATGTTGATCCGTGAGGCGCGGCTTCACAATCTGCCTGAAGCAGTACCAGTCGATTATGATGAAGACTATTACCGGCATACGCTGGCAGGCGGCGTGATGACTACCACCCGTCGTCAGCTAGTCGAGATGGGCCGTGCCGATTTGGTGCCGCTGGTAACGGAAGAAGCCGTGCGCGTACGCGAAGATCTGGGTTGGCCGATCGTGGTCACCCCATTCGCGCAGTATATCGTGACCCAGGCTACGTTGAACCTCATCACTGGAGAGCGATACGCCCGTATCTCGGATGAAGTTGTCGATCTGTTGATGGGTGAATTTGGCGAAATGCCAGGCAAAGTCAACCAGGAGCTGCTTGATCGCGCTCTGCAAAGCCCGAGAGCACGGAAGCGCGTGGACGAGGTTCGAGAAGAGCCGACACTTGACCAAATTCGGTCACGTATCGGCCCAGATCTATCAGACGAGGAACTGCTGTTGCGGGCCGTCATGCCACGCGAGCAAGTGGATACTATGGTCGCGCGTCGCGATCGTCCGGAAAATGGCGCTTTGGGCGAACTATTGGAGGTGCTTTCCAGCGGCGACCACCCCTATTCTATCACGCTCCGCAGTGCTGGAAGTGCCGTTTCCCTAGCGGGTGCGCGAAACGGAGGGCAATCGGCATGATCAGCACGACCGACCCAGCAATTACGCATCGAATCGCCAATGCGAGGGGCTGGATGCTTGACGTGGATGGCTGCCTCGTCTACACGATTCGCGGCGGCGGGATGGGTGGCCAACCCATAGAGGGAGCCGTTGAGTTTCTTCATTGGCTGCATGGAAAGGAAAAGCGGGTTTTGATCTGTACCAATGCGTCGCAGCGGCCGGACGAGGAATATGCGGCTCATCTGAACGACATTGGACTGATTTTTGACGCTTCACAATTCATGACCGCCGCGGGAGCTGCAGCATATCATATCCGCAAATATCACGGCGAAGGACCTGTTGTGGCCGTGGGTGATATCGGCCTGTTTAAAGCGCTTGAGAGACAAGGCGTAAGGCGGGCCGGAGACGAAGATATTCCAGTGGCGGTAATCGTGGGATCAGCCGACCACTACGCCTCCGCTGATATCAACGCCGCTTGCCTCGCCATCGCCGATCACAACGCGGCTTTCTACGTCTCGGTGGATACCCCTTGGTTCTACGGCGGCAGGGGTCGTTCGGTGGCCAGCTCGACGGCAATTGCGCGCGCCATTCACGGGATCACTGCTAAGTCGCCACAGGTATGCGGCAAGCCCTCTACCGTGCTTGCCGGGGTATTGCGGGACCGACTGGGCGGAGAGGATGGCGACATCGTGATCATTGGCGACATGGCATCAATTGAAATGCGTATGGCTCGTGCAATGGGGGCGCTTGGCGTTCTCGTGCTAAGCGGTGGCACGGCGGCAGAGGATCTGCCGGGTCTGCCGGACAGCGATCAGCCCCATCTGACCGTGGACAATATAGGCGGGCTTCTCACGATCCTCAAGGCCATACCTGATTATTCACCCGGCAATTAAGGATTATCCGAAGCGTACCTGACCTTCGGATCATAGAAAATAGGAGCGCACGCGCTGTGGATTGCGACTGAGCATGTTCATACCTGATTAGCAACGAACCTCAGTCGCCTACAAAACCGATCAACAGTCAAGGGCCATACGGAATTGTTTGAGCATGATTTGCAGGTGTAAACCCGCCAATTGTGCGGTGTGGATGCGTGTTGAAGGGCTCGGAATGCGTCGGCTGAAGCTCATTGTTAATCAGGTGTTCATATGCGCCTCGGTCGCCTTGCGTAGTTTGTCCTTGGTGCGCACCTGAATGCGTGAGCCCCGAGCATATTGGAGGCAGGCGTTCAGCCGCTCATCGGGATTGAGCTCGGGGCTGTAGCTGGGCAGGTAAAATGCCTCGATACGCTCTTTATGTTCAGTCAGCCTTGCAATCAATAAACAGTCTGTCGTTTGAACTCGCCTCCTCTTCTCCAGCGGAAATGGCAAAGCAAGTGAAAAAAGACATGCGGCGCTGGGAAAAGTTGATTTCGTCCACAGGGTTTACACTGCAAAGTTGATGCCGATGATCACGCCCCGTTTTCCCGGCGGGGCTCCGTTGTTGGACAGGCTTCCCTTCGAATGCCGAGGCTCGCGAAATGATGTTCGAAAGATTCCATACCGTCAGATTTTCCGATTGCGACCCTGCTGGAATTGTCTTTTTCCCGCAGTATCTGGTCATGCTCAACACGAATGTCGAATGCTGGTTCGACACGGGCGTACAGGTCGTGAGCTTCTCCGGCTTGCACCGCGACCTGAAGATGAGCGTGCCCACCGTACATCTGGAGTGTGAATTCTTCGCGCCGAGCTTTCATGGCGACACCCTCGCGCTTCAACTAAGAATCGCTCGGCTGGGCAGCAGCTCGCTTGCGTTGGAGCATTGCTTTCGTGACGCGGCAGACGGGGAATTGCGCATGCAAGCCAAACAGGTTCTGGTATGGGCGTCGATGCAGACGCGTCAATCCGAACCCTGGCCGGATGACATCCGCAAGGCAATGACGCCCTTCCTGATCAGCACCTGAAAGCCCTCTAAGGCTTGTCCAACAAGGGTCACGCACCGTGCAGAGATAAAGAAGAAGCCCCGCCCCGCCATGCTGCATCTGCCCCACATCTCGCCCCTCGAGCACAGCGCCTTCGTCGCGGCGGGCCTGCTGACCTACATCATCGTCACGCGCGTGCGCCGCCAGCGGCGCCACCCCTACGCCGCCATGTCGTGGGTGCTGGGCATCGCGGCCTTTCCCTACCTGGGGCTGCCGCTGTTTTTGATCTTCGGCACGCGCAAGCTCATCCGGCCGGCCACGCGCCGCCAGCCCGAGCCCGCCGGGCCGTGGGCGCACGCCGCGCCGCCATGGGCCACGCGCCTGCTGGCGGCGCTGGGCGTGGCGGGCGCGCAGCCGCAAGCCGCGGTGCGCTTCGACGCCGACGGGCCGGCGGCGCTGGCGCAGTTGTGCGCGCTGATCGCATCCAGCCGCCAGACGCTGGATGTCTGCACCTACGTACTGGGCGACGACGAAGTGGGCGCCACCGTGGCCGCCGCGCTGGCGCAGCAGGCACGCGCCGGCGTGCGCGTGCGCCTGCTGGTCGACAGCATCGGCAGCCTGAAGAGCGCGCACAGCCACGACGCGCTGCTGAAAGCCGCCGGGGTGCAGATGCGGATGTTCGTGCCCGCGCTGGGCATTCCGGGACGCGGGCGCACCAACTTGCGCAACCATCGCAAGCTCGTGGTGGCCGACGGCGCACGCCTGTGGGGCGGCGGGCGCAACATGGCCAACGAATACTTCATCGGCCGCGTGGGCGAGCCGGCCTGGCTGGACCTGAGCTTTGTCGCCGAAGGCGCGCTGGCCGCGCAGGCGCAAGCGCTGTTCGAAGGCGACTGGCGCATCGCGCGCGGCGTGCGCAAGGCGCCACGCCTGGACTATGCCCAGCGCCTGGCGCGGCGCGAGGCGGAGTCGGGCGTGCACGCGGGCGCCACCCCCGATGCCGCCACCGCCGCACCCGCCCCCGCGCCCGCCGCCGACACCCCCGCCCTGCCCCCGCTGGCGCAGTGGGTGCCCAGCGGGCCCGACTTTCACGAGGACATCCTGCACGCGCTGCTGGTCTCGGCCATCTTCCACGCCGAGCGCCGCCTGCTGCTGGCCACGCCCTACTTCGTGCCCGACGAGGGCCTGCTGGAGGCCCTGCTGCTGGCCGCGCGCCGCGGGCTGCAGATCACCCTGGTCATCCCCAGGCGCTCCAACCACCGCCTGGCTGACTGGGCGCGCGGGCGTGCGCTGCGCGAGCTGGCCGCCGCCGGCGCCGACGTGCGCCTGCTGCCCGGCATGCTGCACGCCAAGGCGGTGGTGGTCGACGAGGTGCTGGCCCTGTGCGGCTCGGCCAACCTGGACAGCCGCAGCCTGTTCATCAACTACGAGGCCATGGCCGCCTTCTACGGCCCGGCCGAGATCGACTGGCTGGGCAACTGGATCACCGAGACCGCCCAGCGCGGCCAGCGCGCCTCGGCCCGGCCGCCCAGCTGGTGGCGCGACATCGGCGAGGGGCTGGTCGCCACGGTGGGCTTTCAGCTCTGACGACCCGTTTCAAGCAAAATACGATTGCAGCGCCCGCCAATCAAGCGCGAGAAGCTACGATATCGATAGTATCTCCGGGCATCCGGCTGTCCTGCGCGATGCGCCCGGCCTCCACCGTCAGCATGCGCTGGCAGCGCCCGGCAATCGCCCGGTCGTGCGTCACCAGCACCAGGGTGGTGCCCAGCTCGCGGTTCAACGCGAACATCAGCTCCATCACCGTCTCGCCGGTGGCGAAGTCCAGGCTGCCGGTGGGCTCGTCGGCCAGCAGCACCGCCGGGTGCACCACGAAGGCGCGCGCCAGCGCCACGCGCTGCTGCTCGCCGCCGGACAGCAGCTTGGGGTAGTGGCGCAGACGCTGGGCCAGGCCCACGCGCGCCAGCATTTCGCCGGCCTGGGCGCGCGCGTCGCGGCGGCCGGCCAGCTCCAGCGGCAGCATCACGTTCTCCAGCGCGGTCAGGTTGCCCAGCAGCTGAAAGCTCTGGAACACGAAGCCGATCTGCTGGGCGCGCACCGCCGCGCGCGCGTCCTCGTCCACCGCGAACAAGTCCTGCCCGGCCAGCCGCACGGTGCCGCGCGTGGGCGTGTCCAGCCCGGCGATGATGGACAGCAGCGTGCTCTTGCCCGAACCCGAGGCGCCGACGATGGCCACGGTCTCGCGCGCGGCCAGCTCGAAGTCGATATCGCGCAGAATATCCAGGGTGCCGGTGGAGTCGGTGACCGACTTGAAGACATGCTCCACCGCGATGATGGGCGCGCTGGCCGCGTCGGGCGGATGTTCCGCAGACTGATCCGTCATGTATCTAAGGGCCATTTGATTTGATTCGACGACACTTTATCCGCTTGGCGCTGGCCGCCTCCGCGGCGCCGGCCCTGGCGGCCGGCCAGCCGCCCGTGATCCTGGTGCTGGGCGACTCGCTGAGCGCCGAATACGGCATCGCCCGCGGCAGCGGCTGGGTGGCGCTGCTGCAGCACAAGCTGGCGGCCGAGAAGATCGCCGCGCAGGTGGTCAACGCCAGCATCTCGGGCGACACCACGTCGGGCGGTCGCGCACGCCTGCCCGCCCTGCTGAAAAAGCACCACCCCGCCGTGGTGGTGATCGAGCTGGGAGGCAACGACGCGCTGCGCGGCCTGCCCCTTTCGATGACCGAGGCCAACCTGAACGCCATGACGCAGGCCGCCCAGCAGGCCGGCGCCAAGGTGCTGCTGGCGGGCATGCAGCTGCCACCCAACTACGGCGCGCAGTACGGCCAGCGCTTCGAGGCGGTGTTTGCCCAGGTGGCGCGGGCGCACAAGGCGGCGCTGGTGCCCTTCCTGCTCAAGGGCGTGGCCGACGGGCCCGACCCGACCCGGCTGTTCCAGCCCGACCGCATCCATCCCGTGGCCGCCGCGCACCCCATCATCCTGGGCAACGTGTGGCCCACCTTGAAGACCTTGCTGAAATGAGCGTGCACCGCATCGCCGCCGGCGAGGCGCTGGCGCGGCTGGACGGCTTCGACACCGTCATCGACGCGCGCAGCGAAAGCGAGTTCGCGCTCGACCACCTGCCCGGCGCCCTCAACTGGCCCAGCCTGCACGACGACGAGCGCGCGCGCGTGGGCACGCTGTACGTGCAGGTCAGCCCGTTCGAGGCGCGCAAGCTCGGCGCCGCGCTGGTGGCGCGCAACATCGCCGCGCACATCGAGCAACACTGCATCGACAAGCCCAAGGGCTGGCAGCCGCTGCTGTACTGCTGGCGCGGCGGCCAGCGCAGCGGCGCGCTGGCGCTGGTGCTGGGGCAGATCGGCTTTCGCGTGCACCTGATCGAAGGCGGCTACAAGGCCTTTCGCGCCGCCATGCTGGCCGACCTGCCGGCGCGCATCGAGCCGCTGTCCTTTCACGTCATCTGCGGCCCCACCGGATCGGGCAAGACGCGCCTGCTGCACGCGCTGGCCGCCGCCGGCGCGCAGGTGCTGGACCTGGAGGGCCTGGCGCGGCACCGCGCCTCGGTGCTGGGCGCCATCCCGGGCGTGCCGCAGCCGACGCAAAAGCACTTCGAGATGTGCGTGTGGGACGCCCTGCGGGCGCTGGACGCAGCGCGGCCGGTGTATGTGGAGGCCGAGAGCAAGAAGGTCGGCAACCTGACGCTGCCCGAGCCGCTGATCGCCGCCATGCGCGCCAGCGCCTGCCTGCGGGTAGAGCTGGCCGAGGACGAGCGCGTGGCCCTGCTGCTGGAGGACTACCCTTTTTTCGTCAGCGACCCCGCCTATTTCGGCCAGCGCCTGGACACCCTGGTGGCGCTGCGCGGGCGCGCCGTGGTCGACGGCTGGAAGGCGCAGATCGCCGCCGGCCGCACCGAGGCCGTGGTGCGCGAGCTGCTGGAAAAGCACTACGACCCCGGCTACGCCAGCTCGACGCGGCGCAACTTCGCGCGCTTCGAGCAGGCGCGCGTGGTGCGGCTGCGCGATCGCTCGGCGGCGGCGATGGCCGAGGCCAGCGCTGAAATTCTGGCCGCCGGGTGATCAGTCGGCGCCGGCTGCCGCCGGCGGCTCCTGCCAGCGCACCGCGCCGCGATACGCGTGCCAGCTGGCATGGCCCAGCACGGGGCCGACCACCAGCAGGCCGGCGCCCCAGGGCAGCAGGGCCACCGCCACCAGCAGGGTGATCAGAAAGCCCCACCACAGCAGCGTGACGGGGTTGGCCGCCACCACGCGGATGCTGGTGATGACGGCCGAGATGGCGTCGGTGCCGCGGTCCAGGATCATCGGGATCGACACCACGGCGGTGGCATAGACCAGCAGCGCGAACAACCCGCCGACCAGGGCGTAGACCATCACGAACTCCATGTTCTCGGGGTTGAAGATGGCGCGGATGACACCGGTGGTGGACGGCATGCCGGTGTAGAAGAACACCGCGAACACCACCAGCGAGGCGCGCCCCCACAGCAGCTCCAGCACGATCAGCACCAGCACCAGCAGCGCCAGGCTGCGCAGGTGCGGCTCCCAGCAGGTGGCCGAGGCGCCCAGCGTGGGCGGCTGGCCTGCCTCGCGCCGGCGGCTGACCTCGTACAGACCCATGGCCAGAAACGGCCCCAGCAGCAGGCAGCCCGAGGCGATCGACATCACGTATTCGGGCCGGTTGCGAAACACCAACCCCAGCACCAGCGCCATGCCCCAGAAGCACGCGCCGTAGAACAGGCCGATGCCCGGCGCCGCCCTGAAGTCGGCCCAGCCGGCGCGCAGCCAGCGCAGCGGATCGAGCAGGCCCAGCGGCTGCATGAGGGCCTGCGGCACCGTGGACGGCGGCGGCACGTAGGGCTGGTAGGCGGCGGGCTCGGCCGGCGGCTCGGGTTCGGTCATGGCGCGGCACGATAGGGGCAAAACCATGCTCGCTCAATGGGGACTGACCCGAACCCATCGCCCCTATTGCGCTGCCGCCACTACGGGCCTCACTCCCTCGCCCTCCGGGAGAGGCTTGGGGTGAGGGTTGCGCGCTGCCGCCCCTGCGCAGTTTTTAAATCGAATCAGCCTCTGGCGTCCGTCAATCAAGCGCTGATAGCTATAAATTCGATAGTTACGACGTCACCCCCCGAAGGCCCGTTGCGCCGCCTGCGCCAGGTCGGCCTGCAGGTCGGCCACCGCCTCCAGGCCGGTCGAAAAGCGCACCACCGTGCCGCGCGCCAGGTGCGCCGGCCAGCCGCGGGCGCGGATGGCGGCCAGGTCGTAGGGCACCACCAGGCTGATCGGGCCGCCCCAGCTGTAGCCCAGCCGGAACAGGCGCAGGCCGTCGCAAAAGGCGTCGACCTGCGCTTGGGTGTAACGGACGTCGACCATCACGCTGAACAGGCCGGCCGCCGCGCCGCCGCCGCGCGCGTCGGCCGCGCCGCACAGCTGCTGCCAATGGGCGTGGCCGGGGCTGCCGGCCAGCGCCGGGTGCAACACCTGGGCAAACACCGGCTGCTGCGCGCACCAGCGCGCCAGCTGGCGCGCCGCCTGGTCCTGCGCGTGATAGCGCAGGGCGATGCTGGGCAGCGCGCGCAGCAGCGTCTCGGTGTCGCCGGCACTGACACCGAAGCCCAGGCGCATGTGTGTCAGCAGAATGCGGCGGTGCAGCGCCTCATCGCGCGTCACCACGCTGCCCATCAGCACGTCGCCGCCGCCGCTGGGGTATTTGGTCAGGGCGTGCACCGACACATCGACGCCTAGGCCCTGGCCGTCCAGGTCGAAGGGGTTGAAGGCCAGGCCGGCGCCCCAGGTGTTGTCCAGCACGCAGGTCACGCCGCGCGCGTGGCACAGGCGCGCCTGCTCCAGCAGGTCGGGAAACTCCAGCGTGATCGAGCCGGCGGCCTCCAGCCACACCAGGCGCGTGCGCTCGTTGATGCGCGCGGCCAGGTCGGCCACGTTCATGGGGTCGTAGTACTGGTGCGTGATGCCCCAGCCGGCCAGCTCGCCCTCGGTCAGCGCCTTGTTGGGGCCGTAGGCGTTGTCGGGGATCAGCACCTCGTCGCCGGTCTTGAGCAGCGCCAGCGAGGCGCAGGCCACCGCCGCCAGCCCGCTGGGCAGCAGCACGGCATGGTGGCCGTGCTCCAGCGTGGCGATGCGCTCTTCGAGCGTGAAACTGCTGGGCGTGCCGTGCAGGCCGTAGGTGTAGGCGCTCTTGTCCTTCCAGTCGCGCGTGCGCATGGCCGCGACGTTGGGAAAGAAGACCGTGGAGGCCTTGTGCAGCGCCGGCAGCGGCGCGTCGAAGCCGGCGGGCGGCTGGTAGGGGTGGTGGATCAGCTGGGTGGTCGGGTCGGTCATGCACCGATGGTAGTGCAGTGACCGCCTAGGCTTGGCGCAATCGAAGCTGCACCAGCTTGACCATGCCACTGAGCGTGACGCAGATCACCCAGTAGACAAGCCCGGCAAAAAGAAGCATCTGGACCACCGTGCCGTCCCGCTCGCCGATGCGAACGGCGTTACTGAAAAAATCCCCCAGGGCGATGACGTAAACCAGCGAGGTATCCTGAAAAATCACGATGCATTGGGTCAGGATGATGGGCAGCATGGCTCGAAAGGCCTGGGGCAGGATGATGTGGCGAAAGGCCTGCAACGTGGTCATACCCAGTGATCGGGCGGCCTGAAACTGACCTACGGGCAATCCCAGAATGCCAGCACGAATGATTTCGGCGAAGAACGCGGCTTCCAGCATGGAGAAGGCAACCATGGCGGAAACCAGCCGTATGTCGACGCTCGGCGACAGGTCGAAGATTGATTTGAGCAGTTGTGGCACGATCAGAAAGAACCACAGCAGCAACATCACCAGAGGAATCGAGCGAAACAGGGTGACGTAGGCGCGCGCGAAGGCGTTGAGCGCCCGCACGCGAACCACGGCGCAAACGGCGAGCAGCGTGCCCAGGGCAATGCCGCATGCAATGGCCACCAGAGTGACCTTCAGCGTGATCCAGGCGCCTTCGGCCAAGATGGCCCGCGCATCCCACAGTGAGGCAAAGTCGAATTGCAGCACGTTGCGAGCCCCTATTCGCCCATCAAGCCTGGGCGGGCAGTCAGCCGACGAACCCAGTTCATCAGTTGCAGGATCACCACGTTCAAAATCACGTAAGCCAGCGTAACCATGATGAATGACTCATAGGGCTGGGCGGTGTAGTCGACCAGTTGCCGCGCCTCACCACTCAGTTCGAGCAAGCCGATCGTCGAGGCGACGGCTGAATTCTTCGAAATGATCAGAAACTCGGAAGTCAGCGGCGGCAAGATGCGGCGAAACACCTGCGGCAAGATGATGTAGCGATATGTCTGCGCTACCGTAAAACCGACCGCCCGCGCAGCCTGAACCTGACCCTTGTCCAGCGCCTGAATGCCGGCACGCAGTTGTTCGCAGATTCGGGATCCGGTGTAGACCCCCAGTGCAAACACCGACGTGACGAAAAACTGGATGGCCGGATCGATGCTCTTGATCGCATCTCCCATAGACCGTGGCAGCAGTTCCGGCACCACGAAGTACCAGATAAAAAACTGCACGATCAGCGGCACGTTTCGAAAAATTGAAACGTAACCCATCCCGACGAAGCGGGGAACCCGCCCCGGCAGCGTCCGCATGACCCCGAACAGCGTACCGAAGATCAAGGCAATGATCCAGGCCAGCAGCGTGAGCGCCGCCGTGATCAGAAAGCCATGAACAATCCAGCCGAGGTAGGTCGAGTTCTCACCGGTTGCGACCTCCTGCAGCAGGATCGGCCAGTTCCAGTGGTAATTCATTTCGCCTCAGGGTCGATCTTGTCGTTCGGATGTGCAAACAGGTGTTGCATGGCCTGCGACATCGGGAAATCCAAATTTAGGTTCTTGGGCGGAATTGGGCTCATGAACCATTTCTTGTAGATCGCCTCGCCCTTGCCCGAGGTCTCGGTCTGCGCAATGACATCGTCCAGCAAGTGCTTCATCGGGGCGTCGCCCTTGCGAACCATGCAGCCATAAGCCTCATAGGACTGGGGCGTGCCGGTGATCACGTAATCTTGCGGATTGCTGGTCTTGGCGCGCTCACCCGCCAACAGGGCATCGTCCATCATCATTGCCTTGGCCCGGCCCGTGGACAAGGTGAGGAAGGACTCGGCGTGATCCTTGGCGCTGATGATGCGCATGCCCATGTTTTGATCCGCATTGAGCTTGCGCAGCAGGATCTCCGACGTGGTGCCCGCGCCGACCACGACGTTCTGGCCCTTGAGATCGCCAAAGTCCTTGATGCCGGAGTCCTTCTTCGCCATCAAGCGTGTGCCGATGATGAACAGGCTGTTGGAAAAATCAACCTGCTGGGCGCGCGAGGCATTGTGCGTGGTCGTGGTGCACTCGAAGTCGATCGTGCCGTTCTGCAGCAACGAGATCCGGTTTTGCGACGTGATCGGCAACCAGCGCACCTTCAAGTCTGGCGCATTGACCTGCTGTCGAATGCGCTCCAGCACCAGATTCGCGAAATCAATCGAATAGCCGATTGGCTGCTTGGCATCGTTGTAGTAAGAAAATGGAATCGACGCTTCGCGAAAACCCACCACCACGATGCCATCGTCCTTGACCTTCTTGAGCGTTCCCGAAAGGTCGGCCGCCAAGGCGATCGATGGGGCGATACCAGAAATCAGGGCAAGCGCCACGATATTTCGAATGCGGCGCTCAACTTTGGACAGGACAGGCTTCATGTTTATCTCCTTCGGTTTGGGTGTGGGATGGTTCAACGGGAATCGACTAGGGTACTGACGTCGATGACGTACATCTGGCGTTCGTGCTCATGCACCGAATCGATGCATACCTGACGGCCGTCCCGGCTCCAGCGCGGGTGCAGGTCGCAGCGGTTTTCCTTGCGCAGCCCTGGGTCGGTGTAGAAGCTGCCCAGTTCGTGGAGAACCCGCTGATCGCAGTCGTACAGGATCAGGAGCCGTTCATTGGTATGGGGGTCGGGATAGGTATCGGTGAGCAACCAGCGCGAATTGACCGGCGAGTAGGTCATGTGGCCGTTCTCGGTCAGGATGCCATCGCCAATGATCTCCACAGTTCCACCATCGGCGTCGGTATACAGGTGGTAGTGAATACTGCCGTCGTGCGGCCCCCAGACAATGATGTGGTTATCGTCGCGCCACAAAGGATGTGAGATCTGGTACTCCGATTTTTCATAGTCGTAGGTCCCCACGGCTGTCGGGTCGAAGTCGTCGGCGAGTTGAGGCAGCGGGTGGTCGGAACACTCCAGCAGGCGCATGTTTCGGCCATCGGGGTCCATCGTGATCAGACGATGCAGGAAGCACGTCTCATCCTCAACACGCTCCGTCCAGCGATGCAGGAACAGCACCCGCGACGAGGAAGGGTTGATCTCGATGTGGCTGACCCAGTGCAGCGCCTTGTCCATCGAGGGCCGATGGTTGAAATTGCGCAGATCGGCGTAGCTCACCAGCAGTTGGGTCGCGCCCGTCTCGAGGTCGACGCGATGAATGCCGTCGTCCGCCGGATAAAGAGGCAAATCCCGGCGCTTGCCGAGTCGCTCGCAATAGCCAATCGTCTCGTGCGTGACGTACAAGCGGCTGTAGTCCACGCTGAGCGCATAGCGGCTGTTGGGCGCCGCCACGTAGATGGGAGTGTCGATCTGGTAGGTTTCGCCCGTATCCAGGTTGTGAATCGCAGCACCGAATCCGGGGTAGGTCCCACCCGAGGTATCGCGACCTACGTTGTAGATGAACTGTCGACCGGGTCGCCCTTCGAGCCATTGAAGCTGGCAGCCCATTTGCCAGTTCCAAGCGGTCGTTACCCCGCATGCGTGAAAGCGGTCGCCATTTCGGGTGTCGAAATAGCCGACCTGTGCCCGCATGTCGGGAGTGAGGTCGGCCGTCATGCAATCAACTTGGTTGGCCAGTACCAAGCGATCGTCCAGGTCCCACACCGTCTTATCGTAGTAGCCGAAAAAGTGATGCAAGGGGCCTTGGCCCAAGCGCCGGATGGGGTAGCGCGCAGTCAGATTCTTCGATTGAGTCATGGGTTTCGAGAGCAAGAAATTTCCGACAAACCACTCATGCGGAGCCGGTCAGAATTAATTCTAGGAATCGATATCGATATAAGATAATTCTTATTTCTGTGTTATCTATTCACTTTCGATATATACAAACCTGATCGGCGACACCGATCCGTCTTGGCACTCCTTTCAAGGGCATGACCCGTTCGCTCAACTTCCAGCAGATCCAAGCCTTCAAGGCCGTCATGGAATCGGGTACTACCACGCGTGCCGCCCAGATGCTGAACACCACCCAGCCCTCGATCAGCCGGCGGCTGGCGGAATTGCGCCAGGCCACGGGCCTGGAGTTGTTCGATCTCCACAACGGACGCCTGCGTCCCACGCGTGAAGGCCAGCAGTTGTACCGATCGGTGCGGCAGCACTTTGAAGGGCTGGAGCACATTGAAACCGCGGTGCGGGTGCTACGGAAATCCGGCACGGGCGTCTTGCGCATCGGCAGTACGCCGACCTTGGCGGCGGGCTTGCTGCCCCGAGTCATCGCTCCGTTCATGCGGCAGCACTCAAGCATCTACATCAACCTGCAGACGCATGGAACCCCGCAACTCAAGGAATACCTGAGCCAAGGGCTGCTGGATTTCGTCCTGACCACCGGACACATCGAGCACAGCGACGTCATAACGACTACGCTGCTACAGACGCACGCAGTCTGCCTGCTGCCGCGAGAGCACGCGCTGGCGAATTGCGAGGCCCTGAAACCCGATCAGCTACGCACTCAACGCCTCATCCTGCTGGACGAGAACGACGACATCATGATCGCCATGCGAGAGCACCTTCAGCTGCAACCGGGGCACGCGGACCTCGCCGTGGAGACCAATTCGTCTCTGACGATTTGCGCGCTGGTGGCGGCGGGCGTCGGAGTAGGCGTGGTCAATCCCTTTGTCGCCAACGCCTTCGCTGAACAACTGGTGGTCCGACAGCTTCGCCCACCCATTCCGGTCACGGTTACCCTCATGCGCGCCGCCGCCTTGGCCCCTTCGATGCTAGCAAGCCGCTTCGTGGAGATGCTTTCTGCTCAATCGTGGTCGGATCTCGTTGACCCTTCGAGATGAGTCGAGGCGTCACGAATCCATCGTGACACAAACTGCGGCAAGCTACATCGATGCATCGGCACCCGCGCACCTTGCTATCTCAAACCTTCCACTTGGCCAGCAATTTCTCCGGCGACATGCCGTCGTAGCCCTCGAAGGGCTGGTGGATCCAAGGGTTGGTGGGCAGGTGCTCGACCGAGTAGTCGGCCTCGAAGCTGGATGTGCCCTTGGTCCAGATGACGGCGGTGCGCAGCTCCGTGATGGGCTGGTAGTTGGTGCGCAGGCGGGCGACCACGGCCTGCAGCGTGACGCCGGTGTCGGCCAGGTCGTCGACCAGCAGCACCTTGCCGGCGATCTGGCCCTGCGGCGTGGTGATGTAGTGGGCGATGTCCAGGTGGCCCTGCACCGTGCCCTCCTCGGCGCGGTACGAGCTGGTGGACATGATGGCCAGCGGCACGTCGAAAATGCGCGAGAGCACGTCGCCCGGCCGCATGCCGCCGCGCGCCAGGCACAGGATGGTGTCGAAGCGCCAGCCCGACTGGTGCACCTTGATCGCGAGCTTTTCGATCAGGTCGTGGTATTCGTCGTAGCTCACGTACAGGTGCTTGCCGTCTTCGGTCAACATGCCGGTAACTCCTCGATTGATAGCTGGTTGCGCAGATGCATCGCGGGCCAGAGGCCGATTTGGCTTGAAATCAATCGGCCAGGAAGGGGTGGTGCATCATGATGGTGTGCTCGCGGTCGGGGCTGGTCGACACCAGGTGGATCGGCACGCCGCAGGCGTGCTCGATGCGCTGCAGGTACAGGCGCGCCGCCACGGGCAGCTGCTCGTAGTCGGTCACGCCGACGGTGCTTTCGCTCCAGCCTTCCATGGTTTCGTAGATGGGCTGGCAGCGCTCGATCTCGTCGGCGCCCAGCGGCAGCAGGTCGATGCGCCGGCCGTCCAGCTCGTAACCGGTGCACAGCTTGAGCTCTTTCAGGCCGTCCAGCACGTCGAGCTTGGTGATGCACAGGCCCGACAGGCCGTTGACCTGCGCGCTGCGCTTGAGCAGCGCGGCGTCGAACCAGCCGCAGCGGCGCGGCCGCCCGGTGGTCACGCCCATCTCGGCGCCGACGGTGGCCAGGTGGTGGCCGACGGTGCCGGGCGTCTGCCAGTCCAACTCGGTCGGAAACGGCCCGCCGCCCACGCGCGTGCAGTAGGCCTTGGTGATGCCCAGCACGTAGTGCAGTAGGCCGGGGCCGACGCCCGAGCCGGCGGCGGCGTTGCCGGCCACGCAGTTGCTGGAGGTGACGTAGGGGTAGGTGCCGTGGTCGACGTCCAGCAGCGTGCCCTGCGCGCCTTCGAACAGCAGGTTGGCGCCGCGCTGGTGGGCCTCGTTCAGCTCGCGCGAGACGTCGGCGATCATGGGCCGCAAAAATTCGGCGTGGCGCATGGCCTCGTCGAACACCGGCTGGTAGTCGATGGCCGGCGCGCCCAGCAGTTGGGTCAGCACGTGGTTGTGCAGCTGCAGCAGCACCTTCAGCTTCTCGGCAAAGCGCTCGGGGTGGCGCAAGTCCTGCACGCGCAGCGCGCGGCGCGCGATCTTGTCTTCATAAGCCGGGCCGATGCCGCGGCCAGTGGTGCCGATCTTCTCCAGCCCGCCCTGCTCGCGAAAGGCCTCGCGCGCCACGTCCAGCGCGGCATGAAACGGCAGGATCAGCGGGCAGGCCTCGGACACGCGCAGGCGCGAGCGCACCTCGACACCGGCCTTTTCCAGGCTTTCGATCTCCTCGATCAGCTTGGCCACCGACAGCACCACGCCGTTGCCGATGTAGCAGGTGACGCCGGGGCGCATGATGCCGCTGGGGATCAGGTGCAGCGCCGTCTTGACGCCGTTGATGACCAGCGTGTGGCCGGCGTTGTGGCCGCCCTGAAAGCGCACCACGCCCTGCGCGCTTTCGGTCAGCCAGTCGACCAGCTTGCCCTTGCCCTCGTCGCCCCATTGGGTGCCGACCACGACCACGTTGCGTCCGCTTGTCACGCTCATTGCTTCATCGCTCCAAAAACAAAATTCGGCTCACAGCGCGACAACGGCCCAGCGCTCGCCATGCGGCACCAGCTCGCGGTCGCAGTGAAATTCGTCGAGCTCGCCGTCCTCGCCCGGCAGCACGCGCAGCACCGTCTCGCCTTCACGGCGCAGCGCGGCCACGGCGGCAGACAGGCCCGGCGCGTCGCCCCAGGGCGCGCGGATGGCGGCGCGCAGCGGTTGCGGCGCCGCCGCGCGCACCAGCTGCTTGAGGTCCAGGCTGAAACCGACGGCGGGCCGGTCGCGGTCGCGCTTGTGGCCGAACACCGCGCCCACGCCGTCGTAGCGCCCGCCGCGCAGCAGTGCGTCTCCCGCGCCCGCGGCGTAGACCGAAAAGCGCATGCCGCTGTAATAGCCCCAGCCGCGCGCGTCGGCCAGGTCGAAGCCGATGCGCACGCCTTCCAGGCGCTCGGCCAGCCACTTCAAGTCCGATAGCGCGGCGCGCACGTCGGGCAAGGGCTGCAGGGCTTTTTCGGCCTCATCGAGCACGCCGGCGTCGCCGTACAGCTGCACCAGCGACTGCAGGCTTTGGCGCACCGCCGGGGGCAGCGCAGCGCTGGCCTCGGCCAGGGCGCTGGCGTCCTTGCTGGCCAGCGCGCGGTGGATGTCGGCGCGCTGCGCCTCGTCGCTCACGTCGGCCAGCAGGGCGCGCACGATGCGCGCGTCGGCCAGGTCCACGTTCAGGCCCTGCACGGACGCGGCGCGCAGGCAGTCGAGCGCCAGGCGCAGCACCTCCAGGTCGGCCTCGCGGCCGGCGTAGCCGTAGATCTCGGCGCCGAACTGCAGCGGCTCGCGCGTGGCGTGCGGGCGCTCGGGGCGGGTGTGCAGCACCGGGCCGCAATAGCACAGGCGGGTGACGGCGCCGCGCCCCAGCAGGTGGGCGTCGATGCGCGCCACCTGCGGCGTGGTGTCGGCGCGCAGGCCCAGGGTGCGGCCCGAGAGCTGGTCGACCAGCTTGAAGGTCTGCAGGCCCAGCGCCTCGCCGGTGCCGGTGAGCAGGGATTCGAGGTGTTCGATGAGCGGCGGGATCACCAGCTCATAGCCATAGCCGCGCGCGGTATCGAGCAGCGCGCGACGGAGTTCTTCGATGTGCCGGGCCTCGGAGGGCAGAACGTCGGCAATGTGATCCGGCAGAAGCCAGGCGGACATGGCAAGGCCTTGGCGGCGCTGTTGAAAACAGGATTCTACCGGGACGAAAGTGCCCCCACGCACCCCCGCTACGCGAGGTCCGCTGCCCCCCAAGGGGGCTGTTTCATCTTGGGGCGGCCCGACGATGAAACGGTGTCCCCAGGCTTGCCCGCTACGCGAGGTTCGCTGCCCCCCGAGGGGGCCCGCGTCGCCTTCGGAGCAGTCGGGCGGCGGCTCGTCACGGCGCACGGACCGCGCTGCAAGCGACGGGCCTCGCTCAGGCGTTCAGGATCAGCAGCAGCAGGCCGGCCAGCAGCGCCAGCAGGCCGAAAAAGCGGATCTGCCCGTCGTGCAGCTGCAGCAGCTGCGTGAAGGCGCGCCGCCAGGCGGCGGGCGCCACCAGGGGCAGCAGGCCCTCGAAGATGAAGACCAGGCCCACGGCCGTCAGCAGGGTCTCGCCGCTCATGACGCGCTCCCTGCGCCCATCAGCGCGTGCCCGCTGCCGGCGGCGCCTGACGCAGCGCCTTGAAGAAGTCCGACGAGGCCGGGTCGACCACCAGCAGGTCGCCGCGCTTGCCGATGCTGGCCTTGTAGGCGTCCAGGCTGCGGTAGAACTCGGCGAACTGCGGGTCCTTGCCGAAGGCCTCGCCGTAGATGGCGTTGGCCTGGGCGTCGCCCTCGCCGCGCACCTTCTCGGCGTCGCGCGCGGCGTTGGCCACCGTCACCTCGCGCTGGCGGTCGGCGTCGGCGCGGATCTGCTCGCCCTCGGCGGCGCCGGTGGAGCGCAGTTCGTTGGCCACGCGCTGGCGCTCGGCTTCCATGCGGCGATAGACCGACTCGGTGATCGAGGCCACGTAGTCGGCGCGCGTGATGCGCACGTCCACGATGTCGATGCCCCAGGGCTTGGCGCCCTTGACGGCGTCGCTCACCTCGCGCTTGACGTCGTTCATCAGGCTGTCGCGCTGAGAGGCGATCAGCTCGCCCACGGTGCGGCGGTTGATCTCCTCCTGAAAGGCGTTGCGCACCACGCGGTTGAGCTGCAGCGCGCCCGCGGCCTCGTCCAGCCCCACGTTGCGGATGTAGGCCTGCGGGTCGGTGATGCGCCAGCGCACGTACCAGTCGATGACCACGCGCTGCTTTTCGGCCGTCAGCAGCGGCTCAGTGTCCATGCTGTCGAGCGTGAGCAGGCGCTTGTCGATGTAGCTGACGTTCTGGAACGGCGGCGGCAGCTTGAAGTTCAGCCCCGGCTGGGTGATCACTTCCTTGATCTGGCCGAGCTGGTAGACGACGCCGAACTGGCGCTGGTCGACCACGAACAGCGTGGAGCCGAGCAGACCCAGGACGACGAGCAGGGCAACGCCGAAAAATCCGATCTTGTTCATGAGCTAAGGCGTTCTCTGTCAGTTTCCCCGGCGCCGCATGCGACCCGAGCGACGTGATGACCAAAGAGCCGAATGGCCGCGGAGCAGGCCCGGCCAGTCAGCGCCGTGGCCGGGGTCTCCCCGGTCACTGGCGATGCCCCCTGGAGGGGGGATGCCGCAACATCGCGCAGCGAGTGGAGCAACGGGGGTGGTTTCATTTCAGCGGAAGTCGGCCGGACGGCTGCGCGCGTTGTCGCGGCTGCGGCCGTTGTCGTGGCTGCGGGTGTCCGTGGTGGGTACCGGCGCGCTCGCGGGCGCGCTGCCGGACGCCGGCGCGCTGCTGGTGGCGGGCGCCGGCGCGGGGCTGCCGGCGGCCTGCATCAGCTTGTCCAGCGGCAGGTACAGCAGGTTGCCGCCGGAGCGGCTGTCCACCAGGATCTTGTTGACGCCCCCATAGATTTGTTGCATGGCGTCGATGTACATGCGCTCGCGCGTGACCTGCGGCGCCTTGCGGTACTCGGTCAGCACCGACGAGAAGCGCTGCGAGTCGCCCTGCGCCTGCGCCACCACGCGCGCCTTGTAGCCCTCGGACTCTTCCTTCAGGCGCGCGGCGGTACCGACGGCGCGCGGCACCACGTCGTTGGCGTAGGCCTGTGCCTCGTTCTTGACGCGCTCGCGCTCCTGCGTGGCCTTGAGCACGTCGTCGAACGCGGCCTGCACCTGCTCGGGCGGGCGCACGCCGCCCTGCTGCATGTTGACGGCCACCACCTCGATGCCGACCTTGTAGCGGTCCAGGATGGCCTGCATGTGGTCGCGCACGCGCGGGGCGATCTGGTCGCGCTCGTCGGCCATGGCGTTGTCCATGGTCATCTTGCCGACCACCTCGCGCACGGCGCTTTCGGCCACCTGCACCACGGCGTCGTCGGGGTTCTTGCTTTCAAACAGGTACTCGCGCGCGTCGTTCAGGCGGTATTGCACGGCGAACTTGATCTCGACGATGTTCTCGTCGCGCGTGAGCATGGCCGACTCGCGCAGGCCGGTGGCCTTCATCACCGTGTCGCGCCCGACGTCGACCGAGCGGATCTGCGTCACGCGCACGGTTTCCTGGCGCTGGAACGGCCAGGGCAGGCGCCAGTTGAAGCCCGCGCCCACGGTGGAGTGGTATTTGCCGAACTGCGTGATGACGGCCTGCTGGCCTTCCTGCACGATGAAGAAGCCCGAGCCCAGCCAGATCAGCACGGCGATGGCCGCGATCACGCCGATGCCCAGTCCGGCGTTCTTCATGTCGGGCTGAAAGTCGCCGCCGCCGCCGTTGCCGGAACCACCGCCGCGGCGGTTGCCGCCGCCGTTGCCGCCGCGCCCGCCCAGCAGGCCGCCCAGCTTGCGATTGAAGTCGCGCCACAGCTCGTCCAGGTCGGGGGGCCCCTGGTTGGGGCCGTTGCCGCGTGGCGGTTGCGGGGGTGGAGGCGGTGGCGGTGGTGGCAGGGGCGAGGCGCGCCGGTCGTCCGGGCGCGCGGGTTCGTCCGCGTTGGCGGGTGCGTCGCCGCGCCCCCACTGCGGGTCGTTCAGGTTGAACATGCCCCGGATCCGGCCCGGCCAACCTGCCGGACGCAAGGCATTGAAACGTGAGCTCATTCGTCGATTTCTCGGCTGTTCATCCATCCATTGTGCCCAATCGCATCGGCGCCCCCCGCGGGTGCGGTTTTGCGCGCCTGCACTGCGACCTGCACGCGGCGCGCCAGTTCCCCGCGCAGCGGCCCCAGGCCCTCGCCGGTGCGGGCGCTGACAAAAAAACGTGCCAGCGGCTGGCCGGCGACCTCCATCACGTCCTGCAGCGCCGCCGGCTGCTGGCCGGCGGGCAGTGCGTCGAGCTTGTTGAACACCACCAGCTGCGGCACGCCCTCGGCGCCGATCTCGTGCAGCACGCGCTGCACCTCGGCCATCTGTTCGGGAAAGGCCGGGTTGGCGGCGTCCACCACGTGCAGCAGCAGGTCGGCATCGGCCGCCTCCCGCAGGGTGGCCTCGAAGGCCTCGACCAGGCCGTGCGGCAGATCGCGGATGAAGCCCACCGTGTCCGACAGCGAGGCCGAGCCCGCCGCCTCGCCCAGATACAGCTGGCGCGTGGTGGTGTCCAGCGTGGCAAAGAGCTGGTCGGCGGCGTAGGCGCGCGCCTTGACCAGGGCGTTGAACAGGCTGGACTTGCCGGCGTTGGTGTAGCCCACCAGCGAGATGTTGAAGGTCTGGCGCCGCTCGCGCTGGCGCCGCTGGGTCTGGCGCTGGCGCTTGACCTTGGCGAGGCGCTCCTTGGTGCGCTTGATGGCCTCGCCGATCATGCGCCGGTCCAGCTCGATCTGCGTCTCGCCGGGGCCGCCGCGCCCGCCGATGCCGCCCTGCTGGCGCTCCAGGTGCGACCAACGCCGCACCAGGCGGGTGCTGAGGTATTGCAGGCGCGCCAGCTCGACCTGCAGCTTGCCCTCGTGGCTGCGCGCGCGCTGGGCGAAGATTTCGAGGATCAGCAGCGTGCGGTCGTTGACCGGCAGGCCGATGGTGCGCTCCAGGTTGCGCTGCTGCACGGGCGACAGGGCCTGGTCGAACAGCACCTCCTGCGCCCCTTCGGCGGCGGCCAGCAGGCGGATTTCGTCGGCCTTGCCGCTGCCCACGAACAGGGCGGCGTCGGGTGCGGGGCGCTTGCAGGTCAGGCGCGCCACCGGCTGCATGCCGGCGGTTTCGGCCAGCAGGCCCAGCTCGATCAGGTCGCGGTCGAAGTGCGGTGCGCCCAAGTCGACGCCGACCAGGACGGCGGCGGTGCGGGGCGCGGCGGAGGCGGGTGACAACGTCGGGTGCAGCGGGACGGTCGTTGCCGGTCTGCTACAAAACAGGAAGCTGCTTGCGCAGGCCGGACAACGTCAAGACGCGGTTATTGCTCGGATTCGGGGGTTTCGGCGGCGGCGCTGAAATTGACCGCGCGGCCGGGCACGATGGTTGAAATGGCGTGCTTGTAGACCATTTGTGTCACCGTGTTGCGCAGCAGCACGACGTACTGGTCGAAGGATTCGACCTGCCCTTGCAGCTTGATGCCGTTCACCAGATAAATCGACACCGGAATGTGCTCCCGGCGCAGGGTGTTCAGAAACGGGTCTTGTAGGAGTTGCCCTTTGTTGCTCACGATATTCTCCGTGTTTCGTTCGGAAGTGAAAGAGGATGGAAGTTACCACATGGGGGCAAGCTTGGCGAACTCAAGGGTTGCCACAGCCCCGATGGGCTGACCGCGCCGGCCGGCCCGGCGCGGCGCCCTACGCGTCCTTGTCGGCGTAGGGGTTGTGCGCCGTCTTCATCTCGATGCGCAGCGGCGTGCCGACCAGGTCGAAGGCCTTGCGAAAACGCCCCTCGAGGTAGCGCTTGTAGACCTCGGTGACGCCTTCGAGCGAATTGCCGTGCACCACGATGATCGGCGGGTTCATGCCGCCCTGGTGGGCGTAGCGCAGCTTGGGGCGGTACATGCCCGAGCGCTTGGGGGTCTGGAACTGCACCGCCTCCTGCAGCACGCGGGTGAGCTGGGGCGTGGGCAGCTTGCGCATGGCCGCCTGGTGCGCCTGCGTGATCGACTTCCACACCGGGCCCAGGCCCTGGCGCTTTTGCGCCGAGATGTAGTGGATGTTGGCGAACTTGAGGAAGCCCAGCCGCGCCTCGATGTCGCGCTGCACCCATTCGCGCCGATAGGCGTCCACCGCGTCCCACTTGTTGACGGCCAGCACCACGGCGCGACCGGCCTCCAGGATGAAGCCGGCGATGTGCGCGTCCTGGTCGGTCACGCCCTGGGTGGCGTCCAGCAGCAGCAGCACGACGTGGGCCGATTCGATGGCCTGCAGGGTCTTGACGACCGAGAACTTCTCGATCGCCTCGAACACCTTGCCCTTGCGGCGCAGGCCGGCGGTGTCGATCAGCGAATATTTCTGCCCCCCGCGCTCGAAGGGCACGCGGATGGCGTCGCGCGTGGTGCCCGGCAGGTCGAAGGCCACCAGGCGCTCCTCGCCCAGCCAGGTGTTGATGAGGGTGGACTTGCCGACGTTGGGGCGCCCGGCCACGGCCAGGCGGATGCTGCCGTCGTCCTCGGCCGCCTCCTCGTCCTCGGCCGCGGGCAGGGGCAGCGCGTCCAGCGCCAGCTCCAGCATGCCGCGCACGCCCTGGCCGTGCGCAGCCGACACCGGCACCACCGCGCCCAGGCCCAGCTCGTAGAACTCGGCCAGCTGGGCGCCCTCGGTCATGCCCTCGGCCTTGTTGGCCACCAGCAGGCAGGGCTTGCCCAGGCGGCGCAGGTAATTGGCGATGTCGTGGTCCTGCGCCGACAGGCCGGCGCGCGCATCGACGATGAAGACCACCGCATCGGCCTCGGCCACCGCCTGGCGCGTCTGCTTGGCCATTTCCTTGTAGATGCCCGACTCGGCCGTGGGCTCGAAGCCGCCGGTGTCGATCACGATGTACTCGCGCGCGCCCAGGTGGCCCTGGCCGTAGTGCCGGTCGCGCGTGAGGCCGGCAAAGTCGGCCACGATGGCGTCGCGGCTCTTGGTCAGCCGGTTGAACAGCGTGGACTTGCCGACGTTGGGGCGGCCCACCAGGGCCAGGACGGGTTTCACGCGCGGCGCCTTGGCTCGATCAGTCCGGACGGTAGGCGTAGACGCCGCCGGCGCGCGTGACCACCACCAGGGTATTGCCCGCGGCCACCGGCGTGGCGGCAATGCCCGAGCCGTCGGTCGTCAGGCGGTCCAGCGCGCTGCCGTCCTGGCGCGACAGCAGGTGCACCAGGCCGGTGCTGTCGCCCAGCACCACCGAGCGGCCCAGCACCAGCGGGCCGGTCAGCTCGCGCCACTTCAGGCGTTCGGTCTGCCAGGCGCGCTCGCCGGTGGCGGCGGTCCAGGCCATCACCGAGCCGTCGGCCTCGGCGCCGTACAGGTTCTTGTCGTCGCTGGCCAAGCCCGTGGCGCCGTTGGCCGGCTTGCTCCAGCGCAGGTTGCCCTGGGTGGTGTCGACGCAGCCGACGGCGGTCTGGAACGCGCGCGCGCAAACCACCGGCCCCTCGCGGCCGACGCCGGCCACCAGGTCGACCAGGCGCTCGACGTCGTTGGTGCCGCGCGCGGCGGCAATCGGCGCTTCCCACAGCACGCGGCCCTGGTCCGGGTCGACCCCCACCAGGCGCCCGGCCAGCCCCGCCACCAGGGTGTTGCCCACCGGCAGCAGCACGCCCGCCTGGCGCAACACCAGGGGCTCGCTCTGGCGCTCCAGGTTCCACAGCTTGGCGCCATTGCCGCCGTCCAGCGCGGTCAGCGAGCGGTCGGCGCCCAGCACGAACACGCGCCCGCCGGCCACCAGCGGCGCGGTGTAGCTTTGCGTGGGCAGGCGATGGCGCCACAGCACGCGCCCACCCGCCAACGCCACCACCTCGTTGGCGCGCGTGACCACGGCAGCCGTGCGGCCGTCGCCGCCGACCCCGGCGCTCAGGGGCGCGCCGACGCTGGCACGGCCCAGTTCGGCGCCGTTGCGGGCGTCCAGCGTCACCACCGTGCCGTCGCTGCTGGCCAGCAGCACCTGGTTGCCCAGGGTGTGCACCTGCAGCGGAAACGCGATCGGCCCCAGCGTGACGTGCCAGGCCTGGCGCACGCCGATCAGGTCGACGTTGGGCGGCAGCTCGGCCGGCTTGGGTCGCGGCGAGCCGCTGGCGCAGCCCACCACCAGCGCGGCGGCGGCCAACAGGGCCAGCAGGCCCGTCGGGCGGCGCGCGCCGGACATCGAGGGCCGGCTCACGAGGCCGCTCCCGCCGTGGCGGCGCCGGCCTCGGGGTCGATGCCCAGCGCGTTCAGCTTGATCGCCACCAGGCGCCGGTAGTCGCCGCGGTCGGCGCCCAGGCCCTGGTAGGCCTTGCCGAATTCGGCCGCGGCCTCGGTGCGCTTGCCCTGCAGCAGCAGCACGTCGCCACGGCGGTCGGCGGCCAGCGGCACGAAGGCGGCGGGAAAGCTCGCCGACAGGGTCTTCAGCGCCTCGTCGTAGGCCTTCTCGCCGGTCTGCAGCGAGGCCAGACGCAGCCGCGCGACCGCCTGCAGGCCGTCGTCGGGCGCCTTGTCGGCCACCCAGGCCAGCGCGGCACGGGCCTCGGGGGCCTTGCCCTTTTCATCCAGCACCTTGGCGGCCAGCAAGGCGCCCTGCGCGGCATAGGCGGTGCCGCCGAAGCGGTCCTTGATGTCGCCCAGCACGCGCTCCAGGTGCGCCACGTCGCCGGCGTCGGCGCTGCGCTCCAGCTCGGAATACATCGCCGAGGCCAGCGCGCCCTGGCGGCGCTGCCAGTAGTTCCAGCCGTTCCAGGCCGCGTAGGCGCCCAGCGCGACGATCAGCACCCAGGTGATGAGGTTGCCCCAGGTGTTCCAGTAGTGGCGCAGCTGGTCGAGTTGTTCCTGCTCTTCGAGGTCGAGATGTTTGGCCATGGGCGGTCAGGTTCGGGTCAAGCGGGGGATTTTAGGGCGTCGGCCCAGGCGGCCGGATCGGTCAGCGACTGGCGCTGCTGCGCGCCGGCGCCGTCGCGCAGGGCCTTGACGGTGACTTGGCCGGCGGCGATTTCGTCGGCGCCGAAGATGAGCGCGAAGCGCGCGCCCGAGGCGTCGGCCTTCTTGAACTGGCTCTTCATGCTGCCCAGGCCGGCCTCGCCGCCGGCGTGCATCTGCACCGCCACGCCGCGCGCGCGCAGCGCCTGCAGGCAGGGCATGGCGGCGGGCACGCTGGCGGCGTCGGGCAGGATGGCGTAGGCGTCGGGCACGGGCTCGGGCACCCGCACGCCCTCCTCGCCCAGCAGCTCCAGCACGCGCTCCACACCCATGGCCCAGCCGACGGCCGGCGCGGGTTTGCCGCCGATCTGCTCGATCAGGTAGTCGTAGCGCCCGCCGCCGCAGATGGTGCCCTGCGCGCCCAGGCTGTCGGTGATGAACTCGAACACCGTGAGGTTGTAATAGTCCAGCCCGCGCACCAGGCGCGGGTTGATCGAATACGGCACCCCGGCCGCGCGCAGCACGGCCTGCACGGCCTCGAAGTGCGCGCGCGAGGCCTCGCCCAGGTGGTCCAGCAGGCGCGGCGCGCCGTCGACCAGGGCCTGCATCGCCGGGTTCTTGGTGTCCAGGATGCGCAGCGGGTTGCTGTGCAGGCGCCGGCGCGCGTCCTCGTCCAGCTGCCCGGCATGCGCCTCGAAGTATTCGATCAGCGCGGCGCGGTGCGCACGGCGCTCGTCGGGCTCGCCCAGGCAGTTGAGCTCCAGCCGCCAGTGCCGGATGCCCAGCTGCGCCCACAGATGCACCGCCAGCAGGATCAGCTCGGCGTCGACCTCGGGGCCGCCAAAGCCCAGCGCCTCGGCGCCGATCTGGTGAAACTGCCGGTAGCGGCCGCGCTGCGGGCGCTCGCGCCGAAACATCGGGCCCATGTAGTACAGGCGCTTGCCACCGTCGTACAACAGGTTGTGCTCGACCACCGCGCGCACCAGGCCCGCCGTGTTCTCGGGGCGCAGGCTCAGGTGGTCGGCCTTGCCGTGCTGGTCGGGCCGGTCCTCGAAGGAATACATCTCCTTCTCGACCACGTCGGTGACCTCGCCCAGCCCGCGCGTGAACAGCTGCGTGTGCTCCATGATGGGCGTGCGCACGTTGCGGAAGGCGTGGGCCGCCATGGCCTGGCGCACCTGGTCCTCCAGCCACTCCCAGCGCGCGGACGCGGGCGGCAGGATGTCGTTCATGCCCTTGATGGCGGCGATGCGGGTGGGTGCGGACATACTATCGTTATGATAGCTGTTCGCGCTTGATTGACAAGCGCTACAGCCTGATTTGACTTGTAACTCAGGCGGCCGGGCCGCCGCCGAAGCGCCGTTCGATGTAGCGCTCGACGAGCTGGTGGAACTCTTGCGCGATGTGCTCGCCGCGCAGCGTCACCGCCTTCTGGCCGTCGATGTACACCGGCGCGGCCGGCATCTCGCCCGTGCCCGGCAGGCTGATGCCGATGTCGGCGTGCTTGCTCTCGCCGGGGCCGTTGACGATGCAGCCCATCACCGCCACGCGCAGCGCCTCGACGCCGGGGTACTTGATGCGCCACACCGGCATCTGCGCGCGCAGGTGGTCGTCGATCTGCTTGGCCAGCTCCTGGAACACGGTGCTGGTGGTGCGCCCGCAGCCGGGGCAGGCGGTGACGCTGGGCACGAAGGTGCGCAGGCCCAGCGCCTGTAGGATTTCGCTGGCGATCACCACCTCCTGCGTGCGCGACTCGCCCGGCTGCGGCGTCAGACTGACGCGAATGGTGTCGCCGATGCCCTCCTGCAGCAGGATGGCCAGCGCCGCGGTCGACGCCACCGTGCCCTTGGTGGCCATGCCGGCCTCGGTCAGGCCCAGGTGCAGCGGGTAGTCGCAGCGGCGCGCCAGCTCGCGGTAAACGGCAATCAGGTCCTGCACGCCGCTCACCTTGCACGACAGGATGACCTGCGCCGGGTCCATGCCCAGCTGCACGGCCTGCTCGGCCGAGCCCAGCGCCGACTGGATCAGCGCCTCGTACATCACCTGGCGCGCGTCCCAGGGCTCGGCGCGCCGGGCGTTGTCGTCCATCAGGGCGGCCAGCAGGTCCTGGTCCAGGCTGCCCCAGTTGACGCCGATGCGCACCGGCTTGTCCCACCTGAGGGCCGCCTCGATCATCTGCGCGAACTGGGTGTCGTGCTTGGCGCCCTTGCCCACGTTGCCGGGGTTGATGCGGTACTTGGACAGCGCCTGCGCGCAATCCGGAAACTCGGTCAGCAGCCGGTGGCCGTTGTAGTGGAAGTCGCCCACCAGCGGCACGTCGCAGCCCATGCGGTCCAGGCGCTCGCGGATCGGCGCCACCTGCGCGGCGGCCTCGGGCGTGTTGACGGTGATGCGCACCAGCTCGCTGCCGGCCACCGCCAGTTCCTTGACCTGGCGCGCGGTGGCCGCGGCATCGGCGGTGTCGGTGTTGGTCATGGACTGCACGCGCACCGGCGCGTCGCCGCCCACCGTCACCACGCGCGCGCCCCAGGCCACGCGCGCCTGGCGCGAGTGGCGCGCCGCCGGCTGCGCCACGGCAATGGCCTGCGGGACTGTCACGGCTTGATCCATCACTTCACCTGAAAACGCGCCACCGTGCTGGGGCCGAGCGAGCGGATGTCGAACGGCTGGCCGCGCACGCTGGCCTGCACCATGTCCTTGCGCCCGATGGTGACCGACAGCGGCAGCGCGCCGTCCAGCGTCACGCTTTCGCCCGCCTGCAGGGCGCGGTTGATGAGTTGCTTGCCGTGCGCGTCGTGCACCGTCACCCAGCTCTCGCCGCTGGCGGCGAGGCTCAGGGGCGCGGCGCTGACCGCGGGCGCGGAGGCCGCGGCTTCGGGCGTCGGCGCGGGCGCCGCCGGCGGTGCGGCTTCGGCGACGACCGGGGCCGCGGGCGGCGCCGGCGGCTCGGCCGGCACCGGCTCGGCGGCGGCCGTCGGGCTCTCGGCGGGGTTCGATGCCGCGGCCGGCGCCGGCTCGGGCTCGGTCAGACGGATCGGCCAGGTCGGCCACAGCCACAGCAGCGCGGCGCCCAGCAGCAGCACGGCGATGACGACCAGCAGCGGGCGCGAGAAGGCGCTGGACCACGCGGCCGAGCCGCCTTCGCTGGCCGGGTGGAACGGCGCGTTGACCTCGGACGCCGGCACGCGCAGGCCCGGCGCGGCGGCCGGCATGAGGGCCAGCACCGGCGCCGGATCGACCCCGAAGGCGCGACAGATGGCCGAGGTCAGGGCGCGCGCGAAGGTCATGTCGGGCAGCTGGTCGAAGCGGTCGTGCTCCAATGCCTCGATCTTTTGCAGCGACACCTTCATGGCGCTGGCCAGCACGCCGGCGTCGACCCCGGCGGACTCGCGCATCTGGCGCAGCATGGCGCCGGCCGTGGCGGGCGCGCTGGGGGCGGCGGACCACTCCAGCGGCGCCGGCCGCGTGGCCTCCAGTGGGGCCGGCCGGGTGCCGTCCAGGGATGCGGGCCGCGTGGCCTCGATCGGGCCGAAGCCGGACGGGCGTTCACTCATCGAAACGCCCCCGCTCGTAGGAAATCAGCTCGTTGGAGGCCGGAAAGCGCCGGCGCAGCTGGCCGGCCAGCTGCTCCATGGCCTTGCGGTCGTTCAGGCGCTGCTCGACCTTGATGCCCAGCCACAGCGACTGCGCATTGGCCAGCTCGCTGTTGTTGAGCCGGCGGATGTAAAAGCGCGCGCGCTCGTTGTCGCCGCGCTGAAACAGCAGCAGCGCCAGGTTGTAGGCGGTGACGGGGTTGCCGGCGTCGAGCTCGTAGGAGCGCATCAGCGTCGCCTCGGCCTGCCGCGCCTGGCCGGCGCGCGCCTGGCAGATGCCCTGCACCATCAGCGTGTTGGCGCGGCCCAGGTAGGCCGGCACGGCGACGGCGCGCTCGAACAGCGCCTGCGCCTCGGCGTAGCGACCGGTCTGGCACTGCAGCCAGCCCAGGTTGTGCATGGCGTTGGCGTCCTGCGGATCGAGCTCGAGCGCACGGTTGAAATGCGTGAAGGCGCGCGCGTTGTCGCCCATGGCGGCATAGATGCTGCCGGCCACGTCGTAGGCCTTGGGGTAGCTCGGGTCGGCCTGCAGCGCCGCCTTGACGGCCTCCAGCGCCACCGGGTATTGGCCGTTTTCGTAGTAGCCGCTGGCCAGCGCCAAGTGGGTTTCGGCACGCCGGCGCGCGGCGCTGTCGTCCATGTGGGTCGCCAGCTCGGTGGGTGCGGCGCCCGCGCCGCCGGGGGCGGCGCAACCGGCCAGCAGCGCCGATCCGGCCAGGGCCAGGGCGGTCAGGGCCAGCGAAACGCGGGGGCGGCGCGGCGGCAAGGTTTTCATCCGGTTTTTCCTTCGGGTGCGGCACCCCCGGCGGGCGCGTCGGCGCGCCGGCGCGTGTAGCTGCGCTGGCGCGCCATGCGCTCGTGCACGCGGGTGCGATCCTTCACGTCGCCGGCCAACTGGCCGCAGGCGGCGTCGATGTCGTCGCCGCGCGTCTTGCGCACGGTGGTGACCAGCCCCGCGTCGTTGAGCGCCTTGCCGAAGGCCAGCACGCGCGGCATCGGCGAGCACGTCAGCCCCGACTGCGGGAACGGGTTGAACGGGATCAGGTTGAACTTGCCGCGCAGGCCCTGCGCGCCGTGGCGGCGCATCAGCGCGATCAGCGCCTGGGCGTGCTCGGGCGTGTCGTTGACGCCGTCGAGCATCACGTATTCGAAGGTGATGAAGTCGCGCGGCGCGTGCGGCAGGTAGCGCGTGCAGGTGGCCAGCAGTTCGTCGATCGGGTGCTTGCGGTTGAGCGGCACCAGGTGGTCGCGCAACTCGTCGTCGGGCGCGTGCAGCGACACCGCCAGCGCCACCGGGCAATCGCGCGCCAGCCGGTCGATCATGGGCACCACGCCCGAGGTCGACACCGTCACGCGCCGGCGCGACAGGCCGTAGCCGTGGTCGCTCAGCATGGTGCGCAGCGCGGGCACCACGCGGTCGTAGTTTTGCAGCGGCTCGCCCATGCCCATCATCACCACGTTGGTGATGACGCGCTCCGTGCTGCCCAGGTGGCGGCGCAGGAAGTGCTCGGCAAACCACAGCTGGGCCACGATCTCGCCCGTCGTCAGGTTGCGCGAAAAGCCCTGGTGGCCGGTGGAGCAAAAACGGCAGCCGACGGCGCAGCCGGCCTGCGACGAAATGCACAGCGTGCCGCGGTCGTCCTCGGGGATGAAAACGGTCTCGATGGCGTTGCCGCCGCCGACGTCGAACAGCCACTTGATGGTGCCGTCCTTCGAGATGTGCTGCGTGGTGACGGCGGGCGCCGCCACGTGGGCGCTGCCGGCCAGCTTGTCACGCAGCGACCTGGCCAGGTCGCTCATCTGGCCGAAGTCGGCCACGCCGCGCTGGTGAATCCAGCGAAACAGCTGCGTGGCGCGAAAGCGCTTTTCGCCCAGCGTCTCGCAGAACGCGGCCAGCGCGTCCAGGTCGAACTCGAGCAGATTGACGCCAGGATGGGACATGCCAGCGGGCTCGCGCCCTGCGCCGGTTCAGCGGCTGTAGATGCCCATGCCGGAAAAGAAGAACGCGATCTCGACCGCGGCGGTCTCGGGCGCGTCGGAGCCGTGCACGGCGTTGGCGTCGATCGAGTCGGCGAAGTCGGCGCGGATGGTGCCCTTGTCGGCCTTCTTGGGGTCGGTGGCGCCCATCAGGTCGCGGTTGCGGGCGATGGCGTCCTCGCCTTCCAGCGCCTGGATCATCACCGGGCCGGAGATCATGAACTCGACCAGGTCCTTGAAGAAGGGGCGCTCCTTGTGCACCGCGTAGAACTGCTCGGCCTCACGGCGCGACAGGTGCTGCATGCGGGCGGCGACGACCTTCAGGCCGGCGGCCTCGAAACGGGCGTAGATCTGGCCGATGACGTTCTTGGCGACGGCGTCGGGCTTGATGATGGACAGGGTGCGCTGGATGGCCATGAATGACAGGTTCCTGATATTAAAACGAAATGATTATTTACTGAATGCACAAAGCTTTTGATTTTAACGCGCGCACCGTCAGCCGGCCGGGCGACCGCCGCCGGAGCCGCGGCGCGGGCCCCGAGGGCCTCCCGTGCCCGGTGCACGCGGACCCCGGGCGTCGCCGCCACCCGGCCCGCGCGAGCCCCGGGCCGCGCCGGGCGCACCCGACCGTGCGCCCTTGAAGCCGCCGGCACCCGGGCCGCCCGGGCGCGGGCCGCCCCGGCTGGCGGGTGGGCGATAGCTGTCGGCGCCGATGTAGCCCTGCGAGGTGCGCATCGGATCGGGCTGGCCGTCGCCACGGCCGCGCGCGGGCGGCGTGCCCGGCGGGCCGGCGCGGCGCGGGCGCGGCGCGGGCGGGCGGGCGCCGGGCGCCATGTTGGGCCGCGGGCCGCTGCCACGGCCCCGGTCGGCGCGCCCGCCGCGGCGCGACGCATCGGCGCGGCCCGGCTGCGGCTCGTGCGCGCCGCGCAGCACGTGCTCGGGCGT
>JAFKGE010000053.1 GCA_017307865.1 Burkholderiales bacterium | reverse complement strand
AGCAGCCACCCGTTCCATGCTGATGGCGGACACTTCGGCTACGATTTGCTCGTCACTCAGGACACTCGCGCAGCGTGTCCGCCATCGCATGGAACGCTGTCCGCGATGGGAATGGAATCACTGTCCGCCATCAGTGGAATGCGCAGCTCGAGCCAGCACTTGCGATTGCTCCGCGCTCAGCCGTCCGGACGCCTCGACGTCCACCGCGATCGGATCGTCGAAGCGGACCTGGGCTGCGTGCGTCTTCCACAACCTCAGATTGGGCGTCACCTGGCCGGGAAAACGCAGGGTGATCAGGTCGCGGATCGCGGCTGGAAAAACGTTCATGCCCTTGTAGATCAGCATGTCGTCGGTGCGCCCAATGCAGCGGATGCGTGGACTGGTGCGGCCGCAGGCACACCTGGTGCCCGTGACCAGCGCATGGTCCCGCGAGCGGTAGCGCGCCACCGGCGTCGCGTCACGCGCGAAGGCGGTGTAGACGAGCTCGCCCGTCGCCCCTTCGGTCCAGGGCTTTTGCTCGCCGGTTTCCGGGTCGATCAATTCCACGGCCACGTAGCGCTGGGCATTGAAATGCATGCCGTCTTCCGCTTCGCATTCCGACCACATCGACGAGAGCACGTCGCCCAGGCCCATGGTTTCGCGCAAGCTGCTGATACCCAGGCCTTGGCGGATCCGGGTGCGGATTTCCGGCTGATTCAAGCCCGGCTCACCGCCGCCCATGACCAGCCTCAGCGCCGATGCGATTCCCGTCTGGCGTCCAACCTCTTCCCACTGCTCTGCCAGATAAAGGCCGAACGAAGTCGTCGACAGGAGCGCGCTGACGCGCAGCCGCCGCATCTCGCGAAGAATACGGTCGGTCGGGAAGCCCCCGAGCCAGCACAAAGTGGCTCCCACACGCCGAAAGCCATCCGCGTAGGGCAGTCCGCCAGCCACCATGGGAAGGCCGACCAAATGCGCGACCACGTCGTCGGGGCGCAAGCCCGCGGTGAACCACGTGTTGGCGATGGCATCGGTGAATCGCTCCACGTCCGCGGCAGTCAGCCCGTAGTACAGGGGCTGCCCCGTGGTGCCGGAGGACGAGATGCACTGCACCAGGGAATCCGTGGCGACCGCCTGGTTGCGGCCCAAAGGCGCCGCCGCAGTGCTGGCGTCCTGGGCCGCGCGCAGGTCGCTCTTGAGCGTGAAGGGCAGTACCTGCAGATCGCGCAGGTCGCGCATGGGCAGGACGTCGGGAAGGTGGGCGTGCAGATCGGCATACAGGCCCGAGCGCTGACGCAACGCGGGCAGCGCCGAGGCGATCTGCGTTGCCTGCCATTGCTCCACTTCCGACCAGGGAAGGGTTTCGAGCTCGTGGTTCCAGTAGGCCGGGGTTGAGGTCATGAGTCGTGCCAAACAAAGTGAACGGGTCACACGTTTGTGGATGGCTGAACGTGTGGAAAACGAAATCTCAGTGTAGTGGCGGTGTCGGCTTTCAGGGATGTCGTTTACTATGAAGTTACCGCACTCTGTTATCCAGAACCTGAATTGCAAATGACGACATCAAACTCCACGGCGCGACTGCTGAGCCGCCTGCGCCTGCGCCACTTGCAGCTGCTCGCGCTGCTGGGCAAGGAGCCCAACGTGGCGCGCTGCGCGAAAGACATGCACGTGAGCCAGCCCACCGCCAGCAAGCTGTTGCGCGAGATCGAGGACGTCCTGGGCGCCAGCTTGTTCACGCGCAATCGGCGCGGGTTGCAGCCGACGCTCGCCGGCATCGCCATGACACGCCGCGCGGCCCTGATCGTCGATGAGCTTGGCGCGTCTCAGACGGAGCTGGAGCTTGCGCTGCAAGGCGCCACGGGCCACTTGCGCCTTGGCGTCTTTCCGGTCGCTATGCCGAGGTTGCTGATGCAGACGCGCGAACGGGTGCTCCGCGCCATGCCGGACTTGGTCGTTTCCATCCACGAAGGTGTGGAGGTCGATTTGCTCGGGCCGCTATCAGACGGGCGTCTTGACTGCGTTCTCGGACGTATCGTGCCCAATCTGCTTCCCCCCGGCCTGCGCTACGAGGTCCTCTACCACGAGTCCTCCGTGATCGTTTGCGGTCCGGACCATCCGATCGTGCGCGCGCGAAAAAAAGACCGACTGCGTTGGCTCGGAAGCTCCGAATGGAGTCTGCCGGCGCTCAGGGGCGCTCCGTACAACATGGTGTCTTCGCTGCTTGCGCATGAACACCTGCCGCCGCCGCGCGTGACGACGGAAACAGTCTCGGTGTCCATCACGCTCAAGCTGCTCAGTTGCACGACCCTGTTGTCCATACTCCCCGAAGTCACCGCGCGTGAGCTCGCGCAGGCGAAGCTGATCGCGGTCGTTCCCGTGCCCTTGCCCGCTTCCATGTATCCGGTGGGAGTGATCTACCGGGATCGGGCGGCGCGCAGTCCCTTGGTCCGGGCAGTGATTGAGGCCGCGCACCAAGCGATAGCCGGGCTGTGACGGCATGGGCGGTGCGCCGTCATCGGCGCCGACTTCCAGGGCTGGATGCGCGATGCGGGGTTTGCGCAGACCCGTGTCGAGCCGCTGGTCGGCCCTGATTCGATGGTGATCGGCGTGAAGTGACCCCGGTGGCCGCCTTGCGCGGCGTCGGCGCGGCGGGTGAGGTGCCCGTCGATAATGCATGCCATGTCATCGCCCAAAGTGCTGTTCGGCTTTCATGCCGTCGGCGTGCGCCTGAAGACCGCGCCCGCGTCGATCGTCGAGCTCTACATCGACGCCACGCGCCGCGACGCGCGCATGAAGCAGTTTTTGGCGCGTGCCGCCGAAGCGGGTGTGCGCGTGATCGAGGCCGACGGGCTGCGCCTGACCAAGCTATGCGGCGGTGGGGGTCACCAGGGCGTGGTGGCGCGCGTGCAGGCGATCGAGCAGGCCCATTCGCTCGACGACCTGCTGGACGGTTTGGCCGAGTCGCCGCTGCTGCTGGTGCTCGACGGCGTGACCGACCCGCACAACCTGGGCGCCTGTCTGCGCGTGGCCGACGGCGCCGGCGCGCATGCCGTCATCGCGCCCAAGGACCACGCTTGCGGCATCAACGCCACCGTGGCCAAGGTCGCCAGCGGCGCGGCCGAGACCGTGCCCTACTTCATGGTCACCAACCTGGCGCGCCAGCTCGGCGAGCTGAAGGAGCGCGGCATCTGGGTCGTCGGCACCACGGGCGACGCCGGGCAAAGCCTGTACGAGACCGACCTGAAGGCGCCCACGGCGCTGGTGCTGGGCGCCGAGGGGCCGGGGCTGCGCCAGCTCACGCGCAAGACCTGCGACACGCTGGTGCGCATCCCCATGCAGGGCGCGGTGGAAAGCCTGAACGTGTCGGTGGCCAGCGGCGTGTGCCTGTACGAGGCGCGGCGCCAGCGCGGGGGCTGATCGCTGGCCGCGCCTGGCGCGTGCCGGCGTCGCGCGGTATGCTGGGGCCATCCCCCCGTCCGACTGGAGCTGCCATGCGCCGCCTGCCTGCCTTCACTCTTTTGCTCGCGTTGATGTCGGGCGCTGCCTGGCTGGCGCCGGCCGCCCTGGCGGCCGAGGGCTCCATCACCATCGACTCGCCCAAGGACGGCGCCAAGCTGGACGCGATGAACCAGAACAAGCTGGTGTACGCCGTGGTGCCCGGCCCGGGCGGCGACCACGTGCACGTCTACGTGGACGGCAAGGAAACGGGCATCCTGCGCCAGCTCAAGGGCAGCTACACGCTGGAGACGCTGGCCGCCGGCACGCACGAGATCTGCATCAAGGTCGCCAACAAGGCGCATGTGCCCATCGGGCTGCAGCGCTGCGTGACCGTCAGCGTCGAGTAGCCGGCTTGGACGGGCAAAACCTCGCCTATGCGCTGACCCAGGTCGGCCACAACTTCGGCGCCGTGATCGTGGTCGCCGCGCCGCTGTACGCGCTGGCCACCGCCAAATCGGCGGGTGCGCGTGGCGTGCTGTGGCTGGCGCTGGCGGGCTGGGCGCTGCAGCTGGCCAGCGGCGGCCTGTTCGGCCTGGTCAGCTACCATTTTTACGGCCAGTTGCCGGACATCCACGGCATCGCCATCGGCGCGCTGGTGCTCAAGCTGCTGTGTGCGCTGACGGCCGTGGCGCTGCTGGCGCTGGCGCTGCTGCGCCCGCAGGCGGCGACCGGTGGTGGGGGCGGCGCGGCGAGGTGGCGCGTGCTGGCGGCGCTGGGTGCCACCGCGCTGGCCGCTGCCGCGTTTTTGCGCTGGTTCTCTTAGGGTCGCGCTCTGACCGCGTGCGATCTTGGCCACGACGCCGACCAGCATCGCCTCCAGGCTCACTGCATCGAATGCAGGCCGACGCAGTTGCCCTCGGTGTCCACCACCAGCGCGATGAAGCCGTAGGGGCCGATCGCGAACTTGGGCTTGTCGATGCGTCCGCCTGCGGCCAGCACGCGGCCTTGCGGCAGGGCGCAATCGTCGCAGCCGAAGTACACCAGCGTACCGCCACCGCCCGAGGGCACGCCGGCCATCTGCACCAGCATGCCGCCCGTGCCGGGCGCGGCCATGTCCATGGGAAAGGCCATCATCTTCGTGCCGCCGGCCACGCTGTCGGGCGGGGTCAGGGGCTGCAGCTTGCACTGCAGCACGTCCTCGTAAAAGCGCTGGGCGCGGGCCATGTCCTGCACGTAGATTTCGAACCAGACGACGGGATTGTGTGCCATGTGGGACTCCGGATGGATTGCGAGAGGATGGGGCCGGGCGCTATCAAACCCGAAGCGACGCGCGGAAACCCCGCGCCGCGTAGTAGGACTCGGCGCCGTTGTGATAGATGAACACGCGGCCGAAACGCCGGTCGCCGAACAGCGCGCCGCCGCGGCTGCGCACGCCCGACGGGGTCAGCAGCCAGCTGGAGGTCTTGGTGTCGAACTCGCCCAGCGTCTGCAGGTGCTGGTACAGCGCTTCGCTCAACAGCTCGACCCCCGCCTCGGCGGCGGTATCGAGGGCGTTGCCGCCGGGCTTGTTGGCCTTGCGCGCGTCCAGCGCGGCACGGTCGTAGCACAGGCTGCGGCGCCCGGGCGGGCTCTCGGGCGAGCAGTCGGCAAACACGCAGGCGCCCGCGTCCTGGGCGATCACGTCCGGCTCGCCGCCCGTGCCTTCCATCCAGTGCAGGGCACGCAGCGCCTCGGGCTGGCCCAGCAGCCGCTGCTGCACCGCGGCCCAGGCGATGGCGGGATGGCGCCGCTGGTGCTGGTCGAAGCGGTTCTGCAGCGCGCGCAGGAGCTTGTCGCGTTCCTGGTTGGTCATGGCTGGTCGGCGTTGGCTGCCGCGATGCGGGTCCACTGCGCCACGGGACGGCCGTCCCGCCGCCACCAGGATCCGGCTTCGTCCTGGTGCGGCCAGCCGGCGGGCGAGTCTTCCCACGTTTCCTGCCGGCCGTAGGGCGTGAGGTCGAGCAGCTGGAGCGTGGGCAGCATCGCCTCGATGCCGCGCTGCGTCGATTCATAGCTCATGAAGACCTCGCTGCCCACGCGCAGGTAGCAGCGCAGGTCGCCGCCGTTGCGCGTGGCCATCTCGTCGTCCTGGCAATCCTGCGTCGAATACCAGGGCGCCGTCCAACCCATGAAGTCGCGGTAGGCCGCAAGCTCGGGCCAGGGGCCACGGCTGAACACGGCGTAGCTCACGTCGCGCTCGGCCAGGTAGGCGCGCACCGCATCGTTCAGCGCCACTTGGGTGTGCGTACAGCCAGGGCACTGCTTGTCGTGCGGCGCGCCGCGCTTCCACATGAAGTGGTAGACCAGCAGTTGACGCCGGCCCTCGAACACCTCGTGCAGGGGAACGGGGCCATGGGCGCCGACCACGGTGATGGCGGGCATGGGCGTCATCGGCAGGCGCCGGCGCGCGGCGGCCAGCGCATCGCCGGCGCGCGTGTGGGCCTTTTCGCGGGCCAGCAGTTCGGCGCGGGCACGTTCCCACGCCGCGCGATCGACGACCGGCGGCCGGGCAGAGTCTTTCATGGTGGCGTTCTCCTTCGTTCGATCAACCGCGCACCGCCGCCTCGATGGCGGCGACGTCGATCTTGCCCATGCTCATCATGGCGTCGAAGGCGCGCTTGGCGGCGGCGCGGTCGCTGCTGGTGTAGGCGCGGGTCAGTGCGATGGGCGTGATCTGCCACGACAGGCCCCACCGGTCCTTGCACCAGCCGCACTCGCTGGCCTGGCCGCCGTTGCCGACGATGGCATTCCAGTAGCGGTCGGTCTCCGCCTGGTCGACGGTGGCGACCTGAAACGAGAATGCCTCGCTGTGCTTGAAGACGGGACCGCCATTGAGCCCCAGGCAGGGGATGCCCAGCACGGTGAACTCGACGGTGAGCACGTCGCCCTGCTTGCCGTCGGGGTAGTCGCCCGGCGCGCGGTGCACCGCGCCGACGGAAGAATCGGGGAAGGTCTGGGCGTAAAAGCGCGCCGCCTCCTCGGCCGTGCCGTCGTACCAAAGGCAGATGGTGTTCTTGGCGGGTTTCGTCATGACGTTTCTCCATGCCCTTGCAGGCTTGCCTGAAGGCCTGGCGTTTCAGTCCCGATTCGGGGCGCCGAGCGGAAACAGCGGGCGGTAGGGGCGAGCCTCGTCCACCACCCGCGCCACGGACGGACGCGCCAGCAGGCGCGCCCTGTAGGTTTTCAGCGGGCCGGCCGGGATGGGATGCACCCAGTCGGCGTAGAACAGGGCCGGGGCCGCGGCGCAGTCGGCGATGCCGAACGGGCCGCCGCCAGCCCAGCCGTTGCCGATGCGTCCGGCCAGCCAGGCGTAGGCCTTGTCCAGCCTGGCCTTGGCCTCGCTCACGCGGCGTGCGTCCTGCTGCTCCTGCGCCCGCAGGGCCTCGGCCACCACCTGCTGCATGGGTTCGGCCACGTAGGCGTCGAACACGCCGGCCAGCATGCGCGCCACCAGCGCCGCGTCCGGGTCTTTGGGAATCATCGGGGCCGCGCTGCCGATCCGGTCCAGGTATTCGATCACCGGATTGGACTGCGTGAACTCGCGCGCACCATCGGTCAGCGCCGGGAACTGCCCCGTCGGCGACAGCTCGACGATGCGCGCGCAGTTTTCGGGGTGGTCGGCGTCGATCATGCAGAACTCGAAGGGCACGCCTCTCTCATACGCGGCGATCAAGGGCTTCCACACGAAGGCGGCAAACGGGTGGCCGTACAGTTTGATGGTCATCGTGGTCTTGAGCAAGCGCTGCAGTCGGTCCCGTTCCTGTGCGCTCAAGTGCTTGGGCGGTGTCCGATGAGGGTTGAACGAACAGGGGTGTGCCCGGTCACGACCGCGTTTCGACGTGGCGCCTGAAGCTGTCGAGGATCGCCTGCCAGCCCGCGCGCTGCTGCTCCACGGAGTTTTCCGTTTCGCCGTCGAACGTGACCGTTACCGTCACACCTTTCGAGCCGTCGCTGAATTCCGCCCTTCCCCTGCGGTCGCCGAACGAGTACTCGATCAGCTTTTGCGGCACGACCTGGGTGTACACCCCGGCAAAGTCGAAGCCCATGCTGCCGTCTTTGGCTTCCATGCGCGACGAGAAGTGGCCGCCGGCGCGCAGGTCAACCGTGGCGGCCGTGGTGTGCCAGTCGGGCGAGGCCGCGTTCCAGGCCATGATGTCCGCAGGCGTGGTGTAGGCACGCCAGACTTCGGCCAGCGGGGCGGCGACGGTGGTGGCGACGGTAATTTGCATGCTTGATCCTTTCATGTCGCTTCCTGCCGCTTGCCTGAGGCCCGCAGCACCACATGGGCGGCCTTTTCCGTGCCGACGAACTGCACGCACTCGTATCCCAGGGCGGGCAGGTCCATGCCATCGAAAAGCCGCTCTCCGCCTCCGAGCAGGACCGGCGAAATGGCGATGTTCAGCTCGTCGATCAGGCCCGCGCGAAGGTATTGCTGCACGGTGCTGACCCCGCCGCCAATGCGCACGTCCAGCCCCTGCGCCGCCTGGCGCGCCTGGTCCAGCGCAGCGTGAATGCCGCCCGTGACGAAATGGAACGTCGTGCCGCCCTTCATTTGCAGCGGCGCGCGTGCATGGTGGGTCAGCACGAAGACGGGGACGTGATAGGGCGGATCGTCCCCCCACCAGCCCTGCCAGTTCATATCTGGCCAGGGCCCGCGGATCGGGCCGAACATGTTGCGCCCCAGGATCCAGGCGCCGAGGTTTCTGAAGCCGCGTGCTGCGAAATCCTCGTCCACCCCGGCGGTGCCGTCCTCGCCGCCCAGCACCCGGCGCTGGAACGTGCGCGTGGGCACCGCCCATTGGTGCAAGGCCTCGCCGCCTACGCCCAGCGGATGCTCGAGATTCTGCCTCGGGCCTGCGCCGTACCCGTCCAGCGAAATGGTGAAGCTTTCGACCCGAACGCGCGTCATCGTCGTGCCTCCGTCCGGGTCAAAGCGGGGCGTTTGCCATGCGCGTCCACTGCGCAACGGGACGACCGTCACGCCACCACCACGATCCGGCCTCGTCCTCGTGTGGCCAGCCGGCGGGCGAGTCTTCCCACGTTTCCTGCCGGCCGTAGGGCGTGCGGTCGAGCAGCTGGAGCGTGGGCAGCATGGCCTCGACGCCTCGCGCCGTTGTTTCGTAGCTCAGATAGACCTCGTTGCCGACCCGCAGGTAGCAGCGCAGGTCGCCGCCGTCGCGCGTGGCCAGCTGTGCGTTGCTATCGGCCGTCGAATACCAGGGCGCGGTCCAGCCCATGAAGTCGCGGTAGGCGACGATCTCGGCCCAGGGGCCGCTGCTGAACACGGCGTAGTTCACGTCGCGTGCCGCCAGGTAGGCGCGCACGGCGGCGTCCATCGCGACCTGGGTGTGCGTGCAGCCCGGACACTGCTTTTCGTGCGCCGCGCCGGGCTTCCACATGAAGTGATAGACGAGCAGCATGCGCCGGCCCTCGAACACGTCTTGCAGCCCCACCTGCCCGTTGCGGCCCACGACCGTGACGGGGTCCATGCGCAGCATCGGCAGGCGCCTGCGCGCGGCGGCCAGTGCATCGCCGGCGCGCGTGTGCGCCTTCTCGCGGGCCAGCAGGTCGGCGCGCAGCCGCTCCCACTCGTCACGGTCAGCGATGCGGGGTGTTGCTGATGCATTCATGGCGTTCTTCCTCATAGTGGGGGTACGACCCCAAGGGCGAAGGCGCGGTGGCCTCTGCGCTGGAGAACTGATGCGCGCCGCCTGCAGATCGCAAGCGGCGGGGCCGTCAGCCCGGAATATCGGGCTCGACGAGCCGGGCCAGCTGCGCCAGCGATTCCTGCCAGCCCAGGTAGCACATCTCCAGCGGAATGGCCTGCGGTATGCCGGCCTGGGTGATGGCAAGCTCCGTGCCGCAGCTCACGGCCCTGAGCTTGACGGTGACCTCCAGCACGCCGGGCAGGTTCGGGTCGTCGAACCGGTCCGTGTAGCGGATGAGTTCGCCCGGCACCAGCTCCAGGTATTCGCCGCCGAACGAGTGCCCGTTGCCGCTGCCGAAGTTGTGAAACGACATGCGGAAGCTGCCGCCGACGCGGGCCCGCACATGGTCAACCCTGCAGGTAAAGCCGTAGGGCGGCAGCCACTTGGCCAGGGCGTCGGCCTCTGTGAAGGCCCGGTAGAGCTTCTCGGGCGTGGTGCGCAGCACGCGGTGCAGATGGATGGTGCGGTCGCTCACGATGGACTCCTTGGTTGAAATGCCCATCAGGACTGCGCCGCGACGTTCACCATCCACGGCGTGCCGAAGCGGTCCGTCACCATGCCGAAGCCTTCGGACCAGAAGGTCTTGGCATAGGGCATCGCCACGGCGCCGCCTTGCGCCAATGCGTCGAACACGCGTTGGCCCTCGGGCGCATTAGCCACTTGAATCGACACCCATAGGCCCTGGGGCTTGCGGTAGCCGCCGCCGCAGGTGGCGGGGTCTTGCCCCGGCGCGACGGGCATGGCGTCGGAGGCCATCAGCGACTGCTCGCCCACCTGCATGTGCACATGCATGATGCGCTTCTTCGCCGCCTCGGGCAGCGGCGGCATGCCGGGCTGCGCCGGCATCTCGCCGAAGGTGCCCTGGTAGACGATGGTGCCGCCAAACAGCTTGGCATAGAAGGCAAAGGCCTCGGCGCAGTTGCCGTCGAAGTTGAGATAGGGAATGAATTGCATGACCGGGTCCTCGATGAGGGATTGAAATATGCCCACTGGTGCAGAAATTGTGGACGCCGTACACTTATGCTACGTAGGGATTTGAACGCTGTCCACATAAGATCTGTTTCCAAATGTCAGACCTCGCAAAATCTGCCGCGCGCCGCACCTATCGGCATGGCGACCTGCGCCGCGCCCTGCTGGACGCCGGCATCGAGCTGGCGCGCGAAGGCGGCCCCGTCGCTGTCGTGCTGCGTGAGGCCACGCGCCGCGCCGGCGTGGTGCCCAACGCCGCCTACCGGCATTTCGCCAGTCACCAGGACTTGTTCGACGCCGTGCGCGCCGCCGCGCTGGCCTTGCTGGCGCAGGAGATCGAAAGCGAGGTGAATGCGGCCACACGCCGCCTGCGCGATGCGGGCCGGCGCGCGCGCGCGGCCCTGCGCGGCGTCGGCATCGCCTACCTGCGCTTCGCCTGGCAGCAGCCGGGGCTGTTTCGCACCGCGTTTGCCGCGCGGCCGTTCGGCCTGCAGGACTTTGCCCTGGACGACCCGGCGCCGCGCGGCGCCAGCGGGCGCGATCCCTTCGAGCTGCTGGGCGACGCGCTGGACGCCATGGCGGCTGCCGGGCTGCTGCCACCGGAGCGTCGGCCGGGGGCTGAATTCATGGCCTGGTCGGCCGTTCACGGCATGGCCTTCCTGATGATCGACGGCCCCTTGCGCGCGCTGGACGAGCCGGCACGGCTGGCGCTGGCCGAGCGGCAGGTGGCGATGGTCGAGCGCGGACTGCTGGCCGACGCCGTCGCCTGATGGGCCAGAATTCACCCATCGTTGCAAGTCCATGCTCCCATGAACGACTCCCACGGCATTCACGTCATCGACACCGGCTTCGTGCGTCCGCGCCTCGACGCGGCCTACCTGGTGATCGAAAAGGGCCGTGGCGCCTTCATCGACTGCGGCGTCAACCACTCGGTGCCGCGCCTGCTGGCGGCCCTGGCCGGGGCGAATCTGGCGCCGGCCGACGTGGACTGGCTGATCCTGACCCATGTGCATCTGGACCACGCCGGCGGCGCGGGCGAGCTGCTGCGCCAGCTGCCCCATGCCCGCCTGGCGGTGCACCCGCGCGGGGCGCGCCACATGATCGATCCCAGCCGCTTGTGGGCCGGCGCCACCGCGGTGTACGGCGAGACCGAGATGCAGCGCAGCTACGGCCGCCTGGTGCCGGTGCCGGCCGAGCGCGTGGTCGAAGCGCCCGACGGCCACGAGGTCGACCTGGCGGGCCGGCGCCTGATCTGCCTGGACACGCCGGGCCATGCGCGGCACCACAACGCCATCTTTGATCCGGTTTCGGGCTGGGTCTTCAGCGGCGACACCTTCGGCGTGTCGTACCGCGAGTTCGACACCGCGCAAGGGCCGTTCATCGTGCCGGCCACCTCGCCAAGCGAGTTCGACCCGCCGGCGCTGCATCGCTCCATCGAGCGGCTGCTCGCCCTCAAGCCAGCGGCGGTCTGTCCCACGCACTACGGCCCCTTGACCCCGGTGGAGCGCCTGGCCGCCGACCTGCACGAGCAGATCGACGCCATGGTGAGCATCGGCCGTGCCGCCGCAGGGCTGCCGGTGAACGAGCGCCACGCGCGGCTGCGCGCCGAGCTGCGCGCGCTCTACACCGGCTGCGCCGCGCGCCACGGCTGGACCGGCGGCGAGGCCGCGGCCGCCGAATGGCTGGTGATCGACATCGAACTGAACGCCCAGGGCCTGGGTGTGTGGCTGGACCAGGCGGCACGCGCCCGATCGACATGAACATCCTGCTGGTCGAAGACGACGTCACGCTGGCGCAATCCGTCGCCGAGGCCATCCGTGCGCGCGGCTGGCACGTCGATGTCAGCCATCGCGGCGAGCCGGTGGCCAAGTCGGTGCTGCAGGACGACTACGACGCACTGGTGCTCGACATCGGCCTGCCGGGCATCGATGGCCTCGAAACGCTCGATCGGGTGCGCACGCAGGGATCGAACCTGCCGGTGCTCATGCTGACGGCGCGCGACAGCATCGACGACCGTGTGCTGGGGCTGGCCAACGGGGCCGACGACTACCTCGTCAAGCCCTTTGCCGTGCCCGAGCTGCTGGCACGCCTGCATGCGCTGGTGCGGCGCCACGAATTCCGGCGCAGCCGGGTGCTGCAGGTGGCTGCGCTGCGCTTCGACGCGGCGCTGCGCCGTGCCTACAACGGCGAGCAGGCGCTCAACCTGACCGCGCGCGAGTCCATCGTCATCGAGTACCTGCTCATGCACATCGGCGCCATCGTGGCGCGCGATCAGCTCGCCGCGCTGATCCCGGACTGGAACGCCGCCACCTCCGACAACGCCATGGAGCTGCTGATGTCGCGCTTGCGCGGCAAGATCGAGCCGGCCGGCGTGCGGCTGCGCACGGTGCGCGGCCTGGGCTATCTGCTGGAGCCCGCCGCGCCGACGGACAGCGCCCGATGACGCGCCCCAGCCTGCGGCGCACCTTCGGGTTGTGGCTGGCGCTGTCGCTGGCCGCGCTGATTCCGCTGGCCGCCGCGATGATCTACGTGCTGGTGCTGACGCCGGCGCTCGATTCGCTGGACCGCTCGCTGACCGATACGGCGGTGGCGCTGTCACAGATCGTCGAGGACCACGATGGGCAGATCAGCCTGCCGATCAGCGAGCAGACCGCCAAGGCCCTCAGCGCCGACCTGATCGATGAAACGGTGTTCGCCGTGGTCGACCCGGCCGGGCATGTGCTGGGCGGCAGCGCGGAGCTGGCGGCGCAGGCGCCGGCCGCGCTGGCTGCCGGCCAGTGGCTGTTTTCCGACGGCGCCATCCAGGGCCGGCCGATGCGCGTGGCCGCGTTTGGCTACCGGTGTGCCCAAGATGGTCGGGTGTGCCCGGTGCTGGTGGCCGAAACCATGGGCAAGCGCACGGCGGCCCTGCGCGCCGCCGTGCTGGCGGCGGCGGTCGGCGCCTTGGCGCTGGCCCTGCCGCTGGCGCTGCTGGCCCTGCTGGCCGTCAACCGCGTGCTGCAGCCCCTGCAGCGCGCGTCGGACGCCATCGGCCGGCTCAGCGTACGGCAGCTGCGCCCCATCGACGCCGGCAGCATGCCGGGCGAGGTGGCGGGCTTCGTGCAATCGCTCAATGCCCTGCTGGCGCGCCTGCGCGAGGCCGCCGGCGCGCAGCGCGCCTTCGTCGCCGATGCCGCGCACCAGCTGCGCACGCCCTGGGCCATCGTGCGGGTCGAGGCGTCCGAGTTGCTGGCCAGCGAGCATCCGGCGGCCCTGCAACCCGCGCTGGAGCGCCTGCAGCTGGCGGCCGAGCGCGGCAGCCGCCTGGCACAACAGCTGCTGTCGCTGGCACGCACCGAGGGCGCGGCGCTGGAGGCCCGGCCCATGCCCCAGCGGGTCGACCTGCGCCAGCTGGCCGCCGACAGCGCCAACCAGTGGCTGGCGCCCGCACTGCAGGCGGGGCAGGACCTGGGTTTCGAGCTGGAGCCGGCGGCGGTCGACGGCTATCCGGTGCTGCTGGACGAGTTGATCGGCAACCTGATCCACAACGCGACCGAGCATGCCGGGCGCGGCGCCAAGGTCACGGTGCGCACCCGCACGCTGGCGGAGGGCGGCGCCGAACTGAGCGTGGAAGACGACGGTCCCGGCGTTGCCGCCGGCGAGTGCGAGTCGCTGTGGCGGCGCTTTCATCGGGGCCGCGGCGCCGCCGGCAGCGGCAGCGGACTGGGGCTGGCGATCGTGGCCGACATCGCCCGCCTGCATGGCGCGACGGCCGCGATCGAAACGACCGCGGCCGGTGCCGGCTTCAGGGTGCGGATCAGTTTTCCGGCACCCGCTCGGCCAGCGGAGACGCAACCAGGGGCGGCACCGTGAGCGCCGCTTCCCGCTTCTTGGCCCGCGTCTTGAAGAAGAAGGCCAGCACCTGCCACGTGATGAAGATCGCGATCAGGGCCAGCAGGGTGCCGCTGATCGGGCGCTCGACGAAGATGTCGAAGCTGCCGCGGCTGAGCAGCAGCGTGCGGCGGAAGTTTTCCTCCAGCATGGGGCCCAGGATGAAGCCCAGCATGAGCGGCGCGGCGTCCAGCCCGAAGCGCATGAACACGTAGCCGATCAGGCCGAACAGGGCCGTGGTGTAGATGTCGTCCAGGTTGTTGTTGATGCTGTAGGTGCCGATGCAGCAGAAGAACAGGATGGCCGGGAACAGCACGTTGTACGGAATCTTGAAGATCGACAGCAGGTAGCGCACCATCGGCACGTTCAGCACCAGCAGGAACACGTTGCCCACCCACATGCTGGCCACCAGGCCCCAGAACAGCTCGGGGTGGCTGGCGATCATGTTGGGACCCGGCTGGATGCCCTTGATGATGAAGGCGCCCAGCATCAGCGCCGTGACCGCGTTCTCGGGAATGCCGATGCTCATCAGCGGGATGAAGCTGGTGCGCGCCGCGGCCTCGTCGGCCGCCGCCTGGCCGGCCACGCCCTCGATGGCGCCGGTGCCGATCTCGTCCCTGTGCTTGCTGACCTTCTTGTCCAGCGCATAGGCGGCAAACTGCGCGATGGCCGCGCCGCCGCCGGGCAGGATGCCGATGAACGAGCCCACCGCGCTGCCGCGCAGCGCACTCGGGAAAATGCGCTTGAACTCGGGCCAGGTCGGCATCAGCTTGATGGTGCCGTTGAAGGGCGAGCGCTGCTCGTGGGCGTCCAGGTTCTTGGTGATCTCGGCGATGCCGAAGCAACCCAGCGCCAGGCTGACCAGGCTCACGCCGTCGGCCAGGTTGGGCAGGCTGAAGGTGTAGCGCTCCATGCCGCTGTTGACGTCGGTGCCCACCATGCCCAGCAGCACGCCGATCATGCACATGGCAAAGCCGTTCAGCAGGCTGCCGGTGGTGACGAAGCTGACGCACAGAAAGCCGAACATCATCAGCGCGCAGTAGTCGGCCGGCCCGAACTTGAAGGCCACCTCGCCCAGCGTGGGCGCCAGCCAGGCCAGCACCACGATGGCCACCGTGCCACCGATGAAGCTGGACACGCCGGCGGTGAACAGGGCCAACCCGGTCTTGCCCTTGAGCGTCATCTGGTAGCCGTCGATGCAGGCCACGATGCTGCTGGCGTGCGGCATCTTCATGGTGATGGCGCTCACGCTGTCGCCGTACTGGGCGCCGTAGTAGATGCCCGCCAGCATGATCAGCGCGCCGGTGGTCGAGATCGAGTAGGTCAGCGGCAGCAGCAGGCTGATGGTGGCCAGCGGCCCCAGGCCGGGCAGCAGGCCCACCAGGGTGCCCACCGAGCAGCCGATGGCGCAGTACAGCAGGTTGTGCAGCGTCAGCGCGTGTTCAAAGCCGAAGGCCAGGTTGTGCAGCGTTTCCATGTGTCAGTTCCCGAAAGGGTGGCGTTTGCCCGCAAGATGCGGCGCGGCAGGATCAATAGGGACCTGGCAGGGGCAGGTTGAGCCCCAGGAGGTAATGGAACGCATAGGCCACGGCGATCAGCGCGACGCTGATCTTGGTGTTGCGCCGCCACGAGTAGTTGTCGCCGGCAATGGTCGAGATGAAAACCATCAGCACGATGCCCAGCACCATGTTGACGTACTGGGACACCACGGCAAAGGCGCACAGCGCGATCATGATGATCACGATGTTCTTGATGCTGAAGTCCAGCGGCACGCGCTCGACGAAGCGCGAGCGGATGATGCTGACGATGGCGATCAGCAGCAGGATGCCGCTGATCACCAGCGGGAACAGGCCCGGCCCGGCGCGCGAAAACGCCCCGATGGGATAACGGAACGCGCCCAGGCCGAAGGCCAGCGCGACGGCCGCCAGCAGCAGCCCCTTGAGCAGGTTTTGGTCGTTCATGTCGTGGTCGAACCTGAAAAGCGTGACCTTTTCATTGTTCGCGACGACCTCGCGCGTCACCAGTTCGGCAACTACGTACGACAGCTTCCCGACAGCTGGCGCCGACGTGGCGGCGCGGTGCCTACACCCAGCCCAGCGCGCCCAGCAGGGCGCCGGCGCCGATCAGCCACAGCAGGTGCAGGCGCGTGCGCCAGACGACCAGCGTGGCGGCCGCCGTCAGCAGCCACAGGCGCCAGTCGCGCGCCGGCTGGTCGTGGGCGGCCGTCAGCAGCCAACCGGTGACCAGCAGCAGGCCGATGACGATGGGCGCCATGCCGGCCTTGAAGGCGCGCACCGAGCGGCGCGTGCGGTTGCGGTGCGCCCAACGCGTGGCGGTGTAGGTCAGCACGCCCGAAGGCAGCAGCATGCCCAGCATGGTGACCACGGCACCGGCGCCCGCCAGCGCGTAGGCGCGCCAGCCGGCCGCCGCGCCGCCACCGGCGTTCAGCCCCACGTTCCAGCCCATCAGCGCCACGAACAGCACGTTGGGTCCGGGGGCGGCCTGGGCCAGCGCGATCGAGCCGTTGAACTGCGATTCGGTCAGCCAATGGCGGTCGACGACCAGGTAGCGGTGCATCTCCGGCGCCGTGCCGATGGCGCCGCCCACCGCCAGCAGGGACAGCGACAGGTAGCGCACGAACAAATCCAGCCAATCGGCCGCGCCCAGCGTGATCGTCATGGCCGTGGCGCCTCGCCGACGTTGGCGGCAGCAGGGCGCAGGCAGCGCCAGGCCCACAGGCAGCCGGCGCCGCCCAGCACCCCCAGCACCAGCGCCAGCCGCAGCTTGAACACCAGCATCGCCACCACGGTGAGCGCCACCAGCGCCAGGCACACCGCGCGCCCCATCGGGTTGCCGCGCAGCGCCCCGATCAGCTTGAGGCCGGTGGCGATGATCAGTGCCGCCGCCACCGCGCCCATGCCGCGCAGCGCGCCCTGCGCCATGGGCGCGTCGGCCACGCTGGCAAAGCCGGCCGCCAGCAGCAGCACCAGCACGCTGGGCAGCGCCAGCATGCCGACCAGCGCCACCAGCGCGCCCGACAGGCCGAAGTGACGGTCGCCGATCATCATCGACAGGTTGACCACGTTGGGGCCGGGCATGATCTGCGCCACCGCCCAGTCCTCGACGAACTGCTCGCGCGTGAGCCAGCGCTTGCGCTCGACCAGCTCGCGCTGCACCACCGCCATCACGCCGCCAAAGCCCTGCAGCGCGATCCAGCTGAAGGACCAGAACAGGTCGGCGCGCGAGCGCGGGGCGCCGGGCGCGGCATCGCTGGCGGCGGTGGCGGGCATGGCGCTCAGTCCAGCACTTCGAGGATGCGCTCGATCGGCCGCCTCAGCCGTGCGCCCTTGGCCGTGACCACGATGGGCCGCTCGATCAGCACCGGCGTGGCGTGCATGGCGGCGGCCAGTTGGTCGTCCGTGAGGCTGGCGTCATCCAGGCCCTGTTCCAGATACTCGGGCTGCTTGGTGCGCAACAGGGCGCGCAGCGGCTGGCCGCTGGCCTTGGCGATGCGCTTGAGCTCGGCGGCGCTGGGCGGGTGCTTGAGGTATTCGACGATGACGGGCTCGATGCCCCGCTCGCGCAGCAGATCGAGCGCCTTGCGCGAGGTGCTGCAGCGCGGGTTGTGGTAGATCGTGACGGTGCTCATGATGACTCCTGGATGCTATTATATAGATAGCTTATTGCGTTTGATTGGCAAGCGCTGCAGCCCGATTTCATTCGTAAAGCAGGAAAGGCCGGCGCGCGGCCCGCCAGGCCTGCTCGTCGGCGCGGGCCAGCGCGTCCAGCGCGGCGGGCGGGGCCGTCGGGTCGTCCACCCACTCGCGCAGCAGCGGGCCGCCGTTGATGAGGTCGATGGGCAAGCGATCGTGCTCGTATTCGTACGCGAAGTCGCGCCACAGCGGATCGTCGGGCGCTTGCCGGCGCAGCGCCTTGAAGGCCAGGGCCTGCAGCCGCCAGGGCTTGAAGGCGGCGTGGTCGTAGTGCGTGGGGTCTTCCACGTGGATCTGGATGCCGGCGCACAACTGGCCGGCGTGCTTGTGAAAGGTGGGCTCGAACCAGCAGGGACGCAGGCGGCAGCCGTTGAGCCACTCGGGCGCCAGCTGGCGCATGTCGGCCAGCAGGCGCGCGGTGTCGATGCCGGGCGCGCCGAACAGCTCCAGCGGGCGCGTGGTGCCGCGACCTTCGCTGAGCGTGGTGCCTTCCAGCATCACGGTGCCGGCGTAGGCGCGCGCCATGCTTAAGGAGGCGGCGTTGGGGCTGGGGTTGACCCAGCTTCTTTCAACCGGCCAGCCGAAGCCGGGCGCGGCCTCGGGCTGCCAGCCCTGCATTTCGATCACGCGGTATTCCAGCCGCAGCCCCAGCTGCGCGATGAACCAGCGGCCCAGCTCGCCCATCGTCAGGCCGTGGCGCATGGGCATGGGGCCGGCGCCGACGAAGCTTTCCCAGCCTTCGCGCAGGGTCAGGCCTTCGACCGGCCGGCCGGCCGGGTTGGGCCGGTCCAGCATCCACACCGCCTTGGCCGAAGCCGCCGCAGCCTCCAGCACGTAGCGCAGGCTGGTGATGAAGGTGTAGATGCGGCAGCCCAGGTCCTGCAGGTCGACCAGCAGCACGTCGAAGCTGTCCATCATGGCGTCGGTCGGGCGGCGCACTTGGCCGTAGAGGCTGAACACCGGGATGCCCAGACGCGGGTCGGTGAAGTCGCTCGACTCGACCATGTTGTCCTGCTTGTCGCCGCGCAGGCCGTGTTGCGGGCCGAAGGCGGCCGTCAGGCGCAGGTCGGGCAGGGCGGCCAGCGCGTCCAGCGCGTGCGTCAGATCGCGCGTGACCGAGGCCGGATGCGCCAGCAGGGCCACGCGGCGGCCGGCCAGCGGGGCGCGCAGGGCGGGGTCTTCAAGGAAGCGTTCGAGGCCGAATTTCATGGTCGGCGATTGTCGGGCACGCGCGCCGTCCAGCCGGCGGCGTGATGAAAGTCGGGCTGCGCGCGCGGATGCACCAGCGCCCAGTAGCTGAGCGCGCCGTCCGTGGTCTCGACGACGGCGCTCAAGCCGAGCACGCCGCCCATGGCAGGCAGGGCGTCGGCGGGCAGCCAGGCGGTGAGGCGCAGCGTGCGCGCATCGTGCGTGCAGGCGATGCGTGGGGCGGGCCCGGTGGGCGCGGCGGGGTCGCGCTGGCGCTCGGCGGCGAAGGCGTAGGCGGCCCAGTCGCCCGAAGGCGAGAAGTTGAACTCGCGGTAGCGCGCGCTGCCGACCGTGCCGACGAAGGCCTCGAAGCAGGTGTGGCGCCACAGGCCGTCGGCGGGGCTGGGGTGCTCAGAAGGGTGTGGCAGGCGCAGGGCGGGCAGCGCGCCCGCCAGCGCATAGGACAGCCGCCAGCCGTCGGGCTCGCGCACCAAGCTCACTTCCAGCCGCTGGACGGCCGCGCACGGGGTGGCCGGGTGGGGCCGCAGGGGCCAGCGGCTCATGGTCCAGTCAGGCGGCCTTGGGTTCCAGCACCAACTGGGTCTGCGTGACCACGGCGCACAGCTTGCCGTCGGCGTTGGTGACGGTGGTCTGCCACACCTGGGTGCTGCGCCCGCGGTGCAGGGCCACGGCCTCGCCCGTGACCACCGTGCCGACGGCCGCGCCGGCGATGAACTTGGTGCTGGAATCGGTGGTGGTGGTGCTTTGGCCGGCCCCGAGGTTGAGCACCGTGCCGACCGCTCCCAGGGTGTCGGCAAAGGCCATGAAGGCGCCGCCATGCAGGCGCGCGCCGGCGGTGCATAGGTCGGGGCGCACCGTCATTTCGGCGCGCACGCGCTCGGGCGAAAGCGCCAGCAGGCGCACGCCCATCAGGCCGGGCAGCAAGGGGTCGAGCAGCTTTTGCAGGGCGGCGAGATCGGGCATGGCGGGGCAGGGTGGCGGGTGTGCGGCCAGCATAGCAGGGCCGATACAGGACGCCCGCATGGCTTGCCTACAATCAAGTGCAAGCGGCCCGTCCTGACCTGTCCAAAGGCGGAACCCCTGAAACCCGAATCCGAAGTGAGGAGTTTGCCCATGACCGAGTCCCACGCGATCCGAGCGCGCGCCGTGCTGACCGTGCTGGCGGCGGCCGTGCTGGCCAGTGCCTGCGGCACGGTGGATCTGGGCCCGCGCTACAGTCCGCCGCCCATTCGTATGCCCGAGTCGCTGCCGGCGGCGCCCGCACCGGCGCCGGCGCCGCCGCCCATGGGCGCCCAGTCCATGCCGGTGCCGCCCGCGCCGGCCTCAACGCCGCAGCCGCTGCCGCCCGCGACCGAATCCGCCCCCGAGGCCAACCCCAACCTGGTGACGCTGACCACCCTGCTGGACGGCGCCAGCGTGATCCCGCCGGCGCGCAGCGGCGCCGCAGGGCGGCTGGACGCGCTGTACGACAGCAGCACCCGCGTGCTGCGCTGGAAGGCCTCGTGGGACGGCCTGGCTGGCGCCATCACGGGGGTGGAGTTCCATGGCCCGGCCGACGCGTCGCACAACGCCCCGGCCACCATGATCTGGCCCAGTCCCTTTGGCACCCGCTACGAGGGGCGCGCCACGCTCTCGCCCCAGCAGGCCGCCGACCTGGTGAGCGGGCGCTGGTACGTCAGCGTGTTCACCAGCAGCTACCCGCAGGGTGAGCTGCGCGGCCAGTTGCGGGTGGTCAACTGATGCGCGCGCGCCTTGTCGTCACCCTGGCGCTGGCGGCGCTGCTGGCCGGCTGTGCCCTGGGCCCGGCGCCGCACCGCCCGGTAGCCCCGCCGCCGGTGCCCGAACGTCTGCCCGAGCTGGCCGCCTTCAGCGCCCAGCTGAGCGGGCGCGAAGCGGTGCCGGCCAACGACAGCGCGGCGCGCGGCGAACTGGTGGCGGTGCTCAACCGCAACACCGGCCTGCTGCGCTGGAAGCTCAGCTTCAGCGGCCTCAGCGGCCCGGTGCGCGGCGCCAGCTTTCACAGCCCCGGCATGGGCGGCGAGGTGGCGCCTGCGGTGCTGTCGCTGGGCCGCTCGGTGATCAATCCGTCCGAGGGCCGCGCCATGCTGACGCCGCACCAGCGCGCCGACCTGCTGGCTGGCCAGTGGTACGTCAACCTCACGACGGCCAGCTACCCCGAAGGGGAATTGCGCGGCCAGCTGATCGAGCAGCGGCGTTAAGAAGGTGCGAACGAACCCCTCATGCCCGCCTTGATCGCCCAAACCCGCCCGCTCGGCGTTGCAAATGCTCGCCGTAGCCCGAGCTACGACTGCGCTTTGCGCCTTGATCGGACGTGTTTGGGCGATCCTTTCGGGCACTCTGGATTCATTCACACCTTCTGCGCCGCCATCACTCGTCGCTCGGCTGCTGGTACTGGCCGACCAGCTGCTGCTGCACCGCCGGCGGCACCGCCGCGTAGTGCGACAGCGCCAGCGAATAACGCCCTTGGCCGGCGGTCATGGCGTTCAGCCGGCTCTGGTAGTCGGCCAGCTCGGCCAGCGGCACCTGGCCGCTGATGGTCAGCTCGCCGTCGCGCCCGCTGTCGGTGCCGCTGACGATGCCGCGGCGCGCCGACAAATCGCCCGTGATGGCGCCGGTGGCGCCCTCGGGCGCGGTGATCTGCAGGCGCGCGATGGGCTCCAGCACCACGGGTTTGGCCTCGCGCATGGCGGCCTGAAAGGCCTTCTTGCCGGCGGTGACGAAGGCCACCTCCTTGCTGTCCACCGGGTGGTGCTTGCCCTCGTGCACGATCACGCGCACGTCCTGCACCGGGTAGCCGGCGATCACGCCCTCGGCCAGCGCCTCGCGCACGCCCTTTTCGACCGCCGGCATGAACTGGCCCGGAATGGTGCCGCCCTTGACCTGGTCGACGAACTCGAAGCCGGCGCCGCGCGCCAGCGGCTCCACGCGCAGGTGCACCTCGCCGAACTGGCCGGCGCCGCCGCTCTGCTTCTTGTGGCGGTATTGCGCGGCGGCGTTCTGCGTGATGGTCTCGCGGTAGGCGATGCGCGGCGGGTGCGTGTCGACCTCGAACTTGTGCACCTCGCGCAGGCGCTCCAGCAGCACGCGCAGGTGCAGCTCGCCCAGGCCGCGCACGATGGTCTCGTGCGTGCCGGCGGCGCGCTCCAGGCGCAGGCAGGGGTCTTCGGCCACCAGCTTGCCCACCACCTCCCACAGGCGCTGCTCGTCGCCGCGCCGCCTGGGCGTGATGGCGATGCCGTGCACCGGCACCGGATAGGCCATGGGCTTGAGGCGGATCGCCTCGTCCTCGGCCGCGTCGTGCAGCACGGCGTCGAACTGCAGCTCGTCCACTTTGCCGATGGCGCAGATCGCGCCCGGCCCGGCGCTGGGCAGCTCGACGTGCTCCTTGCCCTGCTGCAGGTACAGGTGGCCCACCTTGAAGGGCTTGCGCCCCTCGCCCACGTAGAGCTGCGAGCCCGGCGTGATGGTGCCCTGGTGCACGCGCACGAAGCCCAGCTTGCCGACGTAGGGGTCGATGCTGATCTTGAACACGTGCGCCAGCACGTGGGCCGTGGCGTCGGGCCGGGCGTGCAGGGGCGTGGCGGCCTCGTCCTCGCCGTTCAGGAAGTCGGGCGGGTTGCCTTCGCTGGGGTTGGCCAGCAGCCGGACCATGACGTCGAGCAGCTCCTTCACCCCCGCGCCGCTGCGCGCCGAGACAAAGCACACCGGCACCAGGTGCCCTTCGCGCAGCGCCTGCTCCAGCGGCGCGTGCAGCTCGCTGGCGTCGACGTCGCCCTCGTTCAGGTAGCGGTCGACGAAGGCGCTGTCGACTTCCACCACCTGTTCGACCAGGGCGCGGTGCGCGTCCGCCACGGCGCCGAAGTCGCTCGCGCCCTCGCGCTGGTAGAAGCAGTCCGCCACCCGGCTGGCATCGGCGTCTGGCAGATTCAGCGGCAGGCAGGCCTTGCCGAAGACGGCCTGGATGTCGGCCAGCAGGCCGGCCAGGTCCACGCCCTCGGCATCGATCTTGTTGACCACGATCAGGCGATCGAGCTGGCGCTCGGCGGCCTGCTCCATCATGCGCCGCGTCATGGGCTCGATGCCGGTGGCGGCGTTGACGACGATGGCGGCGGTTTCCACCGCCTCCAGCGCCGGCAGGCTGTGGCCGATGAAGTCCAGCAGGCCGGGCGTGTCGATCAGGTGGATGCGGCAGCCCTCGTGCCGCAGGTGCAACACCGAGGCCTGCAGCGAATGCTGGGCCTTGATCTCCATCGGGTCGTGGTCGCTCACGGTGCTGCCGCGTTCGACACTGCCCATCGCGCCGATGGCGCCGCTGGCGTGCAGCAGGGCCTCGGCCAGGCTGGTCTTGCCGCTGCCCGACGCGCCCACCAGGGCCAGCGTGCGCAGGGTATCGATGGATGCGTCGGCGTCGATGGTCATCGCGGTTCACTCCTCGAGGTTCGCTTCATCATGCCAGCATGGGCCAGGGCGTGCACACTGGCAAACCCGCGCCGGCGCCGCCAGAATGCACGCATGACCGACTCCGCATCAACCCAATGGCCGGCCCAGGCCGCCGACGTCCTGCGCCTGTGGCTGGGCGCCTATCCGCTCGACACCGCCGCCATGGCGCGTGTGCAGGCCCAGTGGTTTCGCAAGGACGAGGCCTTCGATGCCATGCTGGGCCAGCGCTTTTCAAGCACCATCGAGGCGGCGCGCGCCGGCCGGCTGGACGCTTGGGCCGACCACGCCGACGGCCGCCTGGCGCTGCTGATCGTGCTGGACCAGTTCAGCCGCAACGTGTTTCGCGGCCACCCCGCCAGCTTTGCGGCCGACGCCAAGGCCCTGGCCATCGCGTTGCAGGGCCTCGCGCGCGGCCACGACCAGGCGGTGCCGCCCATGGCGCGCATCTTCTGCTACCTGCCGCTGGAGCACGCCGAGGACTCGGCCATGCAGGCGCGCAGCGTGGCCCTGTTCACGGCCTTGCGCGATGAGCCCAACGCAACGCCCCGGACGTACTTCGACGGCACGCTGGACTACGCCCACAAGCACCGGGACGTGATCGCGCGCTTTGGCCGCTTTCCGCACCGCAACGCCATCCTGGGGCGCGCCAGCACGGCTGAGGAGCTGGCCTACCTGGCGCAGCCGGGGGCGGGGTTCTGACACCGTGTCGATCCACTGGCCTGGAACGACAGCGGACACAGCGCCATGTTTTTTCAGTTCGGAGCATTGATTCGGCGGCGGGGAAACTCCAGGGTGAAGCGGGTGAGCCCGTGGTCCGACGTGGCCGTGACACGGCCGCCATGGGCCTGGGCGATGGCGCGCGTGATGGCCAGGCCCAGTCCGGAGCCATCGGAATCCGGATGGGCCCGGGAAGGATCGGCGCGGTAGAAGCGGTCAAACAGCCGAGGCAGCAGTTTGGGGTCGATGTCGGCGCCGGTGTTCTCCACGGCCACCGTGATCGCTTGCGGGGTGCTGGCGATGTGGATGGCGACGTCCCCGTCCCCGGGCGTGTGGCGCAGGGCGTTGGACAGCAGGTTGCTCACCGCGCGGCGGAACATCAGGCGGTCGCCCTCGACCTCGCCATCGCCCTCCAAGTGGAGCCGGATGCGCTTTTCCTCGGCCACGGCCTCGTAGAAGTCGAGTAGCGCCTGCGCGTCCTGGCGCGCGGAAAAACGCTCCTTGTGCGGCAGGTCCACGCCGCGCTCGGTCTTGGCCAGCAGCAGCATGTCGGACACCATGCGCGCCAGCCGCTCGAATTCCTCGGCGTTCGAGGCCAGGATGTCACGGTAGGTTGCGGCGTCGCGCCTGCTCGTCAGCGCCACCTGCGTCTGCGTGAGCAGATTGCTGATGGGCGTGCGCAGCTCGTGTGCCAGATCCGAGGAAAAGTCGGTCAGGCGCTGGAAGTCCTGCTGCAGCCGGTCCAGCATGCGGTTCAGCTCCTGGGCCAGGTCGGCCATCTCCACTGGCACGGCCTGCACCGGCATGCGTTCGCCCAGCCTCTGGCCCGTGACCTTGGCGGCGCGTGACTTCATGTCGCGCAGCGGCGCCAGGCCCTGGCGCGCGGCCAGCCACGAGAGCAGGCCGCACAGGGCGATGGCGCCCAGCACATACAGGGCCAGGCTGCGCCGCAGGCCGTCAAGAAACTGTGTGTGGTGCTGCGTATCCGCGGCGATCCAGACGCCAAGCGGGGTGCCGGCGTAGCCGGGCACGGCCTTGAAAACCAGCGTGTGAAAGCGCACATCGCCGTGGCGCAACACCCCAAACGCCTGGTCCTGGCTGGCGCCAAGGTTTTTCTCACCGCGCATGGCGGGCGTGAACCCTTCGGATCGAAAGACCACCGCGCCTTGTCCATCCTGCACCAGGGCGTAGAGGTCATGGTGGTAGCTCAGCGCCTCGCCCAGACGCTGGCGCGCGTCGTCCACCGAACCGGCGTTGCGCAGGACTTCCTCGATCAGGTGCTGCTTGTCCTGCAGCACCATTCGGTCCAGCTCGACGAAATGGCGCTCGATCTCCACCAGGAACAGGGCGCCCAGCCCCAGCACCACCAGGGCGGCAGCAGTGGTGAAGAGCAGGGTCAGGCGCCGTGTCAACGGCAGCCGGCCCCAACGCGCCGCCAGCGCCACCTAGTCCTCCCGCGGCACGTCGAGCACGTAGCCCATGCCGCGCACGGTCTGGATCAGCTTGACGGGGTGGCCCTCGTCGATCTTCACGCGCAGGCGGCGCATGGCGACCTCGATGACGTTGGTGTCGCTGTCGAAGTTCATGTCCCACACCTGGGATGCGATCAGCGAGCGCGGCAGCACCTCGCCGTGGCGCCGCATCAAGAGTTCCAGCAGGCCGAACTCCTTGGCCGTCAGGTCCACGCGCCGGCCATTGCGCGAGACCCGGCGGCGCAGCAGATCCAGCTCCAGGTCGGCCACGCGCAGCAGCGTACCGTCGCCGCCCGCAGGGGCGCGGCGCAGGATGATGCGCACCCGGGCCAGCAGCTCCGCGAACGAGAACGGCTTGACCAGATAGTCGTCGGCGCCCAGCTCCAGCCCCTTGACGCGGTCCTCCACCTGGTCGCGCGCTGTCAGAAACAGCACGGGCATCCGCAGGCCGCGTTCGCGCAGCGCCTGCAGCACCTGCCAGCCGTTCAGGCCGGGCAGCATCACGTCCAGGATCACCAGGTCGTAGGCGCCCTGCAGGGCCATGTGCAGCCCGTCGGTGCCATGAGGCACCAGGTCGGCCACGTAGCCGGCCTCGGTCAGGCCCTGGCGCAGGTACGCGCCCGTCTTGGGCTCGTCTTCGACGATCAATATCTTCACCCGTTTGGCTCCTTGACTGTTCCCGCATCAGTGTGCCGCCCTGCTGGACTGCTGGCATGAAGCTGACAGGAATGTAATGTCGAGAACATCCTGCCGAAAGGCAGACCCGCCAGAATCTCCGACATGCGTTTCAAGAATCCTTCCCTTTCCGGCTCCCAGGGCCAGGCCTTCCAGCGCCGGCGCTTCCTCCGGGCGCTGGCGGCGGGCGCCGCATGGGGTACGTTCGATGCCGCCGTGCCCGCCTGGGCACTGCAAGACCTGCCGGCAGCCCGTACGGGAACAGCACCCGAGTTGCGCGGCCCCGTCTTCGACCTGACGCTGGCCGAGACCCGCGTCGATTTCGACGGCCGCACGGGCATCGCCACCACCGTCAACGGCAGTCTGCCCGGCCCGACGCTGCGCATGCGCGAAGGCGAGACGGTGACGATTCGCGTCACCAACCGTCTGCGCGGGACGGCTTCTATCCACTGGCACGGCATCATCCTGCCGTTCCAGATGGACGGTGTGCCGGGAATCAGCTTTGCCGGCATCGCGCCGGGCGAGACGTTCACCTACCGCTTCACGCTGGAGCAAAGCGGCACCTACTGGTACCACTCGCACAGCGCCATGCAGGAGGTCACTGGTTTGTACGGCGCGCTCATCGTCGAGCCGCGCGGGGGCGAAACCCTGCGCGCCGAGCGCGAGCATGTGGTGCTGCTGTCGGACTGGACAGGCAGCGACCCGATGCGCGCCCTGGCCAAACTCAAGGCCCAGGGCGACGTGTTCAACCAGCACCGCCCGACCTTCGCCAAATTTGTACAGGACGTGCGCGCCAAGGGCATGGATGCGGCCATGGCGGAGCGCGACATGTGGAATGCCATGCGCATGAGCCCGGCCGACCTGGCCGACCTGTCGTCCACCGTGCTCAGCTACCTGGTCAACGGCAGCGCACCGGGCGCGAACTGGACGGCGCTCTTCAAGCCCGGCGAGCGCGTGCGGCTGCGTTGCATCAACGGCAGCGCCAACACGTTTTATGACGTGCGTATTCCGGGCCTGCCGCTCACCGTGGTGCAAACCGACGGGCAGGACGTGGAGCCGGTGACCGTGGACGAATTCCGCTTTGGACCCGGCGAGACCTACGACGTGATCGTGCAGCCCAAGGACGACGCGTACACGCTGTTTGCCCAGTCCATGGACCGCACCGGCTATGCGCGTGGCACGCTCGCCGTGCGCGAGGGCCTGAGCGCGCCCGTGCCCGCACTCGATGCGGTGCAGTGGCTCAGCATGGCCGACATGATGGGCGGCATGGCGCAAGGCGGCGGCCACGACATGGCCGGCATGAACCACGGGGGCATGGCCGGCATGGCGCACTCCATGGCGCCCAACCCCCTGCAAAAGCCCGGCATCACGGTGCGCCACGCGCGCACCGAATGGGGGCCCGGCACCGACATGCGCGTGGACATGCCGCGCACCAACCTGGATGACCCTGGCGTCGGCCTGCGCGGCAACGGCCGGCGCGTGCTCACCCTGGCCGACCTCAAGACCATCGGCGGCTCGCTCTATGCGGGAGGCCCCGAGCGCGAGATCGAGCTGCACCTGACGGGCAACATGGAACGCTACGCCTGGTCGTTCGACGGACTGGACTTCGCATCCAGCGCGCCGGTGCATTTCCGCTATGGCGAGCGCCTGCGCGTGATCCTGCACAACGACACCATGATGACCCACCCCATACACCTGCACGGCATGTGGCAGGAGCTGGAAAACGCCTCGGGCGATTTCGTCGCGCGCCTGCACACCATCCCCGTGCAGCCGGCGCAGCGCGTGAGCTTGCTCGTCACCGCCGATGCGCTCGGCCGCTGGGTGTGGCACTGCCACTTGATGTTCCACATGGAAATGGGCATGTTCCGCGAGGTGGTGGTGGCATGACAACGCATCCGAACATGACCCACGCCATCGCGCACGCCCGTGGGCTGCGCCTGGTGCCCGTGGCCTTGACGCTGGTCTTCTGGGGTGCCGGCGCTCCGGCCCTGGCCCAGGATCACGGCGCGCACGGGTCGCACGGCGCTGCACCTGAGGCGACTGCGGCGCCCGCGGCGCCGTCCATGGGCGGGATGGACCAAGGCAGCATGCCCATGCAAGGCCGCATGCCAGAGGCGATGACCAACGCCCTCGAGATGAACCACGGTGCCATGCCCATGGATCACGGCGCCATGCCCGGCATGGGCCATGGTGCCGCGACCGCCGGCGCGCCATCGGACACCGGCGCGGCGCCCGCCATGGACCACGGCAACATGCAAATGCAGGGCGGCAGCCCGCCCGCCGACGCACGCGACCCCAATGGCTATTCGGACGGCTTCGTGCGCGGCAGCGGCCAGTATTCCCTGCCGGGCGTGCCGCCCCTGCAGCTCGACGACCAGATGAGCTTTGCCAACCTGAAGGTCAACCGGCTGGAGCGCGCATGGGCGCGCCACGGCGAAAACGCCACGACGTACGACCTGCAGGCGCGCATCGGCCGCGACTTCGATCACCTGCTCATCAAGGCCGAGGGCGATGTCGCCAAGGGCAAGCTGCACGATTCACGCACCGAGCTGCTCTGGGGCCACGCCATTGCCGCTTACTGGGATACGCAGCTCGGCGTGCGGCTGGACCATGGCGCAGGCAAGGACCGCCAGTGGCTCGCGGCAGGCGTGCAAGGCCTGGCGCCCTACTGGTTCGAGATCGATGCGACCGGGTATCTGGGCAGTGGCGGCCGCACCGCGCTGCGGCTCGAAGGGTCGTATGACCTGCTGCTCACGCAAAGGCTGGTGCTGCAGCCGCGCACCGAGTGGAATTTCTACGGCAAGAGCGACCCGGCCAACGCCATCGGCAGCGGCCTCGCCAACGCCAGCGCCGGCCTGCGTCTGCGCTACGAAATCACGCGCCAGGTCGCGCCCTACGTCGGCGTCGAGTGGCAGCACAGCTTTGGCCGCACGCGGGACTTCGTGCGCGCCGCGGGCGAGCGCGCGAGCCCGACGCGCTGGGTGGCCGGCTTGAGCTTCTGGTTCTGATTTTTTGCAGGAGTTGTTTGAATGAAGAAAACATTCGTTGTTGCGTTGCTCGCCGCCACGGCGGTTCCAATGGCCGCGCTCGCCGCCGGCACGCGCGCGGGCGGCCACGACATGCCCGCCTCGCACGGCAACATGAGCGCGTCCGAGCACGCCGCCCTGTTCGGCAGGCCGGGCGACCCGGCCAAGGTCACGCGCACCGTGGACGTGGTGTTGGACGATGACATGCGCTTTCATCCTTCCAGCATCGACGTGAGGGTTGGCGACACGGTGCGCTTCGTGGTGCGCAACGCCGGCAAGGTGAGGCACGAAATGGTGCTCGGATCGCTCGATGAACTGAAGGAACACGCTGTGCAGATGCGCGCCCATCCCGGCATGGCGCACAGCGAGCCCAACCAGTTGAACCTCAAGCCAGGCCAGCGTGGCAGCATGGTGTGGCAGTTCACCCAGCCGGGCCAGGTCGATTTCGCTTGCACCGAACCGGGGCACCTTGAAGCCGGCATGGTCGGGCAAGTCCAGGTTGCGCCTTGAGTCCGGTCGGCAGCGTGCCGCGCTTCGCCGCCTTGGCACGCAAGCCGCTGGTCCTCGCCACTGCCGGCTTGCTGACCCTGCTGCTGGTGGCAGGAATGGGCTATTTTTCCCTGCGCGCCAGTGAGTCGCAGGCGAGCTCCTTGCACAGCCTGCGCCCCGATGACCCCCAAGCGCTACGCGTTGGCGCGCGCATTTACGCGCAGCAATGCGCGGCCTGCCATGGCGCCAGGGGTGAGGGCCAGCCCGACTGGCGCGAGCGCGGGCCTGACGGTCTGCTGCCGGCGCCGCCGCACGACGCGAGCGGCCACACCTGGCACCATCCGGACGAACAGCTGTTCGCCATCACCAAGCAGGGCCTGGCCCGGCTGATCAAGCAGCCCGACTACCGCACGGCCATGCCCGTCTACGATGGCGTGTTGAACGACGATGAGATCGTGGCCGTGCTGTCGTGGATCAAGGCGCAATGGCCACCCGAGGTGCGGCAGCGTCACGATGCGATCAACGTCGAGTACCGCAAGTCCTTGTCCCGTTAACCATCCGGGCGCGGGATGGGTGGGGCGCGTGGAAGGGGTTGACTCTTCCATGATGGGAAGGTTCAGAATCGAATTCAATCGATGAAGGCACTGTCATGAACGAGCATCTGCATCACCACGACCAGGCGGAGGGCGAACCGGCCCCGGCGGGCACCATCTACACCTGCCCCATGCATCCCGAGGTGCGGCAGGACCATCCCGGCGACTGCCCGAAGTGCCACATGCACCTGGTGCCCGAGAACGAGGTGGCCTCAGGCCACGATCACGATCACCACGGCCACATGGCCGGTGAACCGGCCTCGCCGGGCGCGGCGGCGCTGCCCCAGCAGGCCCCGGCTGGCACCATCTACACCTGTCCCATGCACCCCGAGATCCGGCAGGACCACCCCGGCAACTGCCCCATCTGCCACATGAATCTGGTGCCCGAAGGCGAAGTGACTTCGGGCCACGATCACGATCACCATCACCACGGCCACGCCATTGGTGAACACGTCGGCATGGCCGCGGCCGCGCCGACGCTGGAGGCGCCGACCGGCACGATCTATACCTGCCCGATGCACCCCGAGATCCGGCAGGACCATCCGGGCAATTGCCCCATCTGCGGCATGACGCTGGAGCCGGTGATTCCGCTGGGCGAAGAGGACAACAGCGAACTGCACGACTTCCAGCGCCGCTTCTGGTGGACGCTGCCGCTCACGCTGGTCGTCACCTTCCTGGCCATGTTCGGCCATCGCCTGGGCTGGTTCGCCATGGCCACGCAGAGCTGGATCGAGCTGGTGCTGTCCCTGCCCGTGGTGTTGTGGGCCGGCTGGCCCTTCTTCGTGCGCGGCTGGCAGTCGATTCAGAAGCGCAGCCCCAACATGTGGACGCTGATCGGCCTCGGCACGTCGGCGGCCTTTGTCTACAGCGTGGTCGCGACCGTGGCGCCGGGCGTGTTTCCGGCCTCGTTCGTGTCCATGGGCCGCGTGGCGGTGTACTTCGAGGCGTCCGTGGTCATCATCTCGCTGACCCTGCTGGGCCAGATCCTGGAGCTGAAGGCGCGCTCGCAGACCTCGGCGGCCATCAAGTCCCTGCTGGGCCTGGCGCCCAAGACGGCGCGGCGCATCAACGCCGACGGCAGCGAGGAGGACGTGCCGCTGACCCATGTCCATGTGGGCGACCTGCTGCGCGTGCGCCCCGGCGAGAAGGTGCCGGTGGATGGCGTGGTGACCGAGGGCCGCAGCGCCGTCGATGAATCCATGCTGACCGGCGAGCCCGTTCCCGTGACCAAGCGCGCGGGCGACCAGCTGATCGGCGCCACGCTCAACAGCAGCGGCGCGCTGGTCATGCGCGCCGACAAGGTGGGCGCGGCCACCGTGCTGTCGCAGATCGTGCAGATGGTGGCCAACGCCCAGCGCTCCAAGGCGCCCATGCAGCGCATGGCCGACAAGGTGGCGGGCAAGTTCGTCGTGGTCGTGGTGGCGATCGCCATCCTGACCTTCTTCGCCTGGGGCCTGTTCGGGCCCGAGCCCAGCTGGGTGTACGGCCTGGTCAACGCCGTGGCCGTGCTGATCATCGCCTGTCCCTGCGCGCTGGGCCTGGCCACGCCCATGTCGGTGATGGTGGCCACGGGCCGCGCCGCCACGCAGGGCGTGCTGTTCCGCGATGCCGGCGCGATCGAGAAGATGCGCGAGGTCGATACCCTGATCGTGGACAAGACCGGCACGCTGACCGAGGGCCGGCCGGCCTTCGACACGGCCGTCGCCGCCCCGGGCTATAGCGCGGACGAGGTGCTGCGCCTGGCAGCCAGCCTGGACCAGGGCAGCGAGCATCCGCTGGCCGACGCCATCGTCAGCGCGGCGCGTGCCAAAGGCCTGCAGCTGGCCAAGCCCGATGATTTCGAGTCGGGCAGCGGCATCGGCGTGCGCGGCACGGTCGAGGGCCGGCGCCTGGCACTGGGCAACACCGCGCTCATGGAGCAGGAGGGCCTGGACGTGTCCGCCCTGAAGCTTGAGGCCGAGCGCCTGCGCGGCGAAGGCGCCAGCGTCATGCACCTGGCCGTCGATGGCCGGCTGGCCGGCCTGCTGGCCGTGACCGACCCCATCAAGTCCAGCACGCCCGAGGCCATCCGCATCCTGCACGCCAGCGGCCTGCGCATCGTCATGGCCACGGGCGACGGCCTGACCACGGCCCAGGCGGTGGCCACCAAACTGGGCATCGACGAGGTGCATGGCGAGGTCAAGCCCGCCGACAAGCTGGCCTTGGTCGAAAAATTGCAGCGCGAGGGCCATGTGGTCGCGATGGCCGGCGACGGCATCAACGATGCGCCGGCGCTGGCCCAGGCCGACGTGGGCGTGGCCATGGGCACGGGCACCGACGTGGCGATGAACAGCGGCCAGGTCACCCTGGTCAAGGGCGA
>JAFKGE010000052.1 GCA_017307865.1 Burkholderiales bacterium | reverse complement strand
CGGTGTCGTGCGGGCGTTCTTGTGCAGGGCTATCAGCATGGCGTGGCACTCCCGGTGGCTTGCAAGGACTCTATCAACTCCCGCAATACGGCTCGGGCCATGAACAGCGGGTAGCGGTTTTCATCTATGTAATCGTCCGGGATGCGACATTTAGGTTTGGCTAAATGGAATAATTGAACGAGATCAGAGGGAGTGTGACCAATTTCACGACATTGGTTGATCAATCCCCCATATCATCCAAGTCGTCTAATCTTAGTTAGGAGGCATTGTGAGCTCATCGGAACATGAGGTGAGTGATCTTGATCTGGCAGAGTTTGCAGAATTTTCAGAGTTCGTCGAAGAACTCAAGAACGAAAGCGATCGCGCTGCAGTCATACTCGGCGCGGCTAAACTTGATTTGTTGCTATATCACCTGCTTCAAAAGGTGCTCTTGCCGTCGACATCTAAGAGCGATGAATTGCTTGATGGCGATTCTCCGCTTGGCACCTTCAGCGCCAAAATTGCACTTGCTTACCGTCTTGGGCTAATTGATCCAATGCTTTGCAAGACGCTTCATCTTGTTCGTCGCATTCGCAATTCCTTTGCACATGAGCTGAGCGGAGTAAGCCTCAAATCTGGAGCGCACAGAGATCGCGTACGAGAACTCTTCTCTCCACTCGAAGGAAGCGACAGTGCGGAGTGGCTCTTTGAGCGGTACTTCGCAAACGACAAGAGCCCACGGAATCAGTTTCGGTACGTTGTAGCTCTCGTATCCGCTAGGCTCCAAGGTGCATACGATCACGCGACGCCACGTCCCACAACACCTATGGGCTTGGTCCCTCCACCATTCCCGGAAAGCCTCAAGGAGCCCAAAAAGGAAGCGCCCGAAGCTGCCTCCTAACTATGCGCTTAAGCGGACCTGCGCGGAGTAAGCTGCTCGCTTGATCACACGTCGCGGCCGCGCAGGCCGCTTAGCTTAGGCGTTAGGCCGCTCAAAACAGAATCGTCGTAGTCGCTGCATTTCTTTCAACTGCAAAGGGGAATTGCTCATGAAGGTCATCGAATCTGCATTGCTTCTGGTCATCGGTACCGCGTTGCTCACGTTCAGCGCCATCTCGCTCGGACTTTTTCCACGTCCACTCACGTTCAGTAATCCCACGCTGTTCGTCGAGGCGCTAGCCATTGCTGGTTTTGCCTTCTTCGGCCTTGGCACTCGTGGTCTCTATCGGGTTCACCGTGCCATTTCTGGCAACGTCTCGCTAGCTTCGCCCCGCGGCACCGCGGCCTAACCCGTCGTCCAAGCGGACGCGCGAAAACGCGCGCCGCTTAACTCCAGCGTTAGACCGCAGCAGAGCCAACGCTGCGAATGAAAGAAAATCACAGCACGAGTTCGGGGCCAGCAATGAAGCGTCCATTCTGTTTGTTCCTCCCAGTGGCACTGGCCGCCTGCCAGCCCGCCGCAGCGCCAACTGACAAGGCTGCGGCAGCGCCCGCCCCGTCTCCGGCACCTGTCGTCGCGGAATGGAAGCCAACCGCGTTTAACGCAACATCACCCACGTTCTCCCCGAATGAGCGATCTAAGTTCTTCACCGAGTTCAAGTCCGTAGTTGATAAGAGCGCGAAAGGTGAATTTGAAACTACGGACGCATACAAACAGCGTCTTGCCAATGTTGACGCTGTGATTCAGCCGTTTTCAACAACGGATGACTATGCGCTCAAGCCGGAATACGCAGACCTAAAGTACAACGCTGACGTACAAGCCTACGAACCGGCCTATTCAATTTTTTGCCAGAGACATTGGCCAATTGACAAAGGGGTTTCATGCGGCATGGGTAGCGTCACGGATAGTACGGAAAACTACTCCGGCCAAAATGCTTTCGGGACAAGAGCAGAAGTGACGAGCGAGCGCGGCCGCGACCTGTACTTCGTTTTTAATCCCGCTGATCTGAAAGGCAAGCAATTCAGAGACAGCAACAGCGAATATCGGTTACCTGTCACCTGCCCTGTCCCCATAGAAAAAGCAAGAACGCTCCAAGGCAAGCATGTTCTTTCAGCTATTGTCGTTAGGCTACGCAAGCCTGAGATCATTTCAGGCCACTCACGCTTCGAGGACGCCACCGTTGCATCACCACAGGCCAAATACTATGAGTCTGTTGGTATCCCTGCAATTTTCAAAGGTTCTTTGTGCTTCGTCCAGGAAACGGGAGAGATCCTACATGTGTCGAGCTATTAGCATCAGCGGGCAGCGGTCTAACAAGTCATTCAAGCCGAAGCCGCTTCGCGGCTCGGCTTAATTCCAGCGTTAGTCCTCTCATATTCCCGCTTTATGCAGGCCAGCATTTATTCCAGCGTTTCGCCTTTCCCCAAGGTTTCTTCTTGGGGGTTTTGGCGTTGCGCCGGGCTTCGCCTGCAGGCATCGCGCCGGTTTCAAGCAATTTCGGCCGCTAGCCCTTGCGCAGCAAGCGCCACAAGCTATCACTCTTGCAGCATTGCGCCGCTTTCGTGGCGCAGCGCTTTTTCGTGGGCCACGCCCGTCTTCAAGTCAGGGCGCTCCCTTTTTGGGGGAAATGGGGTCAGATGAACATTTCCCACTCCGGTCGAGCCCCGAACGGTGGCCTGATCATTTTTTTGGCTATTTCCGCCTCTAGCCATTTCGCAGCAAGCGCGGGCAGCTATCGAATTGGAAGCATCAGGCCGCCGCGCATCGCCGGGGTTGACTCCGCCGCTCGGGCCGAGCGCGGACCGTGGTGACCCGCCTTGGCCTTTGGATGTTTGAACGCGCGAAAACGCACTCTGGCCAGCTTGGGGCGGCGCTGCTGCATCGGCTATGCTCGACACCACCCAGCCCGAAAGGAACCGCCCCCGTGCCAAAGCCCAACTACCAGTTTGAAAAGCGCCAGCGCGAGCAAGAGAAGAAGAAAAAGAAGGCCGAGAAGGCCGAGCGCAAGGCGGCGGGGCGTCAGGAACCTGTGGCGGAGGAGCCCGCGCCTCAGGCGGTGCCGGACAGCAAGAGCGAAGCCTGAGCCTGAAAAAAATTGGGATCGGATGGGGCGCCGCGCGGCCGAGGGCAAGGCGCCGGGCGCCAACGACAAGGGGGACCGATGGCGAAGCACCACCTGCATACCGAAATCGAAATTGACGCATCGGCGCAGCGGGTATGGGCCGTTCTGCTGGATTTCGCCTCTTATCCGCAGTGGAATCCCTTCATCAAGTCGATTGCCGGTGTGCCCCGGCAAGGGGCTCGGCTCGAAGTCACCGTCCAGCCCAGCGGTGCGAAAGCCATGCGCTTCTCGCCGGTCGTCCTCACGGCCGATGCGGGGCGCGAGCTTCGGTGGCTGGGTCGCTTTCTCCTTCCTGGCGTGTTCGATGGCGAGCATCGCCTTCTCATCGAGCCGCTGGGTGAGGGCAAGGTGCGCTTTCAGCAAAGCGAGCGGTTCAGCGGGCTGTTGGTCGGGCCATCGCGCGGCAGCCTGGATCGCGACACCCGGCGTGGCTTTGACGACATGAACCGGGCGCTGAAAGCGCGGGCCGAAGAAGGCGTGCCCGAGCGCGCGTGATGCGCGCGGCGCTCAATCGCCCTTGGCCTTGGCCACGGCGCCGGTGGCCACGCGGCGGCGCAGCTCGGTCATCACGGCCTTCAGGCGGCGGGCGTTGTCGGGGCCCATGCGCAGCAGCATCTTCTGGCCGCTGGACAGCGACTCCAGCCGCGGGTCGGCGTATTCGTAGCGCACCCAGGGCCGGGTGGAGGGCACCTCGCCCTTGACCTGGGTCAGCTGCACGGCCACGGGACCGACAGGCTCGGGGGTGGCCAGCAGCACGTCCAGCACGGCCACCAGACGGTCGTTGAAATAGCGGCCGGGGTAGCCCAGCTCTTCGTACGCAGACTGGAACAGCGGGTACAGCCGGGCGTAGAGCTGGACGGCGGCGCCCAGCGGCACGCCCTCGGCAAAGGCGACGAAGGCGTGGTAGCGCGCGGCGTTGGCGGGGGCGATGGTGGCGGCGGGCGCGTCGGCCGGGCCGGTGACCAGAAAGCGCTCGGGCGCCGGCTGCACGGGCCACAGGCGGGCGGGCGCGCTGGCGCGTGCCAGGTTGTCGACGGTGGCGACGGCGCGGCGCACAAAGCCGTCGGGCAGCAAGAACTGCGCCACGCGCTGGGCGCCCAGCAGATCGCGCAGCGCCTGGGCGACGGCGGCGTCGGAGTCGGCCAGCGCGGGCAAGGCGGCGTCGGCGGGCGCCAGCGCGTCGACCGGGTTGGCGGGCGCCGAGGCCTCGGCCAGCGGCGCGGATGCGGGCACCTCGGCGGCCGGCCCGGGGGCGGTGGCGGGCGCGGCGGCATCGGCGGCCGGCGGCGGCGCCTCGGGCGCGTGCGCGGGCCGCCAGCCGAACCACCAGGCCGCGCCCGCGACCAGCGCCGCCATCACCACCCAGCCCACCCAGGCCCTGGACGAAGGCTGCGGGGGACGAAAATCGACGGTGTCTTTCTCGGGCATCACACTCCTTTCCACAGGGGTCGCCGCGCCAGCTTTCAAACTGATAGCGCATGGCGCCGATGTTAGTTCGGCCCCGGCATCCCCGCGGCCTGGACTACAGCAGCTTACGCGGTTTACATGCCGGGGCAATAATTGGGGTCGGATCATTTTTTTGCCATGACCTACACCCTGCATCCCCATGAAGTGGAGTTCAGCGACGTGCGCGCGCAGGGCCCGGGCGGGCAGAACGTCAACAAGGTGTCCAGCGCGGTTCACCTGCGCTTCGACATTGCCCGCTCGTCGCTGCCGCAAACGGCCAAGAACCAGCTGCTGGGCCTGCAGGATCAGCGGGTGACCAAGGAAGGCATCATCGTCATCAAGGCGCAGACCTCGCGCAGCCGCACGCAGAACCGCGCCGAGGCGCTGGCGCGGCTGCAGGCACTGATCGACGAGGCCACGCGCGTGCGGCCCACGCGACGCGCCACCCGGCCGACGCGGGCGTCGCAGCTGCGGCGGCTGGACAGCAAGGCGCGGCGGTCCGACACCAAGGCGGCCCGCGGCAAGCCGGCGTTCTAGGCTTTGCCCTATTGAGCTCAGATCTTCCCTTCCACCGCATGACCGCCCAGCGCCCACCGTCCCCCTGGCGCCTGCCCGTCACGCTGGTGCTGGCGCTCACGCTCTCGCCATTGGCGATCGTGGCCTGGGTGTGGCTGAGCGGCGATCAGCGGGCGGTTTACTGGCGGTCCTGGGGCGTGCGGGGCGGCCTGTGGGTGGCCGTGGGGGCGGCGCTGCCGCTGCTGTTCGTCAGCGCGGCGGCGGCACTGGGCCTGTGGCCCGACCCCAACCCCAATCCGGTCGGTCTGGGCCTGCTGTTCGCGGCCGGGCTGGCGCTGGGCTCGGTGCTGGCCGTGCTGGGCATGGTGTGGACGCATGTGCGACGATGAGCCATCCAAGGCGATGGAGTGAACCGACATGCCTGAACCCGCTGAAGGGGGCACCCCCCCCACGACCGCAAACCCCCTGCAAGCCCCGACAGCCCTGCCCTTCGCGGTGCAGCGCATCGACCACCTGGTGCTGCGCGTGCGCGATTTGGCCCGCAGCATCGACTTTTACGGCGCCGTGCTGGGCTGCGCCGTGGTCCGACGGCGCGACGAGCTGGGGCTGGCGCACCTGCGCGCCGGCGCATCGATGATCGACCTGGTGAGCGTGGACGGCCCGCTGGGGCGCAAGGGCGGCGGCGCGCCGGCTGGCGACCGGCGCAACCTCGACCACTTCTGCCTGCGCATCGACCCCTTCGACGAGGCGGCGCTGCGCGCGCACCTGGGCCGGCATGGCGTGCCGGTGCAAGGCGCGGTGGTCAGCAACTTCGGTGCCGAGGGCCAGGGCCCGTCGCTCTACATCGAAGACCCGGACGGCAACCAGATCGAGCTGAAGGGGCCGTCCGCGCCCCCATGAATCAACCTAAATGGGGTCAGATCATGATTTTTAATTGTGATCTGACCCCATTAAAGAGTGCCCAGCAGCCCCATCACCACCGAGATGCTGCCCATGGCCATGACGGTGGAGACGGCCACGGCGGCGGTGACCAGGTCTTCCTCCTTGTGGTAGCGCTGCGAGAACAGGAACACATTGGCGCCGATGGGCAGGGCGGCGGCCACCACCATCACGATCAAAGGCAGGCCGGACAGGCCCAGCGCCCAGCCGGCGGCGGCCATCAGCAGCGGGTGCAGCACGGTCTTGAGCGCGGCGATCTGCAGCGCGCCCTTCAGCTGCGTGCCGATGGCCGTCTGCGCCAGCGTCACGCCCACCAGCACCAGCGCCACCGGGCCGAAGGCGTTGCCCAGCAGGCGCAGCGGCTGCTCGACCACCGGGTGCAGCCCCCAGCCGGTCAGCGAATACAGAAAGCCGGCGATGATGGGCAGCGGCACCGGGTGCAGCACGGCGTTTTTCATCGCCCGCGCCACGGTGGCGGCGATGTGGCGGCGCGGCCCGGCGCCGGCGGCGGCCTGCTCGCGCGCCACCAGCAGCTCCAGCACCACGGTGGCCAGGGTCAGCAGGATCAGCGCGTGCATCGAGATCAGGGTGAACAGCGACACCAGCGCCGCGTCGCCATAGGCCAGCTGCACCAGCGGCACGCCGATCATCAGCGTGTTGCTGAAGATGGCCGCCAGCGCCAGCACGGCCGAGCGGCTGCTCAGGCCGCGCGCCAGCAGCAGGGCAAAGAAGAGCAGCCCCGACACCACGTAGTACAGCGCCACCGAATGCAGGTCCAGCCGGTCGAGCCGCGCGGTGGCCATGGTGCGAAACAGCAGCGCCTGCACCAGCACCAGAAACACCAGGTTGGACAGGTCGCGCACCGCCGCGCCGCGAATCAGCTGCAGGCGCCCGGCCGCGAAGCCGATGCCGATCAGCACCACCACGGGCAGCAGGGCCGAGAAGACGGGTTGGTCGAGGGACATGGGTGTGTGCAGACCGGCCGATCGGACGGGTTCAAGCCTCAAATCGGCCTGCAGCCCGCCATGATAAAGCGCAAACAGCTACGATATTGATAGTTTTGCAGCCCAATCCCCGGCCGCTACAGGGTGCCCGGCCCGCCAGTGGCCCGCGCCAATGGGCGGATAATGTGCCTCTTGTCCATCGGCGCCCTGGCGCGCCCTGCCACACCGCCGGGCGCGCCGGCTGCCTGACCTGAACATGACCGTTTCCACACCCCCTTCCGCCGCCCCAGCGGGCGTCGCCAGCATCTCGCCCGTGCAGGACATCGTGGCCGAGCTGGCCGCCGGCCGCATGGTCATCCTGATCGACGAGGAAGACCGCGAGAACGAGGGCGACCTGATCCTGGCGGCCGACCACGTCACGCCCGAGGCGGTCAACTTCATGGCGCGCTTCGGCCGCGGCCTGATCTGCCTGACGCTCACGCGCGAGCGCTGCGAGCGCCTGCACCTGCCGCCCATGGTGGCGCACAACGGCACGCGCATGGGCACCGCCTTCACGGTGTCGATCGAGGCCGCCGAGGGCGTGACCACCGGCATCTCCGCCGCCGACCGCGCGCGCACCGTGCAGACCGCCGTGGCGGCCAACGCGCAAGCCGCCGACCTGGTGCAGCCCGGCCACGTGTTTCCGCTGCAGGCGGTCGAGGGCGGCGTGCTGATGCGCGCCGGCCACACCGAGGCCGGCTGCGACCTGGCGGCCATGGCCGGCTGCACGCCCGCCGCCGTGATCTGCGAGATCATGAAGGACGACGGCACCATGGCGCGCCTGCCCGACCTGCAGGTGTTCGCCGCGCAGCATGGCCTGAAGATCGGCACCATCGCCGACCTGATCGAATACCGCAGCCGCACCGAGACGCTGGTCGAGCCGATGGGCACGCGCGAGCTGGCCACGGCCGAGGGCCGTTTCACCGCCCACGCCTTTCGCGACCAGCCCAGCGGCGCGCTGCACCTGGCGCTGGTGCTGGGCCAGTGGGCGCCCGAGGACGCGGTGGCCGTGCGCGTGCACGAGCCGCTGTCGGTGCTGGACGCGCTCGACGTGCAGCCCGGCATGCACAGCTGGGGCCTGCACGAGGCGCTGGCGCGCATCCGCCAGGAAGGCAGCGGCGTGGCCGTGCTGCTGAACTGCGGCGAAAGCGCCGACCAGCTGCTGGCGCAGTTCCAGGGCACGGCGCGCGCCACCCACGCACCCTCGCGCGGGCGCATGGACCTGCGCAGCTACGGCATCGGCGCGCAGATCCTGCGCGCGCTGGGCGTGCAGCGCATGCGCCTGCTGGGCACGCCGCGGCGCCTGCCCAGCCTGGCGGGCGGCTTCGGCCTCGAAGTGGCCGGCTACATCACCAAGGACTGAACATGCTGGAAGCCGACAAGGGCCCGGGCGCCACGCTGGACGGCAGCGGCCTGCGCATCGCCATCGTGCAGGCGCGCTTCAACGCGGGCGTCACCAACGGCCTGCGCGATGCCTGCCTGGGCGAGCTGGCCGCGCTGGGCGTGACGAGCGAGAACATCGCCCACCACACCGTGCCCGGCGCGCTGGAGGTGCCGCTGGCGCTGCGCTGGCTGGCGCACCGCGGCGAGTACGACGCGCTGATCGCGCTGGGCTGCGTCATCCGCGGCGAGACCTATCACTTCGAGCTGGTCGCCAACGAGTCCAGCGCCGGCATCACCCGCGTGGGGCTGGACCTGGACATCCCCATCGCCAACGCCATCCTGACCACCGAGAACCTGCCGCAGGCCACCGTGCGCCAGATCGAGAAGGGGCGCGACGCCGCCCGCGTGGCGGTCGAGATGGCCCTGCTCAAGCACCGCCTGAAATGAGCGCCGAGCCGTCCAAACGCCCGCCCGCGGCCAAGACCGGCACGCGCAAGTCCTCGGCCAAGTCGCCGCGCTCGCGCGCGCGCGAATTCGCGCTGCAGGGGCTGTACCAGTACCTGCTGGGCGGTGGCGACGCCGCCGCCATCGACGTCTTCACGCGCGAGCTGCAGGGCTTTGCCAAGGCCGACGCGGCGCACTTCGACGCGCTCTTGCACGGCTGCATCGAGCTGTCGGCCGACCTGGACGCGCTGATCGTGCCGCTGCTCGACCGCGAGCTGGGGCAGATCTCGCCCGTCGAGCGCGCCTGCATGTGGATCGGCGCCTACGAATTGCTGAAGTGCCCCGACGTGCCCTGGCGCGTGGTGCTGAACGAATGCATCGAGCTGGCCAAGGACTTCGGCGGCACCGACGGCCACAAGTACGTCAACGGCGTGCTCAACGGCCTGGCGCCCCAGCTGCGCCCGGCCGAGGTGGGCGCCGACCGCGCCCGGCCGCGCCCCGCCGGGCAAGCCAGCGACAACCACAGCGCATCATGAGAGTTTCCGCCCGCGCCCAGCGCGTCCAGCCCTTCTACGTGATGGAGATGGCCAAGACGGCCGGCGCCATCGCGCGCGAAGCCGCCGGCAGCGACAACCCCATGGTCTACATGAACGTGGGCGAGCCCGACTTCACCGCGCCGCCCCTCGTGCAAGAAGCGGCCGAGCGCGCCATCCGCGAAGGCCGCACGCAATACACCCAATCGATGGGCCTGCCCGAGCTGCGCGAGCGCATCAGCGCCTGGTACGCGCAGCGCTTCGGCGTGCAGGTGCCGGCGCGCCGCATCATCGTCACCGCCGGCGCCTCGGCCGCACTGCACCTGGCCTGCCTGGCGCTGATCGACGCCGGCGACGAAATCCTGATGCCCGACCCCAGCTACCCGTGCAACCGGCAGTTCGTCAGCATGGCCGAAGGCAGGGCGGTGATGATCCCGTCCACCGCCGCCGAGCGCTTTCAGCTCAGCGCCGGCAAGGTGGCCGAGGCCTGGGGCGCGCACACGCGCGGCGTGATGCTGGCCTCGCCCTCCAACCCCACGGGCACCTCGATCCACCCCGACGAGCTGGCGCGCATCCAGGCCGTGGTGACCGAGCGCGGCGGCATCACCCTGGTCGACGAAATCTACCTGGGCTTGTCCTTCGACGACGCCTACAGCCACAGCGCGCTGGCGCTCGATAACGACATCATCAGCATCAACAGCTTCAGCAAGTACTTCAACATGACCGGCTGGCGCCTGGGCTGGCTGGTGGTGCCCGATGCCCTGGTGCCGGTGATCGAGCAGATCGCCCAGCACCTGTTCATCTGCGCCAGCAGCGTGTCGCAGTACGCGGCGCTGGCCTGCTTCGAGCCCGCCAGCCTGGCCGAGTACGAGCGCCGCCGCGCCGAGTTCAAGGCCCGGCGCGACTGGTTCGTGCCGCAGCTGAACGCCCTGGGCCTGACGGTGCCGGTGACGCCCGACGGCGCCTTCTACGCTTGGGCCGACTGCAGCGCCGCCTGTGACAAGCTGTTTGCCGGTCGCTCCGAATACAATAGCGAGATGCAAACACCGGGCAGCTGGGAATTCGCCTTCGAGCTGATGAAGCGCGCGCACCTGGCCGTCACGCCGGGGCGCGACTTCGGCCATGCCGACACGGCGCGCTACATCCGCTTTTCCACCGCCAACTCGATGGCCCAGCTGCACACCGCCATCGAGCGGCTCCGGGCGGTCCTGGCCTGAGGCGGCGCCGATGGCGGAGTTCGAGTTCCCGATCCGCATCTACTGGGAGGACACCGATGCCGGCGGCATCGTGTTCTACGCCAACTACCTCAAGTTCTTCGAGCGCGCCCGCACCGAGTGGCTGCGCGCGCGCGGCGTGCAGCAGCAGCAGTTGCGCGAGCAGACCGGCGGCATGTTCGTGGTCAGCGAATGCGACGTCAAATACCTGCGCGCGGCGCGGCTGGACGATGAACTTGTCATTACCGCCCGGCTCGAAGAAGCGGGCCGCGCCAGCCTGGTGCTGACGCAGCAGGCGTATCTGCAGACCGGGCCGGGCCAGCGCGGCGCGCTGCTCAGCCAGGCGCGCATCCGCATCGGCTGGGTCGATGCCACCCGCCTGGCGCCCGCCCGCATTCCTTCATCGCTCATCGAACGATTGACTTCATGAACCAGGATCTTTCCATCGTCCAGCTGGTCATCAACGCCAGCTTCGTCGTGCAGCTGGTGATGCTGCTGCTGCTGGCCGTGTCGGTCACCAGCTGGGCGGCCATCTTTCGCAAGCTGCGCGCGCTCAAGGACATCCGCGTGCTCAACGACGGCTTCGAGCGCAGCTTCTGGTCGGGCACCAGCCTGAACGAGCTGTTTGCCGCCGCCGCGCAAAACGCCAAGAGCGCCGGCCCGATGGAGCGCATCTTCGCCAGCGGCATGCGCGAATATCAAAAGCTGCGCGAGCGCCGCATCCACGACCCCGGCACCCTGCTGGACGGCGCGCGCCGCGCCATGCGCGCCAGCTTTCAGCGCGAGATGGACGCCGCCGAGGTGCACCTGTCCTTCCTCGCCTCGGTCGGCTCGGTCAGCCCCTACGTGGGCCTGTTCGGCACCATCTGGGGCATCATGCACGCCTTCACCGGCCTGGCCGGGCTGCAGCAGGTGACGCTGGCCACCGTGGCGCCCGGCATCGCCGAGGCGCTGGTGGCCACCGCGCTGGGCCTGTTCGCCGCCATCCCGGCCGTCATCGCCTACAACCGCTTCGCGCGCGAGATCGACCGCCTGGCCATCAAGATGGAGACCTTCATCGAGGAGTTCTCCAACATCCTGCAGCGCAACCTGGGCGTGCATCCGGCGCCCGCTGCCGGCGAATCTGCCACCGGTTACTGACATGCCCGCCACCGCTTCCCGCGGCCGCGGCCGCCGCACCATCAACGAGATCAACATGGTGCCCTTCATCGACGTGATGCTGGTGCTGTTGATCATCTTCATGGTCACCGCCACCGTCATCACGCCGGGGGCCATCAACGTGCCCAGCGCGGGCAAGTCGCAAAAGGCGCCCGACAAGCGCATCGACCTGATGATGAACGAGGACGGCCAGCTGTCGCTGGGCGGCGAGGTGAGCGCGCGCGATCTCACCGAAACCGAGGCCATCGTCCGCATCAAGGAAGCCCTGGCTAGCAACCCCGAGCTGCCCGTGATGCTGGCCGCCGACCGCGACCTGCGCTACCAGCAGGTCGTCACCATGATGCGCAAGCTGCGCGAAGCCGGCGTGCAGCGCGTGGGCCTGTCCGTGAAATGACCGAGACCCTGGCCCAGCGCTCCGAGTTCGACCCGCCGCCGCCGCGCGGGCTGGGGCGCGCGCTGGGACTGGCCATCCTGGCGCACGTGCTGCTGATCCTGGCCCTGACCTGGGGCCTGCGCTGGAAGACCGCCAACGACGAAGCGGTCGACGCCGAACTGTGGGCCGCCGCCGTGCAGCAGGCCGCGCCCGCGCCGCGCCCGGCCGTCACGCCGCCGCCCCGGCCCGAGCCGGTGCCCACCCCGGTCCCGCCGCCACCGCCGCCCCCGCCGCCCGAACCCGTGGCCGCGCCCAAGCCGCCCCCGCCGCCGGTCGTCGACCAGGCCGCGCGCGACGCCGAGATCGCGCTGGAGCAAAAGAAGAAAGACGAAGAAACCCGGCGCGCGCAGGCGCGGGCCGAGCAGCAGCGCCAGGCCGCCGAGAAAGAGCGCCTGGCCAAGCTGGAGCAGGAGCGCGAGCGCAAGGAAGCGGCGCAGAAAAAGGCCGAGCAGGAGAAAAAGGCTGCCGAGGCCCAGAAGCTGGCCGAGCAAAAGCGCCACGAAGCCGAGCAGCAGGCCGCGGCCAAGGCCGCCCAGCAGGCGGCCGAGAAAAAGGCCGCCGAGGACGCGCAGCGCAAGCAGGCTGCCGCCCAAGCCGCCGCCGAGAAAAAGGCGCAGGAAAAGGCCCAGGCGGCGCGCGATGCCGCCGAGAAAAAGGCCGAGGCCGCGCGCGACGCCAAGGCCGCCGACGCCCGCCGCAAGGCCGAGCTGGACCGCCTGGCCCGCCTGGCCGGCGCGGGCGACAGCGCCAGCACCGGCGCCGGCCGCACGCCCGGCGGCACCGCGGCGCAGGACGCCGGCCCCTCGGCCGGCTACGCTGCCAAGGTGCGCGCCGCCGTGCGCCCCAACATCGTGTTCTCGGATGACGTGCCCGGCAACCCGGTGGCCATCGTCGAGGTGCAGACCGGCCCCACGGGCCTCATCATCAACCGCCGCATCAAGAAGTCCAGCGGCGTCAAGTCCTGGGACGACGCCGTGCTGCGCGCGCTGGACCGCACCGAGAAACTGCCCTCGGACAACGGCCGCTACTGGAACCCGCTGGAAATCGTGTTCAAGCTGCACGGCTGATTGCTTCGTTTTTTATAGCTTATCGCGCTTGCTGCGTGCCGGCTGTCAGCCGATTTTTCTAATGAACGGGGAGCGGCGCCCCCGCCGTCATCGCGAGGAGCGCAGCGACGTGACGATCCAGCGGCGGCGCGTCATGGTGGCGCCCAACTGGATTGCTTCCCGCCACGCTACGCTCGCGGCTGACGGCTGATTTCGCTCGCAATGACGAGAGGCGCGCAAGCGGCCCTCACTCGTACACCACCTGCGCCCGCCCCTCGTCGGCCTGCGCCATCCAGCCGGCCAGGGCGGCATCGCTGGGGTAGAACTGGGCCTGCTCGCCCAGCTGCAGCTGGGCCATCACGCCCACGCCCTCGCGGCGGCGCTCCAGCAGCAGGCGCACCGGCAGGCCCTGCCACACGTCGCCGGCCTCGGTGCTTTCGCGCCGGGGCGGAAAGTCGGCCAGCAGGCGCGCCACGTCGGGCGGCTGGCCGTTGACGGCCACGCGCAGGAATTTGCCGAAGCGGCAGCGCGCGGCGGGCAGGTCCCATATCTGCGTGATGTTCAGCTGCAGGCCGCCCGAGAAGCGGTCGGGCATGACCTTGGCCTGCACGATGATCAGCTCGTCGTCCTTCAGCAGGTGGCGATGGGCGTTGATCAGCGCCTCGTCGGCGCGCGCGTCCAGCGCGCCGCTCTTGTCGTCCAGCTTGAACAGGGCCAGGCGCCCGCGCTGGCCGTTGATGATGCGCAGGTCGCCGACGATGCCGGCCAGCAGCTGCGGCTCGCGGCTGTCGACCAGCTCGGCCAGCGGCCGGCGCGCGAACTGGCGCACCTCGCGCTCGCATTCGTCGAACAAATGGCCCGACAGGTAGAAGCCGATGGCGGTTTTCTCGAAGGACAGGCGCTCCTTCACGCCCCAGGGCGTGACCGGGGGCAGCTCGGGCTCCTGCGTGCTGGAGCCTTGGCTGTCGTCCAGCAGGTCGAACAGCCCGCCCTGGTTCTGATTGGCCTCGCAGCTGGCGCCGAACTCGAAGGCCAGGTCGATGGCCGCGGCCAGCTGCGCGCGGTTCAGCTGCAGGCCGTCGAAGGCGCCGGCGCGCACCAGCGCCTCCACCGTGCGCTTGTTGACGCGCGTGCGGTCGACGCGGCGGCAAAAGTCGAACAGGCTGGCAAACGGCCCGCTCTCGCCGCCCGCGCTGCCTTCGCCGCGGCCTTCGCGCGCGGCCACGATGGCCTCGATCGCCTGCTGGCCGGTGCCCTTGATGGCGCCCAGGCCGTAGCGGATCAGCTTGTCGCCCACGGGCTCGAAGCGGTAGCCGCCGCGGTTGACGTCGGGCGGCTCAAACTGCATGCCCTCGCGCAGCGCGTCCTCGTGCAACACCTTCAGCTTGTCGGTGTTGTCCATTTCCACCGTCATGTTGGCGCAGTAGAACTCGGCGGTGTAGTGCACCTTGAGCCAGCCGGTGTGATAGGCCAGCAGCGAATAGGCGGCGGCGTGCGACTTGTTGAAACCGTAGCCGGCGAACTTCTCCATCAAATCGAAGATTTCGTCGGCCTTGGCCTCGCCGATGCCGTTCTTGGCCGCGCCGGCGCGGAAGATGGCGCGGTGCTTGGCCATCTCCTCGGCCTTTTTCTTGCCCATGGCGCGGCGCAGCAGGTCGGCGCCGCCCAGGCTGTAGCCGCCCAGGATCTGCGCGGTCTGCATCACCTGCTCCTGGTAGACCATGATGCCGTAGGTCTCGGAGAGCATGTCGGCCACCAGCGGGTGCGGGTATTCGACCGGCTCGCGCCCGTGCTTGCGCGCGACAAAGCTGGGGATCAGGTCCATCGGGCCGGGGCGGTACAGCGCGTTGAGGGCGATCAGGTCTTCCAGCCGCGTCGGCTTGGCGTCGCGCAGCATGCCCTGCATGCCGCGGCTTTCAAACTGGAACACGGCCTCGGTGCGGCCCTGCTGAAACAGCTCGTAGGTGGCCTTGTCATCCAGCGCAATGGCCTCGTAGGCAAAGTCGTGCTGGCCGGGGTGGCGCTGGGCGATGAAGCTGCGCGCCAGCTCCAGAATGGTGAGCGTGGCCAGGCCCAGAAAGTCGAACTTGACCAGGCCCACCGCCTCCACGTCGTCCTTGTCGTACTGGCTGACGGCCGACTCGCTGCCGGGCTGCTGGTACAGCGGGCCGAAGTCGGTCAGCTTGCCGGGCGCGATCAGCACGCCGCCGGCGTGCATGCCGATGTTGCGCGTCACGCCCTCCAGCTTTTGCGCCAGCTCGACCAGGGTGCGCACCTCTTCCTCGCCCTTGATGCGCGCGGCCAGCATGGGCTCGGCGGCGATGGCGTACTTTTCCTTCTCGTCACCGGCGATGCCCGGCGGCGGGTACTGCAGCGTGACGGGCTTGCCCGGCTTGTTGGGAATGAGCTTGCTGATGCCGTCGCAAAAGGTGTAGCTCATGTCCAGCACGCGGCCGACGTCGCGGATGGCGGCGCGCGCGGCCATGGTGCCGAAGGTGGCGATCTGGCTCACCGCGTCGCGGCCGTACTTGTCCTTGACGTAGTCGATCACGCGGTCGCGGTTGGCCTGGCAGAAGTCGATGTCGAAGTCGGGCATCGACACGCGCTCGGGGTTCAGGAAGCGCTCGAACAGCAGCTTGTACTGCAACGGGTCGAGGTCGGTGATCTTCAGCGCGTAGGCCACCAGCGAGCCCGCGCCCGAGCCGCGCCCCGGCCCCACCGGGCAGCCGTTTTGCTTGGCCCAGTTGATGAAGTCGCCCACGATCAAAAAGTAGCCCGGAAAACCCATCTTGAGGATGGTTTCCAGCTCGAAATCCAGCCGCTCCTGGTAGCGCGGGTGCTCGGCCGCGCGCCGGGCGGCGTCGGGGTAGAGCTGGCGCAGGCGCTCTTCCAGCCCTTCTTGCGAGGCGTGGCGAAAGTAGGTTTCGATGGTGTGCCCCGCGGGCACCGGAAAGTTGGGCAGTTGCGGCTTGCCCAGCACCAGCGTCAGGCTGCAGCGCTGCGCGATGGCCAGCGTGTTGGCCAGCGCCGAGGGCACATCGGCAAACAGCTCGGCCATCTGCGCGCTGCTCTTGAAATACTGCTCGGGCGTGAAGCGCCGCACGCGGCGCGGGTTGCCCAAAATTTCGCCTTCGGCGATGCACACGCGCGCCTCGTGCGCCTCGTAGTCGTCCGCGGCCGGAAACTGCACCGGGTGCGTGGCCACCACCGGCAGCTTCAGGCGCGCGGCCAGTTGCACGGCGGCCGTCACGTGCGCCTCGTCGTCGGCGCGGCCGGCGCGCTGCAGCTCGATGTAGAAGCGGTGCGGAAAGGCCTCGGCCAGCTGCAGCGCGACGGCGCCGGCGGCCGCCGCATCGCCCTGCGCCAGGCTGGGCCCCAGCGGCCCGGCCTGCGCGCCCGACAGCAGCAGCAGGCCCTCGGCGTGCGCGCGCAGCCAGTCCCATTGCACGCTGGCCACGCCCTTGCTGACGCCCTCGGTCCAGGCCTGGGTCAGCAGCTGCGACAGGTTCAGGTAGCCGGCGTGGTTTTGCACCAGCAGCAGTACGCGCGCCGGCGCGTCGGCGGCCAGGCCGTCCAGCAGCACTTCGGCGCCCAGGATGGGCTTGACGCCCGCGCCACGCGCGGCCTTGTAGAACTTGACCGCGCCGAACAGGTTGTTCAGGTCGGTGATGGCCAGCGCCGGCTGGCCGTCGGCCGCGGCGGCCTGGACGATGTCGTCGATGCGGGTGGTGCCGTCGACGACGGAAAACTCGGTGTGCAGGCGAAGGTGAACAAACATCGCCCGATTGTCGGGCAAGTCGCCCTAGGCACCGGCGCGCCCCGTGCATCGGCCACGCGCCGCGCCCACGGCCCTGCCAAGTCCGCTCCACGCCATTACATCCATACATCAGCATTGAGAAATATTCAACACTTTCCTCGGATTGCTGGGCCTCCCTGGCCATGCAATTGATCCAAACGGCTTAACCGCGAATTACGATCGGCAACATTGAAGTTCGATGCGGTAGTCGCGACGCATCGAGTCCGTGCAACAAGAATTGACGATCACTCTGCGAGTCCTGTGAACCCCGGCATGTCCGGCCACACGGATCGGGAGCAAGCGAAAATCATGACGACTTTGAGGTTGGGGGCCTATGAATTGCCCCCGGGAGAAGTGGTGCTGGTGCAGACGCTGTTGCGCTTGTTCCAGCAGGGCAGCCCAGCCCACTGGACCTTTGTCACCGCACCGCCGTACGACGCCCTGCTGGCCGACGGCACCGCCGAACCGGGTCAGAAGCTTGACGCCGGCGCCATGGCCCGGGCCGTGCTGCGCCTGACCCGCATGCACGACGCGGACGCGCCTAACACGCTGCAGCGCCCGATCCGTGCCGAGCGTCTGCAAAAGTGGCTCGAGGTTGTGGAGCGGGATCTGCTCGGCGCCCGCCCCGCCGAGCCGGTCGTCCCTGAGTCGGCCGCAACCGACCGCCCGGCCGACGAAACCGCGCTCGCCGCCGAAGGCACCGCGGCCGACCTCACGCGCTTCAAGCTGCGCCGCTGGCCGCCGACCATTACGCTGCGTGGCGATGCCAACCGCATCCGCATGGCCACCATGCTGTCGCGGCGCGCCCTGAGCGTGACCGAACTGGCCACGCTCAGCCGGCAAAGCCCCAGCGACTGTCAGACCTTCGTGAGCCTGCTGCGCAACGCCGGCCTGGTGGACCAGCGCACGCCCGAGCCGGCCGCCAGCGCCCCTGCAAGTGCCCCGGCACCCGAACCGAAGTTCGGCCGCGGCCTCATCGCCGGCATTCGCCGCCGACTGGGCCTTTGATCCCACCGGGGGCACCGAAACACCATGAACGAATACAAGCTTTTGTTTACCGGCACCATGGGCGCCGGCAAGACCACCGCGATTGGCGCCGTCAGTGAAACACCGCCGGTGATCACCGACGTGACCAACAACGACGCATCGCACGCCAAGGCGCGCACCACCGTGGGCCTGGACTTTGGCGAGTTCACGCTCGACAGCGGCGACCGCATCCGCATGTTCGGCACGCCCGGCCAGTCGCGCTTCGACTTCATGTGGAAGATTTTGGCGAAGAACGCGCTGGGCATGATCCTCCTCACCGACAACTCGCGCGCCGACCCGCTGGCCGACCTGCGCGTGTACCTCGAAGGCTTTGCCGACGACCTGGACCTCATGCCCTGCGTGATCGGCATCGGTCGCCTGCAGACCCACCCTTCGCCCAGCATGGACGACTACATCGACGAATTGACACGCCACCAGCGCGTGCTGCCGGTGCTCGACGTCGACGTGCGCAAGAAGGGCGACGTCCTGATGCTGATCGACATCCTGCTGGCGCAACTCGAAGCCGGCCTGCTCGGAGAGTAAAAAAGATATGTCCCAAAAACCCAAGCTCGCGCCGGTCGTCAAGAACCTGGCCAAACGCGAAGCCCAAAGCGCCCTCGACGACGTCGACGGCCTGAGCGCCGTGGTGGTGGCCACCGTCGACGGCTTCGACGTCGCCTCCGCCATGCGCACCGGCAACGCGGCCCGCGTGGCCGCCATGGCCAGCTCGATCTCTGCCATCAGCCAGGTGGTGTCGCAAGAAGCCAGCCTGGGCCGCAACAAGAGCGTCACCATCGACACGGACGACGGCTTCGCCATCGTCTTCAGCGTCCATCGCCGGGACGACGCCCTGGTGATCATCGCCATTGCCAAGGGCGGCGCCATTCTGGCGCAGGTCAACTACCGCCTGGCCAGCCTGGCCAAAACCCTGGAAGAAGCATGAAGCAGCAAGCCCTGCGCGACAAGCTCGACGCCATGGCCCAACTGCCGGGCATCAATGGCTGCGCCCTGGTCGAGGTCGACGCCGGCATGGTGTGGCACCACGCCGGCCAGATCGACGGCGTGCAAGCCTTGGCCGAGGCCGCCAGCGACTATTGGCGGCTGTATGGCCGCCTGGCCGTTCAGTTCAAGAACCTGGGCGAGTTGCGCGTCTCGATCATGGTGCATGCGCAGGGCCGACTCACCCTGCTGCCCTGTGGCGCCGGCATGCTGCTGGTGGCGCTGACGGGAGATCACAAATCCGCCATCGACTGGACCCAGTGGAACGCCCAGACCCGGGAGCTGGCGCAACTGGTCAAGCAGCTGTGATGCCGTCCTGACCCGATTTTTCCTGCCGAGCGACGCGTTGTCGCGCGTGGCGCGCTGCCGGCTCTAGCCTTTTCATCACGCCGAATTCAATTCAACCCCTGACTGGAAATCACCATGGCAAACATCAAACAATCTCTGGACGAACTCATGACCCTCGACGGCGCGATGTGCGCCGCAGTGGTCGACTCGGCCTCCGGCATGATGCTGGGCTCCATCGGCAGCGGCGTCGACCTGGAAGTGGCCGCCGCCGGCAACACCGAGGTCGTGCGCGCCAAGGCCAAGACCATGCGCGCGCTGGGCCTGAACGACGTGATCGAGGACATCCTGATCACCCTGGGCAAGCAATACCACCTCATCCGCCCGTCGGCGCGCAAGGACGGCGTGTTCGCCTACCTGGTGATGGACAAGCAGCGCGGCAACCTGGCCATGGCCCGCCGCAAGCTGCTGGACGTGGACAAGGAACTGAACTTCTGATTGGCGCATCGCGGTGTTTCAATCCAGCAAAAAGCCCCGGCATGCCGGGGCTTTTTGCTGGGCAAGGGGCCCGCGTCAGGCCGTCGCCGCGCGCACCGGCACCGCGTCGCGCCGCGCGTCCAGGCCGATCGCCCCGGCGCCGAAGGCCGCGAAGGCCAGCAGGCCGCCGACGATGCCCAGGTTCTTGGTGAACATCAGCTGCTGCATCATCTGCTGGGCCTCGGGCAGCGCCCAGTAGTTGTGGAAGATCACGGCGGCGGCCAGCGTGAACAGCGCCAGCGCCAGCGCCGCCCAGCGCGCCTTGAAGCCGATCAGCAGGGCGGCTGCCGCGCCGACCTCGACCAGGATGGCGATCACCGCGGCCACCTCGGGCAGCGGCACGCCCTTGGACGCGATGTAGCCCACGGTGCCGGCAAAGCCGGTGATCTTGCCGATGCCGGCGGGGATGAACAGGACGGCGATCAGCAGGCGGCCCAGCAGGGCGAGGGGGTTTTGCAGAGCGTTCATGGGGTGCTTTCCTTGGGTTGGGGTGAGGGAGGGTTTACTATCTATTCGATAGCTGCCTGCGCTTGATTGGCGCTGGCTGCGGCCTTGTTTTCTATAAATTCAGGCCGCCAGGTCGAACACCAGCACCTCGGCGTCCTGGCCGTGGTCGAGCGTGATGAAGGGCTCGTCGGCCAGCAGCGCCGCGTCGCCGGCGGACAACGGCCGGCCGTTGACGTGCACGGCGCCGCGCACCACGTGCACGTAGGCCTTGCGCGCTGGGTCGATGGCCAGTTGCGCCGATTCGGCGCCGTCGATGAGGCCGGCGTACACGCGGGCGTCGGCGTGGATCGTCACGGCGCCGGCGTCGGGCTGGTCGGCCGCGATCAGGCGCAGGCGCCCGCGCTTGTCCGCGGCCGCCACGCTTTTTTGCTCGTAGCTGGGCGCGATGCCGCGCACCTTGGGCTCGATCCAGATCTGCAGAAAGTGCGTGGTCTCGCCCTGGGCATGATTGAACTCGCTGTGCATCACGCCGCGGCCGGCGCTCATGCGCTGCACGTCGCCGGGCGGAATGCCGACCACGTTGCCCATGCTGTCCTGGTGCGCCAGCTCGCCTTCCAGCACGTAGCTGATGATTTCCATGTCGCGGTGGCCGTGCGTGCCGAAGCCGGTGCCGGGCGCGATACGGTCTTCGTTGATGACGCGCAGGTTGCCCCAGCCCATGTGGGCGGGGTCGTAGTAGTCGGCAAACGAAAAGCTGTGGCGCGACTTCAGCCAGCCGTGGTCGGCCAGGCCGCGTTCGTTGGAGGTGCGAATGTTGATCATGGTCAACTCCTTTCAATGACTCGAATTTAAGGGCGGACAAGACCCTTTCGAGCGTGGGCGTTTGATGGCATCATTCAAAAACATTGAATGAATGGAACCCCATTGCCCGACCCCGCCGACCTGCTGACCCCCGAGGCCTTTCGCCTACTGGACGCCATCGGCCGCGCCGGCAGCTTTGCCGGCGCCGCGCGCGAGCTGGGCCTGGTGCCCAGCGCGCTGACCTACCGCGTGCGCCAGATCGAGGACGCGCTCGACGTGCTGCTGTTCGACCGCAGCAGCCGCCAGGCGCGCGCCACGCCCGCCGGCGTCGAGTTGCTGGCCCAGGGCGCGCGCCTGAAGCAGGACGTGGACGCCGTGGTGCGGCGCGTACAGCGCGTGGCCACCGGCTGGGAGCCTTCGCTCACCATCGCCGTCGACGGCGTGATCGCGCCCGCCGCGCTGATGGAGCTGTGCCAGGACTTCTTCGCGCTCGACCCGCCCACCCGCCTGCGCCTGCGCGACGAGATCCTGAGCGGCACGCTGGCGGCGCTGACATCCGGCCAGGCCGACCTGGCGCTGGGCGTGATGCTGGAGCCCGCCAACGCCGCCAACCTGCGCGCCCGCCCGCTGGGCCATGTGCGCTTCGTCTACGCCATCGCGCCCACACACCCGCTGGCAAGCGTGCCCGAGCCGCTGTCCGACAGCGTGCTGCTGCAGCACCGCGCCGTCGTGGTGGCCGACTCGGCGCCGGGCAGCGCCACGCTGTCCTTCGGCCTGCTGGCGGGGCAGGCGACGCTCACCGTCGCCAGCCTGCAGGCCAAGCTGGCGGCGCACCTGCGCGGGCTGGGCGTAGGCTTTCTGCCCGAGCCGCTGGCGCGCCCCTGGCTGGCCGGCGGCCAGCTGGTCGAGCGGCGGCTGGAGCGCAGCACGCGCACGGCCACGCTGCACTACGCCTGGCCGGCGCGCACGCAGCCGGGCCAGGCGCTGTCGTGGTGGCTGGAGCGGCTGGAGCGCCCCATCACCCGCCGCGCGCTGCTGCAGGCGCCGGCGAACGTGTAGAGTGAGCGCATGAGCCGCCACCGCCCCCCGCCCGCCCGCCCCCAACGCATCGCCGTCATCGGCGCCGGCATCGCCGGCCTGGCGTGTGCCCGCACGCTGGCGCAGGCGGGGCACGACGTGACGCTGCTGGAAGGATCGGGCACGCCGGGCGGACGCATGGCCACCTGCGATTCGCCCTTTGGCGGCTTCGACTGCGGCGCGCAGTACTTCACCGTGCGCGACGCGCGGCTGGCGCAGGCGCTGGAAGCCACCGCCCCGCAACTGGCGCGCCGCTGGAGCGCCAGCGCGGTGCGTGTGCTGGACGAGCACGGCCGCCAGATCGAGGCCGCGCCGCCGCCCACCGAGGCGCACTGGGTGGCCGCCCCCGCCATGGCCGCCCTGCCCCGGCACTGGGCCGAGCCGCTGGCCCAAGCGGGCCGCCTGCGCCTGAACACCCGCGTGCAGCGCCTGCAGCGCGCCGGTGAGGGCTGGCAACTGCACATCGACGAGGGCGCGGCGCCGCTGCCGGCCGACGTGGTGATCAGCGCCCTGCCCGCGCCGCGGGCGCGCAACCTGCTCTTTCAATCGGAGCAGGCGGGCGCGCTGGCGGACCTGCTGGCGCGCGTCGAGATGGCGCCGTGCTGGACGCTGATGCTGGCCTTTCCGCAAGCGGCGCAGCCCGGCCTGTACACCCTGGGCCCGCAGTGGAACGCCGCCCGCAGCACGCACCACCGCATCGCCTGGCTGGCGCGCGAAAGCTCCAAGCCGCAGCGCGGCAGCATCGAGCGCTGGACGGTGCAGGCCAGCAGCGACTGGTCGCGCGAGCACGTGCAGGACGACGCCGAGCGCGCCGGCGCCAAGCTGCTCAAGGCCTTTGCCGAAATCACCGGCATCCGCGCCACCCCCGGCCACGCCCAGGCGCGCCTGTGGCCGCACGCGCGCACGCTGGCGCCGCTGGGCCAGCCCTTCGTGTGGGACGCGGCGCTGGGCCTGGGCCTGTGCGGCGACTGGTGCCTGGGCCAGCGCGTCGAGGACGCCTTCGTCTCGGGCCTGGAGCTGGCGCTGGCCATCGCCTGACCGCGTGACCCAGGCTGCCGAGCCGCCGCCGGGCCGCCCCAAGGCGGCGAGCGCCCTCGCGGGGCTGAGGGCTGCGGCTCCCGACTCGCCAGTGCGAGTCGGGACAGCCCGAAGAGGAGCCGGCTCCGACGGCTCAGCGGCCTGCAAGGCCAGCGAACCACGCGCAGCGGGGAGCGTGGGGGCATCCGAGCCGCCGCCGGGCCGCCCCAAGGCGGCGAGCGCCCCCTCGGGGGCCAGCGAACCACGCGCAGCGGGGAGCGTGGGGGCCACCTACATCGGCCGCTTCGCCCCCTCGCCCACCGGCCCGCTGCACGCTGGTTCGCTGGTCGCCGCGCTGGCCAGCTGGCTGGACGCGCGCGCCCACGGCGGGCGCTGGCTGCTGCGCATCGAGGACGTGGACACGCCGCGTTGCGTGCCCGGCGCCGACCGCCTGATCGTGCAGCAGCTGGCGCGCTGCGGCCTCACGCCCGATGCGCCGCCGCTGTGGCAGTCCAGCCGCGCGGCCGCGTACCAAACGGCGCTGGAGCAACTGATCGACAACGGCTTGGTCTACCCCTGCGCCTGCTCGCGCCAGGACATCGCGCAAGCGCAGGCCGCCGCCGGCATCACGCGCCAGCGCGGGCGCGAGCTGCCCTACCCCGGCACCTGCCGCCCCGAGCGCGGCGGCCTGCACGGGCGCGCCGCGCGCGCGTGGCGGATGCACACCAGGCGTTTTGAACAAAAATGGCTTGCAGCGCCCGCCCATCAAGCGCGAGAAGCTATCAATGATGAAGCAAGCGGCGCCATCCACTGGCACGACCGCCGCCTGGGCGCGCAGCGGCAACAGCTGTCGCGCGAGGTGGGCGACTTCGTGTTGAAGCGCGCCGACGGCCTGTGGGCCTACCAGCTGGCGGTGGTGGTGGACGATGCCGCGCAAGGCATCACCGACGTGGTGCGCGGCGAAGACCTGGCCGACAACACGCCGCGCCAGATCGCCCTGCAAACCGCGCTGGGCCTGCCCACGCCGCGCTACCTGCACACGCCGCTGGTGCTGGGGGCCGACGGCGAAAAGCTCAGCAAGCAAAACGGCGCGCAGGCGCTGGACTTGAGCGACCCGGCGCGCGCGCTGCGCGCGGCGGCGCGGCATCTGCAGCTGGATTCAGACGCCAGCGACAGCAGCGTGGGCGCCCTGCTGGCGCGCTGGACAGCGGCCTGGCGGGCGCGCCTTGGGCGACGCTGAACAAGTCAGCGCGATGTGTCGCGCCCTGGATCGGGATGGGCTGCAAGGCGAAAACCGCAGCGATACCGGGCGGTATCGCGAGGATTTTCAACGCCGCAGACCGCCCGAGCCCAGGGATGCGACGCGCGCGAGGATTTGTTCGGCGTTGCCCTTACTGCCTGAGCACGTCGGCGCCGGCGGGCGGCTTGAACTGGAACGTGCTGGCCGGCAGCGTCGGGTTGAGCTGCATGGGGCCGAACTTGAGCACCGAGCGCTGGCCGAAGCTGTCCAGAATTTCCAGCGCTGCCAGTTGCGCGCCGTCGAAACCCACCTGCACCTGCTGCAGCTGCCCGTCCCTGGCCTTGGGCACGGCCTTGACCCACTGCAGGCCATCGCGCGCGGGCTCGGCTGTGAGCGTGAAGTCGGCCTGCAGCGCGCGCAGGTCGGTCGCCTCGGCGATCAGCGCGGCCGGCGTCTGGCCCAGCACCTGCGCCTGTGCGCGCTCGGTCACCTGGTTCAGGTCGGCGTCGTACAGCCACAGCGTCTGGCCATCGGCGACGATGGTCTGCACGAAGGGCTTTTGATAGTCGAAGCGGAATTTGCCCGGGCGCTGAAACTCGAACGTGCCGCTGGACGTCTTGACGCGCCCCGGCTTGCCGTCCCGCGTGGGCGCGGTCACCGTCTGCGTGAAGTCGGCGCGGCCGCTGCGCGTGTGCTGGATGAAGTTCTGCAGGCTGTCCAGCCCGTCGGCCCAGGCGACGGATGCCGTCAGCGCCAGCATGGCCAGCACGGCGGCGGGGCGCGGAAAGCGCCATGAAGGAGCGAAGGTCATGGGCGATCGGATCGTGCAAACGGTGAGAAGGTTCAGCCCGGCAACCGGTGGAAACATCGGCTTGCCGGACGGAAACGGAGCCATCACTCGGCGCGCGCCGGCACCAGGATGTCGCGCTTGCCGTCGGCCGTCATGGGGCTGACGAGACCGGCCTTTTCCATGTCCTCGACCAGGCGCGCGGCGCGGTTGTAGCCGATCTTCAGGTGGCGCTGCACCAGCGAGATGCTGGCCTTGCGGTTTTTCAGCACCACCTCGACGGCCTGGTCGTACATCGGGTCCTTCTCGCCGCCGCTGTCCTCGCCACCGCCCAGGCCGCCCTCGTCGCCGTCGACGGTGCCGCCCTCCAGCACGCCCTCGATGTAGTTGGGCTCGCCCTGGCTCTTGAGGTAGTCGACCACGCGGTGCACCTCGTCGTCGCTGACGAAGGCGCCGTGCACGCGAATGGGCAGGCCGGTGCCGCTGGGCAGATACAGCATGTCGCCCATGCCCAGCAGGGCCTCGGCGCCCATCTGGTCGAGGATGGTGCGGCTGTCGATCTTGCTGCTGACCTGAAACGAGATGCGCGTGGGAATGTTGGCCTTGATCAGGCCGGTGATCACGTCCACGCTGGGGCGCTGGGTGGCCAGGATCAGGTGGATGCCGGCGGCGCGCGCCTTTTGCGCCAGGCGGGCGATGAGTTCTTCGATCTTCTTGCCGACCACCATCATCAGGTCGGCCAACTCGTCGATGACGACGACGATGTGCGGCAGGCGCTCCAGCGGTTCGGGGTCTTCGGGCGTCAGGCTGAAGGGGTTGTGGATGAATTCGCCGCGCGCCTTGGCCTCGTCGATCTTCTGGTTGAAGCCGGCCACGTTGCGCACGCCGGTCTTGCTCATGATCTTGTAGCGGCGCTCCATCTCGGCGACGCACCAGTTCAGGCCGTTGGCGGCCTGCTTCATGTCGGTGACCACCGGCGCCAGCAGATGCGGAATGCCTTCGTAGACCGACATCTCCAGCATCTTGGGGTCGATCATCAGCAGGCGCACGTCCTTGGGCTCGGCCTTGTACAGCAGGCTCAGGATCATGGCGTTGATGCCCACCGACTTGCCCGAGCCGGTGGTGCCGGCCACCAGCACGTGCGGCATCTTGGCCAGGTCGGCCACCACCGGCTTGCCGATGATGTCCTTGCCCAGGCCCACGGTCAGCAGGCTCTTGGCGTCGTTGTAGACCTGCGAGCCCAAAATTTCGGACAGGCGAATCGACTGGCGCCGCGCGTTGGGCAACTCCAGCGCCATGTAGTTCTTGCCGGGGATGGTCTCGATCACGCGGATCGACACCAGGCTCAGGCTGCGCGCCAGATCCTTGGCCAGGTTGACCACCTGCGAACCCTTGACGCCCGTGGCCGGCTCGATCTCGTAGCGCGTGATGACCGGGCCCGGCGCGGCCGCCACCACGCGCACCTCGACGCCGAAGTCCTTGAGCTTTTTCTCGATCAGGCGGCTGGTCATCTCCAGCGTCTCGGGCGCCACCGTTTCCTGGCGCGCGGCGGCGCCGTCCAGCAGGTCGACCTGCGGCAGCTTGCTGTCGGGCAGCTCGGTGAACAGGGGCTTTTGCCGTTCCTTGACCACGCGCTCGCTCTTGGGCACGTCGACCACCGTGGGCTCGATCAGCACGGGCGCGGCCGGCTGCTCGTGCGCGACCTCGCGCTCCTGCGTCAGCACCTCGTCGCGCTCGCGCGTGGCCTGGCGGCCCAGCGCCACGTCCTCGGCCATGGCCTTGCGCGAGCGGCGGCGCTCGATCAGCGCGTACAGCGCCGCGCCGATGTGCTCGGCCACGCGCCCCCACGAGAAGCGAAACAGCAGCGCCACGCCCACCATCAGCGCCGCGATGCCCAGCAGGGTGGAGCCGGTAAAGCCCAGCCACTTGAGCGCCAGCGGCCCGCCCAGGTAACCCAGCACGCCGCCGGCGGCGCCGGGCAGCACGTCGTCGTAGCGGTACAGGCGGCTCCACTCCAGCCCCGAGCTGGCGGCCAGCACCAGCGCCAGCCCCAGCCAGGACGTCCAGCGCACCGAGGCCAGCAGGCCCCAGGGCGACAGCGGCTTGCCGGCGCCCTCGCCGGCCTGCCCCTGCGTCCAGCGCAGCAGCATGGCGGCCCAGGCGCGCACCGCGGCGGCCACGCACCACCAGGCTGAAAAGCCCAGCAGCACGTACAGCAGATCGGCCAGCCAGGCGCCCAGCATGCCGGCCCAGTTGTGCACCGGGCCGCCCGCGCCCGAGGTGGACCAGGCGGCGTCGGTGGGCGAATAGCTGGCCAGCGCCAGCGTCAGGAACAGGATCAGCGCCAGGCCGACCACCAGCGCGATTTCTTGTGCAAAGCGCTGCACCGAGGTGCGCCGCGGCGGGGCGCGGTCGTCGGCGTTGAAGGTATTGAGGGGATAGGCCATGAGAAAAAAAACTGCTGCCGCAAGCTTAACGCGAATGCCGCCGCGGCCGGCCTGCAGCCCCCGTCACGCGCGCCTCAGCCGATGGTGTGCAGGTGCTCCAGGATGCGGGTCGAGCCATCGTCCCGGGCCTGGATGAAGCCGCGCTCTTCCAGGTCCTTCATCACCCGGCTGACCATCTCGCGCGAGGCACCCACCATCTTGGCCAGGTCCTGGCGCGAGACCTTTTCGCGGATCACGCGCTCGCCCTGCCCGTCTTCGACCGAAAACTCCAGCAGCGCGCGCGCCACGCGGCCGTACACGTCCAGCAGCGCCAGCGACTCGATCTTGCGGTCGGCGTGGCGCAGGCGCTGCACCAGGGCGCGCATGATGGCGTAGGCCATGGACGAGTTCTCGGGCAGGCAGCGGGCGAACTCGGTGCGGCCCAGCACCAGCACGTCGGTCTGCACTTCGGCGCGCACGGTGGCCGAATGCGGCTGGTCGTCGATCAGGCTCATCTCGCCGATGTGGTCGCCCGGGCGCAGCGTGGCCAGGATGACCTCGCGCCCGCGCCCGTCGGCCGTCATCACGCGGGCGCGGCCGTTCAGCAGGATGAACAGGGCGTCGCACTTGCGGCCCTGCTCGACAATCGGCTCCCCGCGCTTGAAGCGCCGCTTGACCACCGCATCGGCCACCGAGACGGCCTGCGCCTCGGTCAGCATCGAAAACAGGGGCACGCGGCGGATCAGATCCAGGCTGGACAGCATGGTCATTCAGACTTCTCCGGCAGTCGAATACTTCGTTCGTTGGTTATTCTTAAAATGGGAGCATTATCCCCGGGCTTCGCAGGCGCTCCAAGCATTTGCGGGCCCTGCCGGCCGGGCGAGCCCGGGCATCATGGCCGGCCGGTGCCCGGTTTTCACCCCCTTGCGGCGTCCTTCACGCAGCCATTTCAGCCTTCATCCATGACCACCCGCCACGCCAAAGTCCTGATCCTCGGCTCCGGCCCCGCCGGCTATTCGGCCGCCGTCTATGCGGCGCGCGCCAACCTGCAACCCCTGCTGATCTCGGGCATCGCCCCGGGCGGCCAGCTGATGACCACCACCGACGTCGACAACTGGCCGGCCGACGTCGAGGGCGTGCAGGGGCCCGAGCTGATGCAGCGCTTTCAGGCGCACGCCGAGCGCTTTGCCACCGAAATCGTGTTCGACCACATCCACACGGCCGACCTGTCCAAACGCCCCTTCACCCTCACCGGCGACAGCGGCAGCTACACCTGCGACAGCCTGATCATTGCCACCGGCGCCTCGGCCAAATACCTGGGCCTGGACTCGGAAGAATCCTTCAAGGGCCGCGGCGTGTCGGCCTGCGCCACCTGCGACGGCTTCTTCTATCGCCAGCAGGACGTGTGCGTCATCGGCGGCGGCAACACGGCGGTCGAAGAGGCGTTGTATTTGTCCAACATCGCGCGCCAGGTGACCCTGGTGCACCGGCGCGACAAGTTCCGCGCCGAACCCATCCTGGTCGACAAGCTGATGGACAAGGTGGCCGCCGGCAAGATCGTGCTCAAGACCTTCTACGTGCTGGACGAGGTGCTGGGCGACGACAGCGGCGTCACCGGCATCCGCATCCGCCACGTGGACAGCGGCGCCACCGAGGACATCGCGCTCAAGGGCTGCTTCATCGCCATCGGCCACGCGCCCAACTCCGAGATCTTCAGCGGCCAGCTGGCCATGGAGCACGGCTACATCCGCACCCAGGGCGGTCTGCAGGGCATGGCCACGCAAACCAGCGTGCCCGGCGTGTTTGCCGCCGGCGACGTACAGGACCACGTCTACCGCCAGGCCATCACCAGCGCCGGCACCGGCTGCATGGCCGCGCTCGACGCCCAGCGCTTTCTGGAGCAGAACGCCTCTTGAGCGCCGCCGGCACACGGCCCGTCGACCACTACGAGAACTTCCCGGTCGCCTCGTGGCTGTGCCCGCCGCGCCTGCGCGCGCCGATCGCCGCCATCTACCACTTCGCCCGCACGGCCGACGACCTGGCCGACGAGGGCGACGCCCCCGCGGCCCAGCGCCTGGCCGACTTGGCCGCGTACCGCGCCGAGCTGAATGCGGCCGCCGCCGGCAAGCCGCTGGCTGATAGTCGCTGGCCGCAGGTGTTCCAGCCGCTGGCGGCGCAAATCCGCGCCTTCGCCCTGCCGGTGCAGCCACTGCACGATCTGCTGTCGGCCTTCGAGCAGGACGTGGCCAAGACCGAGCGCGGCGCCGCCTACGCCGACTGGCCCGAGCTGCTGGACTACTGCCGCCGCTCGGCCAACCCGGTGGGCCGGCTGCTGCTGCACCTGTACGGCGTGACGGATGCGCAGGCGCTGGCCGAAAGCGACGCCATCTGCACCGCGCTGCAACTCATCAACTTCTGGCAAGACCTCTCGGTCGACATTCCGCGCGGCCGCTACTACCTGCCGCTGGCCGAATGCGCCGCGCACGGCCTCTTCATCAGCGATCCGGCGACCCAGTTCGCGGCGCTGCAGCCTGATGAGAAAACTACCGAATTGATAGCTGCCTGCGCCCGCCAGGCAAGCGCCAGCATGCAAAAAGGCTTGCAACTGGTGCATCGCGTGCCCGGCCGCGCCGGCTGGGAGCTGCGCGCCGTGGCGCAGGGCGGCCTGCGCGTGCTGGAGCGAATCGAGGCGCTGGGCGCGCAGGTGCTGCGCCGGCGTCCGCGCCTGCGCGCGGGGGACGCACCCGTCATCGCCTGGCGCATGCTGCGAATGTGACAATCGCCCCCCGTGAGCACGCCGCAAGACTACGTCCAGCAAAAGGCCGCCGCCTCGGGCAGCAGCTTTTACTACGCCTTTCTGTTTTTGCCGCCGGCGCGGCGCGCGGCCATCACGGCCTTCTATGCCTTTTGCCGAGAGGTAGACGACGTGGCCGACAGCGTGAGCGACCCCGGCGTGGCCGCCGCCAAGCTGGCCTGGTGGCAGGGCGAGGTGCGCAGCGCCTTCGAGGGCCGGCCCACGCACCCGGTGATGCAGGCGCTGATGCCGCACGCCGCCGCGTTCGGCATCGAGCCGCGCCCGCTGCTGGACGTCATCGAAGGCTGCCAGATGGACCTGCAGCCCACGCGCTACTTCGACTTCGACGAGTTGCAGCGCTACTGCCACCGGGTGGCCGGCGTGGTGGGCGAGGTGTCGGCGCGCATCTTCGGCCAGACTGACCCGGCCACCACCGCCTATGCGCACCGGCTGGGCCTGGCCTTTCAGCTCACCAACATCATCCGCGACGTCGGCGAGGACGCGCGGCGCGAGCGCCTGTACCTGCCCACCAGCGAGCTGCAGCGCTTCGAGGTGCGCGCCGACGAAATCCTGCAGGGCGAATATTCCGGGCGCTTCGCGGCGCTGATGCGCTTTCAGGCCCAGCGCGCCCACGGCCTGTACGACGAGGCGCTGGCCCTGCTGCCCGCCGCCGACCGCCGCAGCCAGAAGCCCGGCCTGATGATGGCCAGCATCTACCGCACCCTGCTGCGCGAGATCGAGGCCAGCGACTTTCGGGTGCTGCACCAGCGCATCCAGCTCACGCCGCTGCGCAAGTTCTGGCTGGCCTGGAAGATGCAGGCACTCGGGCGCTTCTGATTTCGCTTCGACCGCGATGATTCCTGATTCGATAGCTGCTCGCGCTTTCTGCATGCGGGCTGCAACCCTTTTCGACTCATGAACGCCCAAGCCGCCGCGCCGTTGCGCATCGCCGTCGTTGGCGCGGGCTGGGCGGGCCTGGCGGCCGCCGTGCAGGCCGTGCAGGCCGGCCACGCGGTCACCGTGTTCGAGGCCGCGCGCCAGCCGGGCGGGCGCGCGCGCGGCGTGCCGCTGCGCCTGCCCGACGGGCGCGAGGTGATGGTCGACAACGGCCAGCACATCCTGATCGGCGCCTACACCGAAAGCCTGCGCCTGATGCGCACGGTCGGCGTCGACCCCGCAAGCGCCCTGCTGCGCCTGCCGCTGGCCCTGCGCTTTGCCGACGGCAGCGGCCTGCAGCTGCCCGACGGGCCGCCACCATGGGACGCGCTGGCCGGCATCCTGCGCGCCCGCGGCTGGCGGTGGAGCGAGCGTTTGGCCCTGCTGCGTGCATCCCTCGGCTGGCGCCGGGCCGGTTTTGCTTGCCCGCCGGACATGACCGTGGCGGCGCTGTGCCGCACCCTGCCCCCACGCCTGATGACCGAGTTCATCGAGCCGCTGTGCGTGGCCGCGCTCAACACCCCCGTCCAGCAGGCCAGCGGCCGGGTCTTTCTGCGCGTGCTGCACGACGCGCTGCTGGGCGGGCGCGGCCATTCCAACCTGCTGCTGGCGCGCGTCGATTTGGGCGCGCTGCTGCCGCATGCCGCCTTGCATTGGCTGCAGCAGCGCGGCGCCGTGCTGCGCTGCGGCGAGCGCGTCGACGCGCTGCATGCGCAAGGGCCGCACTGGAGCGTGGGCGGACAGGCCTTCGAGCGCGTGATCTGGGCCACTTCAGCATCGAATGCGGCTCAAGCCCTTGCCCAATCAGCACCGGCAGCTTTCAATAGCATAGCACCTGCGATGCAGGACTGGTGCGCCAGCACAGCCCGACTGAAGCATCGCGCCATCACCACGGTCTATGCCCAGGCGCTCACAGCCACCACCGCCAGCCTGCTGCCGCGGCCCATGCTGGCCCTGCGCAGCGGCACCGATGCACCGGCCCAGTTCGTGTTCGACCGCGACGCCATCACCGGCACGCGCGAGCCGACCGGGCTGCTGGCCTTCGTCGTCAGCGACAGCGCCGGCGAGCGCGCGGCGCTGCAGGCCGCCGTCGTCGCCCAGGCGCAGCGCGAACTGGGCCTGGCCGTGCAGCCCCTGCTGACCGTGACCGAAAAGCGCGCCACCTTCGCCTGCAGCGCCGCGCTGCAGCGCCCGCCGGCCCGCATCGCGCCGGGCCTGCTCGCCTGCGGTGATTACGTCGACGGCCCCTACCCCGCTACGCTGGAGGGCGCCGTGCGCAGCGGACGCCAGGCGGCCGAAGCGCTCCGCTAGAATCGGCGCTTGCCTGAGCGGGTGTAGTTCAATGGCAGAACGGCAGCTTCCCAAGCTTCATACGAGGGTTCGATTCCCTTCACCCGCTCCACCGCATCGTTCCGGGGAATTCTGAGGAAGTCCAAGGAGCATCGTAAGTCGTTGATTCAGGCTGAATTTTCGACACTTCGATGTTCCAGTGGGCT
>JAFKGE010000086.1 GCA_017307865.1 Burkholderiales bacterium | reverse complement strand
GCCAGCGCCGGCGCATCGTTGATGCCGTCGCCGGCCATCGCGACCACATGGCCCTCGCGCTGCAATTTCTCGACCAGGGCCAGCTTGTCGGCGGGCTTGACCTCGCCGTGCACCTCGTCGATGCCCAGCCGGGTGGCCACGGCCCTGGCCGTGGTGAGGCCGTCGCCCGTGGCCATGACGATGCGCAGGCCGCTGGCGTGCAGGGTGTGAATGGCCTCGGGCGTGCTGGACTTGATGGGGTCGGTCACGGCCAGCAGGCCGGCCAGCTGGCCATCGACGGCCAGATGCATGACGCTGGCCCCTTCGCCGCGCAGGCGCTCGGCGTCAAGCTTCAGGGCGTCCACTTTGATGCCTTCCTGCTCCATGAGGGTGGTGTTGCCCAGCGCCAAGCGCCGGCCCTCCACAACGCCGCGCACGCCGATGCCGCTGCCCGACTCGAAATCGATCGGCTTGGCCAGCGCCAGGCCCTGCTCGCGCGCCGCACTGACGATGGCATCGGCCAGCGGATGCTCGCTGCCCTGGTCCACGCTCGCCGCCAGGCGCAGCACCTCATCTGAGGTATAGCCCGGGGCAGCAATGGCCGTGTCGAAGGCCGGCCTGCCTTCGGTCAGCGTGCCGGTCTTGTCCACGATCAGGGTGTCCACCTCGCGCATCTTCTCGATCGCGCCGGCATCGCGAAACAGCACGCCCTGCGTGGCCGCGCGGCCCGTGGCCACCATCACCGACATGGGCGTAGCCAGCCCCAGCGCGCAGGGGCAGGCGATGATCAGCACGGCCACGGCGTTGATCAGGCCGAACACCCAACTGGGCTCGGGGCCGAACAGGCCCCAGACGAAGAAGGTGGCGATGGCGATCGCCACGACAACCATGACGAACTTGCCCGCCACCATGTCGGCCAGGCGCTGCATGGGGGCCTTGGAGCGCTGCGCATTGGCCACCATCTGCACGATCTGCGACAGCACGGTGGCCGCGCCGACCTTGTCTGCGCGCATGACCAGCGCGCCGCTGGTGTTGAGCGTGGCGCCGATCAGCTTGTCGCCCGCGCGCTTGGTCACGGGAACGGGTTCGCCTGTGAGCATGGATTCATCGACCGCGCTGCGGCCCTCGGTCACCACGCCGTCAACGGGCACCTTCTCGCCGGGGCGCACGCGCAGCACATCGCCGACATGGACATGGCTGAGCGGCACGTCCTCCTCGCTGCCGTCGGCGTTGATGCGCCGCGCCGTCTTGGGCGCCAGGCCCAGCAGCGCCTTGATGGCCGTCGAGGTCTGCGCACGCGCCTTCAGCTCCAGGATCTGGCCGAGCAAGGTCAGGGAGATGATGACCACGGCCGCCTCGAAGTACACGGCCACGCGGCCCATGGCCACGAACGAATCGGGAAACACGCCCGGCGCCACGGTTGCGACGACGCTGTAGACAGAGGCCGCCGCCGTGCCCAGCCCGATCAGCGTCCACATGTTGGGGCTGCGCTTCACGATGGACTGCCAGCCGCGCACAAAGAAGGGCCAGCCGGCCCACAGCACCACGGGCAGCGACAGCACCAGCTCGATCCAGCTCTGGGTCGCCATGGCGAACCAGCCCAGACGATGGCCGAACATGGCCAGCACCGTGACGACGATGGTCAGCGGCAGCGTCCACCAGAAGCGCTGCTGAAAGTCGAGCAGCTCGCTGTTGTCCTCCTCGTCCAGGGGGATCAGGGGCTCCAGCGTCATGCCGCACTTGGGGCAATTGCCAGGATGGTCTTGCCGCACCTCGGGGTGCATGGGGCAGGTGTAGATGGTGCCCGCCGGGGCCTCCATGGGTGCCGCCGCGGAAGCTCCCTGGGTCTGTTCGCCAGCAGCATGGCCATGGTGATGCAGGTGTTGGTTCATGCCCATGCCTTTGTTGAGTTCTCTCGATTCTTGACCTTGCCATCGCGGCAAGGTCAAGCCCCTTTCCTTGTGGACGCATCCGATCCGCATTGGCCCATGCCCCGATGGCTATCGGGACAAAGACTGGCGGTACTGAATATTGATTTCATCGTGGCGGCGCCGTATCTCGGGCGGCCATTGCGCCTTGATCCATGACAGTACGGCCACGATCTCGTCGTCGCTCAGCACGCCACCGTAGATCGGCATGGCCGTACGGTAGTCGGGCTGATTGATCAACTGGGCCAGTCCCTGCTTGGTGATGGCGAACAGCTGCTCGTCCGGGTGGTGCCAGGTGTGGCCGCTCGCGTCGTGCGGCGGCGCCGGCAGCAGACCATCGGGCCCACGATCACGCCAACTGGGCTGGCCCTCGCCCTCGGCGCCATGGCAGGCAGCACATTGTTGGGCATAGATGCGGGCACCGACACGCAGCACCTGGGGGTCATCGGGACGCAGGCTGTGCGGCGGCGGCGCCTGCCGCTGACCGGCGCGCAGGGAAAAATAGCCCGCCCCTGCGACCAGTAGCAAGGCCAGCAATCCTGCGGCCCCCAGGACCAGCGGTTTCAATGCCATGGCATGGACCCTGTTCTCATTCTTGCGGCCATGTTCTGGTCATCGGATGCATCGCTCAAGGCTGCGTCTTGCCGCCTCACCGCGGAATACGGCGCGGGCACACGGTGCGCATGCTCCCGAGTGCCACCAGGGTCCCCAGAGGCCAGACGACGATCCCGTGCGCTCCATGGTCTCAGGTCCTGTCAGGGTTTTGCCCCATGCGCTGATCGATTGCGCCGGGGCCACCACCGTGCCCGCCATGGCCCTTGTGCATGAAGACATGCATCAGCGGGCAGGCCAGCAGGAAGGCATAGGGCCACCGTTCCGCCAAGTGGGCAAGGTGCTCGGTCCATAGGAAGTACCCGGCGACGGCGCCGAACACGAGCAGACCCAGGGCGTAGCGCGAGCGCCAGAACCCGCCGGACTGCACGCTCTGCGGATGGGATGCATGGTCATGGGTCATGATGGACTCCTCACTTTGCTGATGGCATGGAAGGAGTGGAAGCCGGTGGCGTGGACATTCGATCCATCATCATCTGCATCATCGACTCCATCATGGCCATGCGCCGTTCCATCATTTGCGGGTCGTGCTGCATGCCAGCCATACCGGCACGCGGGTTGCGCGATGCCATTTGGCTGTGCATCGACTCCATCATGCGCATGCCGTCCTGCATGGTCTTCATGTGTTCCGCCATCAACGCCTGGCGCTCCTGGGGCGTCTTGGCGGCAGCCATCTTTTCGTGCATGGCCCGCATGCGTTGTTCCATCGCGGCCATCATGTCCGGGCTCATGGCCTGCGATGGCGGTGCTGCAGCCGACGCCGGAGCTGCCGCCGCAGGGGCGGTCGTTTCCACCGGGTGGTGGCCCTTGTGCTCGTCGGAGCCTTGCGCCAGCACGCCCACGGAGGCGGCAGCGACACAGAGACCGATCAGAGCATGACGAATGTGAACCATGATGCTTCCTTCTTACGGTGGAGGGGTTGGCTAGGGCTGCCGCGCCCGGCGGCACGGCGCGGTTGTGACTCTGCTCAGCGCGCAGGTTGGATGTCGGTGACAACCATCTTTCCGCCTTCCTGGACGACCATGAATTGCACCTTGTCGCCGAGCTTGAGCTTGGTGAGCTGGCCCTTGTCACGAACGGTGAAGACCATGGTCATTCCGGGCATGTCCAGATTCTTGATGTCTCCATGCTTGAGGGTGACCTTGCCGTTGTCCGGATCGATCTTCTTGACCTCGCCATCGGTCATGGAGTCCGACGCAGGCGCCGCCACCTGACCTGGACTGGGGCTGACTTGGGCATGGCCCGCCATCGGCAGGGCAAGGCCCATGGCCAGGGCGGAGATGGTGAGCAGACGTTGGATGGTGGTCACGATGATCTCTGAAGGAATAA
>JAFKGE010000051.1 GCA_017307865.1 Burkholderiales bacterium | reverse complement strand
CGAGCAGCCACCCGTTCCATGCTGATGGCGGACACTTCGGCTACGATTTGCTCGTCACTCAGGACACTCGCGCAGCGTGTCCGCCATCGCATGGAACGCTGTCCGCGATGGGAATGGAATCACTGTCCGCCATCAGTGGAATGCGCAAGCACGCGCTCCACATCGCCCGCCCAGGGGTCGAACGCCGGTCGCACCGGCCTGCATCCGGCCCCGTCCAACTCGATTGATCGCGCCGCGCGCGCTGGAGCGCCCTTGCCGGGCTCGCGCCATGCCTTGTCGTCGCCAACCCAGGGGAAAGCGCATGGCCAAGACCATCCAGATCGAACATGTATTCAAAGTCTTCGGCGAGCAGCCGGAGCAGGCCCTCGCGCTGGCGCGCCAGGGCCATTCCAAGCAGGACATCGTGGCGCAGACCGGCCAGTCGATCGGCGTGTTCGACGCCAGCTTCACCATCCAGGCCGGCGAGATTTTCGTCGTCATGGGCCTGTCGGGCTCGGGCAAGTCCACCCTGGTGCGCCTGCTCAACCGCCTGATCGAACCCACCGCCGGGCGCATCGTGGTCGACGGCGAGAACATCAACGACTACGGCGAGGCCGAGCTGCGCGCGTTTCGCCGCAAGGACATCAGCATGGTGTTCCAGTCCTTCGCGCTGCTGCCGCACCTGACGGTGCTGGACAACACCGCCTTCGGGCTGGAGCTGGCCGGCGTGGACCGCGCCACGCGGCTGGAGCAGGCGCGCGCCGCGCTGGCGCAGGTGGGGCTGGAGGTGTGGGCCAACGCCTACCCCGACGAGCTGTCGGGCGGCATGCAGCAGCGCGTGGGCCTGGCGCGCGCGCTGGCGGCCGACCCCTCGATCCTGCTGATGGACGAGGCCTTCTCGGCGCTCGACCCGATCATCCGCACCGACATGCAGGACGAGCTGCTGCGCCTGCAGCAGGACAAGCGCCGCACCATCGTGTTCATCTCGCACGACCTGGACGAGGCCATGCGCATCGGCGACCGCATCGCCATCATGAAGGACGGCCAGGTGGTGCAGGTGGGCACGCCGGAGGAAATCCTGCGCGCGCCGGCCGACGAGTACGTGCGCAACTTCATCCGCGGGGTGGACGCCGCCGCCGTGTTCAAGGCCGGCGACATCGCGCGCAAGACCCAGGTGGAGGTGTCCGAAAGCCCCACGCGCGGCTGCCGCCCGGCCCTGAAGCGCCTGCAGCAGCAGGACCGCGACTGGGGCTACGTGGTCAGCCCCGACCACGCCTTTCTGGGCGTGGTGTCGGCCGAGTCGCTGCGCCAGGCGCTGCGCGGCCACGAGGGCCCGCTCGGCCTGCGCCACGCCTTCGTGCCCGACGTGGCGCCGGTGGCCGCCGACACGCCCATCAGCGAGCTGTACGGCCTGATGGTGCAGTGCCCCTGCCCGCTGCCGGTGGTCGCCCCGGACGGGCGCTTCCTGGGCGCCATCAGCCAGACCACGCTGCTGAAGTTTCTGGACCCCAGCACCGACCCGCACGGCAACCCCCTGCCACCGCCCGCCGCCGCGAGCGACGCGGCCGACGCGCCCACCGCGGCCGTGGCCGCCTGAACGGAACACCCCCATGAGCGAAACCACGAACGATCCCTGGAGCGCCGCCACCAGCGCGCCTACGGCAGATGCCGTCGCCAACCCTTATCAGGCGGCGGACGCCGCCCTCAATCCCTACGAAGCCGCCCCGCCCCCGCCCGGCAGCGATGCCTGGCTCGGCGGCGGCACGCCGGCGCCCGGCGGCAGCGACTTTCTGGCCGGCGCAGCGACGGCCACGCCGCCCGCCGACCCCGGCTGGTCCATCAACCAGTTGTGGGACGGCAGCCTGCCGGTGCAGGACTGGATCAACCAGGGCCTGGACTGGCTGGTGCTGCACTTTCGGCCCCTGCTGCATTCGCTGCGCGGCCCGGTCGACGCCCTGCTGGGTGGCGTGGAAGCGGCGTTGCAATACCCGCCCACGGGCGTGATGATCGCCCTGCTGTCGCTGCTGGCCTGGCAACTGGCGGGCAAGGCGCTGGGCCTGGCAACGCTGGTGTCGCTGGCGGTGGTGGCGGTGCTGGGCATCTGGCCCGAGGCCATGGTGACGCTGTCGCTGGTGCTGACCTCGCTGCTGTTTTGCGTCCTCATCGGTCTGCCGCTGGGCATCTGGCTGGCGCGCAGCGAGCGCGCGCAAAAGTGGGTGCGCCCCATCCTGGACGCCATGCAGACCACGCCGGCCTTCGTCTACCTGGTGCCGGTGGTCATGCTGTTCGGCATCGGCAATGTGCCGGGCGTCATCGTCACCATCATCTTCGCGCTGCCGCCGCTGGTGCGCCTGACCAACCTGGGCATCCGCCAGGTGCGCCCCGACCTGGTCGAGGCCGCGCGCGCCTACGGCGCCTCGCCCTGGCAGCTGCTGGTGAAGGTGCAGCTGCCGCTGGCCATGCCCTCGATCATGGCCGGCATCAACCAGACCCTGATGCTGAGCCTGTCGATGGTGGTGATCGCCTCGATGATCGCCGTCGGCGGCCTGGGCCTGATGGTGCTGCGCGGCATCGGCCGGCTGGACATGGGCCTGGCGGCCGTGGGCGGCCTGGGCATCGTGATCCTGGCCATCGTGCTCGACCGCATCACCCAGACCATGGGCCAGCCGCGGCGCGACCAGCGCCAGCGCTGGTTCCAGCGCGGGCCGGTCGGCCTGCTGCGGCGTCTGGTCGGCGCGCGCCCCGCGGCGCCCGCCCTGCCCGCCGCTTCCGCCACGCCCGTTGCCCCCGCCGCGCCCGCCGCCTCGGCGTCCCACGCCTGACGGCGCGCCCTGTTTTTTTGCCTCACGAGGAGACCCCTGTCATGACCTCCATCCTGTCATTCACCACCCGACGCGGCCTGCTGGCCGCCCTCGGCCTGGCCGCGGCTGCCGTGGCCGCCCCCGCGCTGGGCGCGGGCGAGCTGCCCGGCCAGGGCGTCGTCGTGCAGCCGCTCAAGAGCACCATCGCCGAGGAAACCTTCCAGACCGAGATCGTGATGAAGGCGCTGGAAAAACTGGGCTACGACGTCCGGCCGATCAAGGAAGTGGACTACCCCGCCGCGCACCTGGCCATCGCCAGCGGCGACGGCACCTTTCTGGCCGACCACTGGGACCCGCTGCACGCCGACTACTACAAGAACGCCGGCGGCGACGCCAAGCTGTGGCGCGACAACGCCTATTCCACCGGCGCGCTGCAGGGCTACCTGATCGACAAGAAGACCGCCGACCAGTACCACATCACCAACATCGAGCAGTTCAAGGACCCCAAGATCGCCAAGCTGTTCGACACCGACGGCGACGGCAAGGCCGACCTGACGGGCTGCAACCCCGGCTGGGGCTGCGAGCGCGTGATCGAGCACCAGCTGGACGCCTACGGCCTGCGCGGCACGGTGACGCACGTGCAGGGCAATTATTCGGCGCTGATCGCCGACACCATCGCGCGCTACCAGCAGGGCCAGCCGATCTTCTATTACACGTGGACGCCCTACTGGGTCAGCAACGTGCTGGTGCCGGGGCGGGACGTGACGTGGCTGCAGGTGCCGTTCTCGTCGCTGCCGGGCGAGCAAAAGGGCATCGACACCCGGCTGCCGGGTGGCCAGAACTACGGCTTCGTGGTCAACACGCAGCGCATCCTGGCCAACCGCGCCTTCGTCGACGCGCACCCGGACGTGAAGAAGCTGTTTTCGGAAATGAAGCTGCCGGTGGCCGACATCAACGCCCAGAACAAGGCCATGCACGACGGCGCCAACAAGCCGGCCGACATCGCGCGCCACGTCGACGGCTGGATCAAGGCGCACCAGAGAACCTTCGACCAGTGGATCGCCGACGCCCGGGCGGCGGCCAAATCCTGAGCACGGCCGGAAAATCAAACTTCAAGCCAAATCGGCTGCTCGCGCTTGTGCAGCAAGCGCGAGCAGCTATTTTTTTTATAGTTATTTCGTGCCCTGCGGCAGCCGGCGACAATAGCGGCATGACCTGGCGACGCTTGCTTGCAATTCTTCTGGCCGTGGCCCTGGGCGCCGGCGCCTGGCGCGCGGGGGGCTGGTCGGGCCTGGCGCTGATGGGCAGCGCGCTGGTGCTGTGGGCCCTGCTGTACTACAACCAGATCATGACGGTGATGCGGCGCGCCGCCGACCGGCCGGTGGGCTATGTCGGCAGCGCGGTCATGCTCAACGCCAAGCTGCAGGCCGGCCAGCCGCTGCTCAAGGTGCTGGCGATGACGCGCGCGCTGGGCCAGCCCCTGACCGAGGTCGGCGTCGACCCCGAGGTGTATCGCTGGACCGACCCGGGCGGCTCGTTCGTGACGGCCGAATTCAGGGGCGGCAAGCTGCTGCAGTGGAAGCTGGAGCGCCCCGCCCCCGACCCCGCCGCCGAGCCGCCGGGCGAGGCTTAAAATCAGCGGCTTGTGGCCGACGCCCCACGCGGCGCCGCCGTGATGGCACTCTTCCTTCTGGAACACCCGAATCATGAGCTCTCCCGCACCTTCGCTCGACGACCGCGACGGCAAGATCTGGCTGGACGGCCAGATGGTGGACTGGCGCGACGCCAAGATCCACGTCCTGACCCACACGCTGCACTACGGCTGCGGCGCCTTCGAAGGCGTGCGCGCCTATGAGACGGCCGCCGGCACGGCGGTGTTCCGCCTGCAGGACCACACCCAGCGCCTGCTCAACAGCGCCAAGATCCTGCGCATGAAGGTGCCCTTCAGCGCCGACGAGCTGAACGCCGCGCAAAAAGAGGTGGTGCGCGCCAACGGCCTGAAGAGCTGTTACCTGCGCCCGCTGGTGTGGATCGGCTCGGAGAAACTGGGCGTCTCGCCCAAGGGCAACCGCATCCACGCCATGGTGGCGGCCTGGTCCTGGGGCGCCTACTTGGGCGAGGACGGCATGAAGAAGGGCATCCGCGTGCGCACCAGCAGCTACGCGCGCCACCACGTCAACATCACCATGACGCAGGCCAAGACGGTCAGCAACTACACCAACTCGATCCTGGCCAACATGGAAGCCACCGACGATGGCTACGACGAGGCCGTGCTGCTGGACAGCAGCGGCTTCGTCAGCGAAGGCTCGGGCGAGAACCTGTTCGTCGTCAAGGACGGCACCGTCTACACGCCCGACCTGTCGGCCGGCGCGCTCAACGGCATCACGCGCAACACGGTGCTGCACATCTGCGAGGACCTGGGCCTGAAGGTGGTGCAAAAGCGCATCACGCGCGACGAGTGCTACATCGCCGACGAGATGTTCTTCAGCGGTACGGCGGCCGAGGTCACGCCGATCCGCGAATACGACCGCATCCAGATCGGCGCCGGCCAGCGCGGCCCCGTCACCGAGAAAATCCAGGGCGCGTTCTTCGACATCGTGAACGGCCGCAACGCCAAGTACGCCCACTGGCTGGCCCAGGTTTGAGCGGGGACACCGACACATGCGCACCGCCCCCGTGATCGAACTGCAGGCCGCCGATCTCACGCCCGACGGCGAGATCTTCTGCCCCAACCCCAAGGCCGACATGAAGCTGTGGAACACCCACCCGCGGGTGTTCCTCAAGCTGAGCGCGACCGGCCACGCCAAGTGCCCCTACTGCGGCACCGAGTACCACGTGCAGCCCGACCAGGCGCTGGCGCACGTGCACGCGCACGCGCATCACTGATCGTCCGGGGGCGTTCGCACCCATGGCCTTGCTCCGGGGGGTGCCACCCGCCACGGCCCTGATGAATGCGGCGGCATTCCTGCTGCTGGCGCTGTCGCTCGGCCTGCGCTCGGGCTATTCGCTGGGCGCCGTGCTGCTGCTGGCGCTGGGGCTGGCGGCCTGGCCCGGCGTGCTGACGGGGCGCGTGCGCTGGTCGCTGCCGCTGGCGGCCTGGGCCGGCGCGGTGGCCCTGATGGGCGGCGTGTGGAGCATGCACATCGTCGACGCCAACGGCCAGCTGATCACCGATTCGCTGGGGCTCGACCGCTGCGTCAAGTACCTGGGTGCCCTGCTCATGCTGCCGGCCCTGCTGGTGCGCCGGCCCGCGGCCGCCGCCTTGGGCTGGGGCTGCGCGCTGGGCGCCATCGGCGCCGGCCTGACGGCGCTGTGGCAGGTGCAGGTGCAGCACCTGGATCGGGCCGAGGGCTACACCAACGCCATCCAGTTCGGCAACCTGGCGCTGCTGCTGGGGCTGTGCAGTGCCATCTGGGTGTTGCAGTGCCGCCCGCCGCGTGCACCCGCGCTGGTCGGCTGGGTGGGCGCGGCGATGGGCCTGGTGGCCAGCCTGGCCTCGGCCAGCCGCGGCGGCTGGGTCATGCTGCCGCCGCTGCTGCTGCTGATCCTGTGGCTGCAGCGCGCGCCCAGCCCCGCGCCGGCCGGGCGGCGGGCGCTGCGCGCCGTGCTGGTCACCGCCGTCGTCTCGGCCGTGCTGGCCACGCTGCCGGTGGTGCAGCAACGCGCCGAACTGGCGGCCGACGAGTTGCAGCAGCAGGCGCAGCAGGGCGCGGGCACCTCCGTCGGCCTGCGCGTGTCCTTCTGGCGCCAGGCCTGGGCCGACGGCCTGGAGCACCCTTGGGTGGGCGTGGGCCAGCTGGGTTACGAGCAGCGCCAGCGCGCGGCGGTGGAGCAAGGCGCCATGCCGGCGCTGGCCGTGCGCTACAACCACGCGCACAACGAATGGCTGGACATGTTCGCCAAGCGCGGCCTGCTGGGCGTGCTGGGCCTGCTGCTGTTCTATGCCGTGCCGGGCGTGCTGTTTTGGCGCGCGCTGCGCCAGGCGGGCGGTGACACGCCCGCGCAGCGCACGCGCCGCGCCGCCGCGCTGTGCGGGCTGACCACGGTGCTGGCCTATCTCGGCTTCGGCGTCACGCAGGTCATGTTCGCCCACAACAACGGCAACCTGATGTATTTGCTGACCGTCTCGCTGTGGCTGGCGGTGAGCTGGCCGGGCGCGGACGAGCCGTCCCGCCCGACCACGGAGCCCAGGCCATGACGCCGCCCGGCGGCGCGGACGCCGCCTCGCCCGCGCGGGCGCTGCGCGTGCTGCACTTCGTCTCGGGCGGCTTCTCGGGCGCCACCCAGGTCGCCATCGACCTGTGCGGGCCGCAGTCGGGGCAGGACACCCTGCTGGTGCTGCGCCGGCGCCATTCGATCGACCCGGCGCCGCGCGTGGCCCAGCTGCGCGCCCAGGGTCTGCAGGTGGAGGTGGTGCCGCGCTGGTCGCACTGGGCCACCATCCGCGCGCTGATGCGCCTGTGCCGCGACTGGCGGCCCGACGTGCTGGTGGCGCACGGCTTCAGCGAGCACCTGTGGGGCCGCTACGCCGGCCTGTGGGCGGGCGTGCCGCGCCTGATCCAGGTGGAGCACAACACGCGCGAACGCTACGGCTGGTGGCGCCTGCGCCAGTCGCTGTGGCTGGCGCAGCGCACCGAGCGCATCATCGGCGTGTCGCGCGCGGTGCGCGACGCGCTGGTGGCGCGCGGCCATCCGGCCGAGCGCTGCACCGTGGTGCTCAACGGCATCGACCTGGCACGCTGGCAGGGCGGACGGCCCTGGGACGAGCGCGAGGACGCGCTCGTCATGCCGGCGCGCTTTGCCGGGCAGAAAGACCACTTCACCCTGATCCGCGCCACCGCCCTGCTGGCGGCGCGGGGGCTGCGCCCGGTGGTGTACCTCGCCGGCGAGGGCAAGTCGAGCTGGCGCGCGCGCGCCGAACGGCTGGCGCGCGAGCTGGGCGTGGCCGAGCAGGTGCGCTTTCTGGGCTATGTGCGCGACATGCCGGGCCTGCTGGGGCGCGTGAAGCTGTGCGTGCTGTCCACCCACTATGAAGGCCTGGGCCTGGGCCTGATCGAAGGCATGGCCGCGGGCTGCTGCGGCATCGGCAGCGACGTCGAAGGCGTGCAGGAAATCCTGACGCCCGGCGAAACCGGTTTTCTGGTGCCGCACCAGGACGCCGCCGCCTTGGCCGAGCTGCTGGCCGAGCGCCTGCAGGATTCGCCCGGCAGCGCCCGCATCGCCGCCGCCGGCCGGCGCCACGTGCAGGCCACGTTCGACCGCCAGCGCATGCGCCGCGAGTACCTGGCGCTGTTTCAGCCGCCGGCGCTCTGACACGCCGCAAAAAAGAACGCCACCCCGAGGGGTGGCTGGAAAATGAAGATGGTGGTGAATGCTCGGGTCGCAGGGGCGAGGCATTCTTGAACCGCCAGGCGCGTGACAGCAGCGTTGGGACGATTGTAAGCAAACGTGGATCGATCCGCCAACCGTTCTTGGTACAAACACCCACCGATCGTGAACTAATGCTCAACCGGGATCGGCCAACGGCAGGCGCAGGGTGAAGCGCGCGCCGCCGCCGGGGTGCTCGCCGCAGCGCACGCTGCCGCCATGGCGCTGGGCGATCGAGCGCACCAGCGCCAAGCCCAGGCCCACGCCGCCCTCGCGCTCGCTGGCGCCGGGCAGGCGGTAAAAGGGCTCGAAGATGCGCTCGCGCTGCTCGGGCGGCACGCCCGGCCCATGGTCGTCCACCTGCAGCACGGCCTGCGCGTCAGCGACCGACAGCGTCACGTCCACGGTCAGCTGCTGCCCGGCGCGCCGGCCGTGGCGGGCGGCGTTCTCCAGCAGGTTGCGCACCGCACGCCGCAGCAGCTTGGACACGCCACGCACCAGCACCTCGCCGGTGCCGGGCGCCAGGCTCAGCTCGGCATCCACGCGCGCCGCCTCCTCGGCCGCCAGGCCAGCCAGGTCGATCAGCTCCAGCGTGCCCAGGTCGGTCTGCGGCGCCTCCAGCCGGCTGGCCAGCAGGATTTCATCGACCAGCTGGTCCAGCTCGGCGATGTTGCGCTGGATCTCCGCAACCGCCAGCCCTTGCGAACCGAGGGACTCGCCGCCGCCGGGCCGCCCCAAGGCGGCGACGGCCCCCTCGGGGGGCAGCGCAGCAGGCGCAGCCGCGGAGCGTGGGGGCATGAGTTCGAGGGCCATCCTGATGCGCGCCAAGGGCGAGCGCAGCTCGTGCGAGGCATTGGCCAGCAGCGACTTCTGCGACTGCAGCAGCGCGGCCTGGCCTTGCATCAGCTCCTCGATGCGGGCGGCGGCGGCGTTGAAGTGGCGCGACAGGTCGGCCACTTCGTCGCTGCCAACCACCGGCACGCGCTCGTCCAGATGGCCCTCGCCCCAACGCTGCACGCCGTGCTGCAGGCTCTCCAGCCGCTGGGTCAGGCGCCGGGCGATCGGAAACACGCCCACCATCACGGCCAGCCCCGCCAGCCCGACGATCCAGATGAAGCCGTAGGGCGGACGCAGCCAGCTCAGCAGCCGGCGCGAGCCGGCCGGGCGCGCGCGCGCGGCCGCCGCGCGCGGCGGCGCCAGCTCCAGGTTGAGCACCTCGCCGTCGTCCAGGGTGACGGCGAACTCGGTGCCGTGGCCGGGTCCGCGGCGAATCAGCGCCGCGGCGCTGCCGATGCGCTCGCCCCCCTCGTTGCGCACCACCACCTCGCGCGGCGGCTGCAGCAGGCGCATGCGCTCGCGCTCGCGCTCGGCGCGGTGCCAGGCCCAGCCCAGCACCAGGCTCAGCAGCAGCACGCTGCCGGCCACGGCCAGCCAGATGCGCACGTACAGCTTGCGGGCGATGGGATTGGCCATGGCGATCGCGGCCCCGGCACCGTCGGCGCGGCGGCCCTAATCCTGCTGCTTGGCAAAGACGTAGCCGACCCCGCGCACGGTGACGATGCGCTTGGGGTTCTTCACGTCCTGCTCGATGGCGGCGCGGATGCGGCCGATGTGCACGTCGATCGAGCGGTCGAACGCCTCCAGCTCGCGCCCGCGCACCGCCTCCATGATCTGCTCGCGCGTCAGCACGCGCCCGGCGCGCTCGGCCAGCGTGACCAGCAGGTCGAACTGGTAGCTGGTCAGCTCGCAGGGCACGTCGCCCACGGTGACGGTGCGCGCATCGCGGTCGATCTCCAGGCTGCCGAAGCTCATGCGCTGCTGCTCGGGCGCGGCGCCGCCCTGGCGCCGGCGCAGCACGGCGCGGATGCGCGCCAGCAACTCGCGCGGCTCGAAGGGCTTGGGCAGGTAGTCGTCGGCGCCCAACTCCAGCCCGATGATGCGGTCCATCGGGTCGCCCTTGGCGGTCAGCATCAGCACCGGCACGCGCGCCGCATCGCCCGGCAGCGCGCGGATGCGCCGGCACACCTCCAGCCCGTCGATGCCGGGCAGCATCAGGTCGAGCACCACCAGGTCGACCGGCGCGTCCTGCAGCATCGCCAGGCCCGACTCGCCGTCGCCCGCGTGCGCCACGCCGTAGCCCGACTGCCGCAGGTACTCGCCCACCATGGCGGCCAGGCGGGCGTCGTCTTCGATCATCAACAGGTGGGCGGTGCTCATGCGCGGCGGCAATAGAAGGGGTTGCGATCCATCATCGCGCCGACACGGCCCCAAGGCTTGTCGCGCGGGTAAAGATAGGTAAACGGCGGGCGCCGACCGGTCGTGCATCGGCGCCGCATTCAACTATTATTTTCATAGCTGTTGGCGCTTGATTCATGCGCGCTGCGGCCCGATTTGGTTTGAACCGCTCGTGTGCACCCGCGCCGCCAGCGCCACCAGCACCAGCACCGGCAGGCCCAGCAGCGCCGTGCTGGTGAAAAACTGGGCGTAGCCGAAGGCGTTGACGTAGTCGCCCGAAAAGCCGGCGACGAACTTGGGCAGCAGCAGCATCATCGAGCTGAACAGCGCGTACTGCGTGGCCGAGTAGCTGATGTTGGTGAGGCTGGACAAATAGCCGATGAAGGCCGCCGACGCGATGCCCGAGGCCAGGTTGTCGGCCGACACCACCACGATCAGCGCCGGCACGTTGTGCCCCACGCCGGCCAGCCAGGCAAAGGCCAGGTTGGTGGCGGCGCTCAGCACCGCGCCCAGCAACAGCACGCGCATCACGCCCACGCGCAGCGCCAGCGCGCCGCCGACGAAGGCGCCGGCCAGCGTCATGATGACGCCGTAGACCTTGGTGACCGCCGCCACCTCGTCCTTGGTGAAGCCCATGTCGACGTAGAACGGGTTGGCCATGATGCCCATCACCACGTCGCTGATGCGGTACAGCGCGATCAGCGCCAGGATCAGCAGCGCCTGCCAGCGGTAGCGCCGAAAGAAGTCGGCAAAGGGCTCGACCAGCGCGCCCCGCAGCCATTCGCCCAGGTTGCGTGCGGGCGCGATGGGCCGCGGCGCCGGCTCGCGCGCCCCCAGCACGGTGACCATGCCGACGACCATCGAGGCGGCCATGACCAGGTAGGCCAGCCGCCAGGCCGCGTCGTCGTAGCCGCCGACCGCGCCCTGCGCGCGCGCGGCCAGCCACAGCACGCCGGCGCCGGCCCAGATCATGGCCAGCCGATAGCCGGTCTGGTAGGTGGCCGCCAGCGCGGGCTGCTCGTCGGGCGGGGCGGATTCGATGCGAAAGGCATCCAGCGCGATGTCCTGCGTGGCCGAGGCAAAGGCCACCAGCAGCGCCCACCCCACCACCGCCGTCAGCGACACGCGCGGATCGGTCAGCGCCATGCCCACCAGGCCGGCGGCCACGCCCGCCTGCGCCAGCAGCAGCCACGAGCGCCGGCGCCCCAGCGCGCGCGTCAGCAGCGGAATCGGCAGCCGGTCGACCAGCGGCGCCCACACCCACTTGAAGCCGTAGGCCAGGCCCACCCAGCTCAGGTGGCCGATGGTCGAGCGGTCGACGCCGGCCTCGCGCAGGCGAAAGCTCAGCGTGCCCAGCACCAGCAGCAGCGGCAGCCCGGCGGCAAAGCCCAGCGTCAGCATGCGCAGGCTTTCGGGCGCCAGGTAGACCTTGAGCGTGTCGCGCCAGCGGGGGCGCGGCGTGGCGGCGTCTGTCATGCGTCAGCCCGGGCCTGGGTTTTTGCTCCCTCGCCTCTTTGGGGAGAGGGCTGGGGTGAGGGGCCAGCGGCGTTGGATCGGGCTCGCTGTTGTTCGATGTTCAGTTGACTCTGCAGGCACCTGCTGGCCGGGATGTGCGCCCGGCAGCGCACCCACTTTCTTTTGCTTCGCCAAAAGAAAGTAGGCAAAGAAAAGGCGACCCCAAGTCTGCGGCCCCTGCGCTTCGCTACGGGGCAAACCTGCGTCGTGGCGCTTGCGGGGTGCGCGGTGGAACTCGCTGCGTTCACTGCGTTCTCTCCGCTCAAACAACCCCCGCGAGTCAGTCCACGAAACGCGTGCATCCTGCGGTGCACGCGCCACCCCGCAAGCACCGCGCTGCAGGCGCAGCCACAGGGGTTTTGATGCGGGCCATCGCTGCGCTCGGCCCCGGCTTTGAAATCCCCTCTGGCCGTGCCGAGAAGCGCAGCGGCTGGGGCGGGCATGGGGAGCAGAGCATGCCCATGCAACGTGTTCTGACTTGCTGCGGTTGTTCGAGCGGAGTGAGCGCAGTGAACGAAGCGAGTTCCGCAGCACCGCCCCAGACGCGAGCATCGCAGGTTGCCCGCAGCGCAGCGCAGGGACACGGCCAGTGGGGTCGCCTTTCTTTTGCCTTCTTTTCTTTGGCGACGCAAAGAAAAGAAGGTGCGCCGCCGGGCGCACATCCCGGCCAGCAGGAGTGAGCAGGATCAACCGAATGTCAAACGACAGCGAGTCGATCCAACGCCAGCAGTCCCTCATCCCCACCCTCTCTCCAAAGGGACGAGGGAGCAACCCCAATGCGGCGCCTCGCATCTCAATCATGAACAAACGGGTTGTGCCGACGCTCTTGGCCAAACGTGCTCTCGGGCCCGTGGCCGGGGATGAACACCGTCTCGTCCCCCATGGGCCACAGCCGCTCGCGGATGCTGGCCAGCAGCTGCGCGTGGTTGCCGCGCGGAAAGTCGGTGCGCCCGATGCTGCCGGCAAACAGCACGTCGCCCACAAAGGCGCGCTCGGCCTGCGGCGAATGAAACACCACGTGGCCCGGCGTGTGGCCGGGGCAGTGGCGCACGTTCAGCACGCACCGGCCCACCTGCACCGTGTCGCCATCGTGCAGCCAGCGCGTGGGCACGAAGGGCTCGGCGGCGGCAAAGCCGAACATGCGGCCCTGCTCGGCCAGGCCGTCGATCCAAAACTGGTCGCCCTCGTTCGGCCCGACGATGGGCAGGCGGCGGCGCCGCGCCAGCTCGGCCGTGCCGCCCGCGTGGTCGATGTGCGCATGCGTCAGCCAGATCTGGCGCAGATCCACCCCCAGCGCCTGCACGGCCGCCTCGATGCGCGGCAGGTCGCCGCCGGGGTCGATCACCGCGGCTTCCATGGTCTGCTCGCACCACACGATGGAGCAGTTCTGCTGGAAGGGCGTGACGGGGATGGTCTGGTAATGCAGGCGGGCGGCGGAGGTCATGGCGGGCGGCGATTCACTTCGCGCCATTGTCCACGGTTCCGGCGCGCCGCCGTCGCCATAATCGCCCCATGTCCCCGCGCCCGCCCCGCACCGAAACCCAGGTGCGCATCGACCTGGCCGCCGCCTACCGCATGGCGGCCGCCAACGGCTGGGACGACACCATCTACACCCACCTGTCGGCCAGCGTGCCGGGCGAGCCGGGGCATTACCTGATCAACCGCTTCGGCCTGGGCTTCGACGAGGTCACGGCGTCCAACCTGGTCAAGGTCGACGTCGCCGGGCGGGTGGCGGATGGCTCGGGCGCGCGCGTCAACCCCAGCGGCTTCGCCATCCACGGCGCGGTGCACGCGGCGCGGCCCGACGTGGAATGCGTGATCCACCTGCACACGCCCTGGGGCGTGGCGCTGTCGATGCTGCCGAAGGGCCTGCAGCCGACCTCGCAATGGGCCATGCGCCTGCACCGGCGCCTGGGCCGCCACCCCTATGAAGGCCTGGCGCTGGGCGCCGATGAGCAGCAGCGCCTGGTGGCCGCCCTGGGCACGCTCGACGGCCTGCTGCTGGACAACCACGGCCCGCTGCTCGTCGGCCGCACGGTGGCCGAGGCCTGGATGCTGATGCACCTGCTGGAGCGCGCCGCGCAGGCGCAGCTGCGCGCCATGGCCGCCGCCGGCGGGCGCGTGATGCAGGCCACGCCCGAGCTGGCGCAGCTGACTTACCAACAATGGGTGGGCGACGGCAGCGAATGGGACGGCGACCTCGAATGGCCCGCCCTGCTGCGCCGCGTCGAGCGCCTGCACCCCGATTTCAAACACTGACTCACGGAGAACCCGCCATGCCCACCATCCGCGTCGAACTGTTCGAAGGCCGCACGCCGGAGCAAAAGCGCGCCCTGGCCGCCGCCCTGACCGAAGCCACCGTGCGCACCCTGGGCGGCTCGGCCGACAGCGTGGACGTGCTGTTCTTCGACATCGCCCGCCAAAACTGGGCCACCGGCGGCGTGCTGTGGAGCGACAAGGGCAAGTCGCCGCCGGCCGCCAGCGGCGCGTGAGGCGACGCGCGAGGCCCTGCCTGCTACATCAAGCGTAGCTGCCCGCGCTGATCTGGCGGGCGCTGCAGCCCGAAAACGTCACACGATGCCGATGTGCATCAGGTTGGTGGTGCCGGTCTGGCCGAAGGGCACGCCGGCGATGGCGACGTAGGGGTCGCCGGCCTGGCCGAAGCCTTCGCGGCGCACCAGGTCGCCGGCCAGCATGCGCACTTCGTTGAACTCGGTGACCTCGCTCACGTGCAGCGAATGCACGCCCCAGGCCAGCACCAGGCGGCGCGCGGCCGACCGCTGCGGCGTCAGGCTGAGGATGGGCGCCTCGGCGCGCTCGCGCGCGACGCGAAAGCTGGTGGCGCCCGAATGCGTGGCGCAGACGATGGCGGCCGGGCGCAGCAGCGCCACCGCGCGGCGCATGGCGCAGCAGACGGCGTCGGGCACGCTGGTCTGGCCGGGCAGATTGGCGCTTTGCGAGGCTTCGAGAAACTGGCGGTACAGCGGGTCGGCCTCGACGCGCTCGATGATGCGGTTCATGATGCGCACCGCCTCCACCGGGTGCTTGCCGCTGGCCGATTCGGCCGACAGCATCACGGCGTCGGCGCCGTCGTAGACCGCGGTCGCCACGTCGGAGGCCTCGGCGCGCGTGGGCACGGGGCTGTCGATCATGGATTCGAGCATCTGCGTGGCGACGATGACGGGGCGCCCCTTCTTGCGGCAGGCGCGCACGATGCGCTTTTGCAGCGGCGGCACGCTCTCGGCGGGCAGTTCGACGCCCAGGTCGCCACGCGCCACCATCACGGCGTCGGCGGCGGCGATGACCTCGTCCAGGCGCTCGATGGCGGCGGGCTTTTCCAGCTTGGCCACCAGGCTGGCGCGCTGGCCGACCAGGGCGCGCGCCTCGTCGATGTCCTCGGGGCGCTGCACGAAGCTGAGGGCCACCCAGTCCACGCCGATTTCCAGCGCCACGGCCAGGTCGCGCCGGTCTTTCTCGGTCAGCGCCGAGATCGGCAGCACCACGCCGGGCACGTTGACGCCCTTGCGGTCGGACAGCTTGCCGCCCACCAGCACGGTGGTGTCGGCGCTCTTGGCGTCGCAGCGCTCGACCTTCAGGCGCAGCTTGCCGTCGTCCAGCAGCAGCTCGGCGCCGGGCAGCAGGGCGGCGAAGATCTCGGGGTGCGGCAGTTGGACCGCCTGCGCGGTGCCGGCGATGGGATCGAGCTGCAGGCGAAAGGCCTGGCCCTCGGCCAGCTGCACCGGACCGCCCTCGAAGGTGCCCACGCGCAGCTTGGGGCCCTGCAGGTCGGCCAGGATGGCGATGGGGCGGCCGTGCTTGGCCTCGACGGCGCGCAGCGCGGCCGCGCGGGCGCGGTGGTCGTCGGCCACGCCGTGGCTGAAGTTGAGGCGAAACACGTCGACGCCGGCCAGAAACAGCTGCTCGATGAGGGCGGGGTCGCTGCTGGCGGGGCCCAGGGTGGCGACGATCTTGGCGTTGCGGGTGCGGCGCATGGGGGCCTTGTGCTTCACGGTTGGGCGGGTGCGGCTTCAATCAGCAGCGCCCGAAAGTCGTTGACGTTGGTGCGCGTGGGGCCGGTGACGACCGAGTCGCCCAGCGCCTGGAAAAAGCCGTGGCCGTCGTTGTGGTCCAGCGCGTCCTTGGGTGCGATGCCTTTTGCCCAGGCGCGCGCCAGCGTGCTGGGGTCGATCAGCGCGCCGGCGATGTCCTCGGCGCCGTCCACGCCGTCGGTGTCGCAGGCGATGCCGTAGACGCCGGCCTGGCCGCCCAGCGTGATGGCCGACGACAGCAGGCATTCGACGTTGCGCCCGCCGCGGCCCTGGCCGCGCAGGGTGACGGTGGTCTCGCCGCCCGACAGCAGCACGCAGGGCGCGGGCACGGGCTGGCCGTGGCGCGCCACCTGCAGCGCCATGCCGGCCAGCACCTTGCCCACGTCGCGCGCCTCGCCCTCCAGCGCATCGCCCAGGATGTAGGGCGTGACGCCGGCCTGGCGCGCCACGGCGGCCGCGGCCTCCAGCGCCAGTTGCGGCGCGGCGATGATGCGCACGGCGTTGCCGGCCAGGCGCGCATCGCCCGGCTTGACGGATTCGCCCGCGCCGCTGTCCAGCAGCGCACGCACCTGCGGCGGCACCTCGATGCCGTAGCGCTTGATGACGGCCAGCGCGTCGGCGCAGGTGCTGGGGTCGGCCACGGTGGGGCCGGATGCGATGTCGATCGGGTTGTCGCCCGGCACGTCGGAGATCAGCAGCGTCAGCACGCGCGCCGGATGGCAGGCCGCCGCCAGCCGCCCGCCCTTGATGCCCGACAGGTGGCGGCGCACGCAGTTCATCTCGCTGATGGTGGCGCCCGACTTGAGCAGCGCGCGGTTGACGTCCTGCTTGTGCTGCAGCGTGAGGCCCGGGCCGGGCAGCGGCAGCAGGGCCGAGCCGCCGCCCGAGATCAGGCACAGCACCAGGTCCTGCGGCGTCAGGCCCTTGACGAAGGCCAGCATGCGCTGCGCCGCGGCCAGGCCGGCGGCGTCGGGCACGGGGTGCGCCGCTTCGACGATCTCGATGCGCTGGCAGGGCGCGCCATAGCCATAGCGCGTGACGACCAGGCCGGTGAGCGGCCCCGGCCAGTGCTCTTCCACCGCCTGCGCCATGGCGGCCGAGGCCTTGCCGGCGCCGATGACGACCAGCCGCCCGCCGCCCAGCTGCGCCGGCGTGGGCAGGTGCGGCGGCACGCACAGCGCCGGCTGGGCGCTGGCCACCGCGGCGTCGAACATGCGCCGCAGCATCTCACGCGGATTCGGGCTGGCCGTCATGCAGGGCTCCACAGGGTGCTCAATCCTTTAAAACCGAACGCAGAGGGCGCAAAGGAATCGCAAAGGGCGCAAAAAAGACAGTATGGAATCACTTTGAAAATGATAGCTGTTGACGCTTGCTGTATGCCGGTTTTGACCACATTTACCCATGATTCTTGAATCTTCTGCGTCCTCTGCGAGATCTTTGCGTCCTCTGCGTTCGGCTGTTTTGATGCGGTCGAAAGCGCCCGCCCTCAAGCCGGCTTCTGGCCGATCTCGAAATTGGACAGCTTCTCCAGCGCGCGCACCATGCCCGAGTGGTCCCAGGCCGCGCCGCCGTGCGCCACGCAGGCGCTGAACAGCTGCTGCGCGTTGGAGGTGGCCGGCAGCGCCAGGCCCAGCTGGCGCGCGGCGGTGAGCGCCAGGTTCAAGTCCTTCTGGTGCAGCTTGATGCGAAAACCCGGATCGAAGGTGCGCTTGATCATGCGCTCGCCCAGGATCTCCAGGATGCGCGAGGTGGCCAGGCCGCCCAGCAGCGCCTGGCGCACCTTGGCCGGGTCGGCCCCGGCGCGGGCGGCAAACAGCAGGCCCTCGGCCACGGCGTTGATGGTGAGGGCCACCACGATCTGGTTGGCCACCTTGCAGGTCTGGCCGTCGCCGATCTCGCCCACGCGGGTGATGTTCTTGCCCATCAGCTCGAAGACCGGTTTGGCGCGCTCGAACGCCGCTTCCTTGGCACCGCACATGATCGACAGCGTGGCGTTCTTTGCGCCCACGTCGCCGCCGGAGACCGGCGCGTCGATGTAGTCGCAGCCCAAGGCCTCGATCCGGGCGGCGTATTCCTTGGTCTCCACCGGCGAGATGGAGGACATGTCGATCACCAGCTTGCCCTTGGTCAGGCCCTCGGCCACACCGCCCTTGCCGAACAGCGCATCGCCCACGTCGGGCGTGTCGGGCACCATGATGATCACGATGTCGGACGCCTGCGCCACTTCGCGCCCGCTGGCGCAGGCCTTGCCGCCCGCCTGCACCAGTTCGGCCGGGACGGTGCCGCGCGTATGCAGGTGCAGCGTGTGGCCGGCCTTGATCAGGTGGCCTGCCATGGGCGTGCCCATGATGCCCAGGCCGACGAAGCCGATGTGGAGGGGTTGAGTGCTCATGGTTTCTCCTTGGTTCATTGCGCCAGCGCCTTGATCCAGCCCAGGCCGGCGCGGGTGGCGGCGGCCGGCTTGTATTCGCAGCCGATCCAGCCGTCGTAGCCGATGCGATCGAGAAACGCGAACAAAAAGGCGTAGTTGATCTCGCCCGTGCCCGGCTCGTTGCGACCCGGATTGTCGGCCAGTTGCAGGTGGGCGATGCGCGCCAGCTGCTTTTGCAGGGTGGCGGCCAGCTCGCCCTCCATGCGCTGCATGTGGTAGATGTCGTACTGCAGGAAGGCGTTGTCGGCGCCCACCTCGTCCAGCAGCGCCAGCGTCTGTGCGCTGCCGTGCAAGTAGAAGCCTGGGATGTCGAAGGTGTTGATGGGCTCGACCAGCAGCTTCAGGCCGGCCTTTTTCAGCTCGGCAGCGGCGTAGCGCAGGTTTTCCACCAGGGTCTTGTGCAGTGTGGCGTCGGCCACGCCGGCGGGGACTTTGCCCGCCAGGCAGTTGAGCTGGCCCACGCCCAGCACCCTGGCGTAGGCGATGGCGCTGGCCACGCCGTCACGGAACTCGGCCGTGCGGTCGGGATGGCAGGCGATGCCGCGCTCGCCGGCATCCCAGTTGCCGGCCGGCAGGTTGTGCAGCACCAGCTGCAGGCCGTTGGCGTCCAGCCGCTGGCGAATGTCCTCGGCCTTGAAGGCGTAGGGAAACAGGAATTCCACCGCCTGGAAGCCGTCCTGCGCGGCCAGCGCGAAGCGGTCGAGAAACGGCACTTCGTTGTAGAGCATCGTCAGGTTGGCGGCGAGCTTGGGCATGTCAGTCACTCCGATCTTGGCAAAGGTTCAGTCCAGCAGGGACACGGCGGTCGCGGTGGGCACATCCTGCCGGCCGGCGGCCATCTCCTCGAACTCGGTGACATTGTCGATCTCCGTGCCCATCGAGATGTTGGTCACGCGCTCGAGGATCATCTCGATCACCACCGGCACCTGAAACTCGGCCATCAGCGCCTCGGCCTTCTGGATGGCGGGGGCCACCTGGTCGGGCGTGTGCACGCGAATCGCCTTGCAGCCCATGCCCTCGGTGACCTTGACGATGTCCATGCCATAGCCGTTCACCTCGGGCGAGTTGACGTTGTCGTAGGCCAGCTGCACGCAATAGTCCATCGAGAAGCCGCGCTGGCTCTGGCGGATCAGGCCCAGGTAGCTGTTGTTGACCACGATGTGAATGTAGGGCAGCTTGAACTGCGCGCCCACGGCCAGCTCCTCGATCAAAAACTGGAAGTCGTAGTCGCCCGACAGCGCGACGATCTTGCGCTTGGGGTCGGCCACGCGCACGCCCAGGGCGGCCGGCAGCGTCCAGCCCAGGGGGCCGGCCTGGCCGGCGTTGATCCAGTGGCGCGGCTTGTAGACGTGCAGGAACTGGCCGCCGGCGATTTGCGACAGGCCGATCACCGACACGTAGCAGGTGTCCTGGTCGAAGGCGTTGTTCATGCACTGGTACACGCGCTGCGGCTTCATCGGCACGTTGTCGTAATTGGTCTTGCGCAGGTAGCGGATGTCCTTCTTGCGGCCCTGGCATTCGGCCGTCCAGGCCGAGAAGTCGCGCAGCTTGCCGGCCTGCCTCCACTCCCTGGCCACTTCGATGAACAGCTTGAGCGCGGCCCCGGCGTCGGAGACGATGCCCAGGTCGGGCGTGAAGATGCGGCCGATCTGGGTCGGCTCGATGTCGACGTGGACGAAAGTCCGGCCCTTGCAATACACCTCGGTCGAGCCGGTGTGGCGATTGGCCCAGCGGTTGCCGATGCCCAGCACGAAGTCGCTCGCCAGCAGGTTGGCGTTGCCGTAGCGCTGCGAGGTTTGCAGCCCCACCATGCCGGCCTGCAGCGGATGGTCGTCGGCGATGGCGCCCCAGCCCATCAGGGTGGGGATGACGGGCACGCCGAGGGTTTCGGCGAACTCGACCAGCAGCTCGGACGCATCGGCGTTGATGACGCCGCCGCCGGCCACGATCAAGGGCTTGCCCGACGCCATCAGCATGGACAGGGCCTTCTCGACCTGCTTGCGCGAGGCGGCGGGCTTGTAGACCGGCAGCGGCTCGTAGGTGTCGATGTCGAACTCGATCTCGGCCATCTGCACGTCGAAGGGCAGGTCGATCAGCACCGGGCCGGGGCGGCCCGAGCGCATCAGGTGAAAGGCCTGCTGGAACACGCGCGGCACCTGCGCCGGCTCCAGAACCGTGGTGGCCATCTTGGTCACGGGGCGGGCGATGCTGGCGATGTCCACCGCCTGGAAGTCTTCCTTGTGCAGCTTGGCGCGCGGCGCCTGGCCGGTGACGCACAGGATGGGAATGGAATCGGCCTGGGCCGAATACAGGCCCGTCAGCATGTCGGTGCCGGCCGGGCCGCTGGTGCCTAGGCAGACGCCGATGTTGCCGGCCACGGCGCGGGTGTAGCCCTCGGCCATGTGCGAGGCGGCCTCGACGTGGCGCGCCAGCACGTGGGCGATGGTGCCACGCTCCTTCATCTGGGCGTAGAACGGGTTGATGGCGGCGCCGGGCACGCCGAAGGCCTGCGTCACGCCTTCCTTCTCCATCACCAGCACGGCGGCCATCGCAGCCTTCATCTTTGCCATCGTTTGCTCCTAGTTGGGGTTGCGTCGATGGTGCCGGCGATGGCCGCGCGGGGGAAGGCCCAGGGGCGCATATGACCCATTCCGCCATGGAATAAATGCCGGCGCCGCGCTAGGATGCACGCATGGATCGCTTTCAGGCCATGCAGATCTTCGTGCGGGTGGTGGAGACCGGCAGCTTCAGCAAGGCCGCGGCCGAGCTGGGCAGCACCCAGCCCACCGCCACCAAGGCCGTGGCCGAAGCCGAGCGCCACCTGGGCGTGCGCCTGCTGCACCGCTCCACGCGCGGCGTCACGCCCACCGAGGCCGGCGCGCTCTATCACGAGCGCTGCAAGGCCATCCTGCGCCAGGTGGAAGAGGCCGACACCCTGGCCGGCCTGGCGCAGGCGGGCAGCAGCGGCACGCTGCGCATCAACTCGTCGGTGGCCTTCGGGCGGCGCGTGCTGATCCCGCTGGTGCTGCGTTACATGGCCGAGCACCCCGGCCTGCAAATCGAGCTGGGCTTCGACGACCAGTACGTCAACCTGGTCGAGCAGGGGGTGGACGTGGCCATCCGCATCGGCCGGCTGGCCGACTCCAGCCTGGGCGCGCGCCACCTGGGCATCAACCCCTGGGTGCTCACGGCCGCGCCGGCCTACCTGGCGGCGCACGGCCCGCCGCGCACACCGGCCGAGCTGTCGGCCCACGCCTGCCTGATCTACAGCAGCGTGCAGGGCGACGCGCGCTGGCTGCTGCACGGCCCGGGCGGCGCGGACCTGTCGATCCCCGTGCGCGGCCCGCTGCGCAGCAACAACCTGTCGGCCATCCTGGCGGCCTGCCGCGCCGGCATGGGCCTGGCCATGCTGCCCTGGTACGTGGCGCGCGAGTCGGTGGACGAAGGCCGCATCGTGCCGCTGCTGGATGAATACGCCCTACCGGTGCAGGAAATGCACGCCGTGTTCCCATCGCCCAAGCTGGTGCCGGCCAAGGTCACCGGCTTCATCGCCTGGCTGCAGCAGCAGCTGGATGGGCCGTGGTGGACGCGGGCTTTCGATATTTGAACGAAATCAGGCGCCAGCGCTTGCCCACAAAGCGCGAGCAGCTACTATATTTATAGTTAACGAGGCGGCACGCTCAAAGCTTCCAGTCGTACTCGATCGTGATCGGCGCATGGTCGCTGAACTTCTGCTCCTTGTAGATCGCCTCGCGGCGCGCGCGCTCGGCCATGGCGGGCGTGGCCAGGTGGTAGTCCAGCCGCCAGCCCACGTTCTTGGCGTAGGCCTGGCCGCGGTTGCTCCACCAGGTGTAGGCGGCGTCGGTGGCCTCGGGTTGCAGGCGCCGGTACACGTCGACCAGGCCGCCTTCGGTCAGCACGCGCGTCATCCAGGCGCGCTCTTCGGGCAGGAAGCCGCTGTTCTTCTGGTTGCTCTTCCAGTTCTTCAGGTCGATCTGCTGGTGCGCGATGTTGACGTCGCCGCACAGGATGAACTCGCGCTCGGCCTTCAGGCGCTGCAGCACGGGATAGAAGCCGTCCAGGAAGCGGAACTTGGCCTCCTGCCGCTCGGGGCCGGACGAGCCGCTGGGAAAGTAGCAGCTGATGACCGAGAAGCGGCGCTGGGGCGTGTCGAAGCGCAGCTCGACGTAGCGGCCTTCGGCGTCGAACTCGGCCATGCCGAAGCCGGTGACGACATCGCTGGGCGCGTGTCGCGTGTAAACGCCGACACCGGCGTAGCCCTTTTTCTCGGCCAGGTGAAAGTGGCCCTGCATGCCGGCCAGCACCTCGAAGCGGCCGGCCAGGTCGGGCTGCTGGGCCTTGACCTCCTGCACGCAAATACAATCCGGCGCGTGCTGCTCCAGCCAGGCTTCGACGCCCTTGGTGGCGGCCGATCGGATGCCGTTGAGGTTGAGGCTGGTGAGTTTGAACAAAAGGACGTCTCCCATGAGCGCAACACAGGCGGGCAGCGCGCAGGACCAATTGGCGCGCGACTTCGTGCGGTTCGCCATCGACAGCGGGGTGCTGCGCTTTGGCGACTTCAAGACCAAGGCCGGGCGCCAGTCACCCTATTTCTTCAACGCCGGCCTGTTCGACGACGGCGCCAAGCTGGGCCGCCTGGCGCAATTTTATGCGCGCGCCCTGCTCGACTCGGGGATCGAATTCGACGTCATCTTCGGCCCGGCCTACAAGGGCATTCCGCTGGGCGCGGCCGTCGCCGTCGAGCTGGCGCGCCTGGGCGTGAACAAGCCCTTTGCCTACAACCGCAAGGAGGCCAAGGACCACGGCGAGGGCGGCACCCTGGTGGGCGCCAAGCTGCAGGGCCGGGTGCTGATCGTCGACGACGTGATCTCGGCCGGCACCGCCGTACGCGAGTCGATCGCGCTCATCCGGGCCGCCGGCGCCACGCCGCACGCGGTGGCCATTGCTCTGGACCGACAGGAAAAGGCGACCGAAAATGGCCAGGACGTCCCCTGGAGCGCCGTGAACTACGTCCGCGATCAGCTGGGTTTGCAGGTCTGCGCTATTGCCAAACTGGCACATTTATTGCAACTTTTGAAGACGGAAACCTCGTTTTTGCCCTACTACGACGCCGTGGCCGCGTACCGCAGCCGCTACGGCGTGGATTGAACCCCGCAAACGCATGAACACCGCCCCGACCCTGCGCCGCCTTCGGTGCATCGCCGCCCTGGCCCTGCTGGGCTGGGGGCCGGTCTGGGCGCAGCAGGGCGCCATCTACACCTGCACCGACGCCCAGGGCCGGCGCATCACCTCCGACCGCCCGATCGCCGCCTGCATCGACCGGCCGCAGCGCGAGCTGAGCAACAGCGGCGCCACCTTGCGCGTCATCCCGCCCACGCCCACCGCGGCCGAGCACGAGGCCCAGCGCGCCCGCGAGCGCGAGGCGGCGCTGGCGCGCCAGCGCGCGCGCGACGCCATCCGGCGCGACCAGGTGCTGCTGGCCCGCTACCCGGATGCCGCCACGCACGACATCGAGCGCAAGAAGGCGCTGGCCCAGAGCCAGGCGGTGATGGACGCGGCCGAGCAGCGCCTGGCCGAGTTGCGTGCCGAGCGCACGGCGCTGAACGAGGAAATGGAGTTCTACCGCAAGGACCCCGCCAAGGCCCCGGCGCGCGTGCGCCGCGCGATCGAGGACAACGAGCAGGCCCAGCAGGAGCAGCGCCGCGCCATCGCCGGCCAGCTGGAAGAGCAGGCGCGCATCAACGACCGCTTCGACGCCGAGGCGGCGCACCTGAAAACCCTGTGGATCGGCGCCGCGCCCAAGGAGGGCGGCGCCAGCCGCCCCTGAACGCCGCCCCCGGCGGGCGCGTCAGGCCAGCCGCGCCTTGAGCAGCTCGCTGGCCTGCTGCGGGTTGGCCTTGCCCTTGCTGGCCTTCATCACCTGGCCGACCAGGGCGTTGAAAGCCTTGTCCTTGCCGGCCTTGAACTGCTCTACGTTGCCTGGGTTGGCGGCGATCACCGCGTCGACGATTTTTTCCAGCGCGCCGGTGTCATTCATCTGCCGCAGGCCCTTGGCCTCGATCACGGCGTCCACCGCGCTGCCCGCGCCCGACCACAGCGCGTCGAACACTTGGCGCGCCGCCGCGTTGCTGATGGTGCCGTCGTGGATGCGGCCGATCAGCTGCGCCAGCTGCGCGGCCGACACCCTGGCGGCCTCGATGCCGATCTCGTCGGCGTTCAGGCGCTTGGACAGCTCGCCCATCACCCAGTTGCTGGCCGGTTTGGGCTGGCCGCTGGCCTGGGCCGCGGCCTCGAAGTAGGCCGCCATGGCCGGCGACTGCGTGAGCGTGCTGGCGTCGTACTCGGGCAGGCCGTACTGCCGCACGAAGCGCTCGGCCATGGCGCGCGGCAATTCGGGCATTTGCGCGCGCGTCTGCTCGATCCATTGCTCTGAAATGCAGAGCGGCGGCAGGTCGGGGTCGGGAAAGTAGCGGTAGTCGGCCGAGTCTTCCTTGGTGCGCATGGCGCGCGTCTCGCCGGTATCCGGGTCGAACAGCACGGTGGCCTGCTGGATGGCGTGGCCGTCTTGCAGCTGTTCGATCTGCCAGCGGATCTCGAAGTCGATCGCCTGCTGCATGAACTTGAAGCTGTTCAGGTTCTTGATCTCGCGGCGCGTGCCCAGCGGCGCGCCGGGCTTGCGCACGCTGACGTTGGCATCGCAGCGAAAGCTGCCTTCCTGCATGTTGCCGTCGCAAATGCCGATCCAGGTGACGATCTTGTGCAGTTCGCGCGCGTAGGCCACCGCCTCGTCGCTGCTGCCCATGTCGGGCTCGGTCACGATCTCCAGCAGCGGCGTGCCGGCGCGGTTCAGGTCGATCCCGCTCATGCCCTGATAGTCCTCATGCAGCGACTTGCCGGCGTCTTCTTCCAGGTGCGCGCGCACCAGGCGCACGGTTTTCTTCTCGTCACCGACAAAGAAGGACACCGTGCCGCCCTGGACGACGGGAATCTCGAACTGGCTGATCTGGTAGCCCTTGGGCAGGTCGGGATAAAAATAGTTCTTGCGGGCAAAAACACTGCGCGGCGCAATGTGGGAGCCGAGCGCCAGTCCCAGTTTGATAGCGCACTGCACCGCCTCGCGGTTCATCACCGGCAGCGTGCCGGGCAGCGCCAGGTCGACCGCGCAGGCCTGGGTGTTGGGCGCCGCGCCGAAGGCCGTGGGCGCGCGGCTGAAGATCTTGCTGTTCGTCTGCAGCTGGGTGTGGGTCTCGAAGCCGATGACGACCTCGTAGCCCTGGATCAGTTTGGGGGCGCTCATGGCCGGACTCCCGCCGGGCCGCCCCAAGGGAGGCCCGCCCCCTCGGGGGGCAGTGAATACACGAAGTGAGGAACGTGGGGGCACATTGTCAAAAGCCCTCCGGACGGCGGAGGTGGAAATCGGTCGCCTGCTGCAAGCGGTGCGCCACGTTCAACAGCCGCCCTTCCTGCAAATAATTGCCGATCAGTTGCAGGCCCACCGGCAGGCCGCCGGCGCCAAAACCGGCCGGCACGCTCATGCCGGGCAGGCCGGCCAGGCTGGCGGGCAGCGTGTAGACGTCGGCCAGGTAGTCGGCCAACGGGTCACGCGCGGCGCCCAGTGCCCAGGCCACGGTGGGCGCCACCGGGCCGGCAATGACGTCGCATTGCTGGAACGCAGCCTGGAAGTCGTCGGCGATCATGCGGCGCAGCTTTTGCGCCTGCAGGTAGTAGGCGTCGTAGTAGCCGTGCGAGAGCACGTAGGTGCCGGTCATGATGCGGCGCTTGACCTCGGCGCCGAAGCCTTCGGCACGGGTCTTCTTGTACATGTCCTCCAGGTCGACGTAGTCCTTGGCGCGGTGGCCGAACTTGACGCCGTCGAAGCGCTCCAGGTTGGAGCTGGCCTCGGCCGGGGCGATGATGTAGTAGACCGGAATGGCCAGCTCGGTGCGCGGCAGCGAGATGGGCACGCGGCGCGCGCCCAGCTTTTCCAGCTCGGCCAGCGCCGCCTCGACCGCGGCGCGCACGTCGGGCGCCAGGCCGTCACCCAGAAACTCTTGCGGCACGCCGATGCGCAGGCCGTCCAGCGAGTCGTTCAGGCCGCGCGTGAAGTCCTCGGTGGGCACGTCCAGCGAGGTCGAGTCGCGGTCCAGGTCGGGGCCGCACAGGACGGACAGCAGCAAGGCGCAGTCCTCGGCCGTGCGCGCCATGGGCCCGGCCTGGTCCAGGCTGGAGGCGAAGGCGATCATGCCGTAGCGGCTGGCGCGGCCATAGGTGGGCTTGATGCCGGTGACGCCGCAAAAGCTGGACGGCTGGCGGATCGAGCCGCCGGTGTCGGTGCCGGTGGCGGCGGGGCTCAAGCCCGCGGCCACGGCGGCGGCGCTGCCGCCCGACGAGCCGCCCGGCACGTGCGCCGGGTTCCAGGGGTTCTTGACGGCGCCGAAGGCCGAGTTCTCGTTGGCCGAGCCCATGGCGAACTCGTCGCAGTTGAGTTTGCCCAGGCCGACCATGCCGGCCTCGGCCAGCTTGCGCACCACGGTGGCGTCGAAGGGCGAGCGGTAGCCCGCCAGCATGCGCGAGCCGGCGGTGGTGGGCCAGTCGCGGGTGACGAAGATGTCCTTGTGCGCCAGCGGCACGCCCGTGAGCGGCGGCGCGTCGCCCGCGGCCAGGCGCGCGTCGGCGGCCTGCGCCTGCGCCAGCGTGATGGCCTCGTCGACGGCCAGGAAGGCGCCCAGCTCGGCGTGCTGCGCGATGCGGGCCAGAAAGTGCCGTGCCAGCTCGACCGCCGAGACCTCGCGCGCGCGCAGGGCGGCGGCCAGCCGTGCCACGCTTTGGTGGTGCAGGGCGGCGCCGCTCATTCGATCACCCGCGGCACCAGGAACAGGCCGTCTTCCACCGCCGGGGCGCTTTGCTGGTTGGCCTGGCGCTGGTCGGGCTCGCTGGCCACGTCCTCGCGCAGGCGCAGTTGCACGTCCTGCACGGCGGCCAGCGGGTGCGCCAGCGGCTCGACGCCGGTGGTGTCGACGGCGCGCATGGCCTCGACGAGGCCGAAGAAGCCGTTCAGGCGCTCCAGCAAGGGCTGGCGCTCGCCGTCGGGGAGCGCCAGACGCGCCAGGTGCGCGATGCGGTCGATGTCAGTCAGGGTCAAAGCCATGTAACAAGCCGAAAAATCAGGGAAAAGCTCAGGTATTGGGCCGCCGCGCACCGGTGACGCCGGCGGGGCGATGAAGTATTATCCCGCCTTCGCCCAAACGGCCTGAAAACGGCCGCTTTTGAGCGCAACCCCCTCCCATTTCGCATCTCGAACCCATTCGCGCAGGGGCGGCGAAGGCTGGTGCCCACCGACGCGCCCAGAAGGACTTTTCATGTTTGGAGCATTCCGTCGGTACTTCTCCACCGACCTGGCCATCGACCTGGGCACCGCCAACACCCTGATCTACGTGCGGGGCAAGGGCATCGTGCTGAACGAGCCCTCGGTGGTCTCGATACGCCACGAGGGCGGCCCCCAGGGCAAGAAGGCGATCCAGGCCGTGGGCGCCGAGGCCAAGGCCATGCTGGGCAAGGTGCCCGGCAACATCGAGGCCATCCGCCCGATGAAGGACGGCGTGATCGCCGACTTCACCGTCACCGAGCAGATGCTCAAGCAGTTCATCAAGATGGTGCACCCGCGCGGCCTGTTCAAGCCCAGCCCGCGCATCATCATCTGCGTGCCCTGCGGCTCGACCCAGGTCGAGCGCCGCGCCATCCGCGAATCGGCGCTGGGCGCCGGCGCCAGCGAGGTCTACCTGATCGAGGAGCCGATGGCGGCGGCCATCGGCGCCGGCCTGCCGGTGTCCGAGGCCAGCGGCTCGATGGTGGTGGACATCGGCGGCGGCACCACCGAGGTGGGCGTCATCAGCCTGGGCGGCATGGTCTACAAGGGCAGCGCGCGCGTGGGCGGCGACAAGTTCGACGACGCCATCATCAACTACATCCGCCGCAACTACGGCATGCTGATCGGCGACCCGACGGCCGAGTCGATCAAGAAGCAGATCGGCAGCGCCTTTCCGGGCAGCGAGGTGCGCGAGATGGAGGTCAAGGGCCGCAACCTGTCGGAGGGCGTGCCGCGCAGCTTCACCATCAGCAGCAACGAAATCCTCGAGGCGCTGACCGAGCCGCTGAATTCCATCGTGTCCGAGGTGAAAAAGGCACTGGAGGAAACCCCGCCCGAGCTGGGCGCCGACATCGCCGAGCGCGGCATGATGCTGACCGGCGGCGGCGCGCTGCTGCGCGACCTGGAGCGCCTGCTGGCCGAGGAAACCGGCCTGCCCGTGCTGGTGGCCGAAGAGCCCCTGACCTGCGTGGTGCGCGGCTGCGGCATGGCGCTGGAGCGCATGGAGCGGCTGGGCAACATCTTCACGAATGAATAAGCTCCCCCTATGGCGCGGCGCGCCTTCCCCCTGAGGGAGACAACGCTGGTGGCCGGGGCAAGCCCGACCACGGCGTTCTGGCGTGGCCTGCTCCGCGGCCTTCGGAACGGCTTGCCGCGCCGCTGACCCGCCATGCCGCTCGAAACGCTCGACCGCACGCCCCCGCCCTTCTTCAAGCAGGGGCCGTCGGCGCTGTCGCAGCTGGTGCTGCTGAGCGCGCTGGCGCTGTTCCTGATGGTGGCCGACGCCCGCTTTCACCTCGTGCAGCCGCTGCGCGCGGCGATCGCCACCGTGCTGTATCCGGCGCAGTGGCTGGCGCTGCAGCCGGTGCAGGCGGCGCGCGAGTTCGGCGGCTACCTGACCGACCTGAAGACCGCGCGCAAGACCGAGGAGGCGGTGCGCCGCAAGCTGGTCGAGCAGTCGCAGCGCGCCGGCCAGGTGGAGCAGCTGCTGCTGGAGAACGCCCGCCTGCGCGGCCTGCTGGCGCTGCGCGAGCGCATCCAGGTGCCGTCGCAGGCGGCGCAGGTGCTGTACGACGCCACCGACCCCTACAGCCGCCGCGTGGTGATCGACAAGGGCCAGCTGCAGGGCATCGCGCCCGGCTCGCCGGTGCTGGACGGCGAGGGCGTGCTGGGCCAGGTGACGCAGGTCTACCCCTTCGTGAGTGAGGTCACGCTGCTGATCGACCGCGACCAGGTGATCCCGGTGGTCAACACCCGCACCGGCACGCGCGGCGTGGCCTTCGGCGACCCGACGGCGCAGGGCGGCCTGCTGGAGCTGCGCTACATGCCCGCGGGCGAGGACGTGAAGGCGGGCGACCTGCTCAGCACCAGCGGCATCGACGGCGTGTACCCGCCCGGCCTGCCGGTGGCGCGCGTGGTCAGCGTCGACCGGCAGGGCGACAGCAGCTTCGCCCGCATCCTGTGCCAGCCGCTGGCGCAGCTGCAGGGCGCCACGCACGTCATGGTGCTGACACCGATGGCGCAGGTGGCGACCCCGCCCATCGCCGCCGCGCCCGCGCCCGTCGCGCCGCCGGCGGCTGCCGCCAAGCCGGTGACCAAGGCCGACGGCAAGCCGGCCGCCAAGGCCGCGGGCAAGAGCGGCGCCACCTCGGCGGCCAGGCCCGCCAACCGCAGGAGCGCGCCATGATCATGCCGCGTGGTCAGCAACTGCTGCTGCCGGCGCGCCCCGGCTTCATCTGGGGCAGCCTGCTGGTGGCGCTGATGCTGGACCTGCTGCCGCTGGGGCGCCTGCCGGGCATGCCCGACTTTCTGGCGGTGGTGCTGGTGTTCTGGGCCATCCACCAGCCGCGCCGCGTGGGCATGGCGGCGGCCTTCATCTTCGGGCTGCTGCTGGATGTGCACCAGGCCGCGCGCCTGGGCCAGCACGCGCTGGCCTACACGGTGCTGATCTACTTCGCGATCATGCTGCACCGGCGTATCCTGTGGTTCGGGCTGCCCGGCCAGGCGGTGCAGCTGCTGCCGCTGTTCGCGGCGGCGCACGCCATCACCACCGTGCTGCGGCTGATCGGCGGGGCGGCGCTGCCGGGCTGGTCGCTGCTGCTGGCGCCGGTGCTGGAGGCCGCGCTGTGGTGGCCGGTGAGCGTGCTGCTGCTGGCGCCGCAGCGCCGCGCGCCCGACCCGGACGAGAACCGACCCTTGTGACTTTCAAGCCAAACAAGCCTCCAGCCCTTGCGCAACAAGCGCGATAAGCTATATTATTCAGAGCAATGACCGAACTGCGCAATCTCGAAGCCGAGCTGACGCGCTTTCGCCTGCGCCTGCTGGTGGTGGCGCTGGTGATGCTGGGCGCCTTCGGGCTGCTGGGCTGGCGGCTGTACGTGCTGCAGGTGCTGCGCCACGACGACCTGGCGCGCCAGGCCGAGACCAACCGCACGGCCGCGGTGCCGATCGTGCCCAACCGCGGCGAAATCTTCGACCGCAACGGCATCGTGCTGGCGTCCAACTACCGCTCCTACACGCTGGAGATCACGCCCTCGCGCCTGGGCCGCCCGGTGGACGAGGCCATCGACGCCATCGGCCAGGTGGTCGAGATCTCGCCGCGCGACCGGCGCCGCTTCAAGCGCCTGCGCGAGGACTCGCGCAACTTCGAGTCGCTGCCCATCCGCATGCACCTGAGCGACGAGGAAGTGGCGCGCTTTGCCGCGCAGCGCTGGCGCTTTCCGGGCGTGGAGATCAAGGCGCGGCTGTTTCGCGACTACCCGCTGGGCGAGACCGGCGCGCACCTGATCGGCTACATCGGCCGCATCAACCAGAAGGAAAAGGACCGCATCGAGGACTCGGACGACGCCGCCAACTACCGCGGCACCGACTACATCGGCAAGCTGGGCGTGGAGGCCAGCTACGAAAAGCTGCTGCACGGCACCACCGGCGTGCAGCGCATGGAGACCTCGGCCGGCGGCTACGCCGTGCGGCGCCTGGCCACCCAGCCGGCGGTGCCGGGCGAGTCGATCAAACTGACCATCGACATCCGCCTGCAGAAGATGGTCGAAGAGCTGTACGGCCGGCGCCGCGGCGCGCTGGTGGCCATCGACCCGCGCAATGGCGAGGTGCTGGCGCTGGTGAGCAAGCCCACCTTCGACCCCAACCTGTTCGTCGACGGCATCGACCAGGAAAACTGGGACGAGCTCAACGGCTCGCTCGACAAGCCGCTGCTCAACCGCGCGCTGCGCGGCACCTACCCGCCGGGCTCCACCTACAAGCCCTTCATGGGCCTGGGCGCACTCGAGACCGGCAAGCGCGTGCCGTCCACCGTGGTGATGGACGGCGGCTCCTGGACCTTCGGCGGCCACACCTTCCGCTCGGGCCACGCGCTGGGGCCGGTCGACCTGCACCGCGCCATCGCCAAGTCCAGCAACGTGTACTTCTACCAGCTGGCCAACGACATGGGCGTCAACGGCATCCACGACTTCATGAAGCCGCTGGGCTTCGGCCAGATCACCGGCATCGACCTGCCAGGCGAGGTGCGCGGCGTGCTGCCCTCCACCGCCTGGAAGCGCGCCACCTACCGCCGCCCGCAGCAGCAGAAGTGGTACGCGGGCGAGACCATCTCGCTGGGCATCGGCCAGGGCTACAACAACTTCACCATGCTGCAGCTGGCCAATGCCACCGCCACCCTGGCCGGCGGCGGCGTGCACCACGTGCCGCACCTGCTGATGGCCGAGCAGGACCCGCACAGCGGCCAGTTCCACGCCAACGCCGAGCCCGCCGGCCAGTCCATGGGCTACAAGCCCGAGCACGTGGCCACCATCCTGCGCGCCATGGTGGCGGTGACGCAGGAGGGCACCTCGCGCGGCGTGTTTGCCGGCGCGCCCTACCTGTCGGGCGGCAAGACCGGCACCGCGCAGGCCATCAGCGTGGGGCAGAACGCCCACTACAACGCCGCCAAGCTGGCCGAATACCAGCGCGACCACTCGCTGTACATCGCCTTCGCGCCGGCTGAGCACCCCACCATCGCCGTCGCCGCCATCGTCGAGAACGCCGGCTTCGGCGCCGCCGCCGCCGCCCCCATCGTGCGCCGCGTGATGGACTACTGGGTGGCCGGCCTGGTGCCCAGCGAGGAAGACATGAAAGCCGTCGAGCGCGGCCAGGCCGGCCCGCCCATCGGCACGCCGCGCCGCGTCACCGACCTGGCGGCGCCCTGAGCGGCGACCCAGGCTACTCAGTCAATCTATCGACAAGATAGATACGATTGGGTTTGCAAATCATCGATCGTCCTCCAGAATGGGGCTCATCGGGTGCGCCGCGCCCGGTTTTCCCCATCCACCACCCGGAGATCGCCATGACCGACGCCCCCCGCAAGTGCCCCGTCACCCACCTGACCACCGACTTCGGCGCCCCCGTGCCGACCAACCGCGACAGCCTCACCGCCGGCCCGCGCGGCCCGCTGCTGGCGCAGGACGTGTGGCTGAACGAGAAGCTGGCCGGCTTCGTGCGCGAGGTCATCCCCGAGCGGCGCATGCACGCCAAGGGCTCGGGCGCCTTCGGCACCTTCACCGTGACCCAGGACATCACGAAATACACCCGCGCCAAGATCTTTGAAAAGGTCGGCAAGAAGACCGAGATGTTCGCCCGCTTCACCACCGTGGCCGGCGAGCGCGGCGCGGCCGACGCCGAGCGCGACATCCGCGGCTTCGCCCTCAAGTTCTACACCGAGGAGGGCAACTGGGACATGGTGGGCAACAACACGCCCGTGTTCTTCATCCGCGACGCGCGCCAGTTCCCCGACCTGAACAAGGCCGTCAAGCGCGACCCGCGCACCAACCTGCGCAGTGCCACCTACAACTGGGACTGGTGGACGCTGATCCCCGAGGCGCTGCACCAGGTCACCGTGGTGATGAGCGACCGCGGCATCCCCAAGAGCTACCGCCACATGCACGGTTTCAGCTCTCATACTTACAGCTTCTGGAACCAGGACGGCGAGCGCTTCTGGGTCAAGATGCACTTCCGCACCCAGCAGGGCATCCAGAACCTGACCGACGCCGAGGCCGAGGCCCTGGTCGGCAAGGACCGCGAAAGCCACCAGCGCGACCTGTACGAGGCCATCGAGCGCGGCGACTTCCCCAAGTGGAAGATGTACGTGCAAGTCATGCCCGAGGCTGACGCCGAGAAGTACGCGCTGCACCCGTTCGATTTGACCAAGGTCTGGTACAAGGGCGACTACCCTTTGACCGAGGTCGGCGAGTTCGAGCTGAACAAGAACCCCGAGAACTTCTTTGCCGACGTGGAGCAGGTCGCCTTCGCCCCCGGCAACCTGGTGCCCGGCATCGGCGCCAGCCCCGACAAGATGCTGCAGGCGCGCCTGTTCAACTACGCCGACGCGCAGCGCTACCGCCTGGGTGCCAACTACCACCAGATTCCGGTGAACCAGGCGCGCTGCCCGGTGCACAGCAACCACCGCGACGGCCCCGGCCGCGTCGATGGCAACTACGGCGGCCTGCCGCACTACGAGCCCAACAGCTTCGGCCAGTGGCAGGGCCAGCCCGACTTTGCCGAGCCGCCGCTCAAGATCACCGGCAACGCCAGGCACTGGAGCTTCCACGAGGACGACAGCAACTACTTCGAGCAGCCGGGCAGGCTGTTCCGCCTGATGAGCCCGGTGCAGCAGGAAGCCCTGTTCGGCAACACCGCCCGCGCCATGGGCGACGCGCCCGAGTTCATCAAGTTCCGCCACATCCGCAACTGCAACGCGGCCGATCCGGCCTACGGCGCCGGCGTGGCCAAGGCGCTGGGGCTCGACCTGGCCAAGGCGCTGGCCTCGAAGAAGGACGACCCGATGTTCGGCAACCCGCTGGTGGCGCTGCCGGTCTGACGATCGCCTGCGGCGATTTCCACATGGAAATCGCCTCCAGCCCCTGTCTATCCTGCGCAAGAAGCTACTGAAAGAGTAGCAAAAATAGAAGGCCTTGGTCAAAAACCAAGGCTTTTCCTGTCTTCACTGCGCATTCAATGTCCGAAGGCTGCGGAGCAGGCCTTCCGGGAACGTCGCGGAGCGGGCTTGCCCCGGCCACTGGCGTTGTCCCCCTCCGGGGGCTGATTCCATTTCTAATTCAATAGCGCATCAATAATCCACGGCCAGGCGACGATGGATCGGATCCGTTCGCAGTTGCTCTCGAAGTCTCGCAGGGCGAGCTCAAGGTGATCTTCGAGCGCCTCCAGGCTGTCGAAGACGCGGTTGTGGAA
>JAFKGE010000085.1 GCA_017307865.1 Burkholderiales bacterium | reverse complement strand
GCGCCTTGCTGCGCCCAAAGCCTCCCCAAGCGGAGCTTTGGCGCCGCAGATGCAGCACCGAAACGCGGGCGGGGACAACTCTTGCCCTCGCCCTCAGCGCGTCGCGGCGTGTTCCGGCATCCACTGCAAAGGAGCTATCTCATGTCGAACACCGCATTCGTGGAATCTCAATCCGCCGACCCCGTCGAGCAGGCCATCGCCCGCAAGGTGCTGCGCCTGTTGAACGACAAAACCCTGGAGCGCCAGCAGCGCATCGAGCTGGTGCGCCAGGCTCAGCGTCAGCTGCTGGGCCACCAGCGCCAACAACGCGAAGCCACCGAACTGGCGGCCCGCGTCAGCGCCACGGCGCTGCCCAAGGGCTACCGGGCAGTGAGCGTGCAGGTTCGCCGCGGCCTGGTGCAGGTGGGGGCTGCCAGCGATGGCGGCTTCGCCTGGGTCGATGCGGGCCCGGTGCCCGAGGGTCTGGCAGCCAACCTGCCGCCCCGGCCCCTGAATGCGGTGCGCCAGGTGCCCAGGCGTCCGCGCATTGATCCCATCGCCGCGCGGCGCCGGGAACTGCAGGCCCGCCAGGCCTGATGCACAGGACGGGGCGACCACCCGGTCGCCCCCTCTGCCACAGCCTTGCCCATCACCGAACACCCAATACCCAGATCCGCCGGAGTTGCCCATCATGTCCACGCTTCCATCCAACGCCACCGCCGCCGAGCGCGAGCGGCTGGCCTTCATTCTCAACCGCCCCGAGCACGGCGTGGCCCTGCGATGGCTCGAGGCCCAGGAGCAGGTCGACGCCTTCGATGGCGAGCTGCAGGCTGCTGTCGACCGTGCCTACCAGCGCGGCCTCAGCGAAGGCCTGGGCGAGGACGTGCAGGCGCGGCTGCAGGCCCTGCAGGGCGAGCTCGAGCAATGGCGTCAGCAGGCCGAGCAGCTGCGCGAAGACCTGCAGGAAACCGCCGACTGGCTGACCAGCGCATCGGCGCGCCTCATTGCCCAGCGCCGCCAGGCCGCCGCCGCCTTGCGCATCCGTGCGGCCCGCCCGCTACCGGCCACTTGCCATTGACCCTGATTCAACCGGAGAGAACCATGACGAGCTTGATCCCCTTCATGAGCGCCGGCGACGTGACCTGGAGCGCCCAGGTGCGGCGCCTGGATGCGCCCGGCAAACCGCTTCACCTGCGCCTGAGCACCCGCATGGCGGGTACGCGCAACGCCCAAGTCGAGCGCGTGCTGCTGGAGCTGACCCTGGGCGAGGCCGAATACCGCAGCCTGCTGCGTATCCTGCTGTCGGCTTTGAATGAACAAGCGGAGCAGTCCTCATGACCGCCGCCTTCATGCAGCCACTGCCCACGCCGATCGGCGCGGGCACCACCAAGCTGCCCACCTCGATCCAGTTCGACCCGGTGATGCTGGCGCCACCCGGGCCCAGCCTGCACGGCTCACTCGGCCTGCCGCCGCAGCACCTGCGCGAGGTGCACTGGCCGGCGCTGGTGGAGGAATGCGCAACCCGGATCCGGGCGGCGCTTGCTCAGCCGACCCGCACCCATCGCGCCGGCGCAATCCGCCGCATCGGATTGCTGGGCGCGTTGATCTACGAGCGCCTGCCGCACGGCCAGTACCGCCTGTATGAATGGCGACCAGGCGAGGTGGACCCCGACCAGGACGGCGGCCACCATGTGGGCCTGCCCTGGCTGCGGCCAGTGCCCGATGGCAAGGTGGTGATCGACGGTGCGCCCTACCAGGCGCTGTGGCTGACCTGCTACGCCGACGGCCTGCGCCAGGCCCTGGAGCTGCAATGGCCTGAGCATCCCCAGATCGATCCCTATGTCGACTGGGTCATGCTGCGGCTCGAGCAAAAGCTCTGGACCGAGAGCACCCAGCAGCGCGTCCGACAAAACGTGGCCCGGGCGCTTGGCCTCAATGGCTGGATCCTGCAGCGGGCCCGCCGCTGGCTGGCCCACGGCGATGGCAGCCCGATCCGCATCGCCGACTACAACACGGTGCTCTGGCGCCGCCAGCACTGGGCGCGCCTGCAGGCCGAGTCGCCGCAGTGGCTGCCGCTGCTGGCCCAGCTGTGGCGCCACCTGCCGACCGAGGGCGAGCCGCTGGCCCATCTCCGGGCATTGCTGCTGAACAACGGCGTCAGCCCCGCCATGTGGCGGCTGCTGCACCGCGAGGGCACGGGCTGGATCTGGCCGCTGCGCAACTACTACACCAAGGACAGTTGGCACAGTGGGCGCGCCGCGCTGGAGCTGGTGCTGAAGGCGCAGAAGTTCGGCACCCGCCGGCTGGTGCCGGTGTGGATGCTGCAGGCGCTGATGAACCTGGATGGCAATCCGAACCGACCGCGCACCAGCTATCTGAAGAAACTGGAGGATCCCATCGATGCACCGATGGCGGTGCGCCTGGGGCAATGGGCCGCCGACATGGCCCTGTCGGGCGACGAGCCGGGGCTGCAGCAGTTGCAGGGGCAGTGCTACCTGCTGCTGGACTGGGCGACGGCCCACCCACGGTACGTCACCAGCCGGGCCATGCGGCAGGTGACGCTGCCAGCGCTGTGGCGCAAGGCCGAGCAGTGGCATCAGCGGCAGCTGGCCAAGGCCAGGCAGCGGAAGCCTTGGCGCGCGCCGTTCGACCTGACGGCGGTCGAGCACGACGAGCTGCAGCTGGTATGGCTGGGCAGTGCCGTCGACATCCTGGAGGAGGCCTTCGCCATGCGCCATTGCGCGGACAGCTACGTCGAGCCGTGCGCGCGCGGCAGCTACGTGCTGCTGTCGGTGCGGCGCAAGGATACGGGCAAGCGGCTTGCCACGGTGGGGGTCAAGCCCGCCGGGCGCGGCCCCGAGCTGCACCAGATGGCGGGCTTTGCCAATGCGCTGGTGCCGCCGCATATTGCCGCGTTTGCTCGCCAGGCCGTGGCGTGCCTGAAGATCAACCAACCGGAGCCCACGATGCCCAAAAGCAGCAAGCCAAGAACCTATGTCCACCTCACCGCGGTGTGGGGCAATGACGATGCCGAATCCACCATCAAGGTCAGCCGGCGGCGCTGGCAACAGATCCAGGATGGCGAGCCCTATGACACGACGGCGTGGTCGTTGTATGAGGGCGTTCGCTCGCATGCGAGCTGGTCGTTCAATGATGGCAAGCTCACCATCTCGCTGGGCGACGGCTTCGAGATCGATCTGACGACGAAGCGCTTGTACGTCGAGGAGGTCACCACCGAGCCGGGGCCGAAGAAATGACCGGGCGCCCAAAATCCTCGGCTGCCGCATCGATCATCGATCCAAGCACGATTCAAGCCTATCGGGAAACCGAGTACCGCGTGCTGGGCGAGCCGCCCCTCACCCTTCAGGTGGGCCAGGTCAGCGCCGGCTTGCTGGCCCTCCACAAGAGACACAAGGTTGATTGCAGTGCCTTCCTGACCGCCTGCAACCCGTTCAGCCAGCGCTCGGGCGACGCTGCCAATGCGAACCGGCAGGCCGCACTGGCTGCCGAGCTGGCGCGGCGCGGCCTTGCCTTCGTTGCCGGCATCGGCAAGCACCCATCCAATGACTGGCCCGGCGAAGACAGCTTCCTGGTGTTGGGCCTGGATCTGCAGGCCGCCAGGATGCTCGGCGTGCAGCTCGAGCAGAACGGCTTCATCTGGAGCGGCGCCGACGCCGTGCCGCAGCTGATCTTGCTGCGCTGAACCCTTCAGGCGTGGTCGGCCTGCCCAAGGGCAAAACGACCGGGGGGATTTGTGAGGTTGTCCCTGAAAAGTGGAGTTCTTGGTCTTGTTGAAAATATCGACAAGGAGTCAAGAACGCAGGAATTCAAGATGGAGGCGGTGCGACAGGTGCGAGCTGGCCAAGCCATTGCCGTGGTGGCCAAGGTCTTAGGCATACCCAAGGCCAGCCTGGGCAACTGGGTGCGCAACGCGGCCAAGGGCGAATTGAGCAGCGGGGGCGCTGATGACAAGGTTGCCAGGGTGTCCCCAGAGCAGATGGAGCTGGCCCGCCTGCGGGCAGAGAACGCTCGCTTGAGGATGGAGCGCGACATCGCAAAAAAAGCCGCGGCGTACTTCGCGCAGGACACGCTGCGAGGTACGCCTGGATTCACCAAATGAGGGTGAGGTATCCGGTCAGCCTGGCCTGCGAGGTGCTGGAGGTCAGCGCCAGCGGATATTTCAACTGGTTGCGCCGACGTCAGAGCAGTCGCAGCGGGCCACCCGCTGGCCACAGCGATGAAGCCTTGCTGGCGCACATTCGAGCCATCCACGCCGAGGTCAAGGGCGAATACGGCTGGCCACGCATGCACAAGGAACTGCTGGCCCGTGGCATCCGGGTGGGCAAAGACCGGGTTCGAAAGCTCATGCAGCAGCACGGCATCAAGGCCAGGACCAAACGCAAGTTTGTGGTCACCACCGACAGCCGCCATAGTTTGCCTGTAGCGCCCGACCTGGTGCAGCGGCGCTTCAACCCCGAGGCGCCCAACCAGCTCTGGAGTGGCGACATCACCTACATCGCCACCGATGAGGGCTGGCTGTACCTGGCCGCTGTCATCGACCTGTTTGGCCGGCAGGTGGTGGGCTGGAGCCTTCAGCCCCACATGCAGACCAGCCTGGTCAAGGACGCACTGGCCATGGCCTGGTGGCGCCGACGCCCAGCGGCTGGTTTGATATTCCACAGCGACAGGGGCAGCCAGTATTGCAGCGGGGAGTTCCAGGGTGTCTTGAAGGGCTGGGGCATACGCTCATCGATGAGCAGGAAGGGCAATTGCTGGGATAACGCCCCGACGGAAAGCTTCTGGGGTCGGCTGAAAACGGCGAGTGTGCATGGGCACAAATTTGCCACGCGCGAGGAGGCCAGACGGGCTGTGATGGACTGGATGGCTTTCTACAATCACCGCAGGTTGCATTCGTCGCTGGGCTACCTCAGCCCGATGCAATTCGAGCAACGCTGGTACGAGGCACAGCGTAAAAAGGCCGCGTAATCGTTGGGCTAAGAACTACACGGAACAGGGGCAAGGTCA
>JAFKGE010000050.1 GCA_017307865.1 Burkholderiales bacterium | reverse complement strand
ACGCCGACCTGGCGGGCCAGCAGGATGTGCTCGCGGGTCTGGGGCATGGGGCCGTCGGCGGCCGAGCACACCAGGATGGCGCCGTCCATCTGGGCGGCGCCGGTGATCATGTTCTTGACGTAGTCGGCGTGGCCGGGGCAGTCGACGTGCGCGTAGTGGCGGGCCGCGGTCTCGTACTCGACGTGCGAGGTGTTGATGGTGATGCCGCGCGCCTTTTCCTCGGGGGCGTTGTCGATCTGGTCGTAGGCCTTGGCCTGGCCGCCAAACTTCTTGGCCAGCACGGTGGCAATGGCCGCCGTCAGGGTGGTCTTGCCGTGATCGACGTGACCAATGGTGCCCACGTTCACGTGCGGCTTGCTGCGCTCGAATTTCTCTTTTGCCATGTCAAAAACTCCAGTGAAAGAACAGTGCCCGTGACGGTTTAACGTCTCCAGCGCCGGGGCCGCCACGGGCAGCGCCCACCACCTTGCGGTGTGCTGAAGACTTGTAAAAGAATAGCTGCTCGCGCTTTCTGTATATGAATTTCAGAATGTTTTTGAACTGAAATCGTTATGCATCAAGCGCAAGCAGCTCCTGTTTTCAAAGTGCCTTATTTGGCACGGGCGGCGATGATGGCCTCGGCCACGTTCTTCGGCGCCTCGGCGTAGTGCTTGAACTCCATCGTGTAGGTGGCGCGGCCCTGCGTCATCGAGCGCAGCGTGGTGGCGTAGCCGAACATCTCGGACAGCGGCACCTCGGCCTTGATGGCCTTGCCGCCGCCCACCATGTCGTCCATGCCCTGCACCATGCCGCGGCGGCTGGACAGGTCGCCCATCACCGTGCCGGCATAGTCCTCGGGCGTTTCCACCTCGACGGCCATCATGGGCTCCAGGATCACGGGGCTGGCCTTGCGGGCCGCTTCCTTGAAGCCGAAGATGGCGGCCATCTTGAAGGCCTGTTCGGACGAGTCCACGTCGTGGTAGGAGCCGAAGGTCAGCGTGACCTTGACGTCCACCACCGGGTAGCCCGCCAGCACGCCCGAAGTCAGGGCCTCGACCACACCCTTCTCGACCGCCGGGATGTACTCGCGCGGCACCACGCCGCCCTTGATGGCATCGACGAACTCGAAACCCTTGCCCGGCTCCTGCGGCTCCAGCGTGAAGACGACGTGGCCGTACTGGCCCTTGCCGCCCGACTGGCGCACGAACTTGCCTTCGACATCGGTCACGGTCTTGCGCACGGTTTCGCGGTAGGCCACCTGGGGCTTGCCCACGTTGGCCTCGACGTTGAACTCGCGCTTCATGCGGTCGACGATGATTTCCAGGTGCAGCTCGCCCATGCCGGCGATGATGGTCTGACCCGATTCCTCGTCGGTGCGCACGCGGAACGACGGGTCTTCGGCAGCCAGGCGCGACAGGGCCAGGCCCATCTTTTCCTGGTCGGCCTTGGACTTGGGCTCCACCGCCTGCGCGATCACGGGCTCGGGGAACACCATCTTTTCCAGCATGATGGGCGAATCGACGTCGCACAGGGTTTCACCCGTGGTGACGTCCTTCAGGCCCACGCAGGCGGCGATGTCGCCGGCGCGAATCTCTTCGATCTCGATGCGCTCGTTGGCGTGCATCTGCACGATGCGGCCGATGCGCTCCTTCTTGCCCTTGACGGCGTTGAACACGGTGTCGCCCTTGGACAGCACGCCCGAGTACACGCGCACGAAGGTCAGCTGGCCGACGAAGGGGTCGGTCATCAACTTGAAGGCCAGCGCCGAGAACTTCTCGGCGTCGTCGGCCTTGCGCGACAGGTGCTTGTCGTGGTCGTCCGGGTCGGTGCCGTCCACGTCGGGAATGTCCACCGGCGAGGGCAGGTAGTCGATCACGGCGTCCAGCATGCGCTGCACGCCCTTGTTCTTGAACGCCGTGCCGCACAGCATGGGCTGGATCTCGGTGGCGATGGTGCGCGTGCGCAGGCCGAGCTTGAGGTCGTCCTCGGAGAGGTCGCCCTCTTCCAGGTACTTGTTCATCAGCTCTTCGCTGGCTTCGGCCGCGGCCTCCACCATGTTCTCGCGCCACTTCTTGGCATCGGCGGCCAGCTCGGCCGGGATGTCCTGGTACTCGAACTTCATGCCTTGGGAGGCCTCGTCCCAGATGATGGCCTTCATCTTGACCAGGTCGACCACGCCCTTGAAGTTGTCCTCGGCACCGATCGGAATCACCACGGGCACGGGGTTGGCCTTCAGGCGCAGCTTCATCTGGTCATAGACTTTGAAGAAGTTGGCGCCGGTGCGGTCCATCTTGTTGACAAAGGCCAGGCGCGGCACCTTGTACTTGTTGGCCTGACGCCAGACGGTCTCGGACTGGGGTTGCACGCCGCCCACGGCGCAGTACACCATGCAGGCGCCGTCCAGCACGCGCATGGAACGCTCCACCTCGATGGTGAAGTCCACGTGCCCCGGGGTGTCGATGATGTTGAAGCGGTGCTCGGGGTAGGACAGGTCCATGCCCTTCCAGAAGCAGGTCACGGCCGCCGAAGTGATGGTGATGCCGCGCTCTTGCTCCTGCTCCATCCAGTCGGTGGTGGCGGCGCCGTCGTGCACTTCGCCCAGCTTGTGGGTGACGCCGGTGTAGAACAGGATGCGCTCGGTCGTCGTGGTCTTGCCCGCGTCAATGTGGGCCGAGATACCGATGTTGCGGTAGCGCTCGATGGGGGTTTTGCGTGCCATGATGTGCTTTCTTTAACGGCCAATGGCCCGCCCACCGCAACCGGCAGGTCGGGCCGCAAGCCTTCAATGCAGGATGCTGCGCCTTTAGAAACGGAAGTGGCTGAAGGCCTTGTTGGCCTCGGCCATGCGGTGCACCTCGTCGCGGCGCTTCATCGCGCCGCCGCGACCTTCGGTGGCCTCGAGCAACTCGTTGGCCAGGCGCATCGCCATCGACTTCTCGCCGCGCTTGCGGGCGGCTTCCTTGATCCAGCGCATCGACAGCGCCAGACGGCGCACCGGACGAACCTCGACCGGCACCTGATAGTTCGCGCCGCCGACGCGACGGCTCTTGACCTCGACCATCGGCTTGACGTTGTTGATGGCGGTGGAGAACAGCTCCAGCGGATCCTTGCCGCTCTTCTTCTCCATCTGCTCGAGCGCGCCGTAGATGATGCGCTCGGCAACCGCCTTCTTGCCACCTTCCATGATGACGTTCATGAACTTGGACAGCTCGACATTGCCGTACTTGGGATCCGGCAGGATTTCACGCTTGGGGACTTCGCGACGACGTGGCATTTCAATTCACCTCTCAATGTGCTTCAGTTGGCGTCGGGTGGCGGGTCTTCACCGGCTCCGACTGCCGCGCAGATTCAATGGAAACCTGCACTTACTCGACCCGCCAATCGGGCCACTTCGCTCGACGCGGGCTGCCATCGCCCCGCCAAGCACCAAAAAAACGAACGATCAGGCCTTCTTGGGCCGCTTGGCACCGTACTTGGAGCGCGACTGCTTGCGATCCTTGACGCCTTGCAGGTCGAGCGAGCCGCGCACGATGTGGTAGCGCACGCCCGGCAGGTCCTTGACCCGGCCGCCGCGCACCAGCACCACGCTGTGCTCCTGCAGGTTGTGGCCTTCGCCGCCGATGTACGAAATGACCTCGAAACCGTTGGTCAGGCGCACCTTGGCGACCTTGCGCAGCGCCGAGTTCGGTTTTTTCGGCGTGGTGGTGTACACGCGCGTGCACACACCGCGACGCTGCGGCGAGTTTTGCATCGCCGGGCTCTTGGACTTGGTCGTCTCGACCGTCCGCCCGTGACGCACCAGTTGACTGATGGTTGGCATGAATATCCCTAAAACGTGAAAACACGTGGCCCTGCCACGTGGGTGATCGCGCCGCTTGCTGCCCTTGGTTGCCCAAAAAGCGGCCGGGCCGCGCGCTGATTTCCCGCAAGGCCCCGTGCCCGGCGCCATGCAAAGCGCCATGCCAAAGGCCTCCCAAAGCGGGAAAAGCCTTAAATTATATGACGCGCGCGCCCGGCCGACAAGCGCGGGATAATTGCCGGGTGAATTTCCCCAAGCATCGCATCGTGGTCGGCCTGTCGGGCGGCGTGGATTCGGCCGTCAGCGCCCACCTGCTGCAACGGGCCGGGCACGAGGTGGTCGGCATCTTCATGAAGAACTGGGAGGACGACGACGACAGCGAATACTGTTCGTCCAACCAGGACTTCATCGATGCCGCCGCCGTGGCCGACGTGCTGGGCATCGAGATCGAACACGTCAACTTCGCCGCCGAATACAAGGACCGCGTGTTTGCCGAGTTCCTGCGCGAATACCAGGCCGGGCGCACGCCCAACCCCGACGTGCTGTGCAACGCCGAGATCAAGTTCAAGGCCTTTCTGGACCACGCCATGCGCCTGGGCGCCGACCAGATCGCCACCGGACACTACGCCCGCGTGCGCCTGAACGGCGCCACCGGGCGGCACGAACTGCTCAAGGGGCTGGATCCGTCCAAGGACCAAAGTTACTTTCTGCATCGCCTGAACCAGGCGCAGCTGGCGCGCACGCTGTTTCCGGTGGGCGAGCTGCACAAGAGCGAGGTGCGCCGCATCGCCGCCGAGATCGGTCTGCCCAACGCCAAGAAGAAGGATTCCACCGGCATCTGCTTCATCGGCGAGCGGCCGTTTCGCGAATTTCTGGGCCGCTACCTGCAATCCCAGCCCGGCCCGATCAAGGACGAGCGCGGGCGCACCCTCGGCCGGCACGTCGGCCTGTCCTTCTACACCCTGGGCCAGCGCCAGGGGCTGGGCATCGGCGGCATCAAGGACAAGGGGGCGGCGCGCGGCGGCGGCGCGCACGAGCCGTGGTTCGTGGCGCGCAAGGACCTCGCCGCCAACACCCTGGTGGTGGTGCAGGGGCACGAGCACCCCTGGCTGTTGTCGCAGCGGCTCAGCTTCGACGACTGCGCCTGGGTGGCCGGCGCGCCGCCCGCCGCCGGCGCGCACGCCGCCAAGACGCGCTATCGCCAGCAGGACGCCGCCTGCCGCCTGTCGCCCGGCGCGGCGCCGGGGACCTTCGAGTTGAGCTTCGAGCAGCCCCAGTGGGCCGTCACGCCGGGCCAGAGCGCCGTGCTGTACGACGGCGAGGTCTGCCTGGGCGGCGGCGTGATCGCCACGGCGTCCGCCTTGCCACCACAGCTGGCGCCCACACCGGCGGCGCTTCAGGTCTGAGCCTCAATCGCGGCGCGACAGGCCTTCGGCCGCCGCCCGGCTGAGCACCTGGGCCACGATGCGGTCGCAGCGCGCGCCGTCGAAGGCGAAGGCATCGCCCAGCGTGACATCGATCTGGCTGGCCAGGCCCTCGCGCAGCAGGCCGCGGGCGCGAAAAAAGCGCGTGCGCACGGTGGCTTCGGGGATGCCCAGCGCCTGCGCCACCTCCTCCACGCTCAGCTCTTCCACCGCGCGCAGCATGAAGACGGTGCGAAACGCGTCGGGCAAGTGGTCGATGCGCGACTCCAGCAGCTGGCGCAGCTCGGCGCGCATGGCGGCCGGCTCGGGCTGGCGCTCGGGCTCGTCGGTCAGCGCGGCCTGGATGGCGGGTTCGGGCGAGATCATGGCGGCGTCCAGTGGAATGACGGGGGCGTGTTTGCGGCGCAGGCGCCCGAAGGCTTCGTTGGCGACGATGCGCACCAGCCAGGTGGACAGCTTGGCATCGGCGCGAAAGCTGCCGAGCGCCCGCCAGGCACGCAAATAGGCCTCCTGCACCACATCCTCAGCCTCGGCGTCGTTCTTGACCATGCTGCGCGCGGTGCGAAACAGCAGCTGGTTGTGACGGCGCATGATGGCCTCGAAGGCCAGCTCATCACCCTGCGCGCCCCGGGCCGCCAGTTCGGCATCGGGGGGCTGGGTGGTGACGGGCGCGGCGGCTTGGCGCAGGGCATTCGGCATGGGTCTCTCCTGTGCGGCATTGGATGCGGGCAGCGCACGCGGCGTTCCGGATTGTGGCCTCAACCGTGCCCGCCCAGCAGGCTCAGGAACTCGCGCCGCAAGTTGGCGTCCTGCAAAAAGGCGCCGCGCATCACCGAGTTGCGCATCAGCGCCCCATCGTCCCTGACCCCGCGCCAGTGCATGCAGAAGTGGCTGGCCTGCATCACCACCGCCAGGCCATCGGGGCGCATGCGCCGCTCCAGCTCGTCGGCCAGCATCACCACCGCCTCTTCCTGGATTTGCGGGCGGCCCAGCACCCATTCGGCCAGGCGCGCGTATTTGGACAGGCCGATCAGGTCGGACTGGGCGTTGGGCAGCACCCCGATCCACACCTGGCCGAGGATGGGACACAGGTGGTGCGAGCAGGCGCTGCGCACCTTCAGTGGACCGACGATCATCAGCTCGTTCAGCTGCGACACGTTGGGAAAGGCCGTGACCGCCGGCGCCGCCTCGTAGCGGCCGCCAAAAACCTCGCGCACGAACATCTTGGCCACGCGCCGGGCGGTGCCCTGCGTGTTGTGGTCGTTGTCGGTGTCGATCACCAGCGCCTGCAGCACCTCCTGCAGCCGGGCCTGCACCTCGTCCTGCAGCTCGGCCAACTCACCGTCGTGCACGAAGTCGGCGATGTTGTCGTTGGCGTGGTAGCGCCGGCCGGCGGCGATCAGGCGGTAGCGGATGCGGTCGGACGCCGGCATGCGCGCGGTGACGTCTTCGGTGGCGAGGATGGGCGGCGAAAGCTGGGTGAGCATGATGCGTTCCTGGGGACGGCGCGCGCAGGGGCCGCGCCTTCATCCCGCCCATTGGATGGAGGGCCTGCGCGCGGCGTTCCGGCGCGTGCGTGCGCACCGGATTATTCAAGCAAAATCGGGCTGCATCGCCCGCCGATCAAGCGCGAGCAGCTATCGAATCAGGAGAATATTCAGGGCGTGCGATCGCCCCGGCTGGCCGTGATCGACTTGACGGGCGCGGCCTCGGGCGCCAGCAGCGTGCCGTCGCGCCAGCTCTTCCAGCTGGACAGCGCCAGCCACAGCACCACCACGCTGGCCAGCGCCAGCGCCACCACGGCCAGCATCTGCGCGGCGGGGTTCATGAAGGCCAGCCGCAGTGTGAGCCCCGCGAACGCCGCCAGCGGAAAGCCCAGCGCCCAAAAGCCGATGCCGAAGGGCTGCGCCAGGATGCGGCGCATCAGCGGCGCGCACCACAGCAGCATCAAGAGGGCCACGCCCCAGGCCATCCAGGCCAGCGCGGGCGCGACACCCAGCTGCAACGCGCCGCTGCCGACCAGCGCCGGCGGCGTGACGGCGATGAAGCTGGCCGGCAGCAGCCGATCGGGCCACAGGCCCTGCGTGGCGATGCGCGCCAGCAGCAGCGCCAGCACCACCGGCCACAGCAGCACGCCCATGCCGAACTGCGCCGCCGCCCAGCCGCCCGCGCCCAGCGGCACGCCCGCCAGCGGCGCCAGCACGTTGCCGACGACCGGGATGAACAGCACCGGCGTCAGCGCCGCCCAGCTCAGCCCCTGCTCGCGGTCGGCGCGCAGCCAGCGCCCCAGCGCCCACAGCGTGACCGCCAGCTGCAGCAGCGAGCCCACCCACCACAGCGCCGCCAGCGCCGCCGACGTGCCGAACAACGACACCCCTGCCGTGGCCAGCAGCAGCAGCGACACCGGCACCGCGCCCAGAAAGGCGTGGCGCGCCGGATGCGCCAGCTCGGCCGCCACCGCCTCGCCCTGCACCTGCCAGCGAATCCAGGACAGCACCGCCAGCACCACGAAGGCCAGCGCCGCCACGCCCGCCAGCACCAGCGCCACGCCGGTGGCCGTATCGCCCAGCATCGGCATGGCCTGCAGCCAGGCCAGCGCCAGCCCGGCCACGCTCATCACGATGGCGAACCAGTTGAAGGACAGGTGCTGGAGGTTTTCGGGGCGACTGGGCATGGCGCGGGATGATACGGCCCACACCCATATCCTTCTTGCGGCTCGTGAGAATCGGGCGCTCGGGTTACTTCTTGATCAAGGGGCAGCGCGACTGGGATAGAGGCTGAAAAGCCTGGTCCCCGGGGATCACGGTCTTGATCTGGTACACATCCCAAGGCGCCTTGGATTCGGTCGGCGTCTTGACCTGCACCAGCAACATGTCGTGCACCAGCCGGCCGTCATCGCGGATATGGCCCTTGCGCACCACGGCGTCGTTGACCTCGATCGCCTTCATCTTGGCCATCACCGGCTGCGCCTCATCGGTCCCCGCTGCCTGAATGGCCTTCAGGTAGTGAAGCACCGCCGAATACACCGCTGCCTGCATCATGCTGGGCATCTTGTTCATGCGCTCGTAATAGCGGCGCGAGAAGGCACGTGTCTGTTCGTCCTGATCCCAGTAGAAGCCCGTGGTGATGAACATGCCTTGGGCGTTCTGCAAGCCCATGCCATGGATCTCGGTGATCAACGCCAACAGCGGCGTGAACACCTGCTTGTTGGCGCCGACGCCCAAGCCGAACTCACGCGCCTGCTTGACCGTGTTGAGGGTATCGGCCCCCGAATTGGCCAATCCGATGACCTGCGCCTTGGACGCTTGCGCCTGCAACAGGTAGGACGACATGTCGCTGGTGCCCACCGGGTGCCTCACGCTGCCCAGAACCTGGCCGCCCTGGGCCTGCACGATGGCGCGCGCGTCTTTCTCCAGAGCGTGCCCGAATGCGTAGTCGGCAGTGATGAAGAACCAGCTTTTCAGCCCCTGGGCCGAGAGCGCCCGCGCGGTGCCGGTGGCCAGCGCATAGGTGTCATACATCCAGTGCACCGTGCTCTTGTTGCAGTTTTCGTTGGTGATGGCCGCCGAACCCGCGCCCGTGACCAGCGCCAGCTTGCCCTTGTCGTCGGCGATCTTCTGCACCGCCAGCGCCACGTTGGAGAAGGTCAGGTCGGTGATCATGTCGACCTGCTTGGTGTCGAACCATTCGCGCGCCAGGCTGGCGCCGATGTCGGTCTTGCCCTGATGGTCGGCCGCGATCAACTCGATCGGCTTGCCCAGCACCTTCTTGTCCTTGGCGAAGTCCTCGATCGCCAACTCGGCCGCCGCCACCGACCCCTTGCCCGAGTTGTCGGCCGACACGCCCGACATGTCGGTCAGAACGCCAATCTTGACCACGCCGTCGCTGATCCCGGCTGCCTGAGCCCACCCGGCAGCCAGCAGCGCCAGAACGCCCAAGCTCTGCCGTGCACGGCGTGCCACTTTCGATCCATTCCCGCTCATGTCAGCCCCTCGCAAGTGTGAAACTTGACACCGTAGTGGCTGCCTTGGCACGCGTCAATCCGGGCTTGCCGGGAGTCCTGGCCCCTCACCCGGTGGGCGCCGGTTCGCCAGCGCGAACGGGCGTCAGAACGGAATGTCGTCGTCCATGCCGCCGAAGCCGCTGTCGGGCTTGGCGGGCTCGGCCGCGCGCGGGGCGGGGGCCGGGCGGGCGGCGGGCGGGCGGGCGGCGGGGCGCGATGGGGCGTCGTAGCCGCCGCCGTAGCCGCCCTCGTCACCGGCCGGTGCGCCGGCGCCCTGGCGGCTGCCCAGCATCTGCATCTGGTCGACGCGTACCTCGGTGCTGTAGCGGTCCTGCCCGTCCTGGCCCTGCCACTTGCGGGTGCGAATGCTGCCCTCGACGTAGATCTGGCTGCCCTTGCGCAGGTATTGCCCGGCGATTTCGGCCAGCTTGCCGTTGAACACCAGGCGGTGCCATTCGGTGTGCTCGCGCGGTTCGCCCGACTGCTTGTCGCGCCACTTGTCGGTGGTGGCCAGGGTCACGTTGGCCACCTGGTCGCCGCTGGGAAACGAGCGCATCTCGGGGTCGCGCCCCAGATTGCCGACGAGGATGACTTTGTTGACTGAGGCCATGGTGATGAAAATTTCTCTGCGGATAATGCCGGCCCGCCGACCGGCGACTGCCGCATTGTGCCGCAGAGCCTGCCAGGAAAACCCGTCAGCGTCGCTGCGCCGTACGCCGCAGCAGTTGCCGGGCACCCAAAGAGGCAGCAAAAAGGGACAGCAGCCCCAGCGCCCATTCGCCCATCGTCGGCACGGGCGCCGGTGTGGCGACCAGTGTCAGCACCACCGAACCGGCGCCACCCACCTGGGCCGCGGGCACCGGCGCGCCAAACACGCCTCCCGCGCCGCCGGCGCCACCGCCTGCCGTGGCCGACAGGCTCTGCACCGCGCCGAGGTAGCACGAACCACCGGCTCCTCCGCCGCCCGCTGCAGCCGTGCCGTCATGTCCCGCTGTGCCGGCCGTTCCTGCGGTGACGCCGCCGCCGCCACCGCCGCCGCCGCCGCCATCCGTAGCACCCGGGTTGCTCCCTGTGGCGCCTGTCGTGCCCGTTGCGCAGTTGGGCGCCGAGGCGGCTCCCGCAGCGCCAGCGCCGTTGCCGCCGATCTCTGAATAGCTGCCACCTCCACCACCGCCACCGCCACCGGCTTGCACCACGATGCCAGCGACGGACACGCTGCTGCTGCCGCCGCCCCCGCCGCCCGAACCACTGCCGCCAGACGTGCCTGACCGACTACCCGGGCCACCCGCACCTTGGCCGCTGCCACCCGCGCCGCCGGCGGGCGGATTGCCGTCGCTGTCCGATGTGCCGCCCGCGCCTGGCCCGCCGACCACCACGCTCACCGTGCTGCCCGGCGTCACCGCGATGGTCCCGTTCAACAGGGCACCTACACCACCGGTGCCGCCGTTGCCTCCAGAGCCGCCGGATATGTCATACCCGCCACCGCCGCCGCCGCCGCCCGCCACCGCCACCCTGATGGCGCTGACGTCTGCGGGAACCGTGTAGCTGTAGGTGCCGGGCGTGGTGTAAGGCGGCGGCTGCGTCAGCGCGAATGCCGCACCGGAGCCCATGGCCGCCAGGCAGGCGACCCCTGCCACGACGGGCGTTGAGGCACGAGTCCTAAGTCCGATCATATTTTTCTCTCCCTGTATGAATGCGCAAAAGCGAGGCATCCTGCCGTGAAGGCGGGAGAATTGTCAAGAGACCGCGACTCGGCCGGAGTCGCGCCAATGCCACACCAGCGCCCAGAGAACTACGGCCCAGCGCTGCAGGAATCGCAGCGTGAGGGTCGAGCCGGGTTCAGCGCTTCGTCGCGGGCACGATCTGCGCCCAGCCCAGCACCAGCCACAGCGCCACCAGCACCGAGGTGCCGCCCAGCACCGCCCCATAGCCGCCGTGCTTGAGCAGCCAGCCGCCCAGCGCCCCGCCGGTGAACAGGCCCAGCGACTGCAGCGTGTTGTAGACCCCCAGCGCCGCGCCGCGCGCGTTGGCCGGGGCCAGGCGCGAGATCAGGCTGGGCTGGCTGGCCTCGATCAGGTTGAAGGCGACGAAGAAAAAGAACATCACCCAGCCCATGGTCCACAGCCCCGGCGCCTGCGGCGCCAGCCACAGCAGGGCCAGTTGCACCAGCAGCAGCAGCGCGATGCCGCCGCGCAGCACGGCGCGCAGGTAGCCGCGCCGCTCCAGCGTGAACAGCCCGCCCATCAGCACGAAGGAGGCCAGCACCGCCGGCAGGTACAGCTGCCAGTGGTGCGCCTTGTGCAGGCCGGCGCCCACCAGCAGCTCGGGCACCACCACCCACATCGACATCTGCACCGTGTGCAGCACGAACACGCCCAGGTCCAGCCGCCACAGGTGCGGGTGCAGCCACACGTCCTGCAGGCGCCCGCGTGGCTCGTCCTTGTGGCGCGCGGGCTCGTCGGGCGTGGCGCGCAGCACCACCACGATGCCGCCCACGGCCAGCAGTGCGGTCAGCCAGAACAGGCCCGACAGGTGGATGGCGCCGGCCAGCGGCGGCGCCACCACCAGCGACAGCGCGAACATGCCGGCGATGCTGATGCCGACCGCCGCCATGGCCTTGGTGCGCACCTCGTCGCGCGTCAGGTCGGCCAGCAGCGCCGTCACCGCCGCCGACACCGCGCCCGCGCCCTGCAGCGCGCGCCCGGCCACCAGCATGTGCACGTTGCCGGCCAGCGCCGCCACCATGCTGCCCAGCGCGAACACCACCAGGCCGGCGACGATCACCTTCTTGCGGCCGATGCGGTCCGACGCCAGCCCCAGCGGCACCTGCATCACCGCCTGCGTCAGGCCGTAGATGCCCATGGCCAGCCCGATCAGCGCCGGGTCGTCGCCGCCCGGATAGCGCGCCGCCTCCAGCATGAACACCGGCAGCACCAGGAACAGCCCCAGCATGCGCAGCGCGAAGATGCCCGCCAGCGACTGGGTCGCGCGGCGCTCGTCGCCGGTCATGCGGTGGGCAGGGGATGTGGGAATGTTGGCAGAAACAGTGGCGGACATCGGCGGACGTCACGGCAAGGCGCCGTGCGGCGGCAAGGCAACAAGCTGGCTATTGTCGGGCATCGGGCTTGTCCCTGATCCAAACCGGGCATGGAAGGCCCGGCCCCCGCCTTGCCGGCGCCCCTCGTGGCCCAGCCGGGGCGCTGGCGCCCGTCAGTGCTTGCTGAACGCCTTGGTCAGCGGCGCGTCGAACTGCACCGTGCCCACGGCGCCCTCGGCGTCGCTCTGGCTCCAGCGCCCGGCCAGGCGCTGGGCGCTGTTCTCTTGCAGGCTCATGGTGTCGGGCGTGGCGGTGTCGGAGTGCTGAATGAGCTGGTCGTTGGCCACGAACCAGGTGTTCAGGCGCGGGCCGGCGTCGAAATCCACCGTCGCGCCGCTGCCCAGCTTGCCGCTGACGCAGCCCAGCCCGTCGCAGCCGGCGATGGCCGATGCCAAATCCTGCTCGGACAGCACCAATTCGCGGATGGGCTGCCCCATGGCGTCGGGGCCGGTCACCAGATAGGCGTGGTGCAGCTTGACGGTGACGGGCCCGCGCTTGGCCTGGTAGCGCAGCTCGCCCGACGCATCGCCGGCCTGCGCCGCCGCGGCAAGGCCAAGAACCCCGACGGCGACGACGGCCGCTTCAAGCACAAACGTGGACAAAAAACGCAAAGCAGTCCTGGACATGGCGTTCCCCAACGCCACCTCACGCGGGCGGCGCGCATGCGATGCTAGGTTCGATCGCCCAGTCGCGCCATCGGCCAAATGGCACAGGGCGAGCGCCGCCCCGCGAGCGGCTGAAATGGCGTGCAAACGGACGTTCACCGGCGCCGGCACGCCCATTTCTTGATGTTTCCCAAGAAGCGGCGGGTTTGCCGGAACGGCCGGGCCGCCCCCTTCTCGAATCGTCCATGCAGTCGATGTACGGCTGCTGCCAACCGTTGGAGAAGGACATGAAAGCACTGAAATGGACCCTGGCCGCGACCGCCGTGGCCACCCTGCTGGCGCTGGGCGCGCCCGTGCAGGCGCAAACCGCCGGGCACGACCACGGCAGCTCCGTCCCGCAGGAACTGACGCTGAACCAGGGCCGCAAGTGGAGCACCGACGCGCCGCTGCGCCAAGGCATGGACAACATCCGCGGTCTGGTGGCGCCGAAGCTGAAGGCCGCCCACGCCGGCACGCTGCAGCCCGCGCAGTATCGCGACCTGGCAGGCAGGATCGAGCAGGAAGTCGCCTTCATCGTCCAAAACTGCAAGCTCGCGCCCGAGGCCGACGCCCAGTTGCACCTGGTGATCGCCGACATCGGCGCCGGCGTCGACGCCATGAACGGCAAGACCGCCGGCACCGAGGCCGCTGACGGGCTGATGCATGTGGCGCAGGCCGTCAATCAATACCGAACCCATTTCGACCACCCCGGCTTCCGGGCCCTGCCGGTCGCTCACTGAGCGGCCCACATTCAGAAGGAGATCCTCATGACTTTCAACACGTTCCTGCGCACCCTGGCCTCGTCGATCACGGGCCTCGTCATCCGTCCCGCCTCGGCGCACTGCGACACGGCCGACGGCCCCGCGGTTGCGGATGGCCGCCGCGCGCTGAGCACGGGCAAGGTCAACATCGCCCTCAAATGGGTACAGCCCGAGGGCGAAGCCGAGTTGCGCGGCATCTTCGAGCGCGCCGCGAGGGTGCGCGCCGCCGGTGGCGAGGCCGCGGCGCTGGCCGAGCAGTGGTTCCTGGAGAACCTGGTGCGCATCCACCGCGCCGGCGAAGGCGCAGGCTACGACGGCATCAAGCCCGCGGGCACCGCCATCCCGCCCCAGGTGCGCGCCGCCGACGAGGCGCTGGAGCGCGGCAGCATCGAGCCGCTGCGCGGCCTGATCGACGCCGCGCGCTGGCCCGAGCTGGAAAAGCGTTTCGACCAGGCGATCGCGCTGAAGCACTTCAACGACGACGACCTGCCCGCCGCGCGCAGCTACATGGACGCCTACGTGTCGTTCTTCAAATACGCCGAAGGCCACGACCATGAGCACGCCCACGGGCACGGGCACCATGGGCATGGTGGCGGCGGCTGCGGGCACTGACATGGCCTGGCTCACCCGCGTGCAATCGCACTCGATGGCGCCCACGCTGCGGGACGGCGCCCTGGCGCTGACCTTGCGGCTGGGGCGGCGCGCCACGCCGCGGCGCGGCGACATCGTGGTGGCCGATTCGCGCGAGCTGGGCCGGCGCGTGGTCAAGCGCATCGTTGGCCTGCCGGGCGAAACGGTGGACTTGCGCGCGGGCCAGGTACACATCGACGGCCGGCCGCTGGCCGAGCCCTACGCCAGCCGCTCGGTGTTCACCGACAGCTTTCAGGTGCCGCCGGGTCACTATCTGCTGCTGGGTGACCACCGCGATGCCTCCAACGACAGCCGCAGCTGGCGCCAGCCCTACATCGCGCGCGAGGCCATCGTCGGCAGAATCGTCGGGCGGGGTTGGCTGCCGCCGTGGCGTGCACCGCAGCGCGGCCCAGGTGCCGAACCGGATCGAACCCGCAGGCCAGGGCCGGTTGGCGCTACGCTCGGGCATGGCCCCGCGCGAAATCCCCGCTGAAACCCTGCTGGCGCGGCTGCCGCTGTTCCAGGCGCTGGACAAGGCCACGCTGGCGCGACTGGCGGCGGCCACGACGCGGCACGCCTTCAAGCGCGGTGACCCTGTGTTTCGCCGCGGCGAGCGCTTGGGCGGCCTGTACGTCATCGTCTACGGCCAGGTGCGCCTGGTAGGCCACAAGCCCAAGGGCGGCACGCGGCTGACCGGCGTCGCCGGGCCCGGCCACAGCTTGGGCGAGCCGATGATGTTCCTGGAACGGCCAGCGGTGGTGAGCGCCGAGGTCGCCAGCGACGCGCTGCTGCTGCAGGTGCCCAAGCAGGCGGTGTTCGACGAGCTGGAACGCAACCCGCGCTTTGCGCGCCTCATGCTCGTGGGCCTGAGCCGGCGCGTGGAAAGTCTGGTGCAAGAACTGGAGCTGCAGGCGCTCGGCAATGGCACCGAGCGCTTCGTGACCTGGCTGCTGCGCCACTGCGACGACCCCGCAGCACCCTTCGCCCTCACCCTGCCGGCCACCAAGGGCGCCATCGCCTCGCACCTGAACCTGACACCGGAGCATTTCTCGCGCATCCTGCAAGAGCTGCAGCAGGCCGGGCTGCTGCAGGTCAGCGGGCGCAAGATCACGGTGCCACATCCCGCGCGACTGATGGGCAACTGGGCGCGACCGTGACGGCTGATGTGCACGCTTGCACCCAAAAACCGATAATGCTGGGTTGCCCTGCGCACAGGGCCGCCCGCCATGAATGATCTCGCCTTTCACGCCCCGCCCCGTCCCGACGACGCCGACGGCCTGCCCCTGGCCGCCGCGCTGCGCCAGCAGCGCATCAGCATTCGCGGCGCGCGCACGCACAACCTGAAGAACGTCGACCTGGACATCCCCAAGGACCAGCTGGTGGTCATCACCGGCCTGTCGGGCTCGGGCAAGTCCAGCCTGGCCTTCGACACGCTGTATGCCGAGGGCCAGCGCCGCTACGTGGAAAGCCTGTCGGCCTACGCGCGGCAGTTTCTGCAGCTGATGGACAAGCCCGACGTGGACCTGATCGAGGGTCTGTCGCCGGCGATTGCCATCGAGCAGAAGGCCACCAGCCACAACCCGCGCTCGACCGTAGGCACGGTGACCGAGATTCACGACTACCTGCGCCTGCTGTTTGCCCGCGCCGGCACGCCGTATTGCCCGGTGCACGATTTGCCGCTCACCATCCAGACGGTAAGCCAGATGGTGGACGCCGTGCTGGCGCTGCCGGCCGAGACGCGGCTGATGATCCTGGCGCCGGTGGCGCGCGAGAAGAAGGGCGAGTTCGGCGAGCTGCTGGCGCAGATGCAGGCGCAGGGCTATGTGCGCTTTCGCATCGACGGGCAGATCGTCGAGGCCACCGAGCTGCCGGCGCTCAAGAAAAACGACAAGCACGACATCGACGTCGTGGTCGACCGCCTGAAGGTGCGCGAGGACATCAAGGCGCGCCTGGCCGACAGCCTGGAAGCCGCGCTGCGCCTGGCGGGCGGGCGGGCCATCGCGCTGGAGATGGATGGTGAGAAGGAGCATCTGTTCAACAGCACCTTCGCCTGCCCGGTGTGCAACCACTCCATCGCCGCGCTGGAGCCGCGCCTGTTCTCGTTCAACGCCCCAGCCGGCGCCTGCCCCAGCTGCGACGGCCTGGGCACCACCGAGGTGTTCGACGTGGAGCGCGTGGTGGCCTTCCCCAGCCTGAGCCTGGCCAGCGGCGCCATCAAGGGCTGGGACCGGCGCAACGGCTATTACTTCGCCCTGATCGAGTCGCTGGCCGCGCACTACAAGTTCAGCGTCGACACGCCGTTCGAGGATCTGCCCGCCGCCGTGCAGCACGTCGTCCTGCACGGCTCGGGCGAGGAGCAAATCAAGTTCAGCTACACCTTCGACAGTGGTGCCTCGGCCGGCAAGAAGGTCAGCAAGAAGCACCCCTTCGAAGGCATCCTGCCGAACATGGCTCGGCGCTATCGCGAAACCGATTCGGCCGTGGTGCGGGAGGAGCTGGCGCGCTATCGCAGCCAGCAGCCCTGCCCCGACTGCGGCGGCACGCGCCTGAACGCCTCGGCGCGCCACGTGTTCATTGGCGAGGGCGACCAACGCCGGGCCATCTACCAGGTCAGCCACGTCACGCTGGGCGAGGCCAAGGCCTACTTCGACGCGCTGCAGCTGACGGGCGCCAAGGCCGAGATCGCCGCCAAGGTGGTGCGCGAGATCGGCAACCGCCTGCAGTTTCTCAACGACGTCGGCCTGTCGTACCTGAGCCTGGAGCGCAGCGCCGAGACCCTCTCCGGCGGCGAGGCGCAGCGCATTCGCCTGGCCAGCCAGATCGGCAGCGGCCTGACGGGCGTGATGTATGTGCTGGACGAGCCCAGCATCGGCCTGCACCAGCGCGACAACGACCGCCTGATCGCCACGCTCAAGCACCTGCGCGACCTGGGCAACAGCGTGCTCGTCGTCGAGCACGACGAGGACATGATGCGCGAGGCCGACCACATCATCGACCTGGGCCCCGGCGCCGGCGTGCACGGCGGGCGCGTGATGGCGCAGGGCACGTTTGCCCAGGTGGCCGCCGCAGCCGAGTCCGTGACCGGCCAGTTCTTGCGTGGCGAGCGAACCATTGCTGTGCCCAAGAAACGCCGGAAATTCAAAAATGATAGCTGCTCGCGCTTGTCAGACAAGCGCGATGGCCCTAAAACACCTGAAACTCTTGCGGCTCAACCCACGCGCACCCCCACAGGGCGAGGGCGATCAACCACACCGGATTTGCCCCCTATCCCCCTGGGAGGGGGTAGGGGTGAGGGCGCGCTGCGCATCGTCGGCGCGCATGGCAACAACCTGAAGAACGTCACCGTCGACTTCCCCGTCGGCCTGCTCACCTGCGTGACCGGCGTTTCGGGCTCGGGCAAGAGCACCCTGGTCAACGACACGCTGTACGCCGCCGCGGCGCGCGAAATCCACCGCGCCCACGCCGAGCCCGCGCCCATGCAGGCCATCGAAGGGCTGGAGCAGTTCGACAAGGTCATCGCCGTCGACCAAAGCCCCATCGGCCGCACGCCACGCAGCAACCCGGCCACTTACACGGGCCTGTTCACCCCCATCCGCGAGCTGATGGCCGAGACGGCGACGGCGCGCGAGCGCGGCTACGGCCCCGGGCGCTTCAGTTTCAACGTGCCGCAGGGCTCGGGCGGCGGGCGCTGCGAGGCCTGCCAGGGCGACGGCGTGGTCAAGGTCGAGATGCACTTCTTGCCCGACGTGTACGTGCCCTGCGACGTCTGCCACGGCCGGCGCTACAACCGCGAGACGCTGGAAGTGCAGTGGAAGGGCCGCGACATCGCGCAAATCCTGGACCTGACGGTGGAGCAGGCCGCCGCCTTCTTTGCCGACCAGCCGGCGATTGCGCGCAAGCTGCAAACCCTGCTGGACGTGGGCCTGTCCTACATCACCCTGGGCCAGAGCGCCACCACCCTGTCGGGCGGCGAGGCGCAGCGCGTCAAGCTGGCGCTGGAACTGAGCAAGCGCGACACCGGCCGCACGCTCTACATCCTGGACGAGCCCACCACCGGCCTGCACTTTGCCGACATCGAACTGCTGCTGAAGGTGCTGCAGCAACTGGTCGAGGCCGGCAACACCATCGTCGTCATCGAGCACAACCTGGACGTCATCAAGACCGCCGACTGGATCATCGACATGGGCCCCGAAGGCGGCGCCGGCGGCGGCACCGTGGTGGCGCAGGGCACGCCGGAGGCGGTGGCGGGGAATGCGGGGAGTTTTACGGGGCGGTATTTGAAGGCGCATCTGCGCTCAAACTCATCCTGAAGCCGCGCCACCATCGCATGGTGATTCTGATGATTTACGGCAATTTGCCGTAAAATCGACGCAAAGGACCTCATCATGTCAACTGCCACCGCCCGTCTCGAAGCCCGCATCAGCACCGAGCTGCATGCGCAGCTCAAGCGTGCCGCCGAGTTGCAGGGACGCACCATGACCGATTTTGTCGTCGCGGCCGTCCAGCAAGCCGCGCAGCAGGCCATTCAACAGTCGAGCGTCATTCAACTCTCGGTCCGCGATCAGGAGCTCTTTGCACAGGCCCTGCTGGAGCCGGCGCACCCCGCACCGGCCCTCAAGCGCGCGTTCAAGCGCCAGCGCGATCTCGTACGCGCTGAATGAACCGCCCGCCGTTTCGAATCGCGCTGCTGGATACCGCCCGGCACGACCGCAGCGCGTTCGATTGCGAGTCCGAGCCGCTCAACCGCTATCTGCAACAACAGGCCACGCAAGACGTACGTCGTCGCTTTGCCTCGTGCTTTGTGGCCGTGACGAATGACGAGCGGATCGCCGGCTACTACACACTGGCATCCAGCAGCGTATCGCTGATCGATCTGCCAGCCGACACACGAAAGCGGCTGCCCCGCTACCCCACCGTTCCGACCGTGCGCATGGGCCGGCTCGCCATTGATCATCGCTTCAAGGGCATGGGCCTTGGCGGCGGGCTACTGGCCGATGCATTGATGCGCGCAGCGCGATCGGAAATTGCGGCCCACGCGCTGATCGTTGACGCCAAGGACGAAGCCGCGCTCGCGTTCTATCGACACCACGGCTTCATCGCGTTGCCAGATGCGCCGCTGACCGTGTTCTTGCCATTGGAAACTGTTCGCGGTGTCTGAAATCGACGCCGGGACGTGCAAGGCAGTAGGGCTGCCGTGACGGCGGGTTGCGTGTCCGCTTTAGGCTGGATGCCGGCGCTCGCCAGAGTCGGTCGAATGCCCACTTTCGACCCGTTGTGGTCCGTCAGGTCAGCTAAAACAGGCGTTCATGGTTGCGCCAAACCCCATCGTTGAAAGGACGGGTCGGACAATACCGTTACGCTCAATACTCGTTATTGTCGTCTTCGAATTCTTCGTACCGATCTTCCGGCGCGTAGTAATCGGCCGCGTCGTAGGTCGAAGTGGACTTGTATGTCGCTCCCAAACCGCACGCAGCAAGTTGGGAAAGACCGGCAATCTTCAGGTTGCAGGCAACGCACTCGAACTTGGTCGGCAAGTGATCTTGCACTTCTATGATGAGATCGTCTTCAAGGCGTTTCACTGGTGCCGAAATCGCTGTGCCCATGACTAACGCTTGGCTGGCGCAGGCAGGACACGTGACTCGATGCCCATGTTGACGAGTAGCCCAGATCCCAGCCTTCTGAGAAAGTGGCTCGCGTTCAGCCACATCTTTAGCTTCCCAAACAGTTTTGTGCGCAGAGATGGCCTTTTGCACAGCTCTAGCGGATTCGTCACGTGACGCCGAGATCAACGTTTCTGCAAGTTTGGCTTCGTCGGCACCAAACAGGTAATCAAGATCCAGCGACACCGATGCGAGTAGCACTTGGCATGTTTGATAGAAAGGGGCAAGCCACGTTGTCGGAAGCCCTTCAAAGGGGATCGCTCCTGTGTGAAGCTCTTCGTTTCGTCGATTGAGGTGCTGTGCCGCGAATCCCTCAAGTTCTGTTGTAAACGCCGGAATGATGTCGCGAAGCCGTGTCAAGACTGAGGAAGAATCGATTGACTTGGGAATGAACTTCGGCGCCGTAGGCTGTCTACCAAGTGCGAAGTAAAGGTTGTTCCAATCCTTGGGGTCAGCAAGTAGGGCTGGGCTCGTCGCTGCCAGTGTGCTGCGAGCCAAGAACTCAAGAACGAACGCCGATGTAAGACCAAATCGCCAATCCTCTCGGGAAAGATGGTGCATTTCTTGTGCGTAGCGCAACGCCTTTGCGAGCAGGGGCTCGGAAGACCACGGGTGCGCAACCTTGCTCGAACTGGCTGACTTATTAGTCATTTGATGGTGCTCATGTATATACGATTAATCCTGCGCGATGATGCTGAATACCGAACCGGAGAGCGTCCGTGTAGTACGCGCCAGTTGTCCAAGAGAAGCGTATCTCCTTCACGCAGAAGGATCACCGATATTGGCTGAGTGCAGGACAAATACTCTTCAATACTTCGGAAAACGGCCTGAGCGTACTCGTTTACCGGTCGAAGATAGATGCTGTCCCATCGAATGAGCCGCTGACTTCGTTCCGACAGTTTCTGGAGTATAGGCAATAGCTGAAAGGACCTCTTCATTGGGCGACGAGGTCGAGTCAAACATCTGGCCAATACGTTTGAACCAACGGCGGCAACGAGTGATCTGCTGTCGAGCATTTGAGTCGATGCATCCGGATCACCCACCGCACAGCGAAGCATCAAATACCGAGGTGGCATCACCCAATGCGCAAGGTCGGTATGTAGTGGAAAGGTGCCGAGTCCGAAATTGCCACTATAAGTGTTCGGAGTAGTCAGGTCCGACATCGTTGGAGACAGTTCTTGCACAAGACGCAAGCCATCCACCTGTTCCGGAACGCCAAGTGCCGCCGCCGCAGTGGTTGGCTCAAGGTCCGGGCAAAAAGAGGGGATGAACGCATACCCCTGTTGTTCCAAAAGCTGTTTCGGAGTCATCCGTAATGAAGATGCCGCAGCAGACTGAGAGTTCATGAGCATAAGTGAGTTGGCCTTGACCGGCAGCCTCCAGCAACTCAATTTGACCGCCCGCTCTTGGCCGAAAGCGAGCATCGGCGCCCAGCCTGTGAGAGGCGGTTCCCGCTGCATATCGGTCATAGCGGCTGGACATTGATCAACCGCGCCGTGCCGAATCCGGCTGGTCGTGTCGCCCAGATGGGCGGTCACGAAGAGTCGGGTTGACCTGCGCTATATTGCCCCATGTCACACCCCCACCCAGAGGACCGCATGCCGATCAAATCCATTCTCAAATCCACCGTGGTCGCACTGGCGTTCGTAGCCGGTGGGTCCGCGTTCGCTCAGGGCACGCCCATCAATGCCGCGGCCTTCGACGCGCTGGTGGCGCAGGGCCCGGTGGCCGACGCGGCGACCATCGCATCGAGCGCCTGGGCCAGCAAGATCAAGCAGGCTGGCGTGCTGCGCCTGGGCGGCACGCAAACGTCCAACCTGTTCTCGCTGCTGAACGAGAAGGACGGCAAGGCGCGCGGCTTTGACGCCGGCTTGGCGCAAATGATCGCGCGCTACATCCTGGGCGATGGGGCCAAGACCCAGTTCACGCAGGTGACCTCGTCCACGCGCGAGCAGGTGCTGATCAACGACCAAGTGGACATGGTGCTGGCCACCTACTCCATCACCCCGGCGCGTGCCGAGAAGATTTCGTTTGCCGGCCCCTACTACACCTCGCAGGCCGGGGTGCTGGTGAAGGCCAACAACACCGCCATCAAGTCGTACAACGACCTGGCCGGCAAGAAGGTGGCCACGCAGGCGGGCTCGACGGGGCCGGCGATCCTGGCGCAGTTCGCGCCCAAGGCGGTGGTGCAGGAGTTCCAGACGCACCAGGAAGCGCTGGACGCCCTGCGCCAGGGACGCGTGGATGCCTACGTGACCGATTACACGCTGCTGCTGAACGCCCTGAGCCAGGGCACGGGTGACACCAAGCTGGCGGGCGAGCCCTTTGGCACGAAGGACCCGTATGGCATCGGCCTGCCCAAGGGCTCGGACGGCGTGGCCTTCGTCAACGCCTTCTTGAAGAAGGTGGAAGCCGACGGCACCTGGGCCAAGCTGTGGACCATCGCCATCGGCGAGCGCACCGGCAGCACCGCCGTGCCGACGCCGCCCGCGCTGCCCTGATCTGCTGAACCCGCGCCCATGGGCGACATTTACAAGCTCTTGGTCGACTACGGGCCTGCCTTCGGGCAGGCCCTTTTGTTGACCTGGAAGCTGACGCTGCTGTCGTTCGTGCCCGGCTTTTTGCTGGGCATTTTGGTGACGGTGCTGCGGCTGCTGCCACTGCCGCCGCTGCGCGGGGTGCTCACGGTTTACGTCGAGATTTTTCGCAACATCCCCAGCGTGGCGCTGCTGATCTTCATCGTGTTCGCGCTGCCCGATCTGCAGGTGGTGATCGACTACGAGCCCAGCGTCATCCTGACCCTGGCGCTGGTTGCCTCGGCCTTCACGGCGGACTATTTGCGCGCCGGGATCAACACCATCGCCGGTGGCCAGATCGAGGCGGCGCTCAGTCTGGGCATGCGGCCGCTGCAGGTCATCCTGTCGGTGGTCTTGCCGCAGGCGCTGCGCGCGGTGGTGCAGCCCATGACCTCGCTGCTCATCGCGCTGATGCTGTCGACCTCGCTGGCGTCGCAGGTGCCGTTTCCGGGCCGCGAGCTGACCGCGCTGGTGTCCAAGATCGCCACCGATTCGGCCGCCGGCATCCCGGCGTTCGCGGTGGCGGCGTCCTTGTACGTGGCCACCGGCCTGCTCATTGCCTGGGCGGGCGCGCGCCTGGAAAAGAAAGCGCGGATCCTGCGATGAGCCGCGCGCTGGAAGACATCCTGTACGGCGCGCCCAGCCCGCGCGCGCGGGCCACCCTGCGGGCCATGAGCACGCTGGCCGCGGCCGTGCTGGCGGTGCTGGCGGCGGGCGTGGTGTATCAGTTTCATGCCGCCGGGCAGCTCGACGCGCGCTTCTGGAAGTTCTTCGCCTGGTCGACGACCTGGGCCTTTCTGGGCGAAGGCCTGCTCGGCACCATGGCGTCGGCGGCGATGGCCGCCATCATCGCGCTGGGCCTGGGGCTGGTGCTGCTGCTCGGGCGCCTGGCGCCGGTGCGGCTGTTGCGCTGGCCCAGCGTGGCCGCCATCGAGTTCTTGCGTGGCACGCCGACGCTGCTGCTGATCTACGTGTGCTTTCTGGTGTTGCCGCAGGTCGGCATCAAGCTGAGCACCTACTGGATGCTGACGCTGCCCATCAGTCTGAGCACCGCCGCCGTGGTCGCCGAGGTCTATCGCGCGGGCGTGCTGGCCGTGCCGCGCGGCCAGACCGAGGCGGCGCGCAGCCTGGGCATGAGCGAATTGCAGGTGTTTTTCTCCATCGTCTTTCCGCAGGCCCTGCGCTACATCGTTCCGGCCTTGGTCGCGCAACTGGTGATCGTGGTCAAGGACACCACCTTCGGCTACGTCGTCACCTATGGCGAGCTGATGCAAAACGCCAAGGTGCTGATCGCCAACTACCACGCGCTGGTGCCGGTGTACCTGGTGGTCGCGGTGCTTTACTGCCTGGTCAACTACGCGATATCCGGGGCGAGCAAACGCCTCGGCAAGCCGATGCATTGAATCCGGCCCGGCCGCTCAATAGCCGTCGAACTCCTCGGTGCGGACGTTGTCCTCATCGGCCCCCACGTCCAGCACCAGCTCGCGCATGGCCTTGACCATGCCTTCGGGGCCGGCCAGGTAGAACCTCGACGCGGCGATGTCGGCCACGTGCTGGCGGATGGTGGCCGCACCGACGTGGCCCTGGGTGTTGGTGTAGATGGGCACGAAGGTGAAGTTGGGGTTCTCGGCGGCCAGGCGCTGCAGCTCGTCGGTGTAGGCCGCCAGCGCCGGCGTGCGGTTGGCGTAGATCAGCGTGATCTTGTGCGGCGCGTGCTCGTGCGTGGCCTGCGCGATGATGCTGCGCACCGGCGTGATGCCGATGCCACCGATGACGAACACGGCCGGGATGGCGGGGTTCTTGTGCAGGGTGAAGTCGCCCCACAGCGCCAGCAGCTGCACCATCGTTCCCTCGGGCACCTGGGCGGCGGCGTTCTTGAAGGCGCTGGCCTTGCGCATGCGGGTGGCCATGCGCAACGTGTCCTCGAAGGGCGCGCTGACGAAGGAAAAGCCGTGCTTGGCGTTGTCGCCCGTCAAGCCGGTCGAGGGCGGCAGCACCAGGTCGCCGAACTGGCCGGCGCGGTACTCGAAGCCCTTGGGCTTTTCCAGCGTGAACTCCATCGTGCCTTCGGCGACTTCCTTCTTGTGCAGCAGGTGCACGTCGTAGCTGGTGGACATGGCTCATTTCCTCCTGGTTGACGTTCAGCCTTGAGCGGCCTGCGTCGCGATGCGCCGCGCCAGTTGCAGGCGCTCTTGCGAACGATCCAGTCCTTTGATGAAGCGCTCGGGAATGCCCTGCACGCCCACCATGGCGCCCACCAGCGCGCCGGTGAGAATGGCGCGCGCCTGGTTCTGGCCGCCGCCGTTGATGGCGTGCAGCACCGCGCACTCGAAATCGTCGGCAAAGCGGGCGGCCAGGTGATAGGCCGCCGGCATCTGGTGGTAGATGGCGCAGGGCATGCCGTAGACCAGCGAGACCTTCCACGCCGGCTCGATGCGCACGTCGGGGTCGAGCGCGGCGGTGGCGATGTAGCCCATGCCCAGCAGGGCGTCGGGCGATGCGAACTGCCCGGCCTGGCGCGGGCGCTCGGGCCCGTCGGGCACGCCTTCTTCATCGGGTTTGGTGACGCTGTGAAACGGCAGCTTGCCCTCGCGCACCAGCCCCATCAACGCGCTGCCGATCTGCCCATCGAAGCGCACGCCCTGCACCAGCTGCCCCAGCGCCAGCGCGTAGGCGGTGGTCATGGCGCCCACGGTGGCGTCGATCTGCGTAAGGGCCGTGTTGCCGCTGACGTGGCGCGCCGCGGCCTGCGGGTCGCGCGCATCGCGCACGGCGATCGCCAGCACGCGCTCGGCGGCTTCGGTGGTGTCGGCCCAGCCGCCCACCTGGCCCCAGGGCTTGCCCCGCTTCACGCGCAGGCGGTACGACTCGCGCATCGACTGGCTGGTGTAGCCGCCGGGGCCGTTGTTGGGCGTGCCGTCGATGAGCGGGAAGAAGTCGCGGTCCATGCGCTGGCAAAAGTCGGCCTCGTCGTAGCCGCCGCGCTCGGCCAGCGACTTCATGGTCAGCTCCAGCAGCCAGCCCGCCTGCGACGATTCGCCCGCCCGCAGGCCCTCGTGATAGCGCCCCGGCCTGGGCGTGGTGTAGTCGCTGATCCAGGGGCCGTGGGCGGCATGCAGCTCGTCCAGGTTGTAGTACCAGTGCGGGCCCACGCCCAGGGCGTCGCCGATCAGCGCGCCCATCAGGGCGCCGGCGGCGCGGTCTTCGAAGGCAGTGGTCATCGCAGGTCTCCGGTTGGCTTGGGGCAACCATAGCCCGAACCGCGGCCGCGTGCCGAATGGGCCGGGGATACCTGCGTTGGGGGTGGTGGGTGGACGAGAGACGTCGCCGATGCGAGGCGCCGCCGGCCCTCACCCCAGCCCTCTCCCAGAGGGAGAGGGAGTCAAACTAGCGCACCCGCCGCCACAGCGTGGCCTGCGCCAGCGTGTGCTGGAACTTGCGCGCGGTCTCGCGGATGACGAAGGGCACGTCGCGCGGCGCGCCGAGGGGCTCGAAGTGCGGGGCCAGGAGGGCGCGCAGCGCGTCCAGCGTGCGCCAGCTCTCGCCGTCTTTCTTGAAGCCGCCCAGCCACTTGTCGCGCGCGGTGTGCTCGGCCAGCCAGGTGTAAGGCGAGGTGATCATCAGCACGCCGCCGAGGTTCAGGCGCTCGTGGATGCTGGTGACGAACTTGGCCGGGTCGTACAGGCGGTCGATCAGGTTGGCGGCCAGGATCAGGTCGTAGCCACCGAACTGCGGCTTCAGATTGCAGGCATCGCCCTGCCAGAACTGCACGCGCGCGGCCGTGCCCTGCAGGCCCAGGTCGTCCAGCTTGACGGCCTTGTACTCGACCAGCTCGCCTTCTTCCACCGCCGTGTAGCGCACCGTGTCGCCGCGCGCCAGCGCCACGCCCTGGTCGATGAAGCGCGCCGAGAAGTCCACGCCCACCACCTCGTCGAAGTGCCGCGCCAGCTCGAACACGGCGCGGCCCACCGCGCAGCCCAGGTCCATCGCGCGGCGGCGCGGGCCGTGGCCCACGGCCTCGACGGCGATCCGGGCCAGCGCCTTGGGAAAGTTGGGCACGCCGTGGTACTCGGCGCCGTAGTGGAATTCCATGTACTGGGTGACCAGGTCGTCTGTCTCGTAGTGCGAGGCGGGCGGGCGCATCGGCGCCTCGGCCACCACGTAGCGAAAGCCGGCGTGCTGGAAGAAGTGGCGCCGAAAGGCGTAGCGCGACTCGGGCTCGGCCTCGTTGCCGGTGGCGATCCACGAGCCGCCCTTGATGAGGTTGTGCCGGTCGTCGAAGGTGGGCGTGGTGAAGTCGTCGTAGATCGGGTGGGTCTTGAAGCCTTCGAAGGGGTAGGTGGGCGTTTCGGTCCATTGCCAGACGTTGCCCACCGCGTCGCAGAACGGGCCGTGCGCAAAGCGATCGACCGGGCAGGACGAGGCCCAGTGCTCCAGGTACAGGTTGGCGTCGACGGGCCGGGCGTCCTGCAGGTGCCAGCCGCTGGTGGCCAGCACGCGGTGCCACTCGTCCTCGGTCGGCAGGCGCACCGGCTGGCCGCTGTGCTGCGCCTTCCAGCGGCAGAAGGCGCGCGCCTCCAGACAGTTGACCTCGACCGGCCAGTTCCAGGGCATGGGCACTTCCTGCGTCATCGCGCGCAGGCGCCAGCCGCCCGCGCCCTGCACCCAGAACGTGGGGTGCATGGCCTGGGCGAAGTCGCGCCAGCGCCGGCCCTCGTCGTCCCAGAAGGCGTCGTGCGCGTAGCCGCCGGCGGTGACGAACTCCAGGAACTCGCCGTTGCTCACCAGCAGGCGGCTGGCCTGAAAGGCCGGCACCTCGGCCGCGTGCCGGCCGTACTCGTTGTCCCAGCCATAGCGCGGCGAGTCGAAGGGCTTGCCCAGCGCGACCGGGCCCGCGGGCACGTCGACCAGGGTGTTGGGTGGCGCCTCGCCTACATCGGGGCACACCGGCCAGTCGGGCTGTTGCCGCACATAGTCGAGCCGCTGCTGACGAATCAGCACCGAAGACGTCTCCAAGTGGATGCGCTCGTGCTCGACCCCCATCACGATGGCCCACCAGGGGTTTTCCCAGTTCACCGGCAGGGTGAGCGGGGCGTTGTCGATCAGGCCGGTGACCAGCGCGCGCACCCGGTCGCGGTAGGCCTGCACGCGCGCCACGGGGGGCCAGTCGTAATGCGCCGCGTCGAGGTCGTCCCAGCTCATCTCGTCCACGCCGACGGCGAAGATGGATTCGAGCTGCGGGTCGATGCGCTCGGTGATCAGGCGCGTGAGCAGCAGCTTGTTGACGAAGAAGGTGGCCGTGTGGCCGTAATAGAAGATCAGCGGATGGCGCAGCGTGATGGGGCGCTGCACCCAGGCCGCGTCGCCCGCCAGGCTGCGAAACAGCGACTCGTAGGCGTCGAAGGTCTGCACGAAGTAGTCGCGCAGGCGCTGGCGAAAGTCCTGCGGGCTGCTGGCGGGCAGGGCAAGGCGCCGCGGCAGTGAAACCAGGGCGGGCGGCGTGTTCAACAAGGTGGCGTCAACGCGGTTCATCGGTGGGCGGGACTCTTCGGGTCGTTGATGTACGCAGGGTAGCACCGTGGCCAAGCCGCCCTGGCGATCGGGGTTTAGCCACGCGAGCGCGCGCGCTCGAACAGCTGGCCCAGCGCCTCGAACGGCAGCAGCGCCGAGCCATGGCGGTTGGGCACGTCGCGCACCAGCGCGAACATCGCCAGCTCGGGCCAGTCGCTGTCCTCGCGCTCGCCCTTGAGGATGGCGCGCAGCTGCCCGCCGACGCGGCGCACCGTGGCCTCGTCCAGCTCGGCCAGGTGCTCGGCGACGATGCCGGTGCAGGCCTGGCCCAGCGCGCAGGCATGCACGCTCCAGCCCAGCTGCCGCACGCGGCCGCCTTCGATCAGCGCGTCCAGCGTCAGCGCGCTGCCGCACAGGCGGCTGCGCACGCTGACCGAATCGGCCGGCGGTACGCTCAGGCGCTGGTCGGCGTGCACGCGCCGCTGGTAGCGCTTGAGCGTGCGGTAGAAGTCCTCGAGGGATTCTTCGGTGAGTTCAAACATGGGCCGTTTCGCCGGGCAGGCGCTGCTGATCCATGTCGCATTGTTGCGCGAGCGCGCGCGGCGCGCACGGGCCGGCCCGTCAAGCGGCGCGCGCGCTGGGCCGCTCGGCCACGCGGTCGCGCCAGGCCTGCAGCGCGGCAAAGCCTTCGGCGCCGGCGTTGAACTTCATCAGGCGCGCAAACTCGATGGCGCAAAAGGCGGTGATGTCGGCAATGCTGAAGCGCTCGCCCGCCATCCAGGGCCGCTGCCGCAGCACCTCGTCCAGCCAGCGCGCCGCGTCGCGCACCTTCACGCCCTGCGACTGGCCGAAGTCCGGAAACTGCGGCTGCTCCAGCGTCGCCAGGCCGGGGTGGGTGTGGCGCACGCAGTTGGCGATGGGCAGCAGCCAGTACCACTCCACGCGGCGGTCGTGCATCTCGATGAAGGCGCGCTCGTCGAAGTCCTCGCCCATCAGATTGGGCTCGGGGTGCAGGCCTTCCAGATAGCTGCAGATGGCGCGCGTCTCGCTCAGCACGCGGCCATCGTCCAGCTCCAGCGCCGGCACGCGCGCCACCGGCACCTTGGCGCGATAGTCCGGCGCGCGGTGCTCGCCGGCGTTCAGGTCGATCGGTACCAGCTCGATGCCGGTGATGCCCTTTTCATGCACGAACATCTGCACGCGACGGGGGTTGGGGGCGCGGGGGGCGATGTAGAGTTTCATGATTTTACTATTAAATAGATAGCTGCTTGCGCTTGATCGATGCGGGCCAGAGCCACTTTTCGCTTAAATTTTTGCCCCGGTGACCATGCCGCGCGCCTGGGCCGAGAACTCGGCCGCCTTGGCGTCGCCATCGCGCGCCAGGTCGACCTTGGCGGGCGGGCGCTCGATGCCGCGCTGCACGGCCGGGCGGGCGCGGATGGCGTCGCGCCAGCGGCGCAGGTGATCCAGCCCGTCGATGGAAATGCCCGACCAGCGGTGGGTGCGCACCCAGGCCCAGTTGGCGATGTCGGCGATGGAATAGTCGCCGGCCAGCCATTCGTGGCGCGCCAGCTGGCCGTCCAGCACCTCGAACAGGCGCCGGCCCTCGGCCTGGTAGCGGTCGACGGCGGGCTGGATCTTTTGCGGAAAGTAGCGGTAGAACACATTGGCCTGCCCCATCATCGGCCCGACGCCGCCCATCTGGAACATCAGCCACTGCATCACGCGCGAGCGGCCCTTGGCGTCCGTGGGCATCAAGCGGCCGGTCTTTTCGGCCAGATAAACCAGGATGGCGCCGGACTCGAACACCACGAAATCATCCGCCGCGTGGTCGACGATGACCGGGATGCGCCCATTGGGGTTGAGCGCCAGAAAGTCCGCCCGCCTTTGCTCGCCGGCGGCCAGGTCCAGCACGCGCAGGGTGTAGGGCAGGCCGAGCTCTTCCAGCGCGATGGAAACCTTGTGGCCGTTGGGCGTGGCCGCCGTGTGCAGGGTGATCATGCGGGCATGGTAATAAGCATCTGAGAACTCTGTCTTTGGAATCCCGTGCCGGCGCGGGGACAATCGCAGCCCTTGTCCGTCTGCCCCCGCCCTGCGCCATGCGTTTTCTTCTTCGACTGCTGCTGCCCGCCCTGGCCTGGGCTGCCACCGGCCTGGCCCTAGCGGCGTCGCCGCTGGTCACGCCGGCGCAACTCAAGGCCCTGAGCGAGGGCGGCGCGCGCATCATCGACATCCGCGAAGGCCCGGCCTACGCGCTGCAGCACGTGCCGGGCGCGGTGTCGGCCCCCTACGGCCTTTGGCGCGCCACCGGCAAGAACCCCGGCCTGCCGCCCACCCTGCCCGAGATGACCGCGCTGGTGCAGGAGCTGGGCCTGACCGCCGACACGCCCGTCGTCGTCGTCTACACCGGCATCGACGCCACCGACTTCGGCGGCGCCGCGCGCGTGTACTGGACGCTCAAGTCGCTGGGCGTGCGCCAGCTGGCCATCCTGAACGGCGGCCTGACGGCCTGGAAGGCCGCCGGCCAGCCGGTGAGCGACCAGGCCGCCGTGGCGCCCAGGAGCCACTGGCAACCCCGCTTCAACCCCCAATGGCTGGCCACGCGCGAGCAGGTGCGCGCCAGCCTGGACCAAACCGGCGTGCTGCGCGTGGACGCGCGCCCCGCGCCCTACTACCAGGGCCGCATCGCCACCGATTTGGCACACGCGCGCGGCACGCTGCCGGGCGCCGTGAACCTGGACAGCGAGAACCTGTTCGAGCTGGGCAGCGCGGCGCTGATGGACACCATGGCGCTGGAGGACGAGGCCGACAAGCTGAAGGCCGCGCCCGACGAGCCCATCATCACCTTCTGCAACGCGGGCCACTGGTCGGCCACCGACTGGTTCGTGCTGTCCGAGCTGCTGGGCCGCCCCGACGTGCGCATGTACGCCGGCTCGATCATCGACTGGAGCAGCGCCCCCGCTCCCCTGCCCATGGACAACGAGCCCGGCCGCTGGCAGCAGCTGCGCTACGCCGCGCTGAGCTGGGCGCACCGCAACCTGGGCACGAAAGCACCATGAGCACGCCGGGCCGCTCCCAAGTGCGAATTCCGCAGCGCGATGCGCGGAGGAACATCCAATGAATACCTTGGCCTCTTCTTCAATCGCCGCGCCGGGCGAGCCGGCGGTGCCCAGCCGGGCCACGCCTGCCGTCCCCGCCGTCGCCTCCAGCGCCTGGCAGCGCCGCCTGCCGCTGTCGCTGGCCATTGCCGCACTGTTCGGCTGGCTGCTGTGGTCGGTGTCGGCGCGCCAGGCGCTGCTGCTCCTGGTGGGCGTGGGCCTGGGCGCCACACTGGCGGCGGCGCGCTTCGGCTTTACCACCGGCTGGCGCGTGCTGGTCGAACAGCGCGACCCCAGTGGCGTCTACGGCCAGATCGTGCTCTTGGGCCTGCTGGCCGCGCTGTCGATGCCGATCGTGTCGCACTACGCCGAGACCACCGCCGCGCTGGGGCCGCTGTCCATCAGCCTGCTGGTGGGCGCCTTCGTGTTCGGCCTGTGCATGCAGGTGGCCGACGGCTGCGGCTCGGGCACGCTGTACAAGGCCGGGCTGGGCGTGCCGCTGAACATGGCGGTGCTGCCGATGTTCGTGCTGGGCAGCTTCGTCGGCTCGGTGCAGCTCAACGACTGGCTGGCGCTGGGCGCGCTGCCGGCCGTGGGCCTGGTGCAGCGCTGGGGCATGGGCGGCGCGCTGGCGGCCACGCTGGCGGGCCTCGTCGTCGTCACCTGGGGGGTCGGGCGCTGGAGCGGCCAGCCCTTCAACGTGCGCCGCATCCCGCGCCGCTGGCTGTGGGGCGCGCTGGCGCTGGCCGTCTTCGCCGCGCTCAACCTGTTCATTGCCGGCCAGCCCTGGGGCATCGTCTACGGCTTTGGCCTGTGGGGCGCCAAGGCCGCCACCGCGCTGGGCGTGTTCGACCCCACCGCCAACGCCTTCTGGAGCGACCCCGGCCACGCCGAGCGCCTGCGCGAAACCCTGCTGCTGGACGTGACCAGCATCACCAACATCGGCATCTTGGCCGGCGCGCTGTGGGTGGCCGCGGGGCGCCAGCAAACGGCCAAGTCCTTGAGCGGCACGCAATGGGTCATCGGCCTGGTGGCGGGCTTCCTGCTGGGCTACAGCTCGCGCCTGGCCTTCGGCTGCAACGTGGGCGCCATGGTCAGCGGCATCAGCACCGGCAGCGTGCACGGCTGGGTGTGGGTGCCGCTGGCCTTTGCCGGCACCCTGGTCGGGCTGCGCGTGCGGCGCCGCATTTTCTGATCGGAGCGCCGCGCCATGCTCAACCCCACCACCCGCCGCGCCCTGTTCTGGCTGGTCCTGCTCGGCTTCATCGGCTGGGACTTCGTGCACTCGGCCCCCGTCAACCTGCGGCTGGAGCCGCCCATCATCACCGCCGGCTCGGGCACGCACGTGAGCGCCGGGCACTGCGCGATGCCCAAGTAGGGCGCGGCCCAGGCACGCCGCAAATCCTGATTCGATAGCTGCCCGCGCTTGTCCCGCGCGGGCCAGAGCCCGATTTGGCTTGATTTGACCACCGCGCGCCGGGCACGGCAAAATCGGGCGCATGAATTTGCGCACGACCTTTTTCTCCCGCCCCTTGATCCATGGCGCCGCCTGGCTGGGCGCCGCACTGCTGGCCGCCGGCTGCGCCAGCACCACCAGCGGCAGCGTGGCCGCGGGCGGCGCGGGCCGCTCGCAGCTGCTGCTGGTCTCGTCCGACGAGGTGATGCAGCAGTCGCTGCAGTATTACGAGCAGCAGAACAAGCAGGCGCGCGCCAAGGGCGAGCTGATCACCAGCGGGCCCGAGTGGAGCCGCGTCAACGCCATCATGCAGCGCCTGACGCCGCAGGTGGCGGCGTTTCGCTCCGACGCCGCGCGCTGGCCCTGGCAGCTGGTGCTGATCAACGAGGACACCGTCAACGCGCACGTGATGGCCGGCGGCAAGATCACGGTCTACACCGGGCTGATCCGCAAGCTGCGGCTGAGCGACGACGAGATCGCCGCCGTGATGGGCCACGAGATGGCGCATGCGCTGCGCGAGCACACGCGCGAGAAGATGTCGCAAAGCGCGGCCGGCGACATGGCCATCTCGATCGGCGGCGCCCTGCTGGGCCTGGGTGAAGGCGGCCAGCAGATGGCCAGCATGGGCAAGCAGCTGGCGCTGGACCTGCCCTTTTCGCGCAGCATGGAAAGCGAGGCCGACCTGTACGGGCTGGAGCTGGCCGCGCGTGCCGGCTACGACCCGCGCGCCGCCGTCACGTTGTGGCAGAAGATGGCGCAGGCCGGCGGCAGCAACGGCCCCAGCTTCTTGTCCACCCACCCGGCCCCGGGCGACCGCATGGCGGCGCTGCAGGCGGCCATCCCCAGAGTGATGCCGCTGTACGAAGCGGCGCGGCGCGGGCGCTGAGCTACAGCGCCACCTGGTGCGCAAAGCGCACCACGGTGACGCCGGCGCGCGCCTGGCGCGTGGAGGGCATGACCAGCACGCAGTCGTCGTAGGGCGTGACCGCCGCCTCGCCCTGCCCCGGCCCGTCCTGGTGGCCAATGACGGTGCCGGCCTTTTCGATCAACTCCAGCCCGGTGAAGGGCCGCACGAAGGCAAAGCGCTCGCTGCGCGCCACCACGGCGCCGTCGACCGTCAGCACCCACTGGCGCGGCGCGTCGGCCTGGCGCCAGCCGGGCAGGGCGGCGTCGAGCGCGGCGCCATCCAGCGCGCCGGACTGCTGCAGAAAGCGCCGGCACATGTCCTGCGCCACCGCGCGGCTGGACAGCGCGCCGTGAAAGCCGCATTCCAGCAGCAGCGAGCGCGTTTCGGGCGCCACGTGGTCGGGCTGGCCGAAGCGGCCGAAGTCGCGCATGCGCACGCCATCGGGATGGCTGCCGTCGATGACGAGGTGGCCGGGCGTGCGCAGGCTGCGCGCCAGGTCGGCGTTGCGCTGGTGCAGGCCCGTCAGCAGCAGGGGCGCGCCGGGCTCGTGCATGGAGTGCAGGTCGAGCAGCCAGCTGGCGCGCTGCACGAAGGGCGCCAGCGCGGCCGCGCGCCGGCGCTCCAGCGTGTCGGCGGCCTGGATGCGCTCGGGCGTCCACTGGCGGTTCAAGTCCTGCTCGACAAAGCGCGCCGCGTCGGGGTCGGCGGCGTCGAAGCGGTCGAACGCGGCCAGGTTGCCAAACGCCAGCGTCAGCGTGCCGCGCTGCGGGCGCACCCCGGCCTCCAGCAGGCCCTTGAGCGCCCAGGCGCCGCACAGCTCGTTGCCGTGGATCAGCGCGCTGATCAGCACGGCCTCGCCGCTGGCGCCGCTGTCGAAGTGCCACACGCCCTCCACGCCGGTGTTGCCGGCGCGCCAGGGCGCGATGTCGGGGATGGGCAAGTCGAAGCTCGGCATGGTGAAACTCTCCAGCGAACAGCTCAGGGGCGCGCCGCGTTCAGTTGGTCGCGCGTGGCCTGCGCGGCGGCGCGCGCAGCTTGGGCGAAGTCGGCGCCGCCACTGGCGTACAGGATGGCGCGCGAGCTGTTGACGACGATGGGGCCATTGGGGCGCCAGCCGGCGCGCACGGTGGCCAGCGCGTCGCCGCCCTGCGCGCCCACGCCGGGAATCAGCAGCGGCACGGTGGGCGCCAGCGCGCGCACGCGCTCGATCTCGGCCGGATAGGTGGCGCCGACCACCAGGCCCAGCTGGCCGTTGGTGTTCCACGGCCCCTGGGCCAGGCGCGCCAGGTGCTCGTACAGGCGCGGCTGTCCGGGCACGTCGGCCAGGCGCTGGTTCTGCAGGTCGTCGCCGCCGGGGTTGGAGGTGCGGCACAGCAAAAAGGCGCCCTTGCCCTCGTACTTCAAATAAGGCGCGACCGAGTCGAAGCCCATGAAGGGCGACAGCGTGACGGCGTCGGCGCCGTAGCGCTCGAAAGCCTCGCGCGCGTACTGCTCGGCGGTGCTGCCGATGTCGCCGCGCTTGGCGTCCAGGATGATGGGCACCCGCGGCGCGATCTGCCGCAGGCGCGCGATCAGGCGCTCCAGCTGCTCTTCGGCCCGGTGCGCCGCGAAGTAGGCGATCTGCGGCTTGAAGGCGCAGGCCAAGTCGTGCGTGGCCTCGGCGATGGCCACGCAAAAGTCGTGGATGCCCTGGGCGTCGCGCGCCACGCCGGCCGGAAAGCGGCTGGGCTCCGGGTCCAGCCCCACGCACAGCAGGGACTGGTTTTGCGCCTGCGCCTGGCGCAGCTGATCGAGAAAGCTCATGGCCGCCAATTTTAGGCACGCGCCCTAAAATTGCAGGCTTCGCCTTTTGTACCCCCTTCCCGCATGACCAAGCCCGCCCGCAAGCCCCAGATCCCGAATTTCTCGTCCGGCCCCTGCGCCAAGCGGCCCGGCTACGACGTGGCGCAGCTGGACTTGCGCGCGCTCGGCCGCTCGCACCGCAGCAGCCTGGGCAAGGCGCTGCTGGGCGCGTGCAGCACCGAGACCGCGCGCATCCTGGGCCTGCCCGCCGGCTACCGCGTGGGCACCGTGCCCGCGTCCGACACCGGCGCGGTGGAGATGGCCCTGTGGTCGCTTCTGGGCCCGCGCGGCGTCGACATGCTGGCCTGGGAATCGTTCGGCAGCGGCTGGGTGAAGGACGTGGTCAGCCAGCTCAAGCTGCAGGACGTGACGCGCCACGAGGCCGACTACGGCCTGCTGCCCGACTTGAGCAAAGTGAACTTCGAGCACGACGTGGTGTTTACCTGGAACGGCACCACCAGCGGCGTGCGCGTGCCAAACGGCGACTGGATCCCCGACGACCGCGCCGGCCTGACGATTTGCGACGCCACCAGCGCCGTCTTCGCCATGGACATGCCCTGGCACAAGCTGGACGTCATCACCTGGTCGTGGCAAAAGGTGCTGGGCGGCGAAGGCGGCCACGGCATGCTGGTGCTGAGCCCGCGCGCCGTCGAGCGGCTGGAGACGTACGTTCCACCGTGGCCGTTGCCCAAGATTTTCAGGCTGACGACCCCGACCAAGACAGGCGGCAAGCTGATGGAAGACATCTTTGCCGGCAGCCCCATCAACACCCCCAGCATGCTGTGCGTGGCCGACTACCTGGACGCGCTGCAATGGTGCGACCGCGTGGGTGGCCTGGCCGGCACCATCGCCCGCAGCCAGGCCAACCTGAAGGTGGTCGAGGACTTCGTCGCCACGCACCCATGGATTCACTTTCTGGCGCAGGCGCCCGAAACGCGCAGCAACACCAGCGTGTGCCTCACGCTCGACCTGCCCGCGGAGCAGGTCAAGGCGCTGGCCAAGCTGCTGGAGAGCGAAGGCGTGGCCTACGACATCGCCGCCTACAAGGACGCCCCGCCCGGCCTGCGCATCTGGTGCGGGGCGACGGTGGAGCAGAGCGACCTGGAGGCGCTGATGCCTTGGGTGGAGTGGGGGTATGGGCAGGTACGCGGCTGAGAATCGTGCCGAACCTTCGAGACATCAAACCGAAACAGGCTCCAGCCCGCTTGGGACAAGCGCAAGAAGCTATTTATTTGATAGTTGCGCATTCCACTGATGGCGGACAGTGATTCCATTCCCATCGCGGACAGCGTTCCATGCGATGGCGGACACGCTGCGCGAGTGTCCTGAGTGACGAGCAAATCGTAGCCGAAGTGTCCGCCATCAGCATGGAACGGGTGGCTGCTCGG
>JAFKGE010000016.1 GCA_017307865.1 Burkholderiales bacterium | reverse complement strand
CTGCCTCCCCCCAGCGGGGGGAGGAGAAATATCCAGCAAGACCGCACGCGCCACGGGGTTCAGCCGCGTGCCCTGGCAGCTGGGGCAGGGCTGCTCGGTCAGGTCGTCCACCTCGGGCTCGGCAAAGGTCTGCTCGCGGCCCTTCTCGTCGGCGGCCAGCACCGAATCGTCGAGCGCCTTGCGCTGCTCGCGCGTCAGCTTGACGCCGGTGCCCACGCAGTCGGGGCACCAGCCGTGCTTGCTGTTGTAGGAGAACAGGCGCGGGTCCAGCTCGGCGTAGCTGGTGGCGCAGACCGGGCAGGCGCGCTTGGTCGAAAAGACTTCGACGCGACCGATGTGCGCGGTCGATGTGCCGGTCTCCATGGCGTTGCGCAGGCCGGCGATGTCGTGCAGCACGTGCACCACGCCCTTGCCGTGCTCCAGCGCGCGCGCCAGCGATTCGCGCAGCTGCGCCTCGTTGCCGGGCGTCACGGGCAGGCTCAGCACCGGCAGCTCGATGGTGTGCTCCTTGAAGCGGTCCAGGCGCGGAAAGCCGGTGGTGGGCAAAAACTCGCCGTCCACCCGCAGGTGGGTGAAGCCGCGCGGGCGCGCCCAGTCGGCCAACTCGGTGTAGACGCCCTTGCGCGCCACCACCAGCGGCGCCAGCAGGCCGATGGTCTGGCCGCGGTGGCGCGTCATGATCTGCGCGGCAATGCGCTCGGGCGTTTGCGGCTGCACGGCGGCGCCGTCGTGCACGCAGTGCTGCACGCCCAGCTTGACGTAGAGCAGGCGCAGAAAGTGCCACACCTCGGTGACGGTGCCGACGGTGCTTTTGCGCCCGCCGCGCGACAGGCGCTGCTCGATCGCCACCGTGGGCGGAATGCCGTAGACCGCGTCCACGTCGGGCCGGCCCGCCGGCTGCACGATGGAGCGCGCGTAGGCGTTGAGCGATTCGAGGTAGCGGCGCTGCCCTTCGTTGAACAGGATGTCGAAGGCCAGCGTGGACTTGCCCGAGCCCGACACGCCCGTGACCACGCTGAAGCGGCCGCGCGGCACCTGCACGCTGAGGTTCTTCAGGTTGTGCTCACGCGCTCGCAGGATTTGAATGTTTTCGGCCGTTGGCCCTTGTGCAGCAAGCGCGAACAGCTTCTCTTTGTATAGCAAATGGGCTTCGTGCGCGGCCAATGCGCCCTGGCCGAGCGCCGCCTCGTACTCGCGCAGCGCCGCGCCGGTGTGCGAGCTGGGATGCCGCGCCACGTCCGCCGGCGTACCCTGCGCCACGATGCGCCCGCCAGCGTCGCCGCCCTCGGGGCCCAGGTCGATCAGCCAGTCGCTGGCCCGCATCACGTCCAGGTTGTGCTCGATCACGATCAGCGAATGGCCGGCATCCAACAGCTTGCGCAGCGCGCGCATCAGCTTGGCGATGTCGTCGAAGTGCAGGCCGGTGGTCGGCTCGTCGAACAAGAACAGCTGGCCGTTGCGCGCCATCGGTTGGCGGCTGACCGATGTGTTCTTCGCCGCCTCGGCCAAGTGGCCCGCCAGTTTCAGCCGCTGCGCTTCGCCGCCGCTCAGCGTGGGCACGGGCTGGCCCAGCCGCACGTAGTCCAGCCCCACGTCCACGATGGGCTGCAGCGCGCGCACCACCTCGCGGTCGCGCGCGAACACCTGCACCGCCTCGGCCACGGTCAGCTCCAGCACGTCGGCCACGTTCAGGTGCCGCGTCTTCAAATGGGGGTCAGATGACAATTTCTGGCTGCTGCCGAGAGCGGCCAACGCCTCGGCCGCCTGTTGAAAATGTTGATCTGACCCCGATTTTTGGGGACGATCGATGCGCACTTCGAGGATTTCGGGGCGGTAGCGCTGGCCATTGCAGTCGGGGCAGCGCAGATAGACGTCGCTGAGAAACTGCATCTCCACGTGCTCGAAGCCCGAGCCGCCGCAGGTGGGGCAGCGCCCGTCGCCCGAGTTGAAGCTGAACTTGGCGGCGGTGTAACCGCGCTGGCGGGCCTGCGGCGCGTCGGCAAACAGCTTGCGGATGGCGTCCCAGGCGCCGACGTAGCTGGCGGGGTTGGAGCGTGCCGTCTTGCCGATGGGCGACTGGTCGACGAAGACCACGCCCGCCAGCTGCTCGGCGCCCAGCAGGCGCTCATGCGCGCCGGGCGCTTCGGTGGCCTGGCCGAAGTGGCGCATCAGCGCCGGCGCCAGCACGTCCTGGATCAGCGTGGACTTGCCCGAGCCCGACACGCCGGTGACGGTGACCAGGCGCTGCAGCGGAAAGGCGACGTCGATGCCCTTGAGGTTGTGCTCGCGCACGCCTTCCAGGATCAGGCGCGGCGTGTTGTCCTGCACGAGGCGCGAAAAGCCCAGGCCGATGGACTTGCGCCCGCCCAGGTACTGGCCGGTCAGCGTGTCGGCGCCGCGCAGTTCGGCCGGCGTGCCGTCGAACACGATGCGCCCGCCGGCGGCGCCCGGGCCGGGGCCGAAGTCGAGCACGCGGTCGGCCGCCAGCATCACGGCCGGATCGTGCTCCACCACGACCAGGGTGTTGCCGGCCGTCTTCAGGCGCTGCATGGCCTGGGTGATGCGGTCCATGTCGCGCGGATGCAGGCCGATGCTGGGCTCGTCCAGCACGAACAGGGTGTTGACGAGCGAGGTGCCCAGCGCGGTGGTGAGGTTGATGCGCTGCACCTCGCCGCCGCTCAGGGTGCGGCTCTGGCGGTCGAGCGTGAGGTAGCCGATGCCGACGTCGCACAGGTACTTCAGGCGGGTCTGGATTTCGTCCAGGATGAGCTTGCGGGCCAGGGCTGTTGCTCCCTCGCCCCTCTGGGGAGAGGGCGGGGGTGAGGGGCTGGCGGCGTCGACTGCGGGTGCTGCCAGCCCCCACCCCGACCCTCCCCCAGTGGGGGAGGGCGTGTCCAGGCGCATGAAAAAGCGCCGCAAGCGCTCGATCGGCAGCAGCATCAGGTCGTGCAGGCACAGCCCCGGCAGCGCCTCCAGCTGCGCGCGCGTCCACGCCACGCCCTGCGGCAGGAAGCGCTGCGCGGGCTCCAGCACCGCATCGGCATCGTCCTTGCCGCCCACGCGCCACAGCAGCGAATCGGTCTTCAAGCGCGCGCCGCCGCAGGCCGGGCAGGGCGTGTAGCTGCGGTACTTGGACAAGAGCACGCGGATGTGCATCTTGTAGGCCTTGGTCTCCAGGTAGGCAAAGAAGCGCCGGATGCCGTACCACTGCTTGTTCCAGTGGCCTTCCTTGTAGTTGGGCTTGCCCTCGATGACCCAGTGCTTCTGCTCGGGCGTGAGCTTGTTCCAGGCCGTGTCGCGCGGGATGCCGGCGGCCTCGGCGTGGCGCATCAGGTCGTCCTGGCATTCGCTCCAGGCCGGGGTCTGGATCGGCTTGACGGCGCCGGCGCGCAGGGTCAGCCGCTCGTCCGGAATCACCAGGCCCCAGTCCACCCCGATCACGCGGCCGAAGCCGCGGCAGGTCTCGCACGCGCCCACGGCCGAGTTGAAGCTGAACATCGAGGGCAGCGGGTCGCCATAGCGCAGGTCGCTTTCGGGGCAGTGCAGGCCGGTCGAAAACCTCCACAGGTCCGCATCACCTTCCTCTTGCAGCGCGTAGACGCTCATGCGCCCAGCCCCGCGCAGCAGCGCCAACTCAATGGCTTCAACGGCGCGCGCCTTTTCGACGCTGCCCATGCGAAAACGATCCGCAACGACATCGAGGACTTTGCGATCACCCTCGGTGCGCTCGGCCTGCACGCGCGTGAAACCGGCCGCCGACAGCCACTGCGCCACGTCGTCGGCGGTGGCGCTGGCGGGCAGTTCCACGGCGAAAGTGACGATCAATCGGGGATCGCTGGTATCGGCCCCCACGCTCCGCACTGGCGTGTCTGCGCTGCCCCCCGAGGGGGCTGCTTCGCCTTGGGGCGGCCCGGCGGCGAAGCGCGCACTGCGCGCCACCAGCTCGGCATAAATCGTCTCCGGCGTGTCGTGCCGCACCGGCAGCGCGGTCTGGCGGTCGAACAGCTGGCCGGCGCGGGCGAACAGCAGCTTGAGGTGATCGTTCAGCTCCGTCATCGTGCCGACGGTGGAGCGCGAGCTGCGCACCGGGTTGGTCTGGTCGATGGCGATGGCCGGCGGCACGCCCTCGATCCGGTCCACCGCCGGCTTGTCCATGCGGTCGAGAAACTGGCGCGCGTAGGCGCTGAAGGTTTCGACGTAGCGGCGCTGGCCCTCGGCGTACAGCGTGTCGAACACCAGGCTGGACTTGCCCGAGCCGCTGACGCCCGTCACCACCGTCAGCTCGCCGGTGCGCAGGTCCAGGTCCAGGTTCTTCAGGTTGTGCTGTCGGGCGCCGCGGATGCGGATCAGGCCGTGCGTCATGTCGGGTCCATTGGGAAGGGGCCCGAAGATTCTAGGGACGCGGCGGCGACATCACGGGCGCAGGGTCATGTGGATATGAGCAAAAACAGCCGAACGCAGAGGACGCAAAGGACTCGCAAAGGGCGCAGAAGAAGAAAAAAATCCAGAAATTCTTGATGAAAGCCAAGGCGAAATGCCCATTGTTCACTATCACTTTAGAAGCAATTCATTTGAATTTTTTGCGTCCTCTGCGAGTCCTTTGCGCCCTCTGCGTTCGGCTGTTCCGGCAGTTTGGCTCGTTCAACTGCTCGCCTTGCGCTGCGCGTCATAGGCATCGACGATGCGCGCCACCAGCGGGTGGCGCACCACGTCGCGGCTGGTGAAGCGGGTGAAGGCCAGGCCCTTGACGCGCTTGAGCACCCGCTCGGCGTCGATCAGGCCGCTGGTGGTGCCCTTGGGCAGGTCGATCTGGCTGACGTCGCCGGTCACCACGCACTTGCTGCCGAAGCCGATGCGGGTGAGGAACATCTTCATCTGCTCGGGCGTGGTGTTCTGCGCCTCGTCCAGGATGACGAAGGCGTGGTTGAGCGTGCGCCCGCGCATGAAGGCCAGCGGCGCGATCTCGAGTTGCGCGCGCTCGAAGGCCTTGGCCACGCGGTCGAAGCCCATCAGGTCGTACAGCGCGTCGTACAGCGGGCGCAGGTAGGGGTCGACCTTCTGCGTCAAATCGCCCGGCAGAAAGCCCAGGCGCTCGCCGGCCTCCACCGCCGGGCGCGTCAGCAGGATGCGCTGCACCGCCTGGCGCTCCAGCGCGTCGACCGCGCAGGCCACGGCCAGAAAGGTCTTGCCGGTGCCGGCCGGGCCGATGCCGAAGGTGATGTCGTGGCCGGCGATGTTGTCCAGGTACACGCTCTGGTTGGGCGTGCGCGCCTTCAGGTCGGTGCGGCGCGTGCTCAGCAGGCGGCTGCCGTCGGCCGCCTCGGCGCCGGCGCGCTCGTCGCCGGCCAGCATCAGCTGCACCGTGTCGGCGCGGATCGGGCGTGCGGCGATCTCGTACAGCGCCTGCAGCACCACCAGAGCGCGTTCGGCGTGCTTCTTGGCGCCCTCGATCTTGAACTGCTCCTGCCGGTGCGAGATGGCCACCTGCAGCCCCGCCTCGATGGTGCGCAGGTGTTCGTCCATGGGGCCGCACAGGTGCGCCAGGCGCGTGTTGGACAGGGGAGTGAAGGCGTGGCGGAGAATCACCATGGCATTGTCTCGCATCGGCGCGGGGCGGCTTGCCGCACCGCCCCCCACGCCGCCGATCCGGCATCCCAGGAAGAACCGTCCATGCACCAGCCATCCACCACCCCGCGCCCTTCCATCTACTACCGCTACCAGGTCCACGCGCCCTGGTGGCCCTCGGCCCATGCGGCGCAGGCGCGCCAGAAGGTGGTCATTGCCGGATCGGGCCCGGCCGGCATGGTCACCGCGCTGGAGCTGGCGCGCCACGGCGTGGCCAGCGTGGTGCTGACCGCGGAGCTGCAGCTCTCCCAGGGCAGCCGCGCCATCGTGTTCACGCGCCGCTCCATGGAGATCCTGCAGCAGGTGGGCGTGGCCGGGCGCATGACCGAGGGCGGCCTGCCCTGGCGCTACGGCAACTCGTACTACCGCGGCCGGCGCGTGTTCCGCATGGAGGCGCCGCACGACGAGGACGACCGCTTCTTCCCCATGCTCAACGTGCAGCAGCAGTACATGGAGGAGTACCTGTACGACGCCTGCGCGGCGCACCCGCTGATCGACTTCCGCTGGGGCAACAAGGTGCTGTCCGTGGAGCAGAAGGACGGCCATGCCCTGGTCACCGTGGACACGCCCGAGGGCGAATACCGGCTGCAGACCGACTGGCTGGTGGCGGCGGACGGCGGCCGTTCGGGCATCCGTACGGCCATGAACCTGCAGATGGAGGGCTCCTCCTACGAGGGCTTCTTCGTCATCGCCGACATCAAGATCGACCTGCCGCTGCCCACCGAGCGCCTGGCCTTCTTCGACCCGGAGTGGAACCCCGGCAACACCATCCTGATGCACCGCGAGCCGCACGGCATCTGGCGCGTGGACTACCAGCTGCCGCCCGGCGAGACGCCCGAGGACGCGCTGCGGCCCGAGTCGCTGAAGGCGCGCATCGACGCCCAGCTGGCCATGATCGGCCATGCCGGCCAGCCCTGGGAGATGGACTGGTGCTCGGTGTATTCGGCACGCACCCTGACGCTGCCCGACTACGTGCACGGCAGCGTCCTCTTCACCGGCGACGCCGCCCATCTGCTGCCGATCTTCGGCGTGCGCGGCGCCAACACGGCGTTCCAGGACGCGCAGTCGCTGGCCTGGCACCTGGCCTTCGTGGTCAAGGGCCTGGCCGGCAAGGCCCTGCTGGCCAACCACAGCGCCGAACGCGTGGGCGCGGCGCGCGAGATCATCGACGAGGGCGGCAAGAGCACCCGCTTCATGACTCCCCCCAGCCGGGGCTTCAGGCTGCTGCGCGACGCGGTGCTGTCGCTGTCGCTGACGCAGGAGTTCGTGCGCCCGCTCTACCACTGGCGCACCTCGCGTCCGCACGAATACACGCACTCGGCGCTGAATAGCCCCGGCGACGACAACGGGCTGTTCACCGACGGCCCCGCGCATGGCGCGCCGCCCCGGAACGTGCGCCTGGGCGCCGACGAATTCCTGCTGGATCACCTGGGCGGCGGCTTCGAGCTGCTCTACTTCACCGAGGCCGATGCCATTCCCGCGCCTTTGCAGGCGGTGCTGGCCGAGTGGCGCGCGCGCGGCGTGCCGCTGCGCGTGACGGCGGTGGGCGCGGCCGGCCCGGTGGCCGGCGCCGACCAGGTGCTGGCCGATGCCGACGGCCGCTGCCGCCGGCGCTATGGCGTGTCCGCCGGCGGTGCGGCCTATCTGCTGCGCCCCGACCAGCATGTGTGCGCGCGCTGGCTCACGCTGGACGCCACCCGTCTGCGCGCCGCCCTGCAGACGGCGTTGCCCCAATGAATGACTTCGAAAGGAAGAACACCATGAACCCAGATAGCGCACTGCCCATCGAGGGGCTGGAGACGGTCTACGACACGCTGGCCCTGGCGATCGATCAGGCAGGAGCCGACAAGGCCGACCTGTTCCTGGTCAAGCTGGCCTTGCTGAACGCCAACGCGCTGGCGGACGCGGCGCTGTTCGAGCGGCAGGTGCAGGCGGCGCTGCAGGATTTGTGAGGCCCCGATCACGCCGATAATGCCCGCTGCAATCGCCGCGCCCCGGGGCGATGCGGCAAAGGACAGGAACGAATGATCGGCCAGTTGACCGGCACCCTGCTGGAGAAGAACCCGCCCGAGGTGCTGGTGGACTGCCACGGCGTCGGCTACGAGGTGCAGGTGCCCATGAGCACCTTCTACAACCTGCCCGCCGTTGGCCAGGCCGTGCGCCTGCTCACCCAGTTCATCGTGCGCGAGGACGCGCAGCTGCTCTACGGCTTTGCCACGCCGGCCGAGCGCCAGGCCTTCCGCGAGCTGATCAAGATCTCCGGCGTCGGGCCGCGCACCGCGCTGGCCGTGCTGTCGGGCCTGGGCGTGGCCGAGCTGGCGCGGGCCGTGACGGCGCAGGAGGCGGGGCGCCTGGTCAAGGTGCCCGGCATCGGCAAGAAGACCGCCGAGCGCCTGCTGCTCGAATTGAAGGGCAAGCTGGGCGCCGACCTGGGGCCGGGCGGCGCGGCGGCGACGCCCGCGTCCGATGCCCAGAACGACATCGCGCAGGCCTTGATGGCCCTGGGCTACACCGAGCGCGACGCGCAACTGGCGTTGAAGAACCTGCCCGCCGACGTCGGGGTCAGCGAGGGCATCAAGCTGGCCCTGAAGGTGCTGAGCCGATAAAGTGCGGTGCATCGACTGGAGGACTGCCGCATGCATTGGACTGCCTTGACCGCACCGCTCACCCTGGGTTCGCTGTTGACCCTGTCGGCCTGCAACGGCCTGAGCGCCACGGCGCCGGCCCCGGCCGCCGCCGCGCCGCCGCCCGGCGTGACGCAGATCGACAGCGGCCAGCCGCCGCGCAACCAGTGCCGGGCCGACGCGGCGCAGTTCCTGGTCGGCAGCGCCTGGGGCGCCGACACGCTGGCGCAGGCCCTGGCCGCCGCCGGCGCCGACCGCGCCCGCATGCTGCGGCCCGACAGCATGGTGACCAAGGAATACATGGCCGGACGCCTGAACGTGGTGGTGGATGCCGCCGGCCGCGTCGTCCGCGTGAACTGTGGTTGACCTGAGACTCTTCGCATGACCCCTTCACATCGCATCGCCCTGGCGCTGTCCTGCGTCCTCGCCCTTGGTCTCGGCGCCTGTGGCGGCGGCTCCGACAGCCCGCCGCCCGCGCCGCCGCCCGCGCCCACCCCCACGCCGCCGGCACCGCCGCCCGCGGCCGCCGACCGCATCGAGCCGCTGGACACCGCCGCCCTGCCCAACAAGGCTGCCCTGTCCGCGCCGGCCGCCGTCGCGGTCAGCCGCCTGCCGGCCGGCACCGTGGTGCCGCGGGTCGAACTGGGGCCGCTGGCGGCGCTCAAACTGAGCGCCGGTGACGGCAAGAGCGCACCGCTGCAAATCGGCGTCGGCCGCGCCGTCGCCGCCACCGCCGACGCCGCCGCGCTGGCCGCGCGCCTGCAGTGGCAGCCCCTGCCCGACGGCAGCCAGGTGGCGGCGCTGGCCTTCGATTCGCCCGGCGCCCAGGCCCTGCGCCTGGGCGTGCGCGTGGACGAGGCGCCGGCCGGCACCCGGCTGCGCTTTTACGGCGCGCCCGGATCGCCGGTGGTCGAGCAGGCGGCGGCCCAGGCCCCGCAAGGCGCGGCCGCCCTGCTGTGGGGCCCCGACACGCCGGGCGCCGTCGGCACGCTGGAGCTGCAACTGTCGCCCGGCGCCAGCCCGGCCCAGCTGCGGCTGGCCGTGCCGCAACTGTCGCACCTGAGCCAGACGGTGGAGCAGGCGCTGGCCGCCGTCAAGACCGAAAACGACATCGGCACCGCCGGCAGCTGCAACCTGGACGTGATGTGCACCCCCGCGCTGGACGCCGAGAGCCGCTCGGTGGCGCAGCTGCTGTTCACCAAGCCCGACGGCAGCTACCTGTGCACCGGCACCCTGCTGAACGACACGCGCGGCAGCCGCACGCCGCGCCTGCTGACGGCGGCGCACTGCATCGCCGACGACGCCAGCGCCGCCAGCCTCATCACCTACTGGTTCTTCCGCGCCGCCGCGTGCAACGCCTCGCCCAAGGTCGACCCGGCGTCCACGCGCCTGACCAGCGGCGCCAAGCTGCTGTTCACCGATTCGGGCGTGGACAGCACGCTGCTGCAACTCAACAGCGCACCGCCGGCGAACGTGGTGTTTGCCGGCTCCTACTTCGGCGACGGCGTGGGCGTGGGGGCCGGCGTGGTGTCCATCCACCATCCCGAGGGTGACCTGCAAAAGGACAGCGTGGGCGCCGTCACCGGCTTTGCCAACTGCGGCACGGGCACCTGCAGCGCCGCCAGCGCCGACGCCGGCTCGCTGCTGCAGATCGGCTGGACGCAGGGCACCACCGAACCCGGCAGCAGCGGCGCGGCCATCTGGACGCAGCTGGGCAGCACGCGCTACGTGGTGGGCGCGCTGCACGGCGGCAGCGCCAGCTGCCAGAACCCCGGCGGCGCCGACTTCTTCGGCCGCTTCAACCGCGCCTTCTACCGCGGCCTGGGCAACTGGCTGACGCAGTGAGGGCCGCCGGCACAATCGCGGCATGAGCATCACCGTCGACGACTTCGCCCCGCCGGCCGGCCAGCCGGCGCCACGCGTGGTGTCGGGCACGGCCGCCTCGGCGCGCGAGGAGGCGCTGGAGCGCGCGCTGCGCCCCAAGCTGCTGCGCGACTACGTCGGTCAGGCCAAGGCGCGCGAGCAGCTGGAGATCTTCATCGGCGCGGCCAAGAAGCGCGCCGAGGCGCTGGACCATGTGCTGCTGTTCGGCCCGCCGGGCCTGGGCAAGACCACGCTGTCGCACATCATTGCGCACGAGCTGGGCGTCAACCTGCGCCAGACCAGCGGCCCGGTGCTGGAGAAACCCAAGGACCTGGCGGCGCTGCTGACCAACCTGGAGAAGAACGACGTCCTGTTCATCGACGAAATCCACCGCCTGTCGCCGGTGGTGGAGGAAATCCTCTACCCGGCGCTGGAGGACTACCAGATCGACATCATGATCGGCGAGGGGCCGGCGGCGCGCTCGATCAAGCTCGACGTACAGCCCTTCACCCTGGTGGGCGCCACCACGCGCGCCGGCATGCTGACCAACCCGCTGCGCGACCGCTTCGGCATCGTCGCGCGGCTGGAGTTCTACACGCCCGACGAGCTGGCGCGCATCGTCACCCGCTCGGCCGGGCTGCTGCAGGTCGAGACCGACGCCGACGGCGCCTTCGAGATCGCGCGCCGCAGCCGTGGCACGCCGCGCATCGCCAACCGCCTGCTGCGCCGCGTGCGCGACTACGCCGACGTCAAGGGCGATGGCCGCATATCGAAAAAGATAGCGCACGACGCCCTGTCCATGCTGGATGTGGATCCGCAAGGCTTCGACCTGATGGACCGCAAGCTGCTGGAGGCGGTGATCCACCGCTTCGACGGCGGCCCGGTCGGGCTGGACAACATCGCCGCCAGCATCGGCGAGGAGGCCGGCACCATCGAGGACGTGATCGAGCCCTACCTGATCCAGCAGGGCTACCTGCAGCGCACCCCGCGCGGGCGCGTGGCCACGCTGGCGGCGTACCGGCATCTGGGCGTGGCGGCGCCGCAGGGCGCGGGCGGCCTGTTCGGCGCGTAAGGCCCGGGTGCCCGCGCCGGCCGGCGTTCAACCGGCGCCGCCGAAGACGTCGGTCACCGCCCGCAGCTGCGCCGGCGTGACGGCGTCGGCGCGGCGCGTGGCCGGATCGACGCAGGTGGCGCGCAGCACCTCCGGCGGCAGGCTGGCCAGGCCGCGAAAGCCCCAGTCGCGCAGCACCAGCCAGCGCTCGGCCTGCGCCGCCGCGTGCTCGCGCAGGGCGCGCGCCTGCTCGGGCGTATCGGCCCACACGTCCTCGATTTCGCCGCTGTCGCGCGCGGCCACGCGCAGGCCGGCGGCTGGGGCCCTGACCATCCAGACGCGCTGCTGCGCAAGCAGGGCGGGCGCAAAGCGCTGCAAATACAGGAGCATCAGCGCGCCGATGTGCACCCCGTCGGCGTCCGGGTCGAGCAGCAGCAGCAGGCGCTCGAAGCGCAGCGCCGCCGGGTCCAGGTCCGCGCCCGGCGTGGCCGAGGGCAGGCCCAGCGCGCCGGCCAGCTGCGGGTACAGCGGGTAGGCCGCGACACGCGCCGGGCTGGCGCGCCAGGCGTTCAGCGGCTTGCCTTGCAGCGGCAGCACGGCCTGGGTGCGCGCGTCGCGCACGGCGGCCACCGCGCCGGCGGCCGAGTCGCCCTCGACCAGGAACAGCTCGCAGCCGGCGCCGTGCCGCTGGCTGTCGATCAGTTTGGCGCTGGCCTGAAAGCGGTGCATGGGGTCGTGCCGCAAAGAATCTTGGTCAAATCGACCTCTGGCGCTTGTGCAGCAAGCGCAAGTCGCTACTAAACAGATAGTAAGCAGGTGCTGTGCGCTTCATGCTTCCGGCGTCACGCCCAGCGCCACCAGAAAGCGCGCCACCATGTTGTAGGTGGCGATGGCGCTGGTCAGCTCGACCAGCTGCGTGGTGTCGAAGTGCGTCTTCAATGCGTCGAACAGCGCGTCCTCGACCCGCACGTCCAGCGTCATCTGCGCGGCGTAGCGCAGCACCAGCTGCTCGACTTCGCCCAGCGCCGGGTCGGCGGCGCGGCGGGCATCGGCGGCGAGCACGCGGTGCAGGGCATCCAGCTCGGCCTGCGTGCCGCCGGCGGCCAGAAAGTCGGGCGCGTGGTGCTGGTATTCGTAGTGCGCGCCGGTCAGCAGCGCGACGGTGCAGATGCCCAGCTCGCGCAGCTTGCGGCTGGTGGGCAGTTCGGTGCGCACGGCCTTCAGGTAGACGTTCCAGCCGCGCGCCAATGGCTCGCTCCACAGCAGGGCGCGGTCCAGGTTGAGCAGCTGGCCGCCGCGGCGCGCCAGGATGGCGTCGACCAGTTCGGTGGGCTGAGGTTTGCGTTCGGGGCTCCAGTCGGGGATGCGCATGGCGGCTCTCGTGCAGGCGTGAGCATCAGAGGATAAGGCGATAATTCCGCCCCATGCGCATTCGCTTTACCAAGATGCAGGGCGCGGGCAACGATTTCGTGGTGCTCGACGAGCTGCATGGCCCGCTGAACCTGAGCGCGGCGCAGTACCGCTGGCTGGCCGACCGCCACTTCGGCGTCGGCGCCGACCAGATCCTCAGCGTGCGGCCGGCGCCCAGCGCCGACGTGGACTTCGAGTACGTGATCCACAACGCCGACGGCGGCGAGGTGGAGCATTGCGGCAACGGTGCGCGCTGCTTCGTGCGCCACGTGCGCGGGCGCGGGCTGACCGACAAGCGCCGCATCCGCGTCAAGGTGCAGCGCGGCGTGATCGAGCTGACCGAGGCCGAGGACGGCCGCGTCACGGTGGACATGGGCGCGCCCGTGTTCGAGCTGGCGGCGCTGCCCTTCGACCCGACGGGCCTGACGCCGGTGCCGGCGCCGCGGGCCGACGGGCCGTGGCGCATGTGGCCGCTGCGTTTGACGCCGAATGAGGCGCTGGCCCCCGCCGATCAAGCGCAAGCAGCTACTATAAATATAGCATTGGTGTCCATGGGCAACCCGCACGCCGTCGCCCTGGTCGACGACGTGGAGCGCGCGCCGGTGCTCAGCCAGGGCCCGCTGATCGAGCGCCACCCGGCCTTTGCGCGCCGCGTCAACGCCGGCTTCATGCAGGTCGTCGATCGCGCCCACATCCGCCTGCGCGTGTACGAGCGCGGCGCCGGCGAGACCCTGGCCTGTGGCACCGGCGCCTGCGCCGCCGTGGTGGCGGGCATTCGCCTGGGCCTGCTGGACGGCCGCGTCGACGTGGCCACGCACGGCGGCCGGCTGACCATCGAATGGGCCGGCGGCGCCACCGATTCGGTCTTGCTCACCGGCCCGGCCGAGACCGTGTTCGAGGGCAGCATTGAGCTGCCCGATGAGCTTTCCTGACCCGGCCCGCGCGGCCCGCATCGCCATGAACCCCATCACCGAACAAGACATCGCCGAGTTCCTGATCCAGACGCCCGACTTCTTCGAGCGCCACGCCGAGCTGCTGACCGCGGTGCAGCTGACCAGCCCGCACGGCGGGCGCGCCGTCAGCCTGCAGGAGCGCCAGGCCGAGATGCTGCGCGAGAAGATCAAGGTGCTGGAGCAGCGCCTGATGGAGCTGATGCGCCACGGCAACGAGAACATGCTGATCGGCGACAAGCTGCAGCGCTGGTCGCGCCAGCTGTTTCTGGTGCACCGCGCGGTCGACCTGCCGGTGGTGCTGCTGAGCGAGATCTGCGCCCAGTTCAACGTGCCGCAGGCCGCGCTGCGCCTGTGGGACGTGGCCGAGGTCTACGCGCAGGAATCCTTCGCCGTCGGCGCCAGCGACGACGTCAAGAGCCTGGCCTCGTCGCTGAGCGCGCCGTATTGCGGCGTCAACGCCGGCTTCGAGGCCGTGCAGTGGCTGGAAGACCCGCAGGCCGCCGCCTCGCTGGTGCTGCTGCCGCTGCGCCCCAACGCCAGCACGCCCGCCTTCGGCCTGCTGGTGCTGGCCTCGCCCGACGCCGCGCGCTACGAGGCCGGCATGGCCACCGACTTCCTGGAGCGCATCGGCGAGCTGGCCAGCGCTTCGCTGTCGCGCCTGCGCAGCATGTGATTTTCAAGCCGAATCGGGTTGTAGCCCCCGTGCATCAAGCGCGACAAGCTATCAATCAATGAGCAACGACGGCGCGCCACCGCTGGACGCCGCGCCCGCCGACGCGGCGCTGGTGGAGCGCTACCTGGAGCACGTGCGCGTCGAGCGGCGCCTGGCCGCGCGCACCGTCACGCTCTACGGCCTGGACCTCGAAAAACTGAGCGGCTTGGCCGCCGCCGCCGGCATCGGCCTGCTGGCCGTGCAGCCGGCCCACGTGCGCCGCTGGGTGGCGCAGATGCATGCCGGCGGGCGCAGCGGGCGCGGCATCGCGCTGGTGCTGTCGGGCTGGCGCGGTTTTTACGCCTGGCTGGGGCGCGAGGGCCGCGTGGCCGCCAACCCGGTGCAGGACGTGCGCGCGCCCCGTCAGCCGCGCCCGCTGCCCAAGGCGCTGGGCGTGGACGACGCGGTGCGGCTGGCCGACTTTCACGCCGAAGGCGAGGCCACCGACCCCTGGCTGGAGGCGCGCGACGCCGCCCTGGTCGAACTGCTGTACGGCAGCGGCCTGCGCGTGGGCGAGGTGGTGGGCCTGGACGCCGTCGCCAGCGACGCCGCCCTGCGCGCCGGCCGCGGCTGGATCGACCTGCCCGCCGCCGAGGTGCAGGTGCAGGGCAAGGGCGGCAAGCGCCGCACCGTGCCGCTGGGCCAGGCCGCGCTGGCCGCGCTGGCGCACTGGCTGGCGGTGCGCGGCCAGTGCCCGCAGGCGGCGCGGGCGCAGGGCGCGCTGTTCATCGGCCGCCACGGCACGCGCCTGACGGCCCAGTCGATCTGGCAGCGCCTGCGCCGGCGCAGCCTGCAGGCCGGCCTGGCCACCCCGGTGCACCCGCACATGCTGCGCCACTCGTTCGCCAGCCACCTGCTGCAGTCCAGCGGCGACCTGCGCGCCGTGCAGGAACTGCTGGGCCACGCCAGCATCGGCACCACGCAGGTCTACACGCGGCTGGACTTCCAGCACCTGGCCAAGGCCTACGACGCGGCGCATCCGCGCGCGCACCGCAAGAAGGATTGACCGCATGGCCGACGGTCGGCGCGACGATGGGCGGGGGAGCGCCAAGGAACTTGGGTGGGCAGCTCCGCTCGTGTCCCCCGCTGTCCGTCTGCGACGGCCATCGCCTCCTTGACCTCGCTGCGCTGCCCGCCCAAGCCCCTTGGCGCGAGGCGATGGTCGGCCTGCACGGCCAGCAACGCCACGGATCAGGCCGTCGGGGCGCCCGGCGCAGTGAAGTGAAGGCGGAGCCGGCCGAAGGCCGGCGGGGGACATGAACGGAGCCGGGCACCCCGACGGCGGGGTCCCGCCCCGCGGCCGACAGTTTTATCGAATCGAATGCGAAGCCGCGTCAGGCCTTGGCCGGCTTGGGCTCGTAGCCCATCACGGCCTTGACTTCCAGGAATTCGCGGAAGCCGTGCTCGCCCCATTCGCGGCCGTTGCCCGACTGCTTGTAGCCGCCGAAGGGCGCGCCCACGTCGGGGCCGGCGCCGTTCAGGTGCACCATGCCGGTGCGCAGGCGGGCGGCGACCTGGCGCGCATGCTCCAGGCTGCCCGACTGCACGTAGCCCGACAGGCCGTAGGGCGTGTCGTTGGCCATGCGGATGGCGTCTTCCTCGGTGTCGTAGGGGATCATCACCAGCACCGGGCCGAAGATCTCCTCGCGCGCGATGGTCATGTCGTTCGTGACGTCGGCAAACACGGTGGGCTTGACGAAATAGCCCTTGCTCAGGCCCTCGGGCCGGCCGGTGCCGCCGGCCACCAGGGTGGCGCCTTCGTCGATGCCCTTCTGGATCAGGCCCTGGATCTTGCTGAACTGCGCCTGGCTGACCACCGGGCCCATGGCCATGCCCTCGGGGGTCATGGCGTCGGCCACCTGCGTGCGCTCGGCCACCGCCTTGGCCACGCCCATGGCCTGCGCGTGCTTGGCGCGCGGCACGAACATGCGCGTGGGCGCGTTGCAGCTCTGGCCCGAGTTGGTGAAGCAGGCCTGCACGCCCTGCTTGACGGCCTTCTCGATGTCGGCGTCGTCCAGCACGATGTTGGCCGACTTGCCGCCCAGCTCCTGCGCCACGCGCTTGACGGTGTCGGCCGCGGCCTTGGCCACGGCGATGCCGGCGCGGGTGGAGCCGGTGAAGGTCATCATGTCGATGCCGGGGTGCACCGACATGGCCTCGCCCACGCCCGGGCCGTCGCCGTTGATCAGGTTGAACACGCCGTGCGGCACGCCGGCTTCGTGCATGATCTCGGCCAGCAGGATGCCGCTGAGCGGCGCGATCTCGGACGGTTTGAGGATCACCGTGCAGCCGGCCGCCAGCGCGGGCGCCACCTTGCACATGATCTGGTTGATGGGCCAGTTCCAGGGCGTGATCATGCCCACCACGCCCACCGGCTCGTACAGCGTGGCGGTGGTGCCGTGCACGGTCTCGAACTCGAAGCCCTTGAGCACGCCCAGCGTGGTCTTCAGGTGCGCCACGCCCATGGCGGCCTGCGCGGCCTTGGACAGCCACAGCGGCGCGCCCATTTCCAGCGAAATCGCCTGCGCCACCTCGTCGGCGCGGCGCTTGTAGACCTCCAGCACCTTTTCCAGCAGCGCCACGCGCTCCTCGCGCGTGCTGCGCGAGAAGCTCTCGAAGGCCCGGCGCGCGGCCTGCACGGCCTTGTCCACGTCGGCCGCCGAACCCAGGCTGATGCGCGCGACGACCTCTTCGTTGGAGGGGTTGACGACGTCCAGGCTGCGCGCGCTGGCCGGGGCGACCCATTGGCCGTCGATGTAGAACTGCAGGTGCTCTTTCATGGGGAGATCTCCGGGGAAGGGGGGTGGGGAAAGAGGCGGTGCCGCGGCCCGCCGCGTGGCATGTCAACCCGACAGTCTGCCATGACTGGCAAGTCCCGGTTGCCTGCAACGACATGACGGCGCGCAAGGTTGGCGCGCTTTGGCTAAACTGGCCTGTTGCCCGACGGTCGGGCACCTGCCTTATCTGGATTCAAGCATGGCCCTCATTCCCGCCACCATCCTCACCGGTTTTCTCGGCTCCGGCAAGACCACGCTGCTGCAGCGCGTGCTGAGCGAGGCGCACGGCCAGAAGATCGCCGTGATCGAAAACGAGTTCGGCGAGGAGAACATCGACAACGAAATCCTGGTGCACGACGACGGCGAGCAGATCATCCAGATGAGCAACGGCTGCGTGTGCTGCACCATCCGCGAGGATCTGCGCGCCACGCTGCAGCTGCTGGCGGCCAAGAAGCGCAAGGGCCTGCTGGACTTCGAGCGCGTCATCATCGAGACCACCGGCCTGGCCGACCCCGGCCCGGTGGCGCAGACCTTCTTCATGGACGACGAGATCGCCGAGAGCTTTCTGCTCGACTCCATCATCACCCTGGTGGACGCCAAGCACGCCGCCCAGCAGCTGAACGACCGGCTGGAGGCGCAGCGCCAGGTGGGCTTTGCCGACCAGATCTTCATCAGCAAGGCCGATTTGGTCAGCAAAGACGAGCTGGAGGCGCTGCAGCACCGCCTGAAGCACATGAACCCGCGCGCGCCGCAGCGCGTGGTGCATTTCGGCGAGGTGGCGCTGGGCGAGGTGCTGGATTTGCGCGGCTTCAACCTCAACGCCAAGCTCGACATCGACCCCGAATTTCTCAAGGAAGACGAGCACGAGCACCACCATCACGACCACGACCACGACCACGCGGGCGAGCACTGCGACCACCCCTCGCACCAGCACGATCACGATGGGCATGGGCACGGCCACGCGCACCACCACCACCACGATGACGACGTCAAGAGCTTCGTGTTTCGCTCCGAGCGCGCGTTCGACCCGGCGCGGCTGGAGGACTTCCTGGGCGCCATGGTCAACATCTACGGCCCGCGCATGCTGCGCTACAAGGGCGTGCTGTCGATGAAGGGCACCGAGCGCAAGGTGGTGTTCCAGGGCGTGCACCAGCTCATGGGCAGCGACCTGGGACCCGCCTGGGCCGAGGGCGAGCCGCGCGTGAGCAAGATGGTGTTCATCGGCATCGACCTGCCGCGCGACATCCTGGTGCAGGGGCTGGAGCAGTGCCTGGTGTGAGCACCAGCGGCGCGCAGGGACATCGGCGCCACGGCGCCGGCAAGCCCGATACAATCGCCGCCTTTGAGTGCGCCGCCGGCCGGGCCGGCGCCGCGCTGGCTCAAGTGCCCAAGAAGGTCTATAACAGGGTTCTGCGGATGAAGACGACCCCCTTCATCCGACGTGTAAGCGGTTGAAGGTGGCGGCGTGCCGCACCTTGTTCTACAGGAGACGAACAACGTGAAACCTGCGGCTGCCAAGACACCGGCCAAAGCCCCCGCCAAGGCCCAGGCCCTGCCTGGCAAGGCGACGCCCCAGGCGAGTGCGCGCGCCACCCAGGCCGTCACGAAAAAAGCCGCGCCCGCCCGTCCACGGACGGCCGCGGCGCGCAAACCGACTCCCATGTCGGCCGCACCGGCGGCCGTCAAGCCCAAGATATTGCCCATGCCCATTGCCGCCGTAGCTCATGTGCCGATCGTGATCAAGAAGGATCCGAAACTGGCCAACAACTGGAAGACCAAGAAGCCCGACGAGCTGTCCGACGCCGAAGTCATCGCCATGCCCGATGACGAGTACATGAACGACAAGCAGCTGGCGTTCTTCCGCCTGAAATTGACGCAGCTCAAGGACGACATCCTGCTCAACGCCGACGTGACCACCGACAACCTGCGCAAGGACACCGTGGTGGTGCCCGACCCGGCCGACCGCGCCACCATCGAGGAAGAGCACGCGCTGGAGCTGCGCACGCGCGACCGCGAGCGCAAGCTGCTCAAGAAGATCGAGCAGTCGATCGCCCGCATCGATGCCGGCGACTACGGCTATTGCGACGAGACCGGCGAGCCCATCGGCGTGCCGCGCCTGCTGGCGCGGCCCACCGCCACGCTGTCGCTGGAGGCGCAGCAGCGCCGCGAGCTCAAGCAGAAGATGTTCGGCGATTGATCGGACGCACGCCGTCCGGGGAGGCCATCGAAGGATGAACGAGGAGCAAGACCCCAAGCCGGGCGGGCGCTTTTTGTCCAAGGTGGTCAAGTTCATCACCAGCCCGACCACCGACTGGGCCGACCTGAACAAGGTCGACGGCCCGCTGGACGCCAGCGAATCGAGCGCCGCGCTCAAGGAGATGATCGAGCGCAAGCGGCGCAACGACTTCGTGCGCAACCGCGAGTTCGACATGCTGCGCAAGGCGCGTCGCCGCCAGCTGGCCGGCGCCCATGGCGGTTCGGCGTCGCCCACCTCGTTCATCTCCAGCGTCGAGTCCGCGCACCCGCACGAGCCCGAGCGCACGCTCGAAAAAATCGATCAGATCGAAGAGCAGATGTCGCGCGCCTGGCTGGACCGCGCCGAGCCGGCCGCCGTCGCCCCCGACAACCCGCGCGCCTACGACAAGACCCGCCCGGTGAAGCTGGACGAGATGGCGGCCGGCGTTGGCTTCGGCGCCACCGCGGTCGAGGTGCCGCTGTCGGGCGCCGCGGCCGAGGTTTCGCGTGGCGAGGCCGCGCCCCCACCCCAGTCCCAGCCGCTGGACGCGCCCACCGGCGCCGACCCGTGGGCCGACCCGGTCGCGCCCGCGCCCCTGGCCGACGAACCGCCGCCGGTGGCCGTCAGCCCCGAGGTCGAGGAGGTGGCGATCCGCTTTGCCAACGGCGACGCCACCGGGGCCGAGGTCAGTCTCTTGGAGCTGCTGGGCGAGGGGGGCAGCCACAGCGACGACCTCGAAACCTGGCTCACCCTGTTCGACCTGTACCGCGCCGCCGGCGAGCCCGACAAGTTCGACGGCGCGGCCATCGCCTTCGTCGGCCGCTTCGGCCGCTCGGCACCCCAGTGGACGCTGGCGGCAGGCCCCGCCTCGGGCGCCATGCCGATGACGCCGCTGGCCGGAGCCGCCCCGGTGCCGCGCAGCGAGAGCCTGCCGGCGCACTGGAGCGCGCCTTCGGTGCTGGGCACGCAGTCCATCGCGGCGCTCAACGCCTCGATGACGCGCCAGGCGCAGCCCTGGCGCATCGACTGGCGGCGCGTCAAGTCGATCGACCCGCAGGCGCTGCCGCTGCTGCTGGACGTGCTGCAGCGCTGGGCCCGCACGTCCGTGCGCCTGCGCTTTCTCGACGCCGAGCAGCTGCTGAACGTGCTGGCGCAGCAGACCCCGCCCGAGCAGCGCGCCACCGATCCGCAGTGGTGGACGGCCCGCATGGCCCTGCTGCGGGTGATGAACGAGCCCGACGAGTTCGAGCTGGTGGCGCTCAACTACTGCGTCACCTACGAGATGTCGCCGCCGGCCTGGGAAGACCCGCGCTGCGAGTACGCGCCGATGTCCGAAAGCGGCCACACCCTGCCGCCGCCCGATGACGAGGACGCCGCGTCGGCCGCCAGTGGCTACGGCGATCACCCGCTGTCCGGCGCCATGGGCCTCGGGGCGGCCGGTGCGGCGGGGCTCGACATCGCCCAGCTGCCGCTGGAAGGCGAAATCCTGGGCGACGCGGCGCACGCGCTGCAGCCGCTCGGCGTGACGGCGCGCACGCGCGGCATCGAGTTCAATTGCCGCCATCTGCAGCGGGTGGACTTCGGTGCCGCCGGCGACCTGCTCAACTGGACCGTGCAGCAGCAGGGCCAGGGGCGGCAGGTGGTGTTCAAGCACGTCAACCGGCTGGTGGCGGCGTTTTTCGGCGTGATCGGCATCTCCGAATCGGCGCGCGTGCTGCGGCGCGTGGATTGAATCCGCGCCCCGCCCGCGCCCTTGCAAAGCGGGCCGCAACCCCCATCTGGGCGCGATGGAACCCTTTCACGGCACCACCATCATCAGCGTGCGCCGCCAGACCCCCGAGGGCTGGCAGGTCGCCATCGGCGGCGACGGCCAGGTCACGCTGGGCAACATCGTCGTCAAGGGCTCGGCGCGCAAGGTGCGCAAGCTCTACCACGGCCGCGTGCTGGCCGGCTTTGCCGGCGCCACGGCCGACGCCTTCACCTTGTTCGAGCGCTTCGAGGCCAAGCTGGACAAGCACCAGGGCCACCTGACGCGCGCCGCCATCGAGCTGACCAAGGACTGGCGCACCGACCGCGTGCTGCGCCGGCTGGAGGCCATGCTGGCGGTGGCCGACCGCGAGGCCTCGCTGATCATCACCGGCAACGGCGACGTGCTGGAGCCCGAGCACGGCCTGGTGGCCATCGGCTCGGGCGGCGCCTACGCCCAGTCGGCCGCCAAGGCGCTGCTGGACCACACCGAGCTGTCGGCCGAGCAGATCGTCAAGAAGTCGCTCGAGATCGCCGGCGAGCTGTGCATCTACACCAACATGACGCACACCATCGAGGTCTTGTGATTTTGCTTCATGTCTGATAGCTGCTTGCGCTTGCCCCGCCTGCGCCAAAGCCATTTTTGATTGAGATTTTCCGGTTGAGCCCCGCCATGTCCATGACCCCCCAGGAGATCGTCTCCGAACTCGACCGCCACATCGTCGGCCAGCAGGCGGCCAAGCGCGCCGTCGCCATTGCGCTGCGCAACCGCTGGCGCCGCCAGCAGGTCGACGAAAAGCTGCGCGCCGAGATCACGCCCAAGAACATCCTGATGATCGGCCCCACCGGTGTCGGCAAGACCGAGATCGCGCGCCGCCTGGCGCGGCTGGCGGGCGCGCCCTTCATCAAGGTCGAGGCGACCAAGTTCACCGAGGTCGGCTACGTCGGCAAGGACGTCGATTCGATCATCCGCGACCTGGCCGAAATGGCCGTCAAGCAGCAGCGCGAGCAGGCCATGCGCCAGCACCGCACGCGCGCCGAGGACCTGGCCGAGGACCGCATCCTCGACGTGCTGTTGCCGCCGGCGCGCAACGCCGACGGCAGCAACGCGCCCAGCGAGGGCGGCGCCGCGCGCCAGGCCTTTCGCAAGAAGCTGCGCGAGCACCAGCTGGACGACAAGGAAATCGAGCTGGAGCTGCAACAGGCCGCGCCCGCCATGGAAATCATGGGCCCGCCCGGCATGGAGGACATGGCCGAGCAGCTCAAGGGCATGCTGGGCAACCTGAACGCCGGCCGGCGCAAGATGCGGCGCGTCCGGATCGGCGAGGCCATGAAGCTGCTGGTCGACGAGGAGGCCGGCAAGCTGGTCAACGAGGACGAAATCCGCCTGCAGGCGCTGCACAACCTGGAGCAGAACGGCATCGTCTTCATCGACGAGATCGACAAGGTCGCCTCGCGCACCGAGGCCAGCAGCAGTGCCGACGTGTCGCGCCAGGGCGTGCAGCGCGACCTGCTGCCGCTGGTCGAGGGCACCACGGTCAACACCAAGTACGGCATGGTCAAGACCGACCACATCCTGTTCATCGCCTCGGGCGCCTTCCACCTGGCCAAGCCGAGCGACCTGATCCCCGAGCTGCAAGGGCGCCTGCCGATCCGGGTCGAGCTGGATTCGCTTTCGGTCGATGACTTCAAGGCCATCCTCACGCAGACCGACGCCAGCCTGGTGCGCCAGGTCCAGGCGCTGCTGGCCACCGAGGGCGTGACGCTGCACTTCAGCGACGACGGCATCGCGCGCCTGGCGCAGATCGCCTGCGACGTCAACGAAAGCACCGAGAACATCGGCGCGCGCCGCCTGTCCACCGTGATGGAGCGCCTGCTCGACGACGTCAGCTTCGACGCCACGCGCCTGGAAGGCCAGCAGGTGCACATCGACGCTGCCTACGTCGATGCGCGCCTCGCCGACGTCAGCCGCGACGAAGACTTGTCGCGCTACATCCTCTGACGCGCCGTTGACCGACGGGTCTTGAGTCGCCCCCCGCCCGATCGCGGGGTTTTGGTGCTGGCTCGGCCCGGCCGCGCGCCACGGCCGCTGTGCACAAATTGACGGCAAGCGCGGGTGCGTGCAGCCGGCGGCATCGCCCCGCATCGGGGAAATCACTTTGATAGTTGGAGCTAAGTCCCTAATTTCAAAGAAATTTTGACTCGAATCTCTGGTGAAAAAACCAGCTAAGGTCTTGATTTCATTGAAAAAATGTGTTCGCCCCTTGTCCGGCGCATGGGATTCCTGCTACAGTGCAAAAAAGTGCAATTAAGTGGTGAGAAGTGCCGTCACCACCCGGTTTTGATCGTCACGGCAGGGAAATCGCGTGTTTCAAGGGGCTTCATCGCTGAGTCTGGATGCCAAGGGGCGGCTGTCTGTGCCGACCCGGCATCGTGACGTCCTGCTCGCGACGGCCAGCGGGCAGCTCACGATCACCAAGCACCCGCACGGCTGCCTGATGGTGTTTCCGCGCCCCGAGTGGGAGAAATTTCGCGAGCGCATCGCGCAGCTGCCCATGTCGGCCCAGTGGTGGAAGCGCATCTTCCTGGGCAACGCGATGGACGTGGAGCTGGACGGCACGGGCCGCGTACTGGTCTCGCCCGAGCTGCGCGCCGCCGCGGGCCTGGTGCGCGAGACCATGCTGCTGGGCATGGGCGATCACTTCGAGCTGTGGGACAAGGCCGCCTACGAGGCCAAGGAGGCCGAGGCGATGCAAGAGCCCATGCCGGCGGCGTTCGAGGATTTTGCGTTTTGAAGGCGGGGCGGTGAACACATGGTCGCACACCACCGTCTTGCTGAACGAAGCCGTCGAGGCGCTGGTTTCGGATCCGCAGGGCTGCTACGTGGACGCCACCTTCGGGCGCGGCGGACACGCGCGGCGCATCCTGCGGCAGCTGGCGCCCACCGGGCGCCTGATTGCTTTCGACAAGGACCCGGAGGCGGTGGCCGAGGCCGCACGCATCGCCGACCCACGCCTGGAGATGCGCCACCGGGGGTTTGCGGCGCTGGGCGAGCTGCCCCCGGCGAGCGTGGCCGGGGTCTTGCTGGACCTGGGCATCAGCTCGCCGCAGATCGACAACCCCGAGCGGGGTTTTTCTTTTCGTGCCGACGGCCCGCTGGACATGCGCATGGATCCCTCGCGGGGCCGGAGCGCGGCCGACTGGCTGGCGGCGGCATCCCAGCAGCAGATCGCGGAGGTGATTCGTGACTACGGCGAAGAACGGTTTGCTGTCGCCATTGCAAAGGCGATTGTCGCGCGTCGGCAAACGGGTCATCCCCTGGCCCGCACCCTGGAGTTCGCCGAGCTCGTCGCCGGCGCGGTCCGCACTCGCGAGCCGGGGCAACACCCGGCGACCCGGACATTCCAGGCTGTTCGGATTTTCGTCAACGCCGAGCTTGAAGAGCTCCGGCAGGCGCTAGAAGCGAGTCTGCACGTGCTGCAACCGGCCGGCCGCCTGGTGGTGATCAGCTTCCATTCGCTGGAAGACCGCATCGCCAAACAATTCATCGCACGCCACGCGCGCGCGGTGGTGGACCGCCGCGCGCCCTTTGCCGAGCCCGCGCCCACCTTGCTGCGCGCGCTGGCGCGCGTGCGGCCCAGCGACGCCGAGGTGGCCGCCAACCCGCGCGCACGCAGCGCCATCATGCGGGTGGCCGAGCGCACCGATGCGCGGGTGGACGCGAGTCCCGAGCCGACGCCGGGCCGCCCCAAGGCGGCGAGCGCCCCCTCGGGGGGCAGCGCAGCACGCGCAGCGGCGAAGCGTGGGGGCCAAGATGAGCCGACGCCGGGCCGTCCCAAGTCGGCGAGCGCCCCCTCGGGGGGCAGCGCAGCACGCGCAGCGGCGAAGCGTGGGGGCCAAGTGCCATGACTCGGTTGTCGATCGTGCTGCTCGCGGCCCTGATGTTCTCGGCCATGTACCTGGTCAAGGTGCAGTACGAGTCGCGCCAGCTCGTCACGCAGATCGAGCGCGCGCGCGCCGAGGCGCGCACCCTGGCCACGCAGCGGCGCCAGCTGGAGGTCGAAAAGCGCGCCCAGGCGACTTCGCTGCGGGTGGAGCGGCTGGCGCAGGACAAGCTGGCCATGCGCCCGGTGACGCCGGCCATCACCGAGTACGTCACGCCCGGCGCCGCGCGGCCGGCGCCGGCGGGGAGTCGGCCATGAAGAGCATCCGCTACACCTCCAGCCCGCTGCTGGCCTCGCGCACGCCGGTGTGGCGCAGCAAGTTCATCGTTGCCGGGCTGGCCGTGGCCTTTCTGGGCCTGACGGGGCGCGCGGCCTACGTGCAGGTGTTCGACAACGCGTTCTTCCAGAAGCAGGGCGACCAGCGCGTGTTGCGCACGCTCGAGCTGCCCGCCAGCCGCGGCCGCATCTTCGACCGCAACGGCCTGCTGCTGGCCTCCAGCGTGGTGGCGCCCAGCATCTGGGCCATTCCGGAGGACGTCAAGGCCGACGAGGGCGAGCTGCGCCAGCTGGCCAAGCTGCTGAACATGCCGCTGAAGGACTTGCAGCACAAGCTGGGCGAGGAAGACCGCAGCTTCGTGTGGATCAAGCGCCAGGTCGACCAGTCGGTGGCCCAGCAGATCGCCGAGCTGAAGATCGCCGGCATCCACCAGCGCAAGGAATACAAGCGCGTGTACCCCGAGGGCGCGGCGGCGGCGCACGTGGTCGGCTTCACCGACATCGAGAACAAGGGCCTGGAAGGCGTCGAGCGCTCGTTCGACCAGCGCCTGGCGGGCCGCGAGGGTTCGCGCCGCGTGATCAAGGACCGGCTGGGCCGCGTGGTCGAGGAAGTGGGCGAGGAGGTGCCGCCGGTCGACGGTCAGGACATCCAGCTGTCGATCGACTCCAAGATCCAGTTCTTCGCCTACCAGAAGGTGCGCGACGCGGTGGTGGCCAACAAGGCCAAGTCCGGCAGCGTGGTGGTGCTCGACTCGGTGACCGGCGAGGTGCTGGCGCTGGCCAACTACCCCAGCTATGCACCGGACGACCGCCGGCACCTGACGGGCGCGCAGCTGCGCAACGTCGCGCTGACCGACACCTTCGAGCCCGGCTCGGTGATGAAGCCCATCACCGTGGCCACCGCGCTGGACTTGGGCCGCGTCACGCCGCAGACCCTGATCAACACCTCGCCGGGCAGCTACCAGCTGGACCGCTACACGGTGCGCGACACGCACAACTACGGCACGCTGACGGTGTCGGGCGTGATCCAGAAGTCCAGCAACATCGGCGCGCTGAAGATCGCGCAGCGGCTCAGCCCCAAGGAGATGTGGAACGTCTACACGGCGCTGGGCTACGGGCGCAAGCCCGAGCTGGCCTTTCCGGGCGCGGCCACCGGCCGCCTGCGTCCCTGGAAGAGCTGGAAGCCGGTCGAGCAGGCCACCATGGCCTATGGCTACGGCCTGTCGGGCTCGCTGTTCCAGATGGTGCATTCGTACACCGCGCTGGCGCACGACGGCAGCGTCATTCCCGCCACCCTGCTGCGCAGCACCGAGGGCCAATCGACGCCGGGCCTGCGGGTGTTCTCGGCCAAGACCGCGAGCGAGGTGCGCAAGATGCTGCACCTGGTGACCGGCCCCGGCGGCACCGGCCAGCTGGCGCAGACGGTGGGCTACTCGGTGGGCGGCAAGACCGGCACCGCGCGCAAGCAGCAGGGCAAGGGCTATGCCGCGCACAAGTACCGCGCCTGGTTCGTCGGCATCGCGCCCATCGAGCAGCCGCGCATCATCGTCGGCGTGATGGTCGACGAGCCCAGCAACGGCACCTACTACGGCGGCACGGTGGCGGCGCCGGTGTTCAGCGACGTGGTGCAGCAGACCCTGCGCATCAAGGGCGTGCCGCCGGACATGGCGGTCAAGCCCGAAATCCTGACGCAGAAGGTCGAGGAATCCTTCTGACATGACGCCGCTGCACACGCCCCAGGATGCCGCGCGCTGGCTGCACCAGCACGTGCGCGGGCGCCTGCACACCGACAGCCGCCAGATCCGGCCGGGCGACGGCTTCATCGCCTGGCCGGGCGCGGCCACCGACGGCCGGCGCTTCGTCGGCGCGGCGCTGGCCCAGGGCGCCACGGCCTGCCTGGTGGAGCGCGCGGGCGCCGAGGCCTTTGGCTTCGACCAGCCCCAGGTGGCCGCCTATCCGGCCCTCAAGGCGGCCAGCGGGCCGATTGCCGCCGCGTACTATGAACAGCCCTCGCAGGCGCTCAACGTGGTCGCCGTCACGGGCACCAACGGCAAGACCTCGTCGGCCTGGTGGCTGGCCTGGGCGCTATCGAAATTGAAGCTGCCCGCGCTTTCCCCGAGCGGGCTGGTGGGCACTTTGGGCGTGGGTCTGCCCGATCGCCTGCAGACCACCGGCCTGACCACGCCCGACCCGGTGCTGCTGCAGTGCAGCCTGCGCGAGTTCGTGGACGCGGGCGTGCGCTCCTGCGTGATGGAGGCCTCGTCCATCGGCATCGTCGAGCACCGGCTGGATGGCACCGCCATCCGCGTGGCCCTGTTCACCAACCTGACGCAGGATCACCTGGACTACCACGGCAGCATGGACGCCTACTGGGCGGCCAAGGCGGCGCTGTTCGACTGGCCCGGCCTGCAGGCGGCGGTGATCAACCTCGACGATCCGCGCGGCGCGCCGCTGGCCGAGCACTGCCGCGCGCGCGGGCTGGACGTGTGGACGGTGTCGCTGCACCAAGCGGCGCGCCTGCAGGCGCAGGACGTGGGCTACGGCGCGCACGGCCTGCGCTGGACGCTGCGTGAGGGCGCGCAAGCGCAGGTGCTGGATACCGTCCTGGTGGGCGAATACAACGTCTCCAACCTGCTGGGCGTGCTGGCGGCGCTGCGCGCGCTGGGCGTGCCGCTGGCCGACGCGACCCGCGTGTGCGCCGACCTGCCCGCCGTGCCCGGCCGCATGGAGCGCGTGACCCCGGCGGGCGAGCGCGCCGCGCCGCTGGTGGTGGTCGACTACGCCCACACGCCCGACGCGCTGGACAAGGCCCTGGCCGCGCTGCGCCCGCTGGCCGCCGAGCGCGGCGGCCGCCTGTGGGGCGTGTTCGGCTGCGGCGGCAACCGCGACGCCCGCAAGCGCCCGTTGATGGGCGCGGCCGTGCAGGCCGGCGCCGATCGCGTGGTGGTGACCAGCGACAACCCGCGGCTGGAGTCGCCCCAGGCCATCATCGACGACATCCTGCGCGGGGTGCAGCGCGGCGCCGCCGTGCAGGTCGAGCCGGACCGCGCCCGCGCCATTGCCCTGGCCGTGGCGCAGGCCGACGCCCGCGACGTGGTGCTGATCGCCGGCAAGGGCCACGAGGACTATCAGGACGCGGGTGGCGTGAAGACGCCGTTCTCCGATCAGGTGCAGGCGCGCCAGGCCTTGGCCGCGCGCCGGACCGAGGGGGCCGCGGCATGAGTGCATCGATGCAATGGCCCCTGGCCGACGCGGCGCGCACCCTGTCCCACGCCCGCGTGCTGGGCGACGGCGCGGTGTGCATCGCGCGCGTGCACAGCGACACGCGCAGCCTGCAGGCGGGCGACTTGTTCGTGGCCCTCAAGGGCGAGCACTTCGACGCCACGCAGTTTCTGGGCGAGGCGGCGGCCAAGGGCGCCGCCGCCGTGCTGTGCGACGCCGCGGCCCAGGCCGAACTGGCCGCCAGCGGCCTGCCGGGCATCCTGGTGCCCGACGCGCGCGTGGCGCTGGGCGAACTGGCGCAGGCCTGGCGCCAGCGCTTTGCCGGGCCCCTGATCGCCGTCACCGGCAGCAATGGCAAGACCACGGTGACGCAGATGATCGCCGCCATGCTGCGCGCCTGGCAGGGCGAGGCGGCGCTGGCCACCGAGGGCAACTTCAACAACGACATCGGCCTGCCACTGACCCTGCTGCGCCTGCGGCCGGCCACCCAGGTGGCGGTGGTCGAACTGGGCATGAACCATCCGGGCGAGATCGCCCACCTGGCGGCCATCGCCCAGCCCACCGTGGCGCTGGTCAACAACGCGCAGCGCGAGCACCAGGAGTTCATGGCCACGGTGGAAGCGGTGGCGCGCGAGAACGGTGCGGTGCTGTCGCAGCTCGGCGCCGATGGCGTGGCGGTGTTCCCGGCCGGCGAGGCGTACACCGGCGTGTGGCAGGCGCTGGCCGGTGGGCGCCGGCAATGCCTGTTCGGCGACGCGGCCGCGGGTGCGCAGGTTGCCCTGACGCAGGCGCGCTGGCAGCTCGACCATTGGCAGGCCGAGGCCGCCACGCCGGCCGGCCCGCTCGCCTTCGAGCTGCACGTGGCCGGCCGCCACAACCTGCGCAACGCCTTGGCCGCTCTGGCCTGCGCGCAGGCCGCGGGCGCGCCGCTGGCGGCGCTGGCCCAGGGCCTGAGCGCGTTTCGTCCGGTGCGCGGCCGCTCGCGCACCGTGCTGCTGCGCTGGCACGGCCGCGCGCTGACGCTGATCGACGACACCTACAACGCCAACCCCGACTCGGTGCGCGCGCTGATCGACGTGCTGGCCGAGCTGCCGGGCCCGCGCCTGCTGGTGCTGGGCGACATGGGCGAGGTGGGCGCGCAGGGGCCGGCCTTTCACGCCGAGGTGGGCGCCTATGCCCGCACGCGCGGCATCGATCATCTGCTGGCGCACGGCAACCTGGCCATCCACGCCGCCATGGCCTTCGGCGGCAGTCATTTCGACGACGTCGAGCGCCTGACGGCGGCCGTGCGCACGCATCTCGGCCAGTGCGCCAGCGTGGCCGTCAAGGGCTCGCGCTTCATGCGCATGGAGCGCGTGGTCGAGGCCCTCACGCAGGCCAGGGAATCGACGACGGAGGGCGCCCATGCTGCTTGAGCTGGCCGCCTGGCTGCAACGGATGTCGCCCGAGCTGGGGTACTTCCGGGTCTTCCAGTACCTCACCTTTCGCGCCGTGATGGCGGCCATGACGGCGCTGCTGATCGGCATCGTGGCGGGGCCCTGGGTGATCCGCAAGCTGACCGCGCTGAAGATCGGCCAGCCGGTGCGGGGCTACGCCATGCAGAGCCACCTGGTCAAGAGCGGCACGCCCACCATGGGTGGCGTGCTGATCCTGATCGCCATCGTGGTGTCGGTGCTGCTGTGGGCCGATCTGTCCAACCGCTTCATCTGGATCGTGATGCTGGTGACGCTGGGCTTCGGCGCCATCGGCTGGGTGGACGACTGGCGCAAGGTGGTGCGCAAGGACCCGGAGGGCATGCGCTCGCGCGAAAAGTATTTCTGGCAGTCGCTGATCGGCGGCCTGGCCGCGTTCTCGCTGGTGTTCAGCATCTCCGAGGGCACCAACGTGCGCGCCTGGGAGCTGTTCACGCAATGGGTCGGCTCGGGCTTCTCGGTCGACCTGCCGCACGCGGCCGGCCTGCTGGTGCCCTTCTTCAAGGAGGTCAGCTACCCGCTGGGCGTGCTGGGCTTCGTGATCCTGAGCTACCTGGTCATCGTCGGTTCCAGCAATGCCGTCAACCTGACCGACGGGTTGGACGGCCTGGCCATCATGCCGGTGATCATGGTCGGCTCGGCGCTGGGCGTGTTCGCCTATGTCACGGGCAATGCGTTCTACGCCAAGTACCTGCTGTTTCCGCACATTCCCGGCACCGGCGAGCTGCTCATCTTCTGCGCCGCCATGGCCGGCGCGGGCCTGGCCTTCCTGTGGTTCAACGCCCACCCGGCCCAGGTCTTCATGGGCGACGTGGGCGCGCTGGCGCTCGGCGGCGCTCTCGGAACGATAGCGGTCATCGTGCGCCAGGAGATCGTGCTGGCCATCATGGGCGGCATCTTCGTGGTCGAGGCCATCTCGGTCATGGCCCAGGTGAGCTGGTTCAAGTTCACCAAGCGCCGCTACGGCGAGGGCAGGCGCCTGCTCAAGATGGCGCCGCTGCACCACCACTTCGAGAAGAGCGGCTGGGCCGAGACCCAAGTCGTGGTGCGCTTCTGGATCATCACCATGCTGCTGTGCCTGGTGGGGCTGTCATCGCTCAAGCTGAGGTGACGCGATGACCGGCCTGTTCACCGATCTGCACGTGCTCATCCTGGGCCTGGGCCAGTCCGGCCTGGCGATGGCGCGCTGGTGCGCCCGCCAGGGCGCGCGGGTGACGGTGGCCGACACGCGCGAGCAGCCGCCGCAACTGGCCCTGCTGCGCGAGTCGGTGCCCGAGGCCCGCTTCGTCGCCGGGCCGCTGACGGCGGCGCTGCTGGACGACGCCTCGCTGCGCGCGATCTACCGCAGTCCGGGCCTGGCGCCGGCCGGCCTGGCGGACCTGATGGCGGCGGCGCAGGAGCGCGCGCTGCCCGTGGGCGGCGAGCTCGACCTGTTCAGCCAGGCGCTGGCCCAGCTGCGCACCGAGCAGCACTACGCGCCGGCGGTGCTGGCGGTGACCGGCACCAACGGCAAGACCACGGTGACCGCGCTCACCGGGCAGCTGGTGCAGCGCGCCGGCAAAAGCGTGGCGGTGGCCGGCAACATCGGCCCCAGCCTGCTCGACACGCTGGCGCAGGGCCTGGACGCCCAGGCCCTGCCCGAGGTCTGGGTGCTGGAGCTGTCGAGCTTTCAGCTGGACGCCGCGCACGCCTTCGAGCCGACGGCCGCGGTGGTGCTCAACATCACGCAAGACCATCTGGACTGGCACGGCGACATGGCGGCCTATGCCGCGGCCAAGGCCAAGGTGTTCGGCGCCGCGGCCACCATGGTGCTCAACCGCGACGATCCGCGGGTGGCCGCCATGCGCCCGGCGCCCGCGGCCAAGGCGGTGAAGGGCCCGCGCCCGCCGGCCCGCAACGTGATCAGCTTTGGTGCCGGCATGCCGACGGCGCCGGGCGACTTCGGCATCGAGTTGGTCGGCGGCATGGCCTGGCTGGTGCGCGCGCTGGAGGCCGACGAGACCCAGCGCCGCCGCAAGGATGCCGAGCCCGAGCTGCACCTGCAGCGCCTGATGCCCGAGGGCGCGCTGCGCATTCGCGGCCGGCACAACGCGGTCAACGCGCTGGCCGCGCTGGCGCTGGCCGTCGGCTGCGGCTGCGGCTGCGCGCTGGGCCCCATGCTGTATGGCCTGCGCGAGTACCGCGGCGAGCCGCACCGCGTCGAGTCGATCGGCGTGCTGGACGGCGTGGAGTATTTCGACGACAGCAAGGGCACCAACGTGGGCGCCACCGCGGCCGCGCTGCAGGGCCTGGGCGCCGAGCGCCGCGTGGTCGTTATTTTGGGTGGCGACGGCAAGGGGCAGGACTTCAGTCCGCTGGCCGATCCGGTGGCGCGCTTTGCCCGCGCGGTGATCCTGATCGGACGCGACGGCCCGGCCATCGGCCAGGCGCTGCAAGGGGGCGGCGTGCCGCTGGCCTCGGCCGCGACCCTGGAAGACGCCGTGGCCCAGGCGCGGGCGCAGGCGCAGCCGGGCGATGCGGTGCTGCTGTCGCCGGCCTGCGCCAGCTTCGACATGTTCCGCGACTACGCCCAGCGCGCCGAGGTGTTTCGCGCCGCCGTCACGGCGCTGGCGCGCGACGCCGGCGTCGAACTGGAGGCGATGTCATGAGCGCAGTCGTTGGAAAGCTGACCAGCCTGGCCGGCGGCAAGCGGCGCCGCGCCGACGCCGCGCGCGAGGGCGAACTGCCGGTGCGCATCAGCGGCAGCGAGTTCGCGCGCACCACCAGCACGCCCTCGCGCGTGCTCGGTTTCGACCAGGCGCTGATCTGGGTCTGCGTGGCGCTGCTGGCCTTCGGCATCGTGATGGTGTATTCGGCCAGCATCGCGCTGCCCGACAACCCGCGCTTCGCCCGCTACTCGCCCTATCACTTCGTGGGACGGCATGCGATGTGGATCGCGCTGTCGCTGCTGGCGGCGCTGGTGGCTTTCCAGGTGCGCATGGACTGGTGGGAGAAGATGGCGCGGCCGCTGTTCCTGGTCTCGCTGGCGCTGCTGATCGCGGTGCTCATCCCGCACGTCGGCAGCGTGGTCAACGGCGCGCGCCGCTGGATCGGCTTCGGGCCGATCAACTTCCAGCCCTCGGAACTGGCCAAGATCGCCATCCTGCTCTACGCGTCCGACTACATGGTGCGCAAGATGGAGGTCAAGGAGCGCTTTTTCCGCGCCGTGCTGCCGATGGCGGCGGCCATTGCGGTGGTGGGTTCGCTGCTGCTGGCGCAGCCCGACATGGGCGCCTTCATGGTGATCGCGGTGATCGCCATGGGCATCCTGTTCCTCGGCGGCGTCAACGCGCGCATGTTCTTCGTCATCGCGACCATCCTGGTGGTGGCCTTCGCCGCCATGATCTGGACCTCGCCGTGGCGGCGCGCGCGCATCTTCGCCTACCTCGACCCGTTCAGCGAGGACCATGCGCTGGGCAAGGGCTACCAGCTGTCGCACGCGCTGATCGCCATCGGCCGTGGCGAGGTCTTCGGCGTGGGCCTGGGCGGCAGCATCGAGAAGCTGCACTGGCTGCCGGAGGCGCACACCGACTTCCTGCTGTCGGTCATCGGCGAGGAATTCGGCCTGGTCGGCCTGACCTGCGTGATCTTCCTGTTCTTCTGGCTCACGCGCCGCATCATGGGCATCGGGCGGCAGGCGATCGCGCTGGACCGCGTGTTCTCGGGCCTGGTGGCGCAGGGCGTGGGCCTGTGGCTGGGCTTTCAGGCCTTCATCAACATCGGCGTCAACCTGGGCGCGCTGCCCACCAAGGGCCTGACGCTGCCCTTCATGAGCTACGGCGGCTCGGCCATCATGGCCAATCTGGTGGCGATCGCCATCGTGATGCGGGTGGATGCTGAGAATCGCCAGCTGATGCGCGGAGGCCGCGCATGACGATGAGCGCCGCACGGCCGCCCGAAGGCACGAGGGCCCCCTCGGGGGGGCGCTACCCAAGCGCAGCGGGGGAGCGTGGGGGCCATTTCTGCGCTCTTGTCATGGCTGGCGGCACGGGGGGGCACATCTTCCCGGGCCTGGCCGTGGCCGAGGCCCTGCGCGAAGGCGGCTGGCGCGTGCACTGGCTGGGCGCGCCGGGCAGCATGGAGCAGCAACTGGTGCCGCCGCGCGGTTTCGCCTTCGAGCCCATCGCCTTCGGCGGCGTGCGCGGCAAGGGGCCGCTGACGCTGACCCTGCTGCCGCTGCGCCTGCTGCGGGCGTTCTGGCAAAGCATCGGCGTGCTGCGCCGCGTGCGTCCCGACGTGCTGGTGGGCCTGGGTGGCTACATCACCTTCCCCGGCGCGCTGATGGGCGTGGCGCTGAACAAGCCGCTGGTGCTGCACGAGCAGAACTCGGTGGCGGGCCTGGTCAACAAGCTGCTGGCCGGCGTTGCCGACCGCGTGTTCACGGCCTTTCCGGGCGTGCTGGCCAAGGCGCGGCGCGTGCAGTGGGTGGGCAACCCGCTGCGCGCCGAGTTCACGCGGGTGCCCGACCCGGCCACGCGCTTTGCCGGCCGCAGCGGGCCGCTGCGCCTGCTGGTGGTGGGCGGCAGCCTGGGCGCGCAGGCGCTCAATAGCGTGGTGCCGCAGGCGCTGGCGCGCCTGCCGGCCGCCAGCCGGCCGATGGTGGTGCATCAAAGCGGCGCCAAGCAGATCGACGCCCTGCGCGCCAACTACCACGCGGCGGGCGTCGAGGCCGAGCTGCGCCCCTTCATCGACGACATGGCCCAGGCCTATGCCGATGCCGACCTGGTGATTTGCCGCGCCGGCGCCACCACCGTGAGCGAGATCGCCGCCGTGGGCGCCGCCGCGCTGTTCGTGCCCTTTCCGCACGCGGTGGACGACCACCAGACGAGCAACGCGCGCTTTCTGGTCGATCAGGACGCGGGCTGGCTGGTTCAGCAGGCCGACCTGACGGCCGAGAGACTGATGGGAATACTACAAAAAATGAAGCGTCCCGCGCTGTTGCAGCGGGCGCTGAAGGCCAAAACCATGCAAAAACTGACGGCCACGCGCGAGATCGTGGCCGCGTGCGAGGAACTGGCCGCATGAAGCACGCCATCCGCCACATCCACTTCGTCGGCATCGGCGGCTCGGGCATGAGCGGTATCGCCGAGGTGCTGCACAACCTGGGCTACGTCGTTTCGGGCTCCGACCTGGCCGACGGCGCGATGCTGCGCCGCCTGGCCGGCCTGGGCATCCGGACCTTCGTCGGCCACGCGGCCGAGCACGTGGCCGGCGCCGACGCGGTGGTGACCTCCACCGCGGTCAAGGCCGACAACCCCGAGGTGCTGGCCGCGCGCGCGCGTCACATCCCCGTGGTGCCGCGCGCCATCATGCTGGCCGAGCTGATGCGCCTCAAGCAGGGCATCGCCATTGCCGGCACCCACGGCAAGACGACCACCACCAGCCTGGTCGCCAGCGTGCTGGCCGAGGCCGGGCTGGACCCGACCTTCGTCATCGGCGGGCGGCTGAACAGCGCCGGCACCAACGCGCGGCTGGGCGCGGGCGACTACATCGTGGTCGAGGCCGACGAGTCCGACGCCTCGTTCCTCAATCTCTCGCCCGTGCTGGCGGTGGTCACCAACATCGACGCCGACCACATGGAGACCTACGGCCACGACTTCGGCCGGCTGGAAAAGGCCTTCGTCGATTTTCTCGGCCGCCTGCCGTTCTACGGCACCGCCATCCTGTGCCTGGAAAGCCCGGCGGTGCGCGAGATCCTGGGCCAGCTCACCACGCCGGTGACGACCTACGGCTTCGGCGAGGACGCCCAGGTGCGTGCGGTGGACGTGCGTGCCGTGGCCGGGCAAATGCATTTCACGGTGCGGCGGCGCAACGGCGTGCGGCTGCCCGACCTGCCGGTGGTGCTGAACCTGGCGGGCGAGCACAACGTGCTCAACGCCCTGTCGGCCATCGCGGTGGCCGTGGAGCTGAACATCGACGATGCGGCGGTGCAAAAGGCGCTGGCCGAGTTCAAGGGTGTGGGCCGGCGCTTTCAGCGCTATGGCGAACTGCCTGCCCCGGGCGGCGGGCGCTTTGCCCTGATCGACGACTACGGCCACCACCCGGCCGAGATGGCGGCCACGCTGGCTGCGGCGCGCGGCGCGTTTCCGGGCCGCCGCCTGGTGCTGGCCTTCCAGCCGCATCGCTACACCCGCACGCGCGACTGCTTCGACGATTTCGTCAAGGTGATCGGCCGTGCCGACGCCGTGCTGCTGACCGAGGTCTACGCCGCCGGCGAGGAGCCCATCGTGGCGGCCGACGGCCGCGCGCTGGCGCGCGCGCTGCGCGTGGCCGGCCAGGTGGAACCGGTTTTCGTGGCGGACGTGGCGGACTTGCCCGCGCAGCTGATCGCGCAGGTGCGCGGCGGCGACGTGGTGATGTGCATGGGCGCGGGATCGATTGGCGGCATTTCGGCGAAAGTCGTTGATTTGCTACAAAAACCTGAGCATAATTCGGGCGCATCGTGATGACCATGCAGCAACCCGACCTTCAACTTGGAAAAGTGGCCGTGCTGATGGGTGGACGCTCGGCGGAACGCGAGATTTCGCTGATGTCCGGCCGGGGTGTGCTGACGGCGCTGCGCGCGCGCGGGGTCGATGCTCACGCCTTCGATCCGGCCGAGCAGCCGCTGGACGAGTTGAAGCGCCAGGGCTTTGCGCGCTGCTTCATCGCGCTGCACGGGCGCTACGGCGAAGACGGCACGGTGCAGGGCGCGCTGGAGCTGCTGGGCATTCCCTACACCGGCGCCGGCGTGCTGGCCTCCAGCCTGGCCATCGACAAGATCATGACCAAGCGCGCGTGGCTGGCCGAGGGCCTGCCCACGCCGCGCCACGTGCTGCTGCACCGCGGCCCGCACGACGCCGCGCGCCTGCAGGCCGTGGTGGCCGAGCTGGGCCTGCCGCTGATCGTCAAGCCCTCGCGCGAGGGCTCGTCGATCGGGCTGACCAAGGTGACGCGCGCCGAGCAGATGGAAGCCGCCGTGGCCACCGCCGCCCGGCTGGACGCCGACATCCTGTGCGAGCAGTTCATCGCCGGCGACGAGGTGACCTGCTCCATCCTGGGCACGGGCGAAGGCGCGCGCGCCCTGCCGGTGATTCACATCGTGGCGCCCGAGGGCAACTACGACTACCAGAACAAGTACTTCACCGACGTCACCGAATACCGCGTGCCCTGCGACCTGCCGCCCGGCGAGGAGGCCGCCATCCAGGCGCTGGTGCTCAAGGCCTACCGCCTGCTGGGCTGCCGCGGCTGGGGCCGGCTCGACGTGATGATCGACGCCGCCACGCGCCGGCCCTGGCTGCTGGAGCTCAACACCTCGCCCGGCATGACCGGCCACTCGCTGGTGCCGATGGCGGCCAAGGCGGCGGGCATCAGTTATGAAGATCTGTGCCTGCAGGTGCTGGCCGATGCCGGGCTGGACTACGCGACGGGAGGGGACCAATGAGTTCGTCCCTGGCGCTGCCCTTCGACGTGCGGCTGATGAACTTCACCACCGCGGTGCTGGTGTCGGCGCTGCTGCTGGCCGGGGTGGCCGCGGGCCTGTGGTGGGTGCTGCGCAACCCCATGTTCACCATCGGCCAGATCACCGTGACCGGCGACACCCAGCACATCAGCCGCGCCAGCCTGCGCGCCAGCGTGGAGCCGCGCCTAGCGGGCAATTTCTTCACGCTCGATCTGGGCGCCGTCCAGGCGGCGTTTCAGCAGGTGCCCTGGGTGCGCAAGGCCACCGTGCGGCGCGAGTTTCCCAATCGCCTGGCGGTGCAGTTGCACGAATACGTGCCGGTGGCGCAATGGGGCGAGGGCGACACGCACCTGGTCGACGGGCAGGGCAAGGTGTTCGAGGTGTCCGACTTCGATGGCGCCGACTCGGAGCTGCCGACGCTGCTGGGCCCCGAGGGCCAGGCGCCGGCGGTGCTGGCCATGTACCGCGCGCTCGAGCCGCTGCTGGCGCCGCTGGACACCACGATCGACAGCCTGGAGCTGGAGCCGCGCGGCCACTGGCACGCCAACCTGGCCAGCGGCGCGGCGATCGAGCTGGGCCAGGGTGCCGAGCCGGTGCTGGCCGAGCGCCTGAGCCAGTTCGCCAGCACCGCCGCCGAGGTGGCGGCGCGCCACCAACGCACGGTGGCGGACATCGAGACGGCCGACCTGCGCCACGTGGGAGGGTACGCGCTGCGCTTGCGCGGCGTCACCACGGTGCAGGCGGCAGACCGGCGCGCGAAACGCTGAGGCGCCGGCACACGGGCAACGACAGGTAGAACAATGGCAAAAGAGTTCAAGGATTTGATCGTCGGGCTGGACATCGGCACCGCCAAGATCATGGTGGTGGTGGCCGAGGTGCTGCCCGGCGGCGACCTGCGCCTGGCGGGCCTGGGCAGCGCGCCCAGCCATGGGCTCAAGCGCGGCGTGGTGGTCAACATCGACGCCACGGTGGCAAGCATCCAGCAGGCCCTGAAAGAGGCCGAGCTGATGGCCGACTGCAAGATCGGCCGCGTCTACACCGGCATCACGGGCAGCCACATCCGCGGCTTCAACTCCAGCGGCATGGTGGCGGTGCGCAGCAAGGAGGTCTCGCCCTCGGACGTGATGCACGTGGTCGACGCCGCCAAGACCATCAACATCTCCAGCGACCAGCGCCTGCTGCTGGTCGAGCCGCAGGAATTCATCATCGACGGCCAGGACGTGCGCGAGCCCGTGGGCATGAGCGGCATGCGCCTGGAGGCCAAGGTGCACATCGTCACCGGCGCGCAAAGCGCGGCCGAGAACATCGTCAAGTGCGTGCGCCGCTGCGGCCTGGAGGTCGACCAGCTGCTGCTCAACCCGCTGGCCTCCAGCCATGCCGTGCTGACCGACGACGAGCGCGAGCTGGGCGTGGTGTGCGTGGACATCGGCGCCGGCACCACCGACGTGGCCATCTTCACCGGCGGCTCCATTCGCCACACCGCGGTGGTACCGATCGCCGGCGACCTGATCACCAGCGACATCGCCATGGCGCTGCGCACTCCCACCATGGACGCCGAGGACATCAAGGTGGCGCACGGTTGCGCCAAGCAGCTGCTGGCCGAGGCCGACACCCAGGTCGAGGTGCCGGGCCTGGGCGACCGCACGCCGCGCCTGCTGTCCAAGCAGGCGCTGGCCGGCGTGATCGAGCCGCGCGTGGAAGAGATTTTCCAGCTCGTGCAGCAGGTGATCCGCGACTCGGGCTTCGAGGAAGTGCTGTCCTCCGGCGTGGTGATCACCGGCGGCAGTTCGGTGATGCCCGGCATGGTCGAGCTGGGCGAGGACATCTTCCTCAAGCCCGTGCGCCGCGGCGCGCCCAAGTATTCGCGCGCGCTGTCCGACATGGTGGCCCAGCCGCGCTCGGCCACCGTCATGGGCCTGCTCGAAGAGGCGCGGCTGGCGCGCCTGCGCGGCTTCAAGGTGGCGCAAAAGGCCGGCTCCGTGAAGTCGGCCTTCGGTCGCATCAAGGAATTCATCGTGGGGAACTTCTGAGCATGCACCGCCCCAAGCACGGCGCCTTGGTGCCGCCCATCCCCCCGCCCTGGCCGAGTACGGGGCCGCCCTCGTGAGGGGCGGCGCCCCGAAGGTTTGCTAGGCAATTCGTCAGTTCATTTCAAAAAAGTCGTTCATTCAAGGCAACTGCAGGCACGTTAAGGAGTACACCATGAGCATCGAGATGATTGAAACCGAGAGCTTCAACTCGGGCACCCAGATCAAGGTCATCGGCGTCGGCGGCGGCGGCGGCAACGCTGTCGACCACATGATCGAGCGCCATGTGCAGGGCGTGGAGTTCATCTGCGCCAACACCGATGCTCAGGCGCTGTCGCGCGTGCTGGCGCAGTCGGTCATCCAGCTGGGCTCCACGGGTCTGGGCGCGGGCAGCAAGCCCGACAAGGGGCGCGAGGCGGCCGAGGCGGCCGCGGACGAAATCCGCCAGGCCATCCGCGGCGCGCACATGCTGTTCATCACCGCCGGCATGGGCGGCGGCACCGGCACCGGCGCGGCGCCGGTGATCGCGCGTGTCGCCAAGGACATGGGCATCCTGACCGTGGGCGTGGTCACCAAGCCCTTCGACTGGGAGGGAGGCCGGCGCATGACCAACGCCGAGACCGGCCTGGCCGAGCTGGAGGCCAACGTCGATTCGCTGATCGTCGTGCTGAACGAGAAATTGCTCGAAGTGCTGGGTGACGACATCACGCAGGACGAGGCCTTTGCCCAAGCCAACGACGTGCTCAAGAACGCCGTCGGCGGCATTGCCGAGATCATCAACGACTACGGCCACATCAACGTCGACTTCGAGGATGTGCGCACCGTGATGAGCGAGCCCGGCAAGGCGATGATGGGCACGGCCACGGCCAGCGGCCCGGACCGCGCGCGCATCGCCGCCGAGCAGGCCGTGGCCTGCCCGCTGCTGGAGGGCATCGACCTGTCGGGTGCCAAGGGGGTGCTGGTGCTGATCACCGCCGCCAAGGGCAGCTTCAAGCTGAGCGAGTCCAAGGCCGCGATGGAGACCATCCGCGCCTACGCCTCCGACCAGGCCCACGTGGTCTACGGCGCCGCCTACGACGACGCGCTGGGCGACGAGCTGCGCGTCACCGTGGTTGCCACGGGGCTGTCGCGCCAGGGCGCCGGTCGGCGCCAGCCGATCACCGTGGTGCAGGGCGGCCTGCGCACCGGCACCGACAACGTGCCCTTCACGATGGGCGGCATGGCCGCCGCGCCGGCCGGCACGCGCATGGCCGGCGGCCAGGCGGGCTACGACCCGGCCATCGTGCCGCGCGTGTGGACCTCGCCGCGCACCATGGACCGCAGCCACGCCGCCGCGCGCGTCGATGCGCTGTCCTCGGGCGGCATGGACGACGTGGAGATCCCGGCCTTCCTGCGCAAACAAGCCGATTGATCGGTCATCGGCTCCGGTCCGTCCGCGCGTGCCGGACGGACTGGTGAGGCGCCCCGTCCGGGGCGCTTCGCTTTGGCGGCCAGGCAGGATGACGTGCGCCAAAAAAATTAAAATCCACGGTTATGCTTGCGCAACGCACCCTCAAGACGCTGACCCGCGCGGTGGGCGTCGGCCTGCACAGCGGCGAGCGGGTCGAGCTCACGCTGCGTCCGGCGCCGCCGGATACCGGCATCGTGTTTCGCCGCATCGACCTGCCGCAGCCGGTCGACATCCCCGTCAACGCGCAATCGGTCACCGACACGCGCCTGGCCTCCACCATCTCGCGTGGCGACGTCAAGGTGCGCACCATCGAGCACCTGATGTCGGCCTGCGCCGGCCTGGGGCTGGACAACCTGTACATCGACATCACCGCCGAGGAGGTGCCCATTCTCGACGGCTCGGCCTCCTCCTTCGTCTACCTGCTGCAAAGCGCCGGCATCGAGCCGCAGAAGGCGCCCAAGAAGTTTCTGCGGGTGCTCAAGCCGGTGGAGGTGAGCGAAGGCGAGGGCGAGCAGATCAAGTGGGCGCTTCTCACGCCGCATCACGGCTTCACGCTCAGTTTCGAGATCGAGTTTCATCACCCGGCGGTGGACGCCACCGGGCAGCGCGTCGAGTTCGACATGGGCTCGGGCCGCTACAGCCGCGACATCGCGCGCGCGCGCACCTTCGCCTTCTCGCGCGACGTCGAGACCATGCGCGCCAACGGCCTGGCGCTGGGCGGCGGCCTGGACAACGCCATCGTGATGGACGACACCAAGGTGCTCAACGCCGACGGTCTGCGCTACGCGGAGGAATTCGCCAAGCACAAGATCCTGGACGCCATTGGCGACCTGTACTGCATCGGTCACCCCATGCTGGCGGCCTACAGCGCCTTTCGCTCCGGTCACGCGCTCAACAACCAGTTGCTGCGCGCCCTGCTGGCGCAGGCCGATGCCTGGGAGCTGGTCAGCTTCGAGCACGCGCGCCAGGCGCCGGCGGGCTTTGCCGAGCTGGCGCGGGCCTGGTAGGGCGCGGGCGCATCGGCCAGCCTGAACTGCCGTGACGCTGTTTCGCCTTTTGATCCTGCTGGCTTTGCTGGCAGCCGCCGTCAGCTACGGGATGTTCGCTCTCACCGGCCAGCAGCGGCATCGCCGGCGCGGCTGGCTGATCCTGAAGTGGACCTTGCTGGCAGCGTTCGGTTTTTTTGCCGTGCTGTTCGTGCAGCAGCTGTGGCCGCGCGCTTGACCGGCGCCTTTCCCATCTTTTGACATGAGCACGACCGCTTTCACGCCCGATCTGCCGGCCCTGCACGCCCGCCTGCAGGTCTCGGCGCCGCTGGTGCAGGCCATCACCAATACGGTGGTGCAGCAGTTCAGCGCCAACGTGCTGCTGGCCGCGGGCGCTGCGCCGGCCATGATCGACCACGAGGCCGACGCGGCGCAGTTTGCCGGCGTGGCCGACGGCATCCTGATCAACCTGGGAACGGCCAGCAACCACCAACTGCTGGCTGCGGATGCCGCGATCAGCGTGGCCAGCGAGACGGGCAAGCCCTGGGTGCTGGACCCGGTGAGCGTGGGTGTCGTGGCCTTTCGCACCATCAAGATTCGCCAGGCGGCGGCGGCGCGGCCCACCGTGGTGCGCGGCAACGCGTCGGAGATCGCCGCGCTGGCGGGCGCTGGCGCCGGCGGCCGTGGCGTGGACTCGACCGACGAGGTCGACGCCGTGCTGCCGGCGGCCATCCGGCTGGCGCAGACCACGGGTGGCGTGGTGGCCGTGTCGGGCGCGCGCGATGCGGTGGTGGCCGTGGAGGGCGCGCAAGCGCTCGTCGCCCGCATCGGCGGCGGTCACGCCCTGATGCCCAAGGTGGTCGGCATGGGCTGCGCGCTGGGCGCGCTGGTCGTCGCCTACCTGGCGGCGGGTCGCGCCTTGGGCGGCGAGCGGCTTGCGGGCGACTGGGCGGCCACGGTGGCGGCGCACGCGCACTTCGCGCTGGCCGGGGCGGCAGCCGGTGCGCGGGCGGCGGGGCCTGGCAGTTTTCAGGTGGCGTTTGTCGACGCGCTGCATGCGCTGCCATCGGCCGATTTCGCACGGGCCGACGTGCAGGTCGAAACGCGAACGCTCTGAGCAGAAAGCCGTACCCCGCCATGGATGCGCGCTGGAGCGGGGTCGATCCCCGCCTGTACTTCGTCACCGACACCGACCTGTGCGCGTGCGCCGGCCGCACGGTGGCGCAGACGGTGGCGGCGGCGGTGGCCGGGGGTGCGGGCATCGTGCAGGTGCGCGACAAGAACTTGGACGATGAGGCCTTTGCGCAGCTGACGCGTCAAGTGCTGGATGCCGTGCAGGCCGTCACGCGTGGCACCGGGCGACGCGTGCCGGTGGTCGTCAACGACCGGGTGGCCGTGGCACGGCAATTGCTGGACGAAGGTCGGAACGTGCACATCCACGTCGGTCAGGGCGATGTGCCGGTGGCCGAGGTGCGGCGCATCCTGGGCCCGCGGCCCCTGCTCGGGCTGTCGGCCGCCAGCGCAGCGGAATGCGCTGCCGCGCGGGCCAGCGGCTATGTCGATCTGATCGGGCTTTCGCCGGCCTTCGACACCGCCACCAAGCCGGACGCCGGCGCGGGCCTGGGCCTGGACGGCGTGCGCGCCCTGGCCGCGCAGGCCGGCCTGCCCTGCGTCGCCATCGGCGGCATCGACGTGGCGCGCGCGGCCCTGCTGCGCGGCAGCGGCGTGGTCGGGGTGTGCGTGGTGTCGGCGATCTGCAGCGCGGCCGATCCGCAGGCGGCGGCCAGTGCGCTCTACGCCGCGTTCGCGGGTCGCGCGCCCGCCTGAGCGTCGGCGCGGCCGTCGTTGCGGCAGGCCTCGGGGGTTTGCCCGGTCCAGAGGCGAAAGGCGCGGGCAAAGCTCTTGTCGCTGCCAAAACCCACCTCGCGCGCGATCTGCTTGACGGGCCGCCGGCTGCGCTGCAGCAGTTCGACCGCGCGCGCCTGGCGCTGCTCGTCCTTGAGGGCTTGCAAGGCCATGCCCTCGGCCGCCAGCTGCCGGTGCAGGCTGCGGGGCGACAAGGCCAGCGCGGCCGCCAGCGATTGCGCCGTGTGCGCCAGGTCGGCCTGCAGCAGCTGGCGCACCCGCAGCGCCAGCAGGCGGTCGCGCCGATAGGGCCGCACCATCAGCGGCAGGGCGCGATGCAGCATCTGGTCGAGCGCGGCGTTGTCGCGGCGCAAGGGCAAGTCGAGGTAGCGGGCGTCGAAGCGCAGGGCGGCGGCGGGTGCGTCGAACACCACCGGGCCCGGAAACAGCCGGGCATAGACCTCGGCATGCGGTGGCGCGGCAAAGGGAAAGTCGGCCGACTGCAGAGGGATGCGCGAGTCGGTCCACCAGCAGGCCAGGCCGTGCACGTTGCGCAGCAGCGAGAGCAGGGCGAACTCGCGCGGTGCCGTGGCGGGCAGCTGGCCCGTCAGTTGCACGCTGGCGCGGTCGCCCGCCACCGCCAGCCGCAATTGAACGTCCGACGTCAGCAGGCCGTGGTGGCGGCACCAGCGCGTCAGCGCCACGCCCAGCGTGGGGGCCCCCTGCGAGGCGCGTGCCAGCATGCCGTAGCTGCCCCAAGGCAGGCGGCGGTGAAACCAGCCGGGCGCCTCGTCGTCCAGTTCCTGCATGGCCGCAAAGCACAGGCGCTCGAACTGCAGGGCGCTGACGTACCCGGCCTCTGCCGCCCCGGCAGGTGTCGTGATTTGTGCCTTGGCCAGGGCGGCATCGGCATCCAGGCCGCGCTGCGCGTAGGCCTGTACGATGGCGCGGACGAACGCCATCGGTGTGCCGGTGGGCGCCGCAATGTCGGGCGCGGCCCCGGTTCGATCAGGTGAGCTCATGAACGATGGCTGGATTTGCAACCATTTTGTCATTTCACTCACGGCCTTGGCGGCGTAAGCTGCGCCGACAGGCGGAACTTGCGCGTGTGATGAGCCGCGCCTGCCGACGCCAGCGGAGACAAGCACCATGAGCAGCCAGCAAACCTTGACCCACAGCCACGCCCAGGGCGCCACCCGCCCGGCCCTGATCGAGCAGACCATCGGCGCCTTCTTCGACGACATGGTCGCGCGCTTTCCCGAGCGCGAAGCTCTGGTGTCGGCGCACCAGAAGCGCCGCTACACCTATCGCCAGTTGCAGACCGAGTCGCGCCGCCTGGCCAGCGCCTTGCTGGCGCTGGGCCTCAAGCCCGGCGATCGCATCGGCATCTGGTCGCACAACAACGCCGAATGGGTGTTGATGCAACTGGCCACCGCCATGGCGGGGCTGGTGCTGGTCAACATCAACCCGGCCTACCGCACGGCCGAGGTGGAATACGCGCTCAACAAGGTGGCGTGCAAGGCGCTGGTCACCATGCCGCGCTTCAAGACCAGCGACTACCTGGGCATGCTGCGCGAGCTGGCGCCCGAGTGGGCGCACGCCAAGGCAGGCGAGGCCCTGCAGTCCAAGACCCTGCCGCATCTGCAACACGTGTTCTGGATCGACGTCGAAGGCGAAGGAGCGGACGAAGCGGGCTTCAGCCGCTTTTCGGCGCTGCTGAAGACCGGCGACCCGCAGGATGCGCGCCTGGCGCAGGTGGCGCGGCTGCTGCACAACCAGGATGCCATCAACATCCAGTTCACCAGCGGCACCACCGGTTTTCCCAAGGGCGCCACGCTGACGCACCGCAACATCCTGAACAACGGCTTTTTCATCGGCGAGGCGATGAAGCTGACCGAGCAGGACCGCCTGTGCATCCCCGTGCCGCTGTACCACTGCTTCGGCATGGTGCTGGGCAACCTGGCGGTGCTGACGCACGGCGGCTGCATCGTCTACCCCAACGACGCGTTCGAGCCGCTGTCGGTGCTGCAGACGGTGCAGGACGAAAAGTGCACCGGCCTGCACGGCGTGCCCACCATGTTCATCGCCGAGCTGGATCACCCGCGCTTTGCGGAGTTCGACCTGTCCACCCTGCGCACCGGCATCATGGCCGGCAGCCCCTGCCCGGTCGAGGTGATGAAGCGCGTGCAAAGCGAGATGCACATGCGCGAGGTGACCATCGCCTACGGCATGACCGAGACTTCGCCCGTCAGCTGCCAGAGCTCCACCGACACGCCGCTGGACAAGCGCGTGTCCACCGTCGGTGGGGTGCAGCCGCACCTGCAGATCAAGATCATCGACCCCGCAAGCGGCGAGACCGTGCCGGTGGGCGAACGCGGCGAGTTCTGCACCAAGGGCTACTCGGTGATGCAGGGCTATTGGGAAGACCCGGCGCGCACCGCCGAGGCGATCGATGCCGAGGGCTGGATGCACACGGGCGACCTGGCCACCATGGACGAGGAGGGCTACGTCAACATCGTCGGCCGCATCAAGGACATGGTGATCCGCGGCGGCGAGAACGTCTATCCGCGCGAGATCGAGGAATTCCTCTATCGCCATCCGCAGGTGCAGGACGTGCAGGTGGTGGGCGTGCCCGACCTGAAGTTCGGCGAGGAGCTGTGCGCCTGGATCATCACCAAGCCCGGACAGGATTTGACCGCAGACGAGGTGCGCGCCTTCTGCCAAGGCAAGATCGCGCACTACAAGGTGCCGCGCTACATCCGCTTCGTCGACGCCTTTCCGATGACGGTGACGGGCAAGATCCAGAAGTTCAAGATTCGCGAGGCGATGGTGCGCGAACTTGGAATATCCGAACAAAAAACGGCTTGAGCCGGCGTCCGACAAGCGCGAACAGCTATTCGATTCATAGTAAAGGTTATCCATGCCCGTCATTCAATCCAAGCTCAATGCCCGTTCGGCCGACTTTCAGGCCAACGCCGACGCGATGCGCGCGCTGGTGGCCGACCTTCATGCCACGGTCGCCAAGGTCGGGCAGGGCGGCGGCGAGGCCGCGCGCAAGAAGCACATGGACCGCGGCAAGCTGCTGCCGCGCGTGCGCGTGCAGATGCTGCTGGACCCGGGCACGCCCTTTCTGGAAATCGCGCCGCTGGCCGCGCTGCACATGTACCCGGACCGCGATGGCACGGACGCGGCGCCGGCGGCGGGGCTGGTGGCCGGCATCGGCCGCGTGTCGGGCGTGGACTGCATGATCGTCTGCAACGACGCCACGGTGAAGGGCGGCACCTATTACCCGATGACCGTCAAAAAGCACCTGCGCGCGCAGGAGATCGCCGAGCAGAACCGCCTGCCCTGCATCTACCTGGTCGACTCGGGCGGCGCCAATCTGCCCAACCAGGACGAGGTCTTCCCCGACCGCGAGCACTTCGGCCGCATCTTCTACAACCAGGCCAACCTGAGCGCGCAGGGCATCGCGCAGATCGCGGTCGTCATGGGCAGTTGCACGGCCGGCGGCGCCTACGTGCCCGCCATGAGCGACGAGGCCATCATCGTCAAGAACCAGGGCACCATCTTTCTGGGCGGCCCGCCCCTGGTCAAGGCCGCCACGGGCGAGGTGGTGAGCAGCGAAGACCTGGGCGGCGGCGACGTGCACACCCGCCTGTCGGGCGTGGCCGACCACCTGGCGCAAAACGACACCCACGCGCTGGCGCTGGCGCGCGAGGTGGTGGCGCACCTGAACCGCACCAAGACGCGCGCCGGCGCGCTGCAACCCCCCGTGGCGCCCAAGTACGCCGCCGAGGAACTGCACGGCGTGATCCCCACCGATTCGCGCAAGCCCTTCGACGTGCGCGAGATCATCGCCCGCATCGTCGACGGCAGCGAGTTCCAGGAGTTCAAGGCGCGCTTCGGCACCACGCTGGTGTGCGGCTTTGCCCACATCGAGGGCATGCCGGTTGGCATCGTCGCCAACAACGGCATCCTGTTCAGCGAATCGGCGCAAAAGGGCGCGCACTTCATCGAGCTGTGCTGCCAGCGCAAGATTCCGCTCGTTTTCTTGCAGAACATCACCGGCTTCATGGTGGGCCGCAAGTACGAGAACGAAGGCATCGCGCGCCACGGCGCCAAGCTGGTCACGGCCGTGGCCACGGCCAACGTGCCCAAGTTCACCGTCATCATCGGCGGCAGCTTCGGCGCCGGCAACTACGGCATGTGCGGGCGCGCGTACAGCCCGCGGTTTTTGTGGATGTGGCCCAACGCGCGCATCAGCGTGATGGGCGGCGAGCAGGCCGCCAGCGTGCTGGCCACCGTGCGGCGCGACGGCATCGAGGCCAAGGGCGGCCAATGGTCGGCCGAGGAAGAGGAAGCCTTCAAGGCCCCGATCCGCCAGCAGTACGAACACCAGGGCCACCCCTACTACGCCACCGCGCGCCTGTGGGACGACGGCATCATCGACCCCGCCGACACGCGCCGCATGCTGGCGCTGGGCCTGTCGGCGGCGCAGAACGCGCCGGTGCCGGACGTCAGATTTGGCGTTTTTCGCATGTGATGTGCATAATGTGTGCTCATGTGATAATTTATACACATCATGCGAACCAACATTGACATCGACGACGACTTGCTGACCAAGGCCATGCAAGCGGGCCCGTACACCACCAAGAAGGACACAGTGGAAGCCGGCTTGCGCTTGTTGGCGCGGCAGGCCGCCTATCGTGAAATCCTGAAGTGGCGCGGCAAGCTGAAGTGGGAAGGCGACGAATCCATCGACTGGACGCAGCCGGATCCTGAGGCTGGATCCGACGACGCACCCGTGCCCGCCGCGCTGGAACTGCACGAACGCCGGGCCGGTTACCGCGTAGAACGTACCAAACCGCAAGCCAGAACGTCGGCGAAGTCAACACAGGAGAAGCGCCGTCGTGCTGGTCGTTGACTCCAGCGTCTGGATCGACTTCTTCGCCGACCGGCCCACCGCCGCCTGCGACGAGCTCGATCGCCTGCTGCAGGACGGCCAGACGCGCCTGGTCGTGCCCGACCTGGTGCTCTACGAAGTGCTGCGCGGATTTCGCCATGAGCGCGCCATGCGCCAGGCGCGCCTGCTGCTGCTGACGCTGAGCGTCGAGCCCTGCGGCGGCGAGGACATCGCTCTGGCCGCGGCCGACCACTATCGTCACCTGCGCGCGCGCGGCATCTCCGTGCGCAGCAGCATCGACGTGATGATTGCCGCCTTCTGCATCGACCGCGACTACCTGCTGTTGCACGGCGACCGCGATTACGACGCCATGGCCGCGCACCGGGGCCTGCGCGTCTGGGGCCATTGACGTGAACTGGACCGATCACTTCAGCACCCTGGCGCGCTACAACGCGTGGGCCACCGCGCGGTTGCTGGATGCGGTGGCACAGGTCAGCGACGAAGACTACCGACGCGACATGGGCCTGTTCTTCAAGAGCATCCACGGCACGCTGAATCATTTGCTGGTGGGCGAGCACAAACTTTGGTTCGTGCGCTTTGCCGAGGGGACGTCACCACGCGTGGCGCTCGACGCGGAGTTGGAGACGGATCGTCACCGTCTGGCGCAGCGCCTGCGCGAAGGCGCCGAGCGCTGGGCGCCCCTGATCGCCGACCTGGCGCCCACCGCTTGGGATGGCACGCTCGACTACACCACCATGCGCGGCACTGCGGTGTCGCTGCCGTTCGCCGCCACCCTGGCCCATGTGTTCAACCACGGCACCCACCACCGCGGCCAGATCACCGCCGCGCTGACCGCGCTCGGCCGCCCCTGCCCCGAACTCGATCTGGTCTACATGCTGCAACAGGAACAAGCCAAGCCATGAGCACCGACATCCGCATCGACGTCTACAGCCACGTTGCCACCGTCACGCTCAGTCGCCCCGAAGTGCGCAACGCCTTCAACGACGCCGTGATCGCTCGCCTGTCCGAGACCTTTGTCCAGCTCGGCGAGCGCGCCGACGTGCGCGCCATCGTGCTGGCCGCCGAGGGCCCGGCCTTTTGCGCCGGCGCCGACCTGAACTGGATGCGCCGCATGGCCGACTACAGCCGCGAGGAGAACCTGCAGGATGCCGCCCAGCTGGCCTTCATGCTGCGCACGCTTTATGAATGCCCCAAGCCCACGGTGGCGCGCATCCAGGGCGACGTGTACGCCGGCGGCATGGGCCTGGTGGCGGCTTGCGACGTGGCCGTCAGCGTGGACACGGCGCACTACTGTCTGAGCGAGGTCAAGCTGGGCCTGATCCCGGCCACCATCAGCCCCTACGTCATTCGCGCCATGGGGCCGCGCGCGGCGCACCGCTGGTTCCTGACGGCCGAGCGCTTCGGCGCCGCCGAGGCGCTGCGCATGGGTTTCGTGCACGAGGTGGTGCCGGCCGAGCAGCTCGACGACCAGGTCGGCGAGATCGTGCGCGCCCTCACCGCGGCCAGCCCGGGTGCGGTGCGCTCTGCTAAGCGCCTGGTGCAGGACGTGGCCGGGCGCGACATCACCCGCCTGCTGATCGACCGCACGGTCGAGGGCATCGCCGACATCCGCGCCAGCGACGAAGGCAAGGAGGGCGTGCAGAGCTTTCTGCAAAAGCGCAAGCCGGCATGGTTGCAGTCATCATGAATTTCAAGCGTTTTATTGCTCAAGCCCAGGTGAATCAAGCGCGAACAGCTATCGATATGATAGTAATCGAGCGAACCAAGGTACGTCGGGACTGATTGACCCCACGAGGCACGTCCATGCAGGAACTCGTCCAGACCTTCGTCCAGTGGTTGCACGGCATCGGCTTCGGTCCCGACGCCGGCACCGCCGCGGCCGTCGGCAGCGCCGCCGGCCAGGTGGGCGATGCCGTCAGCCAGGCGACGGCCAGGATGGACATGCCCAGCCTGGTGGCACTGGCCGCGGCGCTGGGCTGGGCCAGCGGTTTCCGGCTGTACGCCGTCGTCTTTTTGACCGGCGCCCTGGGCGCGGCCGGCTGGATCGCGCTGCCGCCGGGCCTGCACGTGCTGGCGCACCCGGCGGTGCTGACCGCCAGCGGCTTCATGATGCTGGTGGAGTTTTTTGCCGACAAGATCCCCTGGGTCGACAGCCTGTGGGACACGGTGCACAGCGTCATCCGCATTCCCGCCGGCGCGCTGCTGGCGGCCGGCGTGTTCGGCGCCGACTCGGGCACCATGGGGCTGGTCGCGGGCCTGCTGGGCGGCTCGCTGGCGGCCACGGCCTTCGCCACCAAGGCCACCACGCGCGCGGCCATCAACACCAGCCCGGAGCCGTTCAGCAACTGGGGGGCGTCGCTGTTCGAGGACGGCCTGTCGGTGGCCGTGGTGTGGCTGGCCACGCAGCACCCGCTGCTGTTCGGCGTGGCGCTGGCGGTGATGCTGGTGCTGTCGGCGCTGCTGCTGGTGCTGCTGTTCAAGTTTTTCAAGTTGGTGCTGCGCAAGCTCGGGGCTTTCCTGGGCCGCTCGCCGCCCGCGCCGCAAGGCGTGCCCTGACGCTCACGAGGTCGAGACCATGTTCACCAAGATCCTGATTGCCAATCGCGGCGTTCGCGCGCAGCGCGGGCTAGCCAAATTGCCTGGCACGCGCAGCGTGCGGCAGGCGATGAGCCGCGGAGGGCGCCATGTTTAAAAAAATACTGATCGCCAACCGCGGCGAAATCGCCTGCCGCGTCGCCGCCACGGCGCGGCGCCTGGGCGTGCGCACCGTCGCCGTCTATTCCGACGCCGACGCCCACGCCAAGCACGTCATGGCCTGCGACGAGGCCGTGCACATCGGCGGCAGCGCGCCCAAGGACAGCTATCTGCAGTGGCAGCGCATCATCGACGCCGCCAAGACGACGGGCGCGCAGGCCATCCATCCGGGCTACGGCTTTCTGAGCGAGAACGAGCACTTCGCCCAGGCCTGCGCCGACGCCGGCCTGGTGTTCATCGGCCCGCCCGCCGGCGCCATCCTGGCCATGGGCCTGAAGGCCGAGTCCAAGCGCCTGATGGCCAAGGCCGGCGTGCCGCTGGTGCCCGGCTACCAGGGCGAGGACCAGGACCCGGCGCTGCTGCAGCGCGAGGCCGACCGCATCGGCTACCCGGTGCTGATCAAGGCCAGCGCGGGCGGCGGCGGCAAGGGCATGCGCGAGGTGAACCAAAGCGAGGACTTCGCCGCCGCGCTCGCGTCCTGCCAGCGCGAGGCGGCCAACAGCTTCGGCAACGACGCCGTGCTGGTCGAAAAATACGTGCAGCGCCCGCGCCACATCGAGATCCAGATCTTCGGCGACCGCCACGGCAACTACGTCTACCTGTTCGAGCGCGACTGCTCGGTGCAGCGCCGCCACCAGAAGGTGCTGGAAGAAGCACCCGCGCCCGGCATGACGCCGGCGCTGCGCCAGCAGATGGGCGAGGCCGCGGTGGCCGCTGCGCGCGCCGTCGGCTACGTCGGCGCCGGCACGGTCGAGTTCATTGCCGAGCAGCCCGGCGGCTACGCGCACCCCGAGCAGATCAGGTTCTACTTCATGGAGATGAACACGCGGCTGCAGGTCGAGCATCCAGTCACCGAGGCCATCAGCGGGCAAGACCTGGTCGAATGGCAGCTGCGCGTGGCCGCCGGCCAGCCACTGCCCTTGACGCAGGACGAGCTGCGCATCCACGGCCACGCCATCGAGGCGCGCATCTGCGCCGAGAACCCCGACAAGGACTTCCTGCCCGCCACCGGCACCCTGCATGTGTACCGCAAGCCGCCGCACAGCGCCTTCGCCATCGGCGCCACGCGCATGGACGACGGCGTGCGCGAGGGCGACGCCATCAGCCCGTTCTACGACTCGATGATCGCCAAGCTGATCGTGCACGGCGACACGCGCGAGCAGGCGCTGGGCCTGCTGGACGCCGCGTTGGCGCAAACGCACATCGTCGGCGTGCAGACCAATGTGCAGTTTCTGCGCCGGGTGCTGGCCACGCCGGCCTTCAGCCAGGCCCAGCTCGACACCGCGCTGATCCAGCGCGAGCAGGCGCGGCTGTTCCACCAGGACCCGCTGGGCGCCGAGCTGGCCGTGGCCGCCGCCGCCGCGCACTCGGTGCTGGGCGAGCGCGCCAGCCAGACCAGCGACCCCTTCTCGCGCCGCGACGGTTTTCGCTCGCACGGCGTGGCCTCGCGCCGCATCGACTACGACTATCAGGGCCAGGACGTGGTGGCCAAGCTGCGCTATCTGGACGACGGCCTGAGCCTGCAGGTGGGCGATGCGCCCGCGGCGGCGCTCGACTTCACGCCGCAGGGCCTGGGCGCCGACGCACCGATCGACCTGCGCTACGGCGGCCGCCGCCAGGTGCTGCGCGTGTACCGGCTGGGCGAGGTGCTGCACATCTTCGGCGATGCCGGCGCCACGCAGATCGCCGAGCTCGACCCGCTGGCCAGCGCCGGCGAAGGCGCGGGCGAGGGCGGACGCCTGACCGCGCCCATGCCGGGCAAGGTGGTCAGCATCGCCGTCAAGGCCGGCGACACCGTCCGCAAGGGCCAGCCACTGGCGGTGATGGAGGCCATGAAGATGGAGCACACCATTGCCGCGCCGCAGGACGGCGTGGTGGGCGAGGTGCTGTACGCGCCGGGCGACCAGGTGCCCGAGGGCGCCGAGCTGCTGCGCCTGGAGTCCGGTGCGTGAAAATTTTGCTGTGCAACCGCGCCGAGCGGCCCGGCTCGGCCTGGCAGCGCGAGCTGCAGGCCGCGCTGCCCGCTGTGCCCATCGACCCCTGGCAGCCGGGCATGGCCGCCGAATACGACTGGGCGCTGGTGTGGAACCCGCCGCAGCAGTTGTTCGACGAACAGCCGCAGCTGAAGGTCGCGTTCAACCTGGGCGCCGGGGTCGACAAGCTGCTGTCCCTGCGCCTGCCGCCCGCGCTGCAGGTGCTGCGGCTGCAGGATGCCGGCATGGCGGTGCAGATGGCCGAATACGTGTGCCACGCGCTGATCGATTTTTTTCGTCAGCTCGGCGTCTATCGCGCGCAACAGCGGCAGGGCCTGTGGCAGCCGCACGCCGCGCGCGAGCGCAGCGCGTATCCGGTCGGCATCCTCGGCCTGGGCGTGCTGGGCACGCGCGTGGCGCAGGCGGTGCAGGCGTTCGACTTTCCGGTGCTGGGCTGGAGCCGTACGCCGCGCGCGGTGGCGGGCGTGCGCTGCTTCGCCGGCGCGGGCGAGCTGGACGCCTTCCTGGCCGCCAGCCGCGTGCTGGTGTGCCTGCTGCCGCTGACGCCGACCACGCGCGGCCTCGTCGACCGCGCGCGCCTGCGGCGCCTGCAGCCCGGGGGCTGCCTGATCAACATCGCGCGCGGCGCGCTGGTGGTCGAGGACGACCTGCGTGCCGTGCTGGACGACGGTCACCTGGCCGCCGCCGTGCTCGACGTGATGGCGCAGGAGCCGCTGCCCGCCGGCCACTGGCTGTGGTCGCACCCCAGGGTCACGCTCACGCCGCACATCTCGGCCATGACCTTGCGCCGCGAGGCCGTGGCCCAGATTGCGCAGGCCGTGCAGGCGGGGCAGCGCGGCGAGGCGCTGCCGGGTTTGGTCGACCGCGCGCGCGGCTATTGAGCCAGCAGGCAAGCCGTGTGCCGATTAAACTGCCAAAGTCCCTCTGTACCGAGCGCCATGTCCCTTCCCACTCAAGTCCATCTCATCGACGTCGGCCCGCGCGACGGGCTGCAAAACGAGAAGCAGCCGGTGCCGGCCGCCGCCAAGATCGAGCTGGTGGCGCGCCTGCAGGCCGCCGGCCTGCGCGAGATCGAGGTCACCAGCTACGTCAGTCCCAAGTGGGTGCCGCAGATGGCCGACAACCACGAGGTGATGAGCGGCATCCGGCGCGATGCGCGCGTGCGCTACTCGGTGCTGACGCCCAACATGAAGGGGCTGGAGGCGGCGCTGCGCGATCGGCCCGATGAAATCTGCGTCTTCGGCGCCGCCAGCGAAGCCTTCAGCCAGAAGAACATCAACTGCTCCATTGCCGAGAGCATCGAGCGCTTTGCCCCGGTGGTGCAGGCGGCGCACGCCCAGGGCGTGGCCGTGCGCGGCTCGATGAGCTGCTCGGTGGGCTGCCCCTACGAGGGCGACATCGCGCCCGAGCGCGTGGCCTACCTGGCCGGCCTGATGAAGGGCATCGGCGTCGATCGCGTGGACGTGGCCGACACCATCGGCGTTGGCACGCCGCGCAAGATCCAAGGCGCGATCGAGGCGGCGCTCACGCACTACGACATAGCCCACGTGAGCGGCCACTTTCACGACACCTACGGCCAGGCGCTGGCCAACACGCTGGCGGCGCTTGAGTTGGGGGTGTGGAACTTCCAGTCCTCCGTGGCTGGCCTGGGCGGCTGCCCCTACGCCAAGGGCGCCACTGGCAACGTGGCCAGCGAAGACTTGGTCTACCTGCTGCACGGCATGGGCATCGACACCGGCATCGACCTGGACAAACTGGTGGATGCCGGTGCCTACATCAGCGGCGTGCTGGGGCGCAAACCCCAGTCGCGCGTGGCCGTGGCCATCCTCAACAAGCGGGCGGGGTGAGCGGCATGGACCTGCATGTCTGGCTGGCCTACTTCGTGGCCGCCTGGGTGATCGCCCTGTCGCCCGGCTCGGGCGCGGTGCTGAGCATGAGCCACGGCCTGACCTACGGCGTGCGCCAGACCACGGCCACCATCGTCGGGCTGCAGATCGGCCTCACCATCATCCTGCTGGTGGCGGGGGCCGGCGTGGGCGCGCTGCTGCTCACCTCGGCGGCGGCCTTCATGGTGGTCAAGGTGCTGGGCGCGGGCTATCTGCTGTGGCTGGGCTGGCGCCAGTGGCGCGCGCCGGTGACGGGGCCGGCGGGCCAGGCCGACGTCGCGCGCGCGGCGCCACTGAGCGTGCGCCAGCGCCTGGTGCAGGGCATGCTCACCAACGCCACCAACCCCAAGGGCATCGTGTTCATGGTCGCGGTGCTGCCGCAGTTCATCGACCCGCACCGGCCGCTGGCCCTGCAGTTGCTGATTCTGCTGGCCACCACGGTGGCGACCGACCTGGTGGTGATGCATGGCTACGCGGCGCTGGCCGCCGGCCTGAGCGCGGGGCTGCGCTCGGTGCGGGCGCGGCGCGCGCAAAACCGTGTGTTCGGCGGCGTGCTGATGGCCATGGGCGCCGGCCTGCTGATGGTGGACCGCGCGGTCCGCGCCGGATGAAGGCCATGCAAGACGCCAAGGCCCAGCCCGAAGGCATGCAGCGGGTGACCGCGGCCCTGCGCGCGGTGGGCCACCCGCACGCGCCGCAACTGCTGGACGACGCCGCGCGTACCGCGCAGCAGGCGGCCGACGCGCTGGGCGTGCAGGTGGGGCAGATCGCCAAGAGCATCATCTTTCGGCGCCGGAGCGACGATGTGGCGGTGCTGGTCATTACCTCGGGCGACCGGCGCGTGGACGAAAAAAAGGTCGACGCGCTGGTGGGCAAGACCGGCCGCGCCGATGCCGATTTCGTCAAGGCGCGCACCGGCTTTTCCATCGGCGGCGTCTCGCCCGTCGCGCACGCCACGCCGCCGGTGGTGCTGATTGACCGCGAGCTGTTTCGCTTCGATGAGATCTGGGCGGCGGCCGGCCACCCGCACGCGGTGTTCAGGCTGCACCCGCAGGACCTCGCCAAGCTGACCGGCAACGCCCCGGTGGCGGATGTGGTGCAGGCGGGCACCTGATGCCAAATACTATAAAAAATATAGCTTCTGGCGCTTGTCACGTGGGCGCTGCAGCCCAATTCGACCCCGATTCCGATTCCGATACCGGCCCCGTGCCCTCGCCCTGCATCCAGGTCTGCCGCATCAGCGCCGTGACGGGCTGGTGCGAAGGCTGCCAGCGCCGGCTGGAAGAAATCGGCCTGTGGGGCGGCATGAGCGAAGACGACAAGCGCGCCGTGTGGCGGCGCATCCATGCTCGCCGCGCGCAGGAAAAGATCACGCATGAAACGCATTGACTGCTACCTCGACTTCATCTCGCCCTACGCCTACCTGGCGTTCGAGCAGCTGCCGCAGGCGCTGCAGGGCCTCAGCTACGAGATGACGTACCGCCCGGTGCTGTTCGCCGGCCTGCTCAAGCACCACGGCCAACTGGGCCCGGCCGAGATAGCTTCCAAGCGCGACTGGACCTATCGGCAGGTGAGCTGGCTGGCGGCCCGCAACGGCATCGAGCTGGCCGTGCCCGCCGCCCATCCCTTCAACCCCCTGGCCCTGCTGCGCCTGGCTTGGGCCTGCGCGCGCCACGGGGCGCCCAACCGCTACGTGGCGGAGACGATTTTTCGTCACGTGTGGCGCGGCGGCCAGGCGGCCGACGACCCGGCGCGGCTGGCGGACTTGACGGCCATGCTGGCGCCCGCGCTCGACCCCGCCGGCGGCGAGGTGAAGCAGGCGTTGCGCGTGGCCACCGACCAGGCGCTGGCGGCCGGCGTGTTCGGCGTGCCCAGCTTCGTGCTGGATGGGCGCGTGTTCTGGGGCTTCGACGCCCTGCCCATGCTGCGCGCCCAGTTGGCGGGCGGCGCGGAGGGCGCGGCGCTCGACGCCGTCTGGACGGCGCCCGACGGCGTGGCCGTGGGCATCAAGCGCTAGGGCGGCCATGCAGGCCCTGCACTTCGGCGCCGCGCGCGTGTACCTGGGCGAGAAGTCCGGCAAGTACCCCGACGGCAACCAGGTCATCGTGCAGGGCTTTGAAGCACGCGTGGCCTTCGACACGCCGCAGGTCGCGCGCCACATCGGCGCCGACCTGGACGGGGTGGACGCGGTCATCCTGGGCCACGTGCACGAAGACCACATGGTGGCGCTGGGCCGCATGCCGCAGGCGCGCGTGCAGGTGCATGAGGCGGACGTGGCCGCCGCGCAGTCCTGGGCCGGCCTGGCGCGCCACTACGGTTACCCCGATGCCGTGCTGACCACCATGCGCGCAGCCATCGAGCGCGACTTCGACTACACCCCCCGGCCTGACGCCAGCGCCTACGTCGACGGCGCGCTGTGGGAGCTGGGTGGCGGCGTGCGCATCCGCGCGCATCACCTGCCGGGCCACACCGCCGGCCACTGCGCGCTGGTGGTCGAGAGCGAGGGCCTGGCCTTCATCGGCGACATCGATTTGACGGGCTTCGGCCCCTACTACGGCGACGCGACCTCCGACCTGACGCAGTTTCGCCGCAGCCTGCGGCGCGTGCGCGACATCGACGCCCGCGTCTGGGTCACCTCGCACCATCGCGGCGTGCTGACCGAGCGGGCCGATTTTCTGCACCACCTGGCGCGCTTTGCCGCCAAAATCGACGAGCGCAGCGAGCGCCTGCTGAGCTACCTGCGCGAGCGCCCGCACACGCTGGACGAACTGGTCCAGCGCCGCCTGCTGTACCCGCCGGGCTTCGAGCTGCCCTATGTCGAAAGCGCCGAGCGCCGCAGCATCGCCCAGCATCTGGCCGAGCTGCAGGCGCAGGCCGTGGTGCGGCTGGATGGCGATGGGCGTTATCGCGTGGCGCCTTGAATCCGGTGTGGCTGCTGCGGCTTTCCCGGCCCCACCGCGGAGTATTCTGTTGGGACGCATCGGAAGGGTCGAAGCGATGATTCAGCACCCCATGGAACAGCAGGCCATGCCCGCCGCACTCGACGCAGCCGCGCTGCAGCGCCTGCGCGCCTGGACCGGGCGCAGCGAAGAAGTACATGACGACATCACCGCCGCGCCGCTGCGTGGCTGGTCGGCCACGCTCGACCGCGCCGACGCGCCGCCGCGGCCGGGCGATGTGGTGCCGCCGCTGGGCCACTGGCTGTACTTTTTGCCGCAGGCGCCGCAGGGCGAGCTGGGGGCGGATGGCCACCCCCGGCGCGGCGGCTTCTTGCCGCCGGTGCCGTTGCCGCGGCGCATGTGGGCGGGCGGGCGCCTGGTGTGGCACGCGGACACGCCCTTGCGCGTGGGCGATGCGGCGCGGCGCGTCTCGCGCATCGAGTCGGTGTCGCACAAGAGCGGGCGCAGCGGCGAGATGGTGTTCGTGCTGGTCAAGCACGAAGTGCACCACGCGCGCGGCCTGGCGCTCACCGAGGAGCACGACATCGTCTACCGCGGCGCGCCGCTGGCGGGCGCCACGCCGCCCGCGCCGCAGGCGGCCGAGCAGCAGGCGCCCTGGCGGCGCGAGATCGTGCCCGACCCGGTGCTGCTGTTTCGCTACAGCGCGCTCACCTTCAACGGCCACCGCATCCACTACGACCGCCGCTACGTGACCGAGGTGGAGGGCTACCCCGGCCTGGTGGTGCACGGCCCGCTGATCGCCACACTGTTGGTGGACTTGGCGCGGCGCCACGTGCCCGGGCGCCTGGTGCGTCGCTTCGAGTTTCGCGCCGTGCGGCCCACGTTTGATTTGCATCCCTTCTTTGTCAGCGGCCAGCCGTCGGCGGACGGGCGCGGCGTGCGGCTGTGGGCGCACGACCACGAAGGCTGGCTGACCGTGCAGGGCGCGCTCGAATTTGAATGAAACAGGCTTTCAGCGCTTGCTGGACAAGCGCTGGCTGCTATTGATTGAGTAGTCGACATGACCCCATCCGATTCTTATCAAGAGATCCGCGAAGCGGTGCGCAGCCTGTGCGCGCAGTTCCCGGACGAGTACCACCGCAAGGTGGATCTGGCGCGCGGCTACCCCGAGGAATTCGTGCAGGCGCTGACGGCGGCCGGCTGGATGGCGGCGCTGATCCCGCAGCCATACGGCGGCTCGGGCCTGTCCATGGCCGAGGCCTCGGTGATCATGGAGGAGATCAACCGCAGCGGCGGCAACTCGGGCGCCTGCCACGGCCAGATGTACGTGATGAACGCCATCGTGCGCAGCGGCTCCGAGGCGCAGAAGCAGCGCTACCTGCCGCAGATCGCCAGCGGCCAACTCCGCATCCAGTCCATGGGCGTGACCGAACCCAGCACCGGCAGCGACACCACGCGCCTGAAGACCACGGCGGTGCGGAAGGACGGGCGCTGGGTCATCAACGGCCAGAAGGTGTGGATCAGCCGCATCCAGCACAGCGACATGATGATCCTGCTGGCGCGCACCACGCCGCTGGCCGAAGTGAAAAAGCGCTCCGAAGGGCTGAGCTGCTTCCTCATCGATTTGAAGAGCGCCATCGGCCACGGCCTTTCGGTGCGGCCGATCCTGAACATGGTCAACCACGAGACCAACGAGCTGTTTTTCGACAAGCTGGAGATCCCCGAGGAGAACCTGCTCGGCCCCGAGGGCGGCGGCTTCAAGACGCTGCTGGACGGCCTGAACGCCGAGCGCACGCTGATCGCGGCCGAGTGCATCGGCGACGGCTATTGGTTCATCGACCGCGCGCGCAAGTACGCCAGCGAGCGCGTGGTGTTTGGCCGCCCGATCGGGCAGAACCAGGGCGTGCAGTTTCCGATCGCCGAGGCCTTCATCGAGCTGGAGGCCGCCAACCTGATGCGCTGGCAGGCCTGCGCCAAGATCGACGCGCACGAGAACGCCGGCGCCGCCGCCAACATGGCCAAGTACCTGGCGGCCAAGGCCAGCTGGGAGGCGGCCAACGTCTGCCTGCAGACGCACGGCGGCTTCGGCTTCGCCTGCGAATACGACGTGGAGCGCAAGTTCCGCGAGACGCGCCTGTACCAGGTGGCGCCGATTTCGACCAACATGATCTTCAGCTACGTGGCCGAGCATGTGCTGGGGCTGCCGAGGTCGTTCTGAAACTGCAGAACAGCCGGAACAGCCGGAACAGCCGAACGCAGAGGACGCAAAAAACAGCCAAAAAATTGGTATTCCTTCTGCGCCTTCTGCGAATTCTCTGCGTCCTCTGCGTTCGGTACCCGGTATTCGGTATTCAAAAGCCATTCAAGACATGACCAAACCCAGACCCCTCGACGGCATCACGGTCGTCTCGCTGGAGCACGCCATCGCCGCGCCCTTCGCCAGCCGCCAGCTGGCCGACTTGGGCGCGCGCGTCATCAAGGTCGAGCGCCCCGGCGTGGGCGACTTCGCGCGCGCCTACGACACGCGCGTGGCGGGCCAGGCTTCGCACTTCATCTGGACCAACCGGGGCAAGGAAAGCCTCACGCTCGACCTCAAGCAGCCCGCGGCTCTGGCCGTGCTGCGCGATCTGCTGGCCGGCGCCGACGTGCTGCTGCAGAACCTGGCGCCCGGCGCCGCCGCGCGCATGGGCCTGTCCTTCGACGCCCTGCACGCCACGCATCCGCGCCTGATCGTGTGCGACATCTCGGGCTACGGCGACGACGGGCCGTACCGCGACAAGAAGGCCTACGACCTGCTGATCCAGAGCGAGGCGGGCTTCCTGTCCATCACCGGCACGCCCGAGGCGCCCAGCAAGGCCGGCTGCTCCATCGCCGACATCGCCGCCGGCATGTACGCCTACACCAGCATCCTGTCGGCGCTGCTGCTGCGCGACCGCACGGGCGAGGGCAGCGCGATCGACGTGTCGATGCTCGAAGCGCTGGGCGAGTGGATGGGCTACCCGATGTACTACGCCTACGAGGGCGCGCCGCCACCGCCGCGCACCGGCGCCAGCCACGCCAGCATCTACCCCTACGGCCCGTTTCCGGTGGGCGACGGCGGCACCGTGATGCTGGGCCTGCAAAACGAGCGCGAGTGGGTGGCGTTCTGCGCCCAGGTGCTGGATGACGCGGCGCTGGCCAGCGACCCGCGCTTCGACGCCAACGCCCGCCGCAACGCGCACCGCGACGAGCTGAAGGCCATCATCGTGCAGGCCTTTGCCGCCCTGACGACGGCCCAGGTCGAGGCGCGGCTGGACGCCGCCGGCATCGCCAACGCGCGCATGAACGACATGGCCGGCCTGTGGGCGCACCCGCAACTGCAGGCACGCGGGCGCTGGCGCCGCGTCGGCTCGCCGGCGGGCGAGATCCCGGCCCTGCTGCCACCCGGGCGCAGCAGCGCCTTCGAGCCCCGCATGGCCGCCGTGCCGCGCGTGGGCCAGCACACCGAGGCCATCTTGCGCGAACTGGGCCGCTCCGAGGCACAGATCGCCGCGCTGCGGGCGGCCAAGGCCATATGAAATTGATAGCTGCTTGCGCTTGATGGACGCGGGCTACAGGCCAATTTTATTGAAAGACCGACATGAGCACGCACGCTGAACGACTGGCGCGATTCGCCGCCGAGTTGCGCTTCGGAGACCTTCCGGCGCCGGTGGTCCGCTTCACCGAGAACCTGCTGGTCGACTGGTTCGGCTCCACCGTGGGCGGGCAGGGCGCGCGGCCGGTGCAGAGCATCGCGCGCTTCGTGCAGGCCATGGGCCCGACGGACGGCGCCAGCGAGATCGTTGCCCTCGGGCGCGGCAGCTCGCCCTGGGGGGCGGCCATGGCCAACGCCGCGGCCTCGCACGTGGCCGAACAGGACGACGTGCACAACGGCGCGGTGTTCCACCCGGCGACGGTGGTGTTTCCACCCGCGCTGGCGGTGGCGCAGGCCGTCGGCGCCAGCGGCCGGCAACTGATCGCCGCCTGCGTGGCGGGCTACGAGGTGGGCATCCGCGTGGGCGAATTCCTCGGCCGCTCGCACTACAAGGTGTTCCACACCACCGGCACGGCCGGCACGCTGGCCGCCGCCGCCGCCACCGGTAGCCTGCTGGGGCTGGACGCCGCGCGCATGCGGCACGCCTTCGGCTCGGCCGGCACGCAGTCGGCGGGCCTGTGGGAATTCTTGCGCACCGCCGCCGACAGCAAGCAGCTGCACACCGCGCACGCGGCCGGCGCCGGGCTGATGGCCGCCTATTTGGCGCAGGACGGCTTCACCGGCGCGGCGGACATCTTCACCGGCGCGCAGGGCATGGCCGCCGGCATGAGCCACGACGCCGACCCGGCGCGCCTGACCGACGGCCTGGGCGAGCGCTGGGCCACGGCCGAGACCTCTTTCAAGTGGCATGCCAGCTGCCGCCACACGCACCCGGCGGCCGATGCCCTGCTGGCCGTGGTGCGCCAGCACGGCCTGCAGCCGGGCGACATCGCGCAGGTGGTGGCGCACGTGCACCAAGGCGCGCTCGACGTGCTCGGCCCCGTGACCGACCCGCGCACCGTGCACCAGAGCAAGTTCAGCATGGGCACGGTGCTGGCGCTGGTGGCGCAGTTCGGCCACGCCGGCCTGACCGAGTTCGAGCGCGACTACCGCAGCGCGCCGACGCAGGCGCTGCGCGAGCGGGTGTCGATGGTGCTCGACCCCGAGGTGGACGCGGCCTACCCGCGGCGCTGGATCGGCAAGGTGACCGTGACCACCACCGATGGCCGCAGCTTGCACGGCCGCGTGGACGAGCCCAAGGGCGACCCCGGCAACACCCTGACGCGCGACGAGATCGCCGCCAAGGCCCTGCGCCTGGCCGCCTACAGCGGCACCGTGGCGCCGGCCGACATGCAGCGCGCGCTCGACCGCCTCTGGCAGGTGGCCGACTGGCCGCGCACGCCCTGGCTGCTGGAGCGCGCGTGAGGGTCGGCGCCCGCGCTCAGTAGGCGATGGGCGTGCTGTAGCGCGGGTCGCGGTGCCAGGCCCAGTAGGTGTCGATCAGCCGCTGCGTCACGGCGCCCACCTTGCCGTCACCCACGGTTGCGCCGTCCACCCGCGTGACGGGCAGCACGCCGCCGCCCGAGCTGGACAGGAAGGCCTCTCGCGCGCCGCGCAGCTCGGCGGCGGGCAGTGCGCGCTGCTGCAGCGGCAGGCCCAGCGCCTGCGCCATCTCGATCACGGTGCGGCGCGTCACGCCTTCCAGCACGCCGCTGGCGGGCGTCACGATCTCGCCGTCGGCGCCGACGGCAAACACGTTGAAGCCCGGCCCTTCCACCACGTGGCCGGCGCCGTCGCTCAGCACCACGGTGTCGAAGCCCGCGTCCAGCGCGCCCAGCAGGCCCATGGTGAGGTCGTTCCAGTGGTAGTTCTTGGCGCGCGCGTCCACGCTGGCCGAGGGGATGCGCTGCACGTCGCTCACGTGCAGGTGCAGGCCCTGGGCGCGCTGCGCCTCGTTGGCGATCCAGACGTAGGGCACGGCAAAGGCATAGAACTGGTTGACCGCCTGGCGCGGGTCGCGCGAGCCCCAGGGCGGCTGCCCGCGGGTGACGATCATCTCCACATAGGCGCGGCGCAGGCCCGAGCGGCGCACGCATTCGGCCAGCACCTGCGCCACCTGCGCCATCGGCATGCCCGGGTCGAGCCGAAAGCGCGCGCAGCTGGCGGCAAAGCGCTCCAGGTGCGCGTCCAGCCGAAAGAAGGCGCCGTCCCAGGCCGTCACCACGTCGTAGGTGGCGTCCGAGCGCAGAAAGCCCCAGTCGGTCAGAGGCAGCGTGGCCTGGCCGATGGGCAGGTATTGGCCGCGCACGAAGGCGGCGCCCTGGCTGTAGTCGGTGGTCGGGTTGGCAGTCGTCATGGCATGGGCTTGCGAGGTTGCGGGCAGCCGTCGCGCGTCAGACCCGCGTCAGTGCGCCGCTTCATGATAGATCGAGGGGCCCCGGGCGGTGGAGGTGACAATGCCCGGGGCCAGCCAGCATAGCCCAAGACCGGCCGCGCGCACCGCCATGCCCAATGCCTTCAACTTCGCCGCCTCGCCCTTCGACCGTCTGACGCCGTCGCAGCAGCGCCTGGTGCGCGATAACGTGGACATCGCCTATTTCCGCGCCGGTGAGGTGATCCTGGACGTGGGCTCGGTGCCGACGCAGCTGTTCGTGCTCATCAAGGGGCGCGTCAGCCAGTACGACGGCGACGAGCGCGTGGCGCGCTACGGGCCGGACGACAGTTTCGACGGCCGCGGCCTGGTGGCCGGCAAGTCCAGCAGCCGCTTCGTGGCCGACGAGGAGGTGCTGGCCTACGAGCTGGCGCACCAGGCCGTCAACGAGCTGATCGCCGCCAACGCCGACTTCGGCGCGCTGCTGTTTTCGGACCTGGGCGCCAAGCTGAGCGCGGCCGGCCAGCGGCGCAGCCGCAACGAGCTGCAGGCGCTGAACCTGGCGCGCGTGGACGAGGCCTTCGTGCGCGCGGCCCACATCGTCGAGCACGACACCGACGTGGTCTCGGTGGTGCGGCTGTTCCAGCGCGAGCACACCACCAACGTGCTGGTGCGCGATGCGCGCCAGAGCCCGCCCGCGCTGGGCATGTTCACCACCAACGCGCTGCAGCGCGCCATCCTGTCGGGGCGTCCGCTCGAGCAGATCGCGGTGGGCGAGCTGACCAACTGGGCGCTCATCGCCGTGCGGCCCTCGGCCCAGGTGGGCGACGCGCTGGCCACCATGGTGCGCCACCACATCCACCGCGTGGTGGTGCGCGAGGGCGAACAGGTGCTGGGCGTGCTGGAGGCGCTGGACGTGTTCAGCTTCCTGTCCAACCACTCGATGCTGATCGGCCTGCGCATCACCGCCGCCACCAGCATCGACGAGCTGGCCGGCGCGGCGCGCCAGATCACCGACATGATCGGCCGCCAGTATCGCGGCGGCACGCAGGTGATGCTGATCGCGCGCCTGGTGCAGGACCTGAACGCGCGCCTGTTCGAGCGCGCCTGGCAGCTCATCGCCCCGCGCGAACTGGTCGAGTCCAGCTGCCTGCTGGTGATGGGCAGCGAGGGCCGCGGCGAGCAGCTGCTGAAAACCGACCAGGACAACGCGCTGGTCCTGCGCGACGGCTACGTGCCGCCGGCCGATCTGGCCGCCATCTGCGAGCGCTTTTCGGGCGCGCTCGAGCGCTTCGGCTACCCGCCCTGCCCGGGCCGCATCATGCTCAGCAACCCGGCCTGGCGCCTGCCGGCGGCCGACTTCGCGCGCACCGTGCGCGAGTGGCTGCTCATGCCCAGCCCCGACAGCCTGATGAACCTGGCGATCTTTCTGGACGCCCACGCCGTGGCCGGCGACGCCGCACTGCTGGCCGGCGTGCGCGACGCGCTGTGGTCGCTGGCCACCGACAACGACATGATGCTGGCGCGCTTTGCCGCCGCCATCGACCTGTTTGCCGGCAGCGGGCGCTGGTGGCACCGCCTGCTGGGCGAGGGCGCCGACCGGCTGGACTTGAAGAAGGAAGGCATCTTCCCCATCGTGCACGGCGTGCGCAGCCTGGCGCTGGCGCACCGCGTGGCCGAGACCGCCACCACCGAGCGCCTGGCCCGACTGGTCGAAGCGCGGGGGCTCGACGCCGGCCTGGCGCGCGATCTGACCGATGCGCTGCAACTGCTGATGGCGCTCAAGCTCAAGGCCGGGCTGGACGAGCTCGAACGGGGCGATGCGGTGACGGGCGCGGTCGATCCGGCGGCGCTGTCCACGCTGGAGCGCGACCTGCTGAAAGACGCCCTGGGCGTGGTCAAGCGCTTCAAGGCCGTGCTGCGCCAGCGCTTTCGGCTGAACGCGCTGTGAGCTGGATCGAGGCGCTCAAGACCCGCCGTGCGCGCCAGCGCCTGCAGGGCGGCGAATGGGCCTTTCTGCTCGACGCCCCGCCGCGCGACGAATGGGTGGCGCTGGACTGCGAGACCACGGGCCTGAACACGCGCAGCGACGAGATCATCGCCATCGGCGCGGTGCGCATCCGGGGCCGGCGCATCCTCACCAGCCAGCGGCTGGAGCTGCTGATCCGCCCCGAGAAGGGCGTCTCGCCCGACAGCATCCGCGTGCACCGCCTGCGCGCTCAGGACGTGGCCGGCGGCCTACCCGCGTCCGAGGCGGCGCGCCGCCTGCTGCACTTCATCGGCGCGCGCCCGCTGGTGGGCTACTACCTGGAGTTCGACGTGGCGATGCTCAATCGCCTGGTGCGCCCGCTGCTGGGCACCGGCCTGCCGCAGCCGCAGATCGAGGTTTCGCGCCTGTATTACGACTACAAGTTCCGCCAGCTGCCGCCCTACCAGCAACACGACCAGGCCGACATCGACCTGCGCTTCGCCACCATCATGGCCGAGCTGGGCCTGCCGACGCGCGAGGCGCACGACGCGCTGAACGACGCGGTGATGGCGGCGCTGGCCTTCATCCGCCTGCGCGAGTTGCGGGGCGAGTGACAAAAAAAGAGGGCCCGCAGGCCCTCGTCATTATTTGGTGTGCTGGGCTCAGTGCGCCGAGGCCTTGGACGCGCCCAGACCCGTTTCGGAGCGCACCTGCTGCGCCGGGAACGCCGCGCGCTCCTTGGTGGCCTGCGCGCTGCGGTCCAACACCGAGAACAGCCACACGCCGACGAAGCCGATGGTCATCGAGAACAGCGCCGGCGAGGTGTAGGGGAACCAGGCGCTGCCCTTGGGGTTGCCCAGCGTGGCTTCCCACACCGCGGGCGAGACCACGGTGAGCGCCACCGAGGAGATCAGGCCCAGAAAGCCGCCAATCACCGCGCCCTTGGTGGTGCAGTCTTTCCACAGCACCGACAGCATCAGCGGCGGCAGGTTGGCCGAAGCGGCCACGGCAAAGGCCAGCGACACCATGAAGGCGATGTTCTGCTTTTCGAACACGATGCCCAGCAGCACGGCGATCACGCCCAGCGTGAGCGTGGTCAGGCGCGACACGCGCAGCTCGGCGGCGCTGTCGGCCTTGCCGTTCTTGAACACGGTGGCGTACAGGTCGTGCGAGACGGCCGAGGCGCCCGACAGCGTCAGGCCCGCCACCACCGCCAGGATGGTGGCGAAGGCCACGGCCGAGATGAAGCCGTAGAACACGTCGCCGCCCACGCTCTTGGCCACCAGCACCGCCGCCATGTTGGCCGTGCCGGCGCCGCCCTTGATGACGCCCGTGCTGGTGTCGGCCATCTCGGGGTTGGACAGCACCAGGGTGATGGCGCCGAAGCCGATGATGAAGATGATGACGTAGAAGTAGCCGATCCAGGTGGTGGCCCAGAACACGCTCTTGCGCGCTTCCTTGGCGTCGGGCACGGTGAAGAAGCGCATGAGGATGTGCGGCAGCCCCAGCGTGCCGAACATCAGCGCCATGCCGAAGCTGATGGCCGAGATCGGGTCCTTGATGAAGCCGCCCGGGCCCATGATGGACAGGCCCAGCTTGGCCGCCACGTCGCTGGCCGCGCCGCCGTTTTGCGCGATCTGCGTCTTCACGCGCACGCCGTCGGCAAACAGCGCCTCGAGGCTGAAGCCGTACCTGGCCAGCACCATGAAGCCCATGAAGGTCACGCCCGCCAGCAGCAGGCAGGCCTTGATGATCTGCACCCAGGTGGTGGCCGTCATGCCGCCGAACAGCACGTAGATCATCATCAGCACACCCACCAGCACCACCGCGATCCAGTAGTCCAGCCCGAACAGCAGCTTGATCAGCTGGCCGGCGCCGACCATCTGCGCGATCAGGTAGAAGGCGACGACCACCAGCGTGCCGCAGGCCGCGAAGACGCGAAACGGCGTCTGCGCGAAGCGGTAGCCCGCCACGTCGGCAAAGGTGAACTTGCCCAGGTTGCGCAGGCGCTCGGCCAGCAGGAAGGTCAGGATGGGCCAGCCCACCAGAAAGCCGATGGAGTAGATCAGGCCGTCGTAGCCGGTGGCCATGACCGAGGCCGAGATGCCCAGGAAGGACGCCGCCGACATGTAGTCGCCCGCGATGGCCAGGCCGTTCTGGAAGCCCGTGATGCCGCCGCCGGCGGTGTAGAAGTCCGCCGCCGACTTGGTGCGGCCCGCGGCCCACTTGGTGATCCACAGCGTCAGCGCCACGAAGGCGGTGAACATGATGATGGCGATCCAGTTGGTGGCTTGCTTGGCGGTCTCGCCCAGGTCGCCGCCGGCGGCCCAGGCGGCGCCGGTGCAGGCCAGCAGGGCGGCGGGCGCCAGGAGGGTGCGTGCGCGCGTCATTTCGTGGCGTCCTTCAGGATGTCGCGGGTGAGGGCGTCGAACTCGCGGTTGGCGCGACGCACGTAGATGCCGGTGATGACGATGGTGAACACGATCACCGCCAGGCCCAGCGGGATGCCCAGCGTGGTGACGCCGGCGCCGATGGGGGTGGCCAGCAGCTCCTTGTCGAAGGCGATCAGGCCGATGTAGCCGTAATACACGATCAGCATCAGGATCGTGAGCCACCAGCCAAAGCGCGAGCGCGTGGCCTTGAGCTGCTGGTATTTGGGGTTGCGTTGAATCCGCTCGACCATGGGGTCTTGCATGCTGTGTCTCCTGTGGGCCTCGGGCCCTCGGTGGGGTCGGGTGGCCGTGCGGCCGGGGCGGATTGTGGAGACCGAGGCTGACGCAAACCTAACAAGCAAAGCGGCCTCGTGAGCGATTGCAACAGGCCCGGGCATCGCGTCTTCGGGGGGAGTGCCGTCGCGTGAATCCGGGTGTCACGCCTGGGCCGCTGTCGCTCGACGACGCGGTGTCGATGCCCGCATCCGGCGCATCCCGTGTCGCCTCGGATGCAACGTTTTTGCCTCCCCGTGGGCGCTCGACATTAGGTGTTTACCCTTTTCTGAAACCCGTGGGACGCAGGCCGTAATGATTGCTAAGTGCTTGTCACAACGAAAAAATAGCCCCTTGGGCGACGCTCTGATCCGACCCGAATGGGCTTGCGCAGCAGGCCTCAATCGTGAAATCATGTAATAGGCAAGTATTGCTGTATCAAACCATCATGGCGCACACCGGTGCCCGGCACCGACCGAGGAGACATCCAACATGGCAGCACAGGCACCCGATTCGGTCTTGACGGCCGATGGTCGCATCGCCGGCCCCGCGGCCGTGCGCCGATCGGCGCAGGTGGCGCAGCCGGGCCACCACACGGACCGCAAGGTCATCTTCGCCTCGTCGCTGGGCACGATGTTCGAGTGGTACGACTTCTACCTGTACGGCTCGCTGGCGGGCATCATCGCCAAGCAGTTCTTCACCGGGCTCGATCCCACCTCGGCCTTCATCTTCGCACTGCTGAGCTTTGCCGCCGGCTTCATCGTGCGGCCCTTCGGCGCGCTGGTGTTCGGTCGCCTGGGCGACATGATCGGGCGCAAGTACACCTTCCTGGTCACCATCGTCATCATGGGGCTGACGACCTTTCTGGTCGGCATCCTGCCCACCTACGCCACGCTGGGCGTGTTCGCGCCCATCGTGCTGATCGCCCTGCGCATGCTGCAGGGGCTGGCGCTGGGCGGCGAGTACGGTGGTGCGGCCACCTACGTGGCCGAGCACGCGCCGCCGGGCAAGCGGGGCTTTTACACGTCCTGGATCCAGACCACGGCCACGGTGGGTCTGCTGCTGTCGCTGCTGGTGATCCTGGGCGTGCGCAACCTGATGAGCGACGAAGCGTTTGTCGAGTGGGGCTGGCGCATTCCCTTCCTGGTGTCCATCGGCCTGCTGGCGGTGTCGGTGTGGATCCGGCTGTCGCTCAGCGAGTCGCCGGCGTTCCAGCGCATCAAGGCGCAGGGCAAGGTGTCCCGGGCGCCGCTGACCGAGTCGTTCACCCACTGGAAGAACCTGCGCCTGGTGCTGCTGGCCCTGTTCGGCCTGGTGGCGGGCCAGGCCGTGGTCTGGTACACGGGGCAGTTCTATACCCTGTTCTTCCTGACCAACGTGCTGCGGGTGGACCTGACGACGGCTAACATCCTGCTGGCCATCGCGCTGCTCATCGGCACGCCGTTTTTCATCGTCTTCGGCGCACTGTCCGACCGCGTGGGCCGCAAGCCCATCATCATGACCGGCCTGCTGCTGGCGGTGCTGACCTATTTCCCGCTGTTCCACGCCCTGACGCAGGCGGCCAACCCCGACCTGGCCCAGGCCCAGTCCCAGGCCGAGGTGGTGGTCACGGCTGCGCGGCGCGACTGCTCGTTCGGCGGCAAGCCGGTGGCGCGCGAGATCGACTTCCGCACCTCCTGCGACATCGCCAAGCGCTATCTGGCGGAAAAGTCGGTCAGCTACACCAACGCGTCGGCCCTGGGCGGGCGCGCCACCGTGCAGATCGGCGACACGGTCATTGCCGCGCCCTCGGGCCGGGTGGTCGGCCACAGCTTCGACGACGAGAGCAAGGCGGCCATCGCGGCCTTCAAGAAGGAGGTCGGCGCCGCGCTGAAGGCTGCGGGTTATCCCGACCAGGCCGATCCGGACAAGATGAACAAGCCGCTGATCGTGGGCATCCTGGTGGTGCTGATGATCTACGTCACCATGGTCTACGGGCCGATCGCCGCCGCGCTGGTGGAGCTGTTCCCGACCCGCATCCGCTACACGTCCATGAGCCTGCCCTACCACGCCGGCAACGGCTGGTTCGGCGGCATGCTGCCCACCATCTCCTTTGCCATGGTGGCCGCCAACGGAAACATGTACCACGGCCTGTGGTATCCGATCGTGATCGCGGCGGTCACGCTGGTGATCGGCCTGCTGTTCTTCCGCGAAACCAAGGACGTGAACATCTACGCGACGGATTGAGCCCGGCCGCGGGGCCGTGGATGTCGGCGAACGCTATCTAATTAATAGCTATTCGCGCTTGCTGGACGGGTGCAAAGGGCCGAAATCGTCTGAATGCTCGCGTGTCAAGGCGCGTTGCCCGATGCCGGACGGCCCGAGGTCTTGGGGTCGTAGATCACGGTGCCCGTGCCGACGCCCGCGCCGACGCGGGCGCCTCCCACGGGCACGCTGGCGCCGACACCGGCACCGGCCGACACCTGGCCGTTCTGGTTGACGCCCACGCCGACGCCGACCGGGCCGACGCCGGTGCCGACCCCCAGGTTGACGTTGCCGTCCGAGCCCACGCCGACGCCCAGCGACACGCCGGGCAGGATGGGTACGCCGATGCCGACGCCCGCCGCGCAGCCGGCCAGCAGCGCGCCGGCGGCGCACACGGCGAGGGTGGCGCCACGAAGCCGTGTCGGAGAGCGTCGCATGCCGTTCACACCAGCAGCGCGTTCACGCGCCGCACATAGGCCGCCGGGTCCTGCGGCAGGCCGCCCTCGGCCAGCAGCGCCTGATCGAACAGGATGTGCGCCAGGTCGTCGAAGTGCGGGTTGCCTTCGAGCTTTTTCACCAGCGGGTGCTCGGGGTTGATCTCCAGCACCGGCTTGGCGGCGGGCACGGCCTGGCCGGCCTGGCGCATCAGGCGCTCCAGCTGCAGGCTCATGCCGGCGTCCTTGACCACCAGGCAGGCGGGTGAATCGACCAGGCGCGTGGTGACGCGCACGTCCTCCACGCTGTCCTTCAGCGCTTCCTTCAGGTGCTCGATCAGCGGCTTGACGGCTTCGGCGGCCTCTTCGGCGGCTTTTTTCTCGGCCTCGTCCTGCAAATCACCCAGGTCGACCGCGCCCTTGGCCACCGATTGCAGCGGCGTGCCGTCGAACTCGCGCAGGAAGGACAGCGACCACTCGTCCACGCGGTCGGTCATCAAGAGCACCTCGATGCCCTTTTTCTTGAACAGCTCCAGCTGCGGGCTGCCCTTGGCCGCCGCCAGCGAGTCGGCGGTGATGTAGTAGATGGCCTTCTGGCCCTCCTTCATGCGCCCCTTGTAGTCGTCCAGCGTCACGTTGGCGCTGTCGCTGGTGGTGCTTGCGTAGCGCAGCAGCCTGGCGATGCGCTCGCGGTTGCCGGCGTCCTCGCCCAGGCCCTCCTTCAGCACGGCGCCGAACTCGTGCCAGAAGGTGGCGTACTTGTCCCCGGCCTGGGCCTCGTTCTTGTCCTGCACGTCGGTGACCGCGGCATCGTCGGCGGCGGGTGCGGGCTCGGGCGCGGCAGCAGCCGGGGCCTTGGCCAGGTCTTCCAGCAGGCCCAGCACGCGGCGCGTGTTGCCCTCGCGGATGGCGCGCACGTCGCGGCTTTCCTGCAGCAGCTCGCGGCTGACGTTGAGCGGCAGGTCGGCCGAGTCGATCACGCCCTTGACGAAGCGCAGGTAGCGCGGCAGCAGCTGCTCGGCCTCGTCCATGATGAACACGCGCCGCACGTACAGCTTGATGCCGGCCTTCTTCTCGCGGTCCCACAGGTCGAACGGCGCGTGGCTGGGTAGGTACAGCAGCTGCGTGTATTCGGTGGCGCCTTCCACGCGGTTGTGCGTCCAGGCCAGCGGCGGCTGCCAGTCGTGCGCGATCTGCTCGTAGAACTGGGTGTACTGCTCGTCGCTGATGTCTTTCTTGGGCCGCGTCCACAGCGCGGTGGCCTGGTTGACGGTTTCCCACTCGCCGGTTTTCACCATCTGGCCGGGCTGGCCTTCTTCCTTGCCTTCTTCCCACTTCTCGCCTTCCATCTGGATCGGCAGGGCGATGTGGTCGGAGTATTTGTTGATGAGCTCCTTGATGCGCCAGCCGTCGGCGTACTCCAGCGCGTCCTCGCGCAGGTGCAGGGTCACGCTGGTGCCGCGCTCGGCGCGCGTGATGGCCTCGACCTCGAACGCGCCGCTGCCATCGCTCGTCCAGCGCACGCCCTGCTCGGGCGGCAGGCCCGCGCGGCGCGACTCGACGGCGATGCGGTCGGCCACGATGAAGCCCGAGTAGAAGCCGACGCCGAACTGGCCGATCAGCTGCGCGTCGGCCTTCTGGTCGCCCGACAATCGCGCCATGAACTCGCGCGTGCCGCTCTTGGCGATGGTGCCCAGGTGGGCCACCGCCTCGTCCTGGCTCATGCCGATGCCGGTGTCGGTCACGGTGAGTGTCCTGGCCGCCTTGTCGAAGGCGATGCGCACGCGCAGCTCGGGCTGATCGCCGTACAGGCTGGCGTCGGCCAGCGCCTCGAAGCGCAGCTTGTCGCAGGCGTCCGAGGCGTTGGAAATCAGCTCGCGCAGGAAGATTTCCTTGTTGGAATACAGCGAATGCGTGACCAGGTGCAGCAGCTGGGCCACTTCGGCCTGGAAGGCGTGGGATTGTTTGGTCATGGATGAATGGCGGATAGCGGCGGAAGCCCGCAACAGGTCGGGAAAGCCCGCCCGCGCAGGCGGATAAAACTGACAATTATGGTCAAGGCGAGGCCTTTCAAGAGGCCGCCGGGCGCGGCGCAGCGCACAGCCGAAAGTCGATATGCTGCGAATCGGCAAGCGTGCCGTATTCACGACGTCGAGGAGTTCCCATGCGCACCCCGTCCCTTCATGCCGCTCTGGCCGTCACCGTGGCGTGCTGCGCCAGCCTGGCGCAGGCCCAGGTCATCGTCGACACGCCCCAGGTGCAGGTCGCGCTGCAGCGTTCCGTACAGGTGTGGGACGTGCGCAGCGACAAGGACTTCGCCAAGGGCCACCTGCCCGGCGCGCTGTCGGTGGGCGACGCCGCCGTCGCGCTGCGCGATGCCAACTCGGAAGACTTCTTGCCGACCGCCGAGGTCGCCAAGATTCTGGGCGTGGCCGGCATCGACCCGGCGAAGGAGACCGTGGTGTACGGCGACCGCGGCACCTGGAACGCGTATTTCGGCCGCTACGCCTTGCGCTATTTCGGCGGTACCCGGGTGACGGTCTACCACGAGGGCATCGAGGGCTGGCAGGCCGCCGGCCTGCCCGTGGAGATGGGCGCGGCCAAGGCCACGCCGGTAGCGCTGACGCTGGCGCCCAACGCGGCGGTCGCCGTCAGCACGCAGGAAGTGCTGGCGCGCGTGGGCAAGCCGGACGTGCAGATCGTCGATGCGCGCACGCCCCGGGAGTTTGCCGGTGCCGACATCCGCGCGCTGCGCGGCGGGCACATTCCGGGCGCGGTCAACATCCCCTACGAAATGAACTGGAACGACCCCGCCACGCTGCAAAAGCTGGCGCAAAAGACCGTGGGCGACAGCCGCGGCATGTCGCTGAAGGCGCAGCCCGAGCTGCAGGCGCTGTACGCCAGGCTGGATCCGAACAAGGAAACGCTGGTGTATTGCCAGTCGGGCGCGCGCGCCAGCGAGACGGCGGGCGTGCTGGAGCAGCTGGGCTTCAAGAACGTGAAGGTGTACGACTCGTCCTGGCTGGCCTACGGCAACAAGCTGGACGCGCCGGCCGAGAACGAGACCACCTTCAACGTGGGGGCGCTCAATGGGCGCATCGCGGCGATGCAAAAGCGCATCGACGCGCTGGAAAAGGAGCTGGCCGCCAAGAAGTGAGCCGGCCGCCGGCTTTCAGAACAATTCGCCCGGCCCCAGATAGCGCCACTGCCCCACCGGCAGCGGCCCCAGCAGCACCGAGCCGATGCGGATGCGCTTCAGACCCACCACCTTCAGGCCCACCAGTTCGCACATGCGGCGGATCTGACGCTTCTTGCCCTCGCGCAGCACGATGCGCAACTGCTCCTCATTCTGCCAGCTCACCTTGGCGGGCTTGAGCGGCTGGCCGTCCAGCTGCAGGCCGTGGCGCAGCAGCGCCAGTTTTTCGGGCGGAAACTGCGCCTGCGTGTTGCGCGCCTCGGCCCCGTCCAGCGCCACGCGCACCAGGTATTCCTTTTCGATTTCCGAGTCCTGCCCGATCAGATGGCGCGCGATGCGGCCGTCCTGCGTCAGCACCAGCAAGCCGACCGAGTCGATGTCGAGCCGGCCGGCCGGCGCCAGCCCGCGCAACTGCTGCGGTGCAAAGCGCGTGCGCGTGCGGTCTTCGCGCCAGTGACTGTGCGCGTTGATCAAGGTCACCGCCGGCTGGTGCCCGTCCTCGGCCTGGCCGCTGACGTAGCCCACCGGCTTGTGCAGCAGGATGGTGACGCGCTGCGCCTGCGCGGCGTCGGCCTGGCGATCGACCGTGACATGGTCGGCGGGCGTGACCTTCAGGCCCATGGGCGCGACCTGGCCGTTCACGCGCACCCAGCCGCGCTCGATCCATTCGTCGGCCTCGCGGCGCGAGCACAGGCCCAGGTCGGCCAGGCGCTTGTTCAGGCGCACGGGGCCGGCGCCGCCTTGCGACGTGCCGCTGCCGCCCATGGGGGCGGGTGCGCGCCGCCAGCGGGGGGAGGAGGGTGGGGTGTCGGGCATGAATCGGATGCTATATTAAATATAGCTTACGGCGCTTGATGGACGGGCGCTGGAGGCTGATTCTATTCAAAAAATGCCTCAGAAGTCCTCGCGGTGCAGGGCGTCGATCTGCAGGATGCGCAGGCCGCCGTACTCGATGCGCAGCACGCCGCGCGCCTGCAGCGCGGCCAGCGCCTCGTTCACGCGCTGGCGCGACAGGCCCACCAGGTAGGCCAGCTCCTGCTGGGTGATGCGCAGCACCTCGCCCACGCCCGGAAACAGCACCGGGTTGACCAGCGCGGCCAGGTTGCGCGCCACACGCTGCTCGGGGCTGGCCGAGCGGCCCGCGCCGACCACGCCGATGAACTGGCTCAGGCGTTCGTTGAGCTGGTTCATCACGAAGCGGTTGAAGCCGATGGAGTGGTCCAGCAGCCAGTGGAAGGTATCCACCGGCAGTCCCGCCACGCGGCTGTTGCGCAAGGCCTGGATGTTGTAGCGGTAGGACTCGCGCTTGAGCACCGTGCCCTCGCCGAACCAGCCGCCGGCGGCCAGGCCCGAGTAGGTGATGGCGCGGCCGTCGTCGGTCACGGTGTTCATCTTCAGCAGGCCGTCGATGACGCCGAACCAGTATGTGGCCGGCCGACCGATGCGGCACACCAGCTCGCCCGGCGCGGCGTGGCTCACGCGCAGCTCGGGCACCACGCGCTCGCGCTCGTCGGGCAGCAGGTGCGGCAGCCAGGGCACGCCGTGCAATTCGTCCTCGGTGAGCAGGCGGCGCCGCTCGAGCAGGGTGGGGTGGACGCTCATGTAAGGGAAAGACCCGATCGGAATGCCCGTCAATTGTCGTCCCAATGACAACATGACGTCAAAGTCCGCACTTAATATTCCCCCATCGATCGGGCTCCCGCATGAGCGGGGGCCAGCCTGTCGGCACTGCACCGACGGTGGCGACTCACCCGGCGGGTGGGTCTGCCGCACGCGAGGCAGCGCAGCAACCGGCCCATGCGGCCCCAAACAAAGCGAGGAACGGGTGCTTGTTTTCATGCCGATATCGCCAGCCGAAGCGTCACGCACCGCTTTGCCATGCGGCCGATCGCCCGTGAGCGGGCGCACCGAGGTGGCTTGAGATGCAGGCCACCGGGTCCAAGGGTTCGGCGGACGCGATCCTGTCGTGCTCCGGCGTGAACCGCTGGTTCGGCGGCGTGCGGGCACTGACCGACGTGTCGCTGGACATCCAGCAGGGCGAAATCTTCGGGCTGGTCGGCCCCAACGGCTCGGGCAAGACCACGCTGGTCAATTCGATCACCGGCTTTTATCCGCCGCAGCAGGGCACGATCCGCTTCGAGGGGCGCCCGATCAACGGCGTGCGCCCGCACCGCATCGCCTCGCTGGGCATTGCGCGCACGTTCCAGAACGTGGCGCTGTTCAAGGGCATGAGCGTGCTCGACAACATCCTCATGGGGCGCCACGCCTTCATGCGGCCGAGCGCGCTGGCCTCGCTGTTCTACTGGTGGTGGGCCGAGAAGGACGAAATCCGCCAGCGCGACAAGGTGGAGGAAATCATCGACCTGCTGCAGCTCGAAAGCGCGCGCGACGAGCCGGTGGAGGTCATCCCCTTGGGCCTGCAAAAGCGCGTGGAACTGGCGCGCGCGCTGGCGGCCGAGCCGCGCATGCTGATCCTGGACGAGCCCATGGCCGGCATGAACCAGGAGGAGAAGGAATACATCGTGCGCTTCATCCTCGACGCGAAGGAGGCGCTGAACCTCACGGTGCTGATCATCGAGCACCACATGGACGTGATCACCGCCATCTGCGACCGCGCGCTGGTGCTCAACAACGGCCGCATGATCGCCGAGGGGCCGGTGCGCGAGGCGGTGAACCACCCCGCCGTGATCGCGGCCTACATCGGAGGGGTGGGCGATGCGGCGTGAGGAGGCTTCCGACATGACGGCGGCCACGCCCCAAGGCGCGCCGGCCGCGGGCGCGCACGACCACCTGATCGCCGCGCTGGCCGCCAACGCGGCCGGTCATGGCAAGGCCATCGCCATGCGCGAACGCGACCGCGGCATCTGGCAGGAAACGAATTGGCAGGCCTACCTGGAACAGGTGATGGCCGCCGCCGCCGGCCTGGAGTCGCTGGGCGTGGCGCCGGAGGACAAGGTGCTGGTCGTCGGCGACAACCGGCCGGCGCTGTACTTCGGCATGCTGGGCGCGATCACGCTGCGCGCCGTGCCCTCGCCGGCCTACCCGGACTTCACGCCCGAGCAGTTGCTGGGCCAGTTGCAGCGCGAGGGCGTGCGCTTCGCCATCGCCGAAGACCAGGAGCAGGTGGACAAGCTGGTGGCGCTGCGCGAGCAGTACGCGGGCCTCGAATGGATCATCTACGACGACCCGCGCGGCCTGGCCGACCACGAGCCCGCGGGGACGATCGCCTTCACCGAACTGGCGCGGCGCGGGCGCGAGCGCCTGCGCGCCGAGCCCGGGCTGCAGGCCGAGCTGCAGGCGCGCCCGCGCGCCGACGACGTGGCCATCCTGCTGCACTCATCGGGCACCACGGGCGCGCCCAAGGGCATCCCGCTCAAGCACCGCCACGTACTGTTCGCGGTGCGCAGCGCGGCGCAGGCCGGCTACTTCAACCCCGGCGAGACGCACATGGCCTACATGCCGATCGCCTGGGTGGGGGATTTCATCTTCTCGATCGCGGCGGCGCTGGAGCTGCGCTTTTCCGTCAACATCCCCGAAAAGCAGGAAACCGTGCAGCGCGACCTGCGCGAGATCGCGCCCACGGTGTACTTCACCTCGCCGCGCGCCTGGTCGACCATGCTCACGCGCGTGCAGGTGGGCATTGCCGAATCCACGCCGCTCAAGCGCTGGCTCTACGAGCGCTTCATGCCGCTGGCCATCGAGATCGAGCGCGCGCGCCTCAAGGGCCGGCAGCCGGGCCTGGGCCAGCGCTTGCTGCGCGCCCTGGGCGAGCTGCTGGTCTACGGCCCGATCAAGGACCAGTTGGGCCTGGCGCGCGCGCGCCACGCCTACACCGCCGGCGAGGCGATCGGCGAAGAATCCTTTTTGTTCTTTCGCGCGCTCGGTCTGCCGCTGCGCCAGTTCTACGGCCAGACCGAAAACTCGGCGCTGTGCGCCGCGCAGGGCGCCGACACGGTCAAGCTGCACACGGTGGGCAAGCCCTTTCCCGGCATCGAGATCAAGATCAGCGACAGCGGCGAAATCCTGGTGCGCGGCGGCAACGTGTTCGACGGCTATTTCGACGACCCCGCCGCCACGGCCGAGGCGCTGCAGGACGGCTGGCTGCACACCGGCGACGCCGGCTACCTGGAAGACGACGGCCAGCTGGTCGTGCTCGGGCGCGTGTCCGAGGTGGTCTACACCACCGCGCGCCAGCGCTTCATTCCCACCTTCATCGAGAACCAGCTCAAGTTCAGCCCCTACATCAAGGACATCTGCGTGCTGGGCGATGGGCGCGAGCACCTGGCCGCGCTGGTGGCGATCGACTGGGAGGCCGTGGGCCACTGGGCGCAGGAGCACGGCGTGGCCTACACCTCGTTTTCCGACCTGTCGCAGCAGCCGGGCGTGTACGACCTGATGGCCGAGCTGTTCGCCACGGTCAACGCCAGGCTGCCCGAGGGCACGCGCATCCGCCGCTTCGTCAACCTGCACAAGGAGTTCGACCCGGACGACGGCGAGGTCACGCGCACGCGCAAGCTGCGCCGCGGCGTGATCGCCGAGCACTACGCCGACATCATCGAGGCGATCTACGCCGGCCGGGACCGCATCGAATCCGTGGCGCAGATCACCTACGAGACGGGCGAGTCGGGCGTGCTCAAGCGCCTGCTCGCCATTCGTGACGTGCCTGCAGCGCCCAAGGAGTTTGCATGAGCTACTTTCTGGAGCTGCTGATCAACGGCGCCTTCACCGGCCTGATGTACAGCATGGTGGCGCTGGGCATCGTGCTGATCTACAAGTCCTCGGGCGTGCTCAACTTCGCGCAGGGCGCGCTGGTGATGATGGGCGGCTACACCGTCTGGCTGTTCACCACCTGGGGGCTGCCGATCTGGCTGGCCGCCGTGGCGGCGCTGGGGGTGATGTTCGTGCTGGGGCTGGTCGTCGAGCGCCTGCTGCTGCGCACCATGGTCGGCCAGCCCATCATCATGGTCGTGATGCTGACGCTGGGGCTGGACGTGTTTTTGCGCGGCTTCGGCCCGGGCGTGCTCGGCACTGAGCCCAAGCAGCTCGACATCGGCCTGGGCCTGGCGCCGCTGATCATGGGCGACATCCTGGCCAACCGCACCTACGCGGTCGGCGCCGTGATCGCGCTGGTGCTGGTGGCGCTGGCCCTCGCGTTCTTCCGCACGCGCCTGGGCACCAAGCTGCGCGCGGTCTCGGACGACCACGTGGCCAGCTGGTCGGTCGGCATCTCGGTCGAGCACGCGGTGGCCATCTCCTGGGGCCTGGCGGGCATTTGCGCAGTCGCCGCCGGCACGCTGTGGGGCGCGGCGCAGGGCGTGGACTGGTCGCTCACCGCGCTGCTGTTCCCGGCCGTGGCGGTGGTGATCCTGGGCGGCATCGACAGCATCATGGGCGCACTGCTGGGTGGCCTGATCATCGGCATCCTGGGCAGCGTGATTCCGGGCTACGTGGACTCCAGGGTCGGCGGCAGCACGCGCGACGTCGTGACCTCGCTGGTGATCCTGCTGACCATCCTGATCCGGCCGCACGGCATGTTCGGCCGCGAAGACATCGAGAGGATCTGACCGCCATGTTCTACCGCCTCTCGGGTGTCTACCACACGCGCTACAGCCAGACGCGCCAGCTCTGGCCCATTCCGGCCGATCGCTGGCAGGTCGGCATCATCGCCGCGCTGGCCCTGCTGGCGCCGCTGTACATGTCCCAGCTGTACCTGTCGAGCTACATGCTGCCCTGGCTGATCTTCAGCAGCGCCACGCTGTCGCTCACGCTGCTGATGGGCCTGGCCGGCCAGCTGCACTTCGGCTTCGCCGCCGTGATGGCGATCGGCGCCTACACCAGCATCCACCTGACGCGTGCCGGCGTGCCGCTCGAACTCGCCCTGCTCGGCGCCGGGCTGCTGTCGGCGCTGATCGGCTGCCTGTTCGGCGCGGCGGCGCTGCGCGTCAAGGGTCTGTACCTGGTGATGGCCACGCTGGCGATGCAGTTTCTGGTGGACTGGGTGATCGTCAACGTCAACGCCATCTCGGGCGGCGCGGTGGCCACGCTGCAGACGCCCAAGGTGAGCTTCCTGTTCGTGCCGCTGGACAGCCTGGAGGCGCGCTACTACCTGGCGCTGGCCTGGGCGGTGGTGGTCACCCTGTTCATCCTCAACGTCAAGCGCACCAGCTTCGGTCGCGCGCTGGTGGCGGTGCGCGACAAGGACTTCGCCGCCGCCGTCATCGGCGTCAACATCTTCAAGTACAAGCTGCTGGCCTTCTTCGCCAGCTCGTTCCTGGGCGGCGTCACGGGCGCCATCCTGGCGTTCTGCTTCTACAAGGCGGTGACACCCTCGCAGTTCAACTTCGACGTCACCATCCAACTGGTGGCCATGGCGCTGGTGGGCGGCCTGGGCAGCGTGGTCGGGGGCTTTCTCGGCGCGGGTTTCGTGCTGCTGGTGCCGATCGTGCTGCTCAACCTGATCGCCTGGATCGTGAGCAACGGCTGGCTCGACATCTCGGCCTCGCTCATGGCGCACATCCCGCTGATGCTGTATGGCGCCATGATCATCGGCTTTCTCTTGTTCGAGCCGCTGGGGCTGGCCAAAATCTACGACAACGCGCGCAAGTATCTGCTGGTCTGGCCGTTCCGCCACACGCAAAGCTGAGCACGCGGGTTTTCCGGGTTCATTCACGTCAACCACGCAAAGGAGACACACGCGATGAAACACACCGACCTGGCACTGAGCCGCCGCACCGTCTTGACGGCCGCCGCCGCGGCAAGCATGGGCAGTCTGCCCGCCTGGGCGCAGGACAAGGCGCCCATCCAGTTTGCGACGCTGCTCGATTTCACGCGCGTCTACACCTTCCTGACCGCCGAATACAGCCAGGGCCAGCAGGACTACATCAACCTGGTCAACCAGGAGGGCGGCATCGACGGCCACCCGATCAAGCTGATCATCAAGGACCACGCCAGCTACCCCGAGCGCGGCATCGCGCTGTACAACGAGGCCAAGGCCGCGGGCGCGGTGTTTTTCGACTTCCTGAGCTCGCCCGTGGCCAACGCGCTGATGCCGCGCGTCGACGAAGACCACATGCCGATGATCGCCTTCGCGCACGGCCGCGCCGACGCGGCCGACGGCGATGCCTTCCCCTACGTCTTCCCGTCGGCGGCCATCTACCGTTCGCAGGCGGCGCTGCTGCTCAAGTACATCGACGAGCAGGAGGGGGGCCTGAAGGGCAAGAAGATCGCCTTCGTGCACATCGACTCGGCCTTCGGCAAGGAGCCGATCGAGCTGATCGAGCGCGTGGCCAAGACCAAGGGCTTCGAGCTCAAGCTCTACCCCTATCCGGTGCCCGGCACCGAGCAGGCGGCGACCTGGAGCGAGGTGCGCAAGAACCGTCCGGACAAGATCATCATCTGGGGCGCCGGCCCCGGCCAGGCGGTGTCCATTCGCAGCGCCGTCACCAACGGCATCGCGCCCAAGGACATCCACTCGGTGATCTGGCTGTCCGAAAGCGACATGTCGGCCTTCAAGGGCAACGAGGTGGTGGGCGTCAAGCGCGTCACCCTGGTCAACACCGGCACCGGTCCGGCGATCCTGAAGCGCATCGTCGACAAGGTGGTCACGCCCGGCAAGGGCAGCGGCGACAAGGCCAAGGTCGGCACCACCTACTACAACATCGGCGTGGCCAGCATGGCGATCGCGGTGCAGGCGGTCAAGCTGGGCATGCAAAAGGGCGGCGCGCCGCTCACGGGCGAGAAGATCAAGGCCGGCTACGAGACGATCAAGGACTTCACCGCCGAAGGCCTGATGCCGCCGCTCACCATCACCGCCAAGGACCACCAGGGCGGCGGCGCGGGCATGATTTCCGAATGGGACGGCAAGCAGTGGGCGCCCAAGTCCGACTGGGGCAGCGCCTACCAGGACGTGGTCTGGGACCTGATCAAGGAAGACATCGCCAAGTCCAAGGAAAAGAAATGAGCCTGCTGACCCTGAACAACGTCGAGGTCGCCTACGACAAGGTCTTTCTCGCCATCAAGGGCGTCTCGCTCGAAGTTCAGGAAGGCTCCATGGTGGCCCTGCTCGGCGCCAACGGCGCCGGCAAGTCCACCACGCTCAAGACCGTGAGCGGCCTGCTGGCGCCCGAGCGCGGCGAGGTGCGCCGGGGCGAGGTGATGTTTCAGGGCAAGGACATCGTCCACCTTTCGCCGCCCGAGCGCGTGCGCATGGGCCTGGTGCACGTGATGGAGGGGCGGCGCATCTTCGAGCACCTGACGCCCGACGACAACCTGCTGGCGGCCTACCGCGGCCACGGTGCCAAGCGCAGCTACGCCGAGCTGCGCGAGCAGGCCTACACCTATTTCCCGCGCCTGGCCGAGCGCATGCGCAGCAAGGCCGGCTACCTGTCGGGCGGCGAGCAGCAGATGCTGGCCATCGCCCGCGCGCTGATGACCGAGCCCACGCTCATCATGCTCGACGAGCCCTCGCTCGGCCTGGCGCCGGTGCTGGTCAAGGAGATCTTCGCCATCATCCGCAAGATCAACCGCGAGCAGAAGACCAGCGTGCTGCTGGTCGAGCAAAACGCCACCGCCGCGCTCGACGTGGCCGACCACGCCTACCTGATCGAGAACGGCAACATCGTGATGAGCGGCGAGGCCGCCGTGCTCAAGCAGAACCCCGACATCCAGGCGTTCTATCTGGGCGGCGGCGAGCGCGTGGACTACCACAACGTCAAGCACTACCGGCGGCGCAAGCGCTGGCTGGCGTGATCGACGGTGATGGCCCCAGCTTTCCCCGGCCGCTCGACCATGGAGACCTCCCGCCCATGACGGCGACCTTTCCCCAGTTGTTGCTGCAGCACGCGCGCCAGCGCCCGCTGGCGCCGGCGCTGCGCGAGAAGGAATACGGCATCTGGCAGACCTGGAGCTGGCAGCGCGCGCTGGACGACGCGCGCCACATGGCGCTGGGCCTGGCGTCGCTGGGCTTCGCAACGGGGCAGAACCTGGCGCTGGTGGGTGACAACCGCCCGCTGCTGTACCTGATGTTCCTGTCGGTGCAGTCGCTGGGCGGCGTGCCGGTGCCGATGTACCAAGACGCGGTGGCCGCCGAGATGGCCTTCGTGCTGCGCGAAACGGGCGCGCAGTTCGCCTTTGCCGAAGACCAGGAGCAGGTCGACAAGCTGCTGGAGCTGCGCGCCGGCGCGGGCGATGCCGCCGTGCCGGGCCTGACGCACATCATCTACGACGACCCGCGCGGCCTGCGCCACTACCGCGACGCGGGCCTGATCAGCGTGCAGGACCTGATGGCGGCGGGCCGCCGCTTCGAGCAGCAGCAGCCGGACTACTTCGTGCAGCAGATCGCGCGCCTCAAGCCCGAGGACACGGCCATCATCCTCTACACCTCGGGCACCACCAGCCGGCCCAAGGGCGTGTGCCAGACGCATCACGCCTACATCGCGGCGGCCGAGGGCGGCGTTGCCATCGACGGGCTGAACGGCCGCGACAACGTGCTGTCCTACCTGCCGCCGGCCTGGGCCGGCGACTTTTTGTTTTCGGTGGCGCAGTGGCTGGTGGCGGGCTTCACCATCAACTGCCCCGAAAGCGCCGAGACCGTGGCCATCGACATGCGCGAGATCGGCCCCAGCTATTACTTCGCGCCGCCGCGCGTGTTCGAGGGCATGCTGACCTCGGTGTCGATCCGCATGGAAGACGCCGCGCCCGTCAAGCGGTGGATGCACGAGAGCTTCATGCGCGTGGCGCGCCGCGTGGGCGCCGACATCCTGGTGGGCAAGCCGGTGGCCTTGGGCGACCGGCTGCTGTACGGCTTGGGCAAGCTGCTGGTGTACGGGCCGCTGAAGAACGCCATGGGCCTGTCGCGCATTCGCGTGGCCTACACGGCGGGCGCGGCCATCGGGCCCGACCTGTTCCGGTTCTTCCGCTCCATCGGCGTCAACCTCAAGCAGCTGTACGGCCAGACCGAGACCTGTGCCTACGTGTGCATCCAGAAGGATGGCGAGGTCAAGCTCGACACCGTGGGCCAGGCCGCGCCGGGCGTGGAGCTGAAGATTGCCGACGGCGGCGAGGTGCTGGTGCGCAGCCAGTCGCTGCTGACCGAGTACTACAAGCGCCCCGAGGCCACGGCTGAGGTGCTGGACGCGGAGGGCTTCTTCCACACCGGCGACGCCGGCGTGATCGACTCCGACGGTCATCTGCGCATCATCGACCGTGCCAAGGACGTGGGGCGGCTCACCTCGGGCGCCATGTTCGCGCCCAACTACATCGAGAACAAGCTCAAGTTCTTTCCGCAGATCAAGGAAGCGGTGTGCTTCGGCGATGCGCGCGAGCAGGTCTGCGCCTTCCTCAACATCGACTTCGACGCCGTCGGCAACTGGGCCGAGCGCCGGGGCCTGCCCTACGCGGGCTACGTCGACCTGGCCGGCAAGCCGGACGTGCTGACGATGATGAAGGAGTGCGTCGAGAAGGTGAATGCCGAGCTGGCCGGCGAGGAAGGCATGGAGGCGACGCAGATCGCGCGCTTTCTGGTGCTGCACAAGGAGCTGGACCCGGACGACGACGAGCTCACGCGCACGCGCAAGGTGCGCCGCGGCTTCGTCGCCGAGAAATACGGCGTGCTGCTGGACGCGCTGTATGGCGGCAAGAGCGAGCAGTTCATCGAGACCGCCGTCAAGTTCGAGGACGGGCGCAGCGGCACGGTGTCGGCCACGCTCGGCATCCTGGACGCCAGGCGCTTCGCGCCGGTGAAGGTGGCTGCATGAACGTGCCGCAGACGAGCACCGAACTCGCGCCGACGCGCGCCATCGGCGACGTTGTCCTGGACGTGAAGAACATCAGCCTGCGCTTTGGCGGCGTGAAGGCGCTGAGCGACATCAGCTTCGACGTGCGCGAGCACGAGATCCGCGCCATCATCGGCCCCAACGGCGCGGGCAAGAGTTCGATGCTCAACTGCATCAACGGCGTCTACACGCCCAGCGAAGGCTCGATCACCTTTCGCGGCCGCACCTTCAGCCACATGAACTCGCGCCAGGTGGCCGAGATGGGCGTGGCGCGCACCTTCCAGAACCTGGCCTTGTTCAAGGGCATGAGCGTGCTGGACAACATCATGTCGGGGCGCAACCTCAAGATCAAGAGCAACATCCTCTTGCAGGCGCTGCGCATCGGCCCGGCCGAGCGCGAGGAGATCGCGCACCGCGAATTCGTCGAGCACATCATCGACTTTCTTGAAATCCAGGCGCATCGCAAGACGCCCGTGGGCCAGCTGCCCTACGGCCTGCAAAAGCGCGTCGACCTGGGTCGCGCGCTGGCCATGGAGCCGCAGGTGCTGCTGCTGGACGAGCCCATGGCCGGCATGAACGTGGAGGAAAAGCAGGACATGAGCCGCTTCATCCTCGACGTCAACGACGAGTTCGGCACCACGATCGTGCTGATCGAGCACGACATGGGCGTGGTGATGGACATCAGCGACCGCGTGGTGGTGCTGGACTACGGGCGCAAGATCGGCGACGGCGCGCCGCACGAGGTGCGCGCCAACGAGGACGTGATCCGCGCCTACCTGGGCGCGGAGCATTGAGGGGCGCGGGCGATGGGCTTTTTCCTCGAAACCCTGATCAGCGGCCTGATGACCGGCATGCTCTACGCGCTGGTGGCGCTGGGCTTCGTGCTGATCTTCAAGGCCTCGGGGGTGTTCAACTTCGCGCAGGGCGTGATGGTGCTGTTCGCGGCACTGGCGATGGCGCGCTTTGCCGAATGGATTCCGCAGTGGACGGGCATCGAAAGCAAGGTGCTGGCCAACGTGCTGGCCTTCATCGGCGCGGCGCTGCTGATGTTTCTGGTGGCCTGGCTGATCGAGCGCCTGGCGCTGCGCCACCTGGTGAACCAGTCCGAGACGACGCTCTTGATGGCGACGCTGGGCATCGCCTATTTCCTCGAAGGCGTGGGCCAGACGGTGTTTGGCGGCGACATCTACAAGATCGACATCGGCATGCCCAAGGACCCGATGTTCATCCTGGGCAGCGTGTTCGACGGCGGCCTGCTGGTCGACCCCGAGGACCTGATCGCCGCCGCCATTGCCGCCGCGCTGGTGGCCCTGCTCGCGCTGTTCTTTCAAAAGACGACCACCGGGCGCGCGCTGCGCGCGGTGGCCGACGACCACCAGGCGGCGCAGTCGGTGGGCATTCCGCTGTCGCGCATCTGGGTCATCGTCTGGTGCGTGGCGGGCGTGGCTGCGCTGGTGGCGGGCATGGTCTGGGGCAGCAAGCTGGGGGTGCAGTTCTCGCTCTCCACCCTGGCGCTGCGCGCGCTGCCGGTGGTGATCCTGGGCGGCCTGACCTCGGTGCCCGGCGCCATCGTCGGCGGGCTGATCATCGGCGCGAGCGAGAAACTGTCGGAGGTCTTTCTCGGCCCCTACGTCGGCGGCGGCATCGAGATCTGGTTCGCCTACGTGCTGGCGCTGGTGTTTTTGCTGTTTCGTCCGCAGGGCCTGTTCGGGGAGAAGATCATTGACCGCGTATGACTTTGATTTTGATAGCTGCTTGCGCTTGACAGACAAGGGCTAGAGGCCAAAACGACCAATAACCATGTTCTACCGCGAAAACGGCCAGTTCAAAACCAGCTACCGCGCCGACCAGCAGATCTTCCCGATCCTGCAGGATCGCGTGGCGGTGCTGGCGCTGGTGCTGTTCGCGTTTGCCGTCGTGCCCTTCGTCGCCAGCGAGTACCTGTTCGCCGCCATCCTGATTCCCTTCGTCATCATGTCGCTGGCGGCGCTGGGGCTGAATTTGCTGGTGGGCTACTGCGGCCAGATTTCGCTCGGCGGCGCGGCCTTCATGGCGGTGGGGGCCTACGGCGCGTACAACTTCGTCATGCGCGTGCCGGGCATTCCGCTGGTGCTGGCGATGCTGCTGGGCGGCGTGTGCGCGGCCGCCTTCGGCGTGGTGTTCGGCCTGCCCAGCCTGCGCATCAAGGGGCTGTACCTGGCGGTCGCCACGCTGGCGGCGCAGTTCTTTGCCGACTGGCTGTTTTTGCGCGTGCGCTGGTTCACGCTGGACAGCGCCTCGGGCGCGGTGGCGGTGTCCAATCTCTCGGTGCTTGGCCTGCCGCTGGAGTCGAGCGCCGCCAAATACCTGTTCTGCCTGGCGGTGCTCGCCGTGCTGGCGCTGGCCAGCAAGAACCTGGTGCGCGGCGCCATCGGGCGCGAGTGGATGGCGATCCGCGACATGGACGTGGCCGCCGCGGTGATCGGCATCCGTCCGATGTACGCCAAGCTCACGGCGTTCGCCATCAGCAGCTTCATCCTGGGCGTGGCGGGCGTGCTGTGGGGCTTTTTCTACCTGGGCTCGTGGGAGCCGGCGGCGTTCTCGCTCGACGTGTCGCTCAAGCTGCTGTTCATGATCATCATCGGCGGCCTGGGCTCGATCATGGGCAGCCTGTTCGGCGCGGCCTTCATCATCGTGCTGCCCATCGTGCTCAATCGCGTGCTGCCCTGGCTCGCCTCGCTCATCCACGTCGAGATCACCACCACCGCCGCGACGCACGCCGAATTCATCATCTTCGGCACGCTGATCGTCTGGTTCCTCATTGTCGAGCCGCACGGACTGGCGCGGCTGTGGTCCACGGGCAAGCAGAAGATGCGGTTATGGCCGTTCCCGCATTGACGCCCATCATCGGCCTTTTTCTTCACCCTCGTCGATTCCAAAGGAGACTGACATGCAACATTCGAGGCATCTGACCAAGCTGGCGGCCACGCTGCTCGCGGCGGCGGGCATCGCGCTCACCGGCGCGCCGGTGCTGGCGCAGGGCGTGTCGCAGTACATGCCCCTGGTGACCTATCGCACGGGGCCCTACGGACCGAGCGGCACGCCGGCGGCCAACGGCCTGGACGACTACTACAAGCTGGTGAACGCGCGCGGCGGCATCAACGGCGTCAAGCTCGACTACGAGGAGTGCGAGACCGGCTACGACACCGCGCGCACCGTGGAGTGCTACGAGCGCATGAAGACCAAGAACGGCGGCGCGGTGGTGTTCCAGCCTTGGTCCACGGGCGCCACCTTCGCCATCACCGAGAAGGCCGACACCGACAAGATTCCGCTGCTCATCCTGGGCTACGGGCGCGGCGACTCGGCCAACGGCAAGGTGTTCAACTGGGTCTTCCCGGTGGGCGGCAACTACGAGGTGGGCGACGACGTGATCCTGCAGGCCATCGGCAAGCGCGAGGGCGGCATGGACAAGCTCAAGGGCAAGAAGATCGCCCTCGTCTACCACGACAGCCCCTACGGCAAGGAGACGATTCCGCTGATCAAGCTGCGCGCGCAAAAGCACGGCTTCTCGCTGATCGAGCTGCCCGTGACGCCGCCCGGCCTGGAGCAGAAGGCCACCTGGCTGCAGGTGCGCCGCGACAAGCCCGACTACATCATCCTGCGCGGCTACGGCGTGATGACGCCCACCGCGCTGAAAGAGGCGCAGGGCGTGGGCTTCGCGCGCGACCGCATGTACGGCTCGTGGTGGGCCGGCGCCGAGACCGACGTCAAGGACGTGGCCGACGGCGCCAAGGGCTACAACGCGGTGGTGCTGCAAAGCACCGCCAACCGCGACGCCAAGGTGGTCAAGGACATCCTCTCCGAGCTCTACGCCAAGGGTCAGGGCACGGCCAGCAACAAGAGCGAGGTGGGCGACGTGCTCTACATCCGCGGGCTGCTGGCGGCGCTGTTCTCCACCGAGGGCATCCGCACCGCGCAGGAACACTTCAACAAGAAGGGCCAGCGCATCACGGGCGAGGAAATGCGCTGGGCGCTGGAGAACCTGGACATCACCCAGGCGCGCATCGACGAGCTGGGCTTCAACGGCATCCTGCTGCCGATCAAGACCAGCTGCGCCGACCACATGGGTTCGTACAAGGCGCGCATCTCCACCTGGGACGGCAAGGAGTGGAAGATCTCCAGCGACTGGATCGAGGCCGATCGCGGCATCGTCGACGGCGTGGACAACGAGTCCTCGGCCAAGTACGCGGCCGAGCACAAGATCACGCCCCGCACCTGCCAGTAAGCGGCAGCGCCCGCCCGCGGCCAGCGTGCCGCGGGCGCGCCGCCGTGCCACCGCGAAAGACGCGCACCATGCCCGAACCCGCCCCGCCGCTGCTCGACGTCAACGGCATCGAGGTCATCTACCACCACGTGATCCTGGTGCTCAAGGGCGTCTCGCTCACCGTGCCCCAGGGCGGCATCGTCGCCATCCTGGGCGGCAACGGCGCGGGCAAGACCACCACCTTGCGCGCCATCTCCAACCTGCTGCGCGGCGAGCGCGGCGAGGTCACCAAGGGCAGCATCGAGTACCAGGGCGCGCGCATCGAGAACCTCACGCCGTCCGAGCTGGTCAGGCGCGGCGTGGTGCAGGTGATGGAGGGGCGCCACTGCTTCGCCCATCTCACGATCGAGGAAAACCTGCTGACCGGCGCCTACACGCGCAGCGACCGCGCCGAGATCGCGGCCAACCTGGAAAAGGTCTACAGCTACTTCCCGCGCCTGAAGGAACGGCGCAAGAGCCAGGCGGCCTACACCTCGGGCGGCGAGCAGCAGATGTGCGCCATCGGTCGCGTGCTCATGACCAACCCCAGGCTGGTGCTGCTGGACGAACCCTCGATGGGCCTGGCGCCGCAGCTGGTGGAAGAGGTGTTCCACATCGCGCGCGATCTGAACGGCAAGGAGGGCGTCACCTTCCTCGTGGCCGAGCAGAACACCAACATGGCGCTGAAGTTCGCCGACTACGGCTACATCATGGAAAGCGGCCGCGTGGTGATGGACGGCAAGGCGTCCGATCTGGCCAGCAACGAAGACGTCAAGGAGTTTTACCTGGGCGTGGGCGGCACCGAGCGCAAGAGCTTTCGCGACGTCAAGAGCTACAAGCGGCGCAAGCGTTGGCTGGCTTGAAACAGCCGAACAGCCGAATACCGAACGCAGAGGACGCAAAAGGAACAGCCAAAAATGGATTCTTTGCTGTGTGTCGCGCGCCAACCGTTCTTCTCCCTCTCCCTCTCCCTCCGGGAGAGGGCAGGGGTGAGGGCCGGCAGCGCATGATCGAGCAGGCCAATATTTGAAGCGAATCGGTCAATGGCGCAGGCGTAGAAAGCGCTGACAGCTATTGAATTGAGAGTAATCGCCAGCCAAGGACGATGCCATGAGTGAATTTTTCGACGCCCTGGAAACACGCGCCCCCGCCGAGCGCGAGGCCGCCCAGATGGCCGCGCTGGCCCGCCACGTGGCGCATGCGCAGGGCCACAGCGCCGCCATGGCCGACATCCTGGCCGGCGTGGATGCCGCCGCGGTGATGTCACGCGCCGCACTGGCGCGCCTGCCCGTCACGCGCAAGAGCGAGCTGCTGGCACGCCAGCAGGCCGCGCGTGCGGCGGGGGGTGACGCGTTCGGCGGCTTTGCGGCCATCGGGCGCGGCCGGGCCATGCGGCGGGTGTACGCCAGCCCGGGGCCGATCTACGAGCCCGAGGGCGCGGCGGCGGACTACTGGCGCACCGCGCGCGCGCTGTATGCGGCCGGCTTTCGCGCGGGCGACCTGGTGCACAACGCCTTCAGCTACCACATGACGCCGGGCGCCTTCATCGTCGAGGCCGGCGCGCTGGCACTGGGCTGCACCGTGTTTCCGGCCGGCACCGGCCAGACCGAGCAGCAGCTGCAGGCCATCGCCGAGCTGCGGCCCGACGGCTATCTGGGCACGCCCAGCTTCCTGCGCATCCTGGTCGAGAAGGCGCAGGAGGCCGGCGCCGACCTGCGCAGCCTGCGCAAGGCGCTGGTCAGCGGCGAGGCCTGCCCGCCCTCGCTGCGCGACTGGTTCGCCGAGCGCGGCATCGCGGCCTACCAGACCTACGCCACGGCCGACTGCGGCCTCATCGCCTACGAGACCGAGGCGCGCGAAGGCCTGGTGCTGGACGAGGGCGTGATCGTCGAGATCGTGCGGCCCGGCACCGGCGATCCGGTCGCCGACGGCGAGGTGGGCGAGGTGGTGGTCACCGTGCTCAACCCCGACTACCCGCTGGTGCGCTTCGGCACGGGCGATCTGTCGGCGGTGTTGCCCGGCGCCTGTCCCACCGGGCGCAGCAACACCCGCATCAAAGGATGGCTCGGGCGCGCCGACCAGACCGCCAAGGTGCGCGGCATGTTCGTGCATCCGGGCCAGGTGGCCGAGGTGCTCAAGCGCTTTCCCGAGGTGGCGCGCGCGCGCCTGGTGGTCAGCGGCGCCATGGCCAACGACCAGATGACCTGGCGCGTCGAGGCCGCGCCCGCGCCCGGCCTGGCCGAGCGCTTTGCCGAGGCCGTGCGCGAGGTCACCAAGCTGCGCGGCGAGGTCGAGCTGGTGGCGCCCGGCAGCCTGCCCAATGACGGCAAGGTGATCGAGGACGCGCGCAGTTATCGGTAGTTGACCCGCCTCAACCGCAGTCCGCGTTTCAGGGGAAATCCCTGAACGGGATCACGACGATTTCGCGCGGTTTCACGGTTAAATTCAAATTCCTCTTCATCCACTCACCAGGGAGACTCCCATGATCCGTTTGAAAACCCTGAGCTTGGCCGTCGGCGCCGCCATGCTGGCCGTCGGCGCCCAGGCCGCCGACTTTCCGGCCGCCGGCCGCACCATCACCATCGTCGTGCCCTTTGCCGCCGGCGGCCCCACCGACAAGGTGGCGCGCGACCTGGGCGAGGCGCTGCGCAAGCCGCTGAATGGCGCCACCATCGTGATCGACAACGCCGCCGGCGCCGGCAGCACCATCGGCTCGGCCAAGGTGGCGCGCGCCGCCCCCGACGGCTACACGCTGCTGCTGACCCACATCGGCATGGCCACCACGGCCTCGCTCTATCGCAAGCTGCCCTACAAGTACAGCGAGTTCGAATACCTGGGCCTGGTCAACGAGGTGCCCATGGTGGTGGTCGGCAAGCCCGCCCTGGCGGCCAACACCTGGCCCGAGCTCAAGAGCTGGATCCAGGAGAACAAGACCAAGGTCAACCTGGCCAACGCCGGCCTGGGCGCCGCCTCGCACCTGTGCGGCCTGATGCTGCAGCAGGCGCTGCAGACCGAGATGACCACCGTGCCCTACAAGGGCACCGCGCCGGCCATGGCCGACCTGATGGGCGGGCAGGTCGACATCATGTGCGACCAGACCACCAACACCACGCCCCAGATCGAGGGCAAGAAGATCAAGGCCTACGCCGTCACCACCGCCAAGCGGCTGATGATTCCCGCCGTCTACAAGGACCTGCCGACGCTGCAGGAGGTGGGTTTCAAGAATTTCGACGTGTCCATCTGGCACGGCCTGTACGCCCCCAAGGGCACGCCGGCGGAGGTGGTCAAGGCCATCAACACGGCGCTGCAGACCGCGCTGAAGGACCCGGACTTCATCAAGAAGGAAGAAAGCCTGGGCGCCATCGTGGCGCACGACGATCGTGTCACGTCCGAGGGCCACAAGAAGTTCGTTGCCGCCGAGGTCGCCAAGTGGGGCCCGGTCATCAAGGCCGCCGGCCAGTACGCCGATTGACGCCCCGGCTGCGCGTCGTCGACTCGATCACCGAACTCAGGCCCGGCCTCGATGCGGGCTGCCTGGCGGTCAGCGGCTCGCACGGCGGCATCAGCTCGGCGCAATACGCCTGGGCCGCCCGCCCGCTGCTGGCGGTGTTCAATGATGCCGGGGTGGGCAAGGATCGGGCCGGGCTGGCCGCCTTGCCCTTTTTGCAGGGCCATGGCCTCGCGGCCTGCACCGTCGGTCACCACAGCGCGCGCATCGGCGAGGCGCGCAGCACGCTGGACGAGGGCGTCATCAGCCACTGCAACGAACGGGCGCTCGCGCTGGGCGCGGCGCCGGGACAGGCTTGCGCGGCCTTGATCGAGCGGCTGCTGGGCGGGGCCGGCTGACCCACGCCGAGTTTTCAAGTCAAATCAGGCCATGGCCCGCATCGGCCTTGCGCAAGCAACTATCAATTCGATAGTTGACGATGCGGCCCCATGGCGCTGCACTAAACACCCCAGACGATGTCCTTGCCCTCGGCACTGCTCTGCCTGAGCATGTCGAGGAAGGGCGCGGCGCGGTGGCGCAGCGAGACGGCTTCTTCCTTGGCCGCGTCGTTGGCGTCGGCGTCGGCGTCGGCGGCAACCGGCGGCGGCGCTTCGTGCAGTGTCTCGCGGCGCTGGATTTCGGCCTGGATGGCCGCAATGGCGGCATTGGCCTGCGCCACCGTGATGATGCCGGTCGGCCCGGCAGCCTTGCCGATGATCTTGAGCAGTTCCTCGGCATTGGGTTGCAACATGACGAGGTCGGCCGTGGCCTTGGATTTGAATTTGTACAGCATGGTCAAGCGACTGTGAATGGTGCAAGGGTATCCAGTATGCACATTCTGAAAGCGGTCTTGTTCGGGTAATTCCCTAGTCCGGCCGGCGCGCCGGATCTCTTGACAGCATTTAATTTAGATGTAAATTATCTATGTCTAAATCGTAGGCCAAAAATTCAGGAGACACGCATGAAGATCGTGTGCATCGGCGGCGGCCCCGGCGGCCTCTACTTCGCGCTGTTGATGAAGCAGCGCAACCCCGCACACGACATCACCGTGGTCGAGCGCAACAAGCCCTACGACACCTTCGGCTGGGGCGTGGTGTTTTCCGACGCCACCATGGACAACATGCGCCAGTGGGACAAGCCCACGGCCGACGCCATCCAGCAGGCCTTCAACCACTGGGACGACATCGAGCTGCTGTTCAAGGGCGAGGTGATCCGCTCGGGCGGCCACGGCTTCGTCGGCATCGGGCGCAAGAAGCTGCTCAACATCCTGCAGGCGCGCTGCGAGCAGCTGGGCGTCAAGCTGGTGTTCGAGACCGAGATCGCGTCCGACCTGGACTATCCCGACGCCGATCTCATCATCGCCAGCGACGGCGTCAACTCGCGCATCCGCACCCTGCACCAGGACCGCTTCGAGCCCGAGCTGGTGGTGCGCCCCAACCGCTTCATCTGGCTGGGCACCAAGAAGCAGTACGACGCCTTCACCTTCATCTTCGAGAAGACCGAGCACGGCTGGTTTCAGGCCCACATCTACAAGTTCGACGACGAGACCTCCACCTTCATCGTCGAGTGTCCCGAGCACGTGTGGCTGGCGCACGGCCTGGACCAGGCGGGGCCCGACGAATCCATCGCCTTCTGCGAAAAGCTGTTCGCCAAGAATCTGCAGGGCGAAAAGCTGCTGAGCAACGCGCGCCACCTGCGCGGCTCGGCCTGGATCAACTTCACGCGCGTGAAGTGCGAGCACTGGTGGCTCAAGAACCAAAACGGCGCGCACGTGGTGCTGCTGGGCGATGCGGTGCACACGGCGCACTTCGCCATCGGCTCGGGCACCAAGCTGGCACTGGAAGACGCGATCGACCTGACGCGCAAGTTCATCGAGCTGGGCGACGGCGCCGGCCAGATCGAAGACGTGCTGACCACCTACCAGGCCGACCGCAGCGTCGAGGCCCTGCGCCTGCAAAACGCCGCCTGGAACGCGATGGAGTGGTTCGAGGTGTGTGGCGAGCGCTATTGCGACCAGCTGGAGCCGCCGCAGTTCATGTACAGCATGCTCACGCGCAGCCAGCGCATCAGCCACGAGAACCTGCGCCTGCGCGACAAGGCCTGGCTGGAAGGCTACGAGCGCTGGCTGGCCGAGCGCGACGGCGTGCCGGTGCCGGCGGGCCAGACGCCGCCGCCGCCCATGTTCCTGCCCTACACGGTGCGCGGCCTCACGCTGAAGAACCGCGTCGTCGTCTCGCCCATGGCGCAGTATTCCTGCGTCGACGGCCTGCCGGCCGACTACCACCTGGTGCACCTGGGCGCGCGCGCGCTGGGCGGCGCCGGCATGGTGTTTGCCGAGATGACCTGCGTCACGCCCGAGGGCCGCATCACCCCCGGCTGCCCCGGCCTGTACAACGCCGAGCAAAAGGCCGGCTGGAAGCGCATCGCCGACTGGATCCACGCGCATTCCGACGCCAAGTTCGCCATGCAGCTGGGTCACGCGGGCTCCAAGGCCTCCACGCGCGTGGCCTGGGAGGGCACCGACCTGCCGCTGGAGCCGCCCTCGGCCAACTGGCCCATCGTCGGCGCCTCGGCGCAGCAATACCTGCCCGGCGTGAGCCAGGTGTCCAAAGAAATCTCCCGAGACGAGATGCAGGCGCTCAAGCAGCGCTTCGTCGAGGCGGCGCAGGATGTCAACGACATCGGCGCCGACTGGCTGGAGCTGCACTGCGCCCACGGCTACCTGCTGTCCGAATTCATTTCGCCCCTGACCAACCAGCGCAGCGACGAGTACGGCGGCAGCCTGCAGAATCGCCTGCGCTACCCGATCGAGGTGTTCAAGGCCATGCGCGCCGTGTGGCCGGCCGACAAGCCGATGTCGGTGCGCATCTCGGCCACCGACTGGGTGGAAGGCGGCATCACCCCGCAGGACGCGGTGGAAATCGCCAGGGCCTTCAAGGCCGCCGGCGCCGACCTGGTGGACTGCTCCGCCGGCCAGGTCAGCAAGGATGAGAAGCCGGTCTACGGCCGCATGTGGCAAACGCCCTTTGCCGACCGTGTGCGCCAGGAGGCGGGCATCGCCACCATGGCGGTGGGCGCCATCACCGAGGCCGACCACGTCAACAGCATCATCGCCGCCGGCCGGGCCGACCTGTGCGCCATTGCCCGTCCGCACCTGGCCAACCCGGCCTGGACCTTGAGCGAGGCGGCCAGGATCGGCTACACGCCCATCGTCTGGCCTAAGCCTTACTACCAGGGCAAGCGGCAGATCGAGGCGCTGTTCGAGCGCGAGAAGGCCCAGGTGGCGGCGCAGATCGCGCAGGCCGCCATGCACGCCGCGGCGTAAGCACCATGTCCACCAGCGCCCCGACCTGGAACGAACGCCACTGCCTGGTGACGGGCGGCGCGCGTGGCATCGGCCTGGCCGTCACGCAGGCGCTGCTGGCGCAGGGCGCGCGCGTCACGGTGCTGGGGCGCGGCCCGGTGGCCGCCGAGCGCCTGGCGGCGCTGGCCGGCAACGCCGAGGCCGCCACCCGCCTGCAGGCCGTGGCCGCCGACGTGGCCGATGCGCCGGCGGTGGCGCGGGCGTTCGCCGAGGCCGGCACCGGCTTCGGCGCCATCGACACCCTCGTCAACAACGCCGGCCAGGCGCACAGCGCGCCGTTCATGAAGATGGATTTGGCCCTGTGGCAGCAGATGCTGGCGGTCAACCTGACGGGCACCATGGTCTGCACCCAGGCCGCGCTGCCGGGCATGCTGGCGGCCGGCTGGGGTCGCGTGGTCAACGTCGCCAGCACGGCGGCGCAGCGCGGCTATGCCTACGTCAGCGCCTATTGCGCGGCCAAGCACGGCGTGCTGGGCCTCACGCGCGCGCTGGCGCTCGAATGCGCGACCAAGGGCGTCACCGTCAACGCCGTGTGTCCCGGCTTCACCGAAACCGATTTGCTCAAGGACAGCATCGCCAACATCGTCGCCAAGACCGGCCGCAGCGAGGCCCAGGCGCGTGCCGAGCTGGCCGCCGGCAACCCGCAAAAGCGGCTGGTGCAGCCCGCCGAGGTGGCGGCGGCCGTGCTGTGGCTGTGCCAGGCGGGCAGCGGCGCCGTCACCGGCCAGGCGCTTTCGGTCAGCGGCGGCGAAGTGATGTAACCCAAGGATCGATGCGATGGATCTCGAAGCCCGCGCCCATGCCGAACACCCCGACGAGCTGCGCCTGTGGCTGCGCCTGCTCACCTGCGCGCAACTGATCGAAAAGCAGCTGCGCACCGAGTTGCGCACGCGCTTCGAGACCACGCTGCCGCGCTTCGACCTGATGGCCCAGCTGGAGCGCGCGCCCGACGGCCTGCGCATGAACGAGCTGTCGCGCCGCATGATGGTGACCGGCGGCAACGTCACCGGCATCACCGACCAGCTGGCGGCCGAAGGCCTGGTCGAGCGCGTCGAGGTTGCGGGCGACCGCCGTGCCTACCGCGTGCGCCTGACGCCGCGCGGCCGGCGTCTGTTCAACAGCATGGCCCAGGCGCACGAGAGCTGGGTCGTGGACGCCTTCGGCGCCCTGAGCGCTGAAGACATTCGCGCCCTGCACGAGCTGCTGGGCAAGGTCAAGGCATCTTTCCAGGAGACCGTATGAAACACTACATTGGCGCCACCAATCCCATGCACGCGCAGTTCGACGCCCGCGCCTCCTACCAGGCCCGGCACTTCAAGTGGGACTACGACACGACCGGCGTGGCCACCGTCACGCTGAACCGCCCCGAGCGCAAGAACCCGCTCACCTTCGACAGCTACGCCGAGCTGCGCGACCTCTTCAACGGCCTGCGCTACGCCACCGACGTGAAGGCCGTGGTGCTGACGGGTGAGGGCGGCAACTTCAGCTCCGGCGGCGACGTGCACGACATCATCGGCCCGCTGACCAAGATGAGCATGCCCGAGCTGCTGGAGTTCACGCGCATGACGGGCGACCTGGTGAAGGCCATGCGCAACTGCCCGCAGCCGGTCATCGGCGCCATCGACGGCACGTGCGCCGGTGCCGGCGCCATGATGGCCCTGGCCTGCGACCTGCGCTATGGCAGCGAGACGACGCGCACCGCCTTCCTGTTCACCCGCGTGGGCCTCGCGGGCGCCGACATGGGCGCCTGCGCGCTGCTGCCGCGCGTGATCGGCCAGGGCCGCGCCAGCGAGCTGCTGTTCACCGGCCGCGCCATGACCGCGCAAGAAGGCCTGGCCTGGGGCTTTTTCAACGCCCTGCACGACGGCAGCGAACTGCTGGTCGTGGCGCAGTCGATCGCCGCCGAACTGGCCGCCGGTCCCACCTTCGGCCACGCCATGACCAAGACCATGCTGCAGCAGGAATGGGCCATGACCATCGAGCAGGCCATCGAGGCCGAGGCTCAGGCGCAGGCCATCTGCATGCAGACGCACGACTTCCGCCGCGCCTACGAGGCTTTTGCCGCGCGCCAAAAGCCGGTGTTCGGAGGCGATTGATGAGAGTCATGGTCCACCCCCAGACTCCACACGCTGCGCGTTGTTTCGCCTCCCCCCTACGAGGGGGCGCACCCAGTGGCCGGGGAAACCCCGGCCACGGGTGCCCGCGCACGGCTTGCTCCGCAGCCGACGGTTTCTTCGATGCGGATGCGCTGGCAGACCGAACGTGCGAGGTGGCGCAATGAGCCATGGTGTGATGCAACCCACAACATTGCGGCCGAACGCCGGCCACCTGGCGTTGCCGTTCTTCGACGAGGCGCACCGGCACATCGCCGCGCGCCTGCCCGACTGGGCCAACGCCCAGGGCGTCGACGAGGCCGACGACCGCGCGGCCTGCCGCGACTGGGTGCGCCGCCTGGGCGAGGGCGGCTGGCTGAAGTACTGCGTGCCGGGCGAGTTCGGCGGCGCGCTGCCGCAGCTCGATTCGCGCGCCTTGGTGGTGCTGCGCGAGACGCTGGCCTTTTATTCGCCGCTGGCCGACTTCGCCCTGGCCATGCAGGGCCTGGGCAGCGGAGCGATTTCGCTGGGCGGCAGCACCGCCGTGCGCCGCGCCTACCTGCCCGACGTGGCCAGCGGCCGCAAGATCGCCGCCTTCGCCCTGTCCGAGCCGGACGCGGGCTCGGACGTGGCAGCCATGAAATTGATAGCTAGCGCCGCGCGCCCCGACTGCGCCATGCAGGAAAAGGACGGTTCGTTTTTTCTCGATGGCCAGAAAACCTGGATCAGCAACGGCGGCATGGCCGACTTCTACTGCGTGTTCGCCAAGACCGATCCCGACGGCGGCAGCCGCGGCATCAGCGCCTTCGTGGTCGACCGCGGCAGCGAAGGCCTGGACGATTCGACCCACATCTCCGTGATGGCGCCGCACCCGCTGGCCACGCTGACCTTCACGCGCTGCCGCGTGCAGGCCGACCAGATGCTGGGTGAACTGAACGCCGGCTTCAAGCTGGCCATGCAGACGCTGGACATCTTTCGCGCCAGCGTGGCCGGCGCCGCGCTGGGCATGGCGCGGCGCGCGCTGGCCGAGGCCATCCATCATGCGCAGCGCCGCCGCATGTTCAACCAGACGCTGGCCGACTTCCAGTTGACGCAGGCCAGGCTGGGCGAGATGGCCGCGCTGATCGACGCCGGCGCGCTGTTGACCTACCGCGCCGCATGGATGCGCGACACCGCGCAAGGCAGCGCCAAGGAGCGCAGCGTCGCCGCTGCCATGGCCAAGATGTGCGCCACCGAAAACGCCCAGCGTGTGATCGACATGGCGCTGCAGATGCACGGCGGCCTGGGCGTGATGGTGGGCAGCAAGATCGAGTCGCTGTACCGCGACATCCGTGCGCTGCGCATCTACGAGGGCGCCACCGAAGTGCAGCAACTCATCATCGGCAAGGCTGTCTTGCAGGAGGCCCAATCATGAGCACACCGTCCGCCCAAACCGATTCCTTCGTGCGCGACCGCCTGCCGCCGCGCGAGCAGTGGCCCGAGTTTCGCTACGACCTGCCCGAGCTGCGGATCCCCGACCAGGCCAACGTGGCGACCCATTTGTTCGACGCCGCGCACCGCAACGGCTGGGACAACCGCCTGATGCTGCGCTCGCCGGGCGAGACCTACACCTACGCCGAGGCGAATGCCCAGGTCAATCGCATCGCCGAGATGCTGATCAAGGACTTCAAGCTCGAGCCCGGCAACCGCGTGCTGTTGCGCGGCGGCAATTCGATCGGCATGGCGCTGGCCTGGTTGGGCGTGGTCAAGGCCGGGCTGATCGCCGTCGCCACCATGCCGCTGCTGCGCGCGGTCGAGCTGGGCAAGGTCATCGACAAGGCGCGCCCGGCGCTGGCCATTTGCGACGTCGCGCTGCTGGCCGAGATGGTGCCCGCCGCGCAGGACGCCAAGGCGCTGCTGCCGATCCTGGTGTTTGGTGACGCCAAGCGGCCCGACGGCATGGAAGCGCGCGCCGCCCGTCGCGCGGCCGACTGGGCCGGCTGCGCCACCGCGGCCGACGACGTGGCCCTGCTGGCCTTCACCAGTGGCACCACCGGCGTGCCCAAGGCCGTGATCACCTCGCACCGCGACGTGCTGGCGGCCTGCAACGCCTGGCCGCGCTCGGTGCTGCAGGCCACGCCCGACGACGTGGTCACCGGCTCGCCGCCGCTGGCCTTCACCTTCGGGCTGGGCGGCTTGCTGCTGTTTCCGATGGCGGCGGGCGCCTCGGTGTACTACCCCGACGTGCGCTTCAGCCCCGAGACCATGGTGCGCAAGATGCGCGACAACGGCATCACCATCTGCTACACCGCGCCCACCTTCTACCGCCAGATGGCGCCCTACGCCAAGGCGCTGGGCATTCCCAGCCTGCGCATCTGCGTCAGTGCCGGCGAGGCCCTGCCGGACGCCACGCGCCAGCTCTGGAAGGAAGCCACCGGTATCGAGATGCTGGATGGCATCGGCGGCACCGAGGTGTTTCACATCTACATCTCGGCCGCCGGCGCCGACGTGCGCGCCGGCAGCATCGGCAAGGTGGTGCCCGGCTACCAGGCCAAGGTGGTCGATGAGAACGACAACGAGGTGCCGCGCGGCACCGTGGGGCGCCTGGCCATGATCGGCCCCACCGGCTGCCGCTACATGGACGACGCGCGGCAGACGCACTACGTGTCCAAGGGCTGGAACCACCCGGGCGACGCCTTCACGCAGGACGAGGACGGGTACTTTCACTACCAGGCGCGCGACGACGACATGATCATCACCGCCGGCTACAACGTCGGCGCGCCCGAGGTCGAGGACTGTCTGCTGACGCACCCCGCGGTGGCCGAGTGCGGCGTGGTCGGCAAGGCCGACGAGGTGCGCGGCATGATCATCAAGGCCTTCGTCGTGCTGCGCGGCGGCCACAGCGCCAACGAGGCCATGGCCGAGGCGCTGCAGGACTACGTCAAGAAGCACATCGCGCCCTACAAGTATCCGCGCGAGGTCGAGTTCGTCACCGTGCTGCCGCGCACCGAAACGGGCAAGCTGCAGCGCTTCAAGCTGAGGCAGCAAACATGAGCATCCGGCACCTTCAACCTCCCGGCTGGGCGCCCGCCAAGGGCTACGCCAACGGCATCGCCGCGCGCGGCACGCAGGTCTACGTCGGCGGCCAGATCGGCTGGAACGCGCAGCAGCAGTTCGACACCGACGACTTCATCGAGCAGGTGCACCAGGCACTGCGCAACGTCGCCGCCGTGCTGAAGGAAGCCGGCGCCGGCCCCGAGCACATGGTGCGCATGACCTGGTACGTGATCGACCGCGTGGAATACAACAGCCGCCTGAAGGAACTGGGCGGCGTGTATCGTGACGTGATGGGCAAGAACTTTCCGGCCATGACCTGCGTGCAGGTGGCGGCGCTGATGGAAGCGCGTGCCAAGGTGGAGATCGAAGTGACTGCGGTCATTCCCGACTGACGACCTCAAAACCCCGAACAGCCGAACGCAGAGGACGCAAAGAATACGCAGAGGACGCAGAAGAATACAAAAATTTTATGAAATACGGCTGTAGCCTTTGTGTAGAAAGCGCTGGCAGCTATAAAAATCAAAGTATTTTTCATTGTCTTTTTTGCGCCCTTTGCGATTCCTTTGCGTCCTCTGCGTTCGGCTGTTAGAAACCCTTCCACAGTCCCACCCATCGATTCCACCCCAGGAGCCCCCATGTCCAAACCCAAGACCCCCTTCAGCTGGCAAGACCCGTTTGCGCTGCATGACCAACTCACCGCCGACGAGCGTGCCGTGCAAGAGGCCGCTGCCGCCTATTGCCAGGACAAGCTGTTGCCGCGCGTGCAAGAAGCCTTTCGTCACGAAAAAACCGACCCGGCCATCTTCCGCGAAATGGGCGAACTCGGTCTGCTCGGCCCCACCATCCCCGAGCGCTTCGGCGGCGCCGGCCTGGGCTACGTCAGCTACGGCCTGATCGCGCGCGAAGTCGAGCGCGTCGACTCGGGCTACCGCTCCATGATGAGCGTGCAGTCCTCCCTGGTCATGGTGCCCATCAATGAGTTTGGCAACGAAGCCACCAAGCAAAAGTACCTGCCCAAGCTGGCCACCGGTGAATGGATCGGCTGCTTCGGCCTGACCGAGCCCAACCATGGCTCCGACCCCGGCAGCATGATCACCCGCGCCAAGAAGGTGCCCGGCGGCTATTCGCTCTCCGGCAGCAAGATGTGGATCTCCAACAGCCCCATTGCCGACGTCTTCGTCGTCTGGGCCAAGGACGACGAAGGCGCCATCCGCGGCTTCGTGCTGGACAAGGGCGCCAAGGGCCTCAGCGCCCCCGCCATCCACGGCAAGGTCGGTCTGCGCGCCAGCATCACCGGCGAAATCGTCATGGACGAAGTCTTCTGCCCCGAAGAAAACGCCTTCCCCGAAGTGCGCGGCTTGAAAGGCCCCTTCACCTGCCTCAACTCGGCGCGCTTCGGCATCGCCTGGGGCGCCCTGGGCGCCGCCGAAGACTGCTACGCCCGCGCTCGCCAGTACGTCATCGACCGCAAGCAGTTCGGCAAGCCGCTGGCGGCCAACCAGCTGATCCAGAAGAAGCTGGCCGACATGCTGACCGAAATCAGCCTGGGCCTGCAAGCCTGCCTGCGCCTGGGCCGGATGAAGGACGAAGGCAGCCCGGCGGTGGAGCTGACTTCCATCATCAAGCGCAACAGCTGCGGCAAGAGCCTGGACATTGCCCGCCTGGCGCGCGACATGATGGGCGGCAACGGCATCAGCGACGAGTTCGGCGTGGCGCGCCACCTGGTGAACCTGGAGGTCGTGAACACCTACGAGGGCACGCATGACATCCATGCGCTGATCATCGGGCGGGCCATTACGGGGATGGCGGCGTTCTGAGCATTCGATTGCTATCGAAATTGATAGCTGCTCGCGCTTGATGGACGGGCGATGTCGGTCTATTTCATTTAAAAACCCCATCCCGCGCGCGCTCGAACACCCGCCAGAACGCCGCCTCCTGCGTGCCGGCGAAGTTGATGCGCATCAGCGTGCTCGGCCGGCGCTCGGCGTGCCAGCCGCTACAGTGCCGTCATGTCTGCTGCCGAGTTCTCTGCCCTGCTGCTGCTGTTTGCCGCTGCCACCTTCACGCCCGGCCCCAACACCACGCTGGCCACGGCGCTGGCGGCCAACCGGGGCCTGCGCGGCACGCTGCACTTCATCTGTGCGGTGCCGGCCGGCTGGATCGTGCTGCTGCTGCTGTGCGGCGCGGGCCTGGGCGCGCTGGTGCTGGCGCTGCCCTGGCTGCGCTGGGGCATCCTGGTCGTGGGCGTGGCCTACATGCTGTGGCTGGCCGCGCGCCTGGCGCGCAGTGGCACGCTGGGGCAGGCCGATGCGCGCCAGCTGGACGTGAGCTTCGTCGAGGGCGTGGGCCTGCAGTTTCTCAACGTCAAGGTCTGGCTGCTGGCGTTGACGGTGCTGGCCGGCTGGGTGCTGGGCCACCCCGACTGGCTGGCGCGCCTGGGCTGGACGGGGCTGCTGATGGTGGTGTTCGGCCTGGCCAGCAACTTCACCTATGCGCTGGTGGGCTCGCTGCTGCGCGGCTGGCTGGCGCAGGGCCGGCGCCTGCTGTGGTTCAACCGCGCGATGGCGCTGGCGCTGGTGGCGACGGCGGCGTGGATGGCGTGGTCGGCGCTGGCGGCTGGGGCGACATCGTGAGCGCCATGACCCCCGAGCGGCGCCAGCTGCTGGGCTTCTGGCTGGGCGTGCTGGGCGTCACCCTGTTCGCCATCACGCTGCCGGCCACGCGCCTGGCCACCGGCAGCGCCCAAGACCCGCAGCTGGCGCCGCTGTTCATCACCGTGGGGCGGGCCGCCACGGCGGGCCTGCTGTCGCTGGCGTTTTTGCTCGCCACGCGCTCGCCCTGGCCGCGGCGGCGCCACTGGGGGCCGCTGCTGGGGGCGGTGGCCGGCAACGTCATCGGCTACCCGCTGCTGCTGGCGCTGGCGCTGCGCAGCGTGACCGCCACGCACGCCGCCGTGGTCACCGCGCTGCTGCCGCTGGTGACGGCGGTTGCGGCGGCGCTGATTTTGGGGCAGCGCGCGCGGCTGGGCTTTTGGGCCTGCGCCGTGGCCGGCAGCGCGCTGGTGGTGGTGTTTGCCTGGCTGCGCGCTGACCAGGCCGGCGGCTTCGGCCTGGCGCGGGCCGACTGGCTGCTGCTGGGCGCCGTGGTCGCCGCCTCGGTCGGCTATGTCTATGGCGCCCAGGTCACGCCCGAGCTGGGCGCCGAGCGCGTGATCTGCTGGATGTGCCTGATGACCTTGCCGTTCAGCCTGCCGGCCACGCTTTGGCTGTGGCCCGACACGGCCGCGCACCCGGTGCGCGCCAGCGCCTGGCTGGGCTTTGCCTACGTCGGCTGCGTGTCGATGTGGGCCGGCTTTTTTGCCTGGTTTCGCGGGCTGGACTGGGGCGGCGCGCTGCGCGTGAGCCAGGTGCAGCTGCTGCAACCGTTTTTGTCCATGCTGTTTGCCCTGCCGCTGCTGGGCGAGCGGCTGGACTGGGGCTCGATCGGCTTTGCGCTGGCGGTGGTGGCCACCGTGGTGCTGGGCCGGCGCATTTCGCGGCCCGCCGCACCGGCTTCTTCCATTGTTCAAGGAGATCCATCATGAACCCCAACGACCGGCCGCAGCCCGGGCTCTGGCATCTGGCCGAGCGTGCGCAGGCCATGAACCCCTCGGCCATCCGCGAAATCCTCAAGGTGACCGAGCGCCCCGGCATCCTCAACTTTGCCGGCGGCCTGCCTTCGCCCGAGACCTTTCCCGTCGCCGCCATGCGCGAGGCCTGCGCGGCGGTGCTGGCCGAAGGCAGCCCGGTGGCCAAGCCCTCGCTGCAATACGCGTCCAGCGAAGGCCTGCCCGAGCTGCGCCAGTGGGTGGCCGCCGAGCTGGGCAAGCAGGGCGCGCGCGTGTCGCCCGAGCAGGTGCTGATCACCACCGGCAGCCAACAGGGGCTGGACCTGGTGGCCAAGGTGCTGATCGACGCCGGCAGCCGCGTGCTGGTGGAGACGCCCACCTACCTGGGCGCGCTGCAGGCCTTCACGCCCATGCAGCCGCGCTTTGCCAGCGTGCCCAGCGACGAGGGCGGCGTGTCGGTGCAGGGCTTGCGTGACGTACTACAAAAAGGCGAGCGCCCGCGCTTCGTCTACCTGCTGCCCAACTTCCAGAACCCCACCGGCCGCACGCAGGACGCGGCGCGGCGCGAGGCCATCGTGGCGCTGTGCCGCGAGCAGGGCCTGCCCATCGTCGAGGACAACCCCTACGGCGAGCTGTGGTTCGACGCCCCGCCGCCCGCGCCGCTGCTGGCGCGCTGGCCCGAAGGCGTGATCTACCTGGGCTCGTTCAGCAAGATCCTCGCGCCCGGCCTGCGCCTGGGCTACGTCGTGGCGCCGCCCGCGCTCTACCCCAAGCTGCTGCAGGCCAAGCAGGCGGCCGACCTGCACACGCCCGGCTTCAACCAGCGCGTGGTGGCCGAGGTCATCAAGGACGGCTTTCTCGACCGCCACGTGCCCACCATCCGCGCGCGCTATCACGCCCAGCGCGACGCCATGCTGGCCGCGCTGGCGCGCCACATGGCGGGGCTCGGCGTGCAGTGGACGCAGCCGGTGGGCGGCATGTTCGTGTGGGTCACGCTGCCCGCGGGCCTGAACGCGCAGGCGCTGCTGCCCGCCGCCGTCGATGCCGGCATGGCCTTCGTGCCCGGCGCGCCGTTTTACGCCGAGCAGCCCGATGCGCGCACGCTGCGCCTGTCCTTCGTCACCGCCACGCCCGAGCAGATCGAGCGCGGCATGGCGATGCTGGCCGGCGTGGTGCGGCAGGCGGTTTCATGAGTCAAATGGGGTTCTGACGCCCGTCCATCAAGCGCCAACAGCTATCAAAACAATAGTTTTTTCATCATGACCCAGGCCCGCCCCTTCGCCCAGATCGACGTTTTCACGGCCCAGGGCGGCTGGGGCAACCCGGTGGCCGTGGTGCTGGACGGCAGCGGCCTGGACGCCGCGGCCATGCAGCGCTTTGCGCGCTGGACCAACCTGTCCGAGACCACCTTCGTGCTGCCGCCCACCGAGGCGGCGGCCGACTACCGCTTGCGCATCTTCACCCCCGGTGGCGAGCTGCCCTTTGCCGGCCACCCCACGCTGGGTTCGTGCTTTGCATGGCTGGCGGCGGGAGGGCAGCCCAAGGCGCAGGAGCGCATCGTGCAGCAGTGCGCGCAGGGCTTGGTCGAGCTGCGGCGCAGCGGCGAGCGCCTGGCCTTTGCCGCGCCGCCCAGCCGCCGCGAAGACGTGGCACCCGACCTGCTGGCCGCCGTGCTGCCCGCCCTGGGTCTGCATCCCGCCCAGCTGCGGCGCGCCCAATGGCTGGACAACGGCCCGCGCTGGCTCACGCTGTGGCTGGACAGCGCCGACACCGTGCTGGCGCTGGAGCCCGACCACGCCCGACTCGCCACTTTGGGGCAAAAAGTGGGTGTAGCCGGCATGCATCAAGCGCCAGCGGCTACTTCATTGATAGCGCGTTCGAGCCGCGAGGCGCGCGCCTTCGGTGCCGCCGCCGAGGCGCCGCTGATCGAAGTGCGCGCCTTTGCCGCCCCCATCGGCGTGCCCGAAGACCCGGTCACCGGCAGCCTCAACGCCAGCCTGGCGCAGTGGCTGATCGAAGCCGGCGAGCTGCCCGCGCGCTACCTCGCCGCGCAAGGCACGGTGCTGGGCCGCGCCGGGCGCGTGCACGTCGAGCGCGATGCGGCCGGCGCCGTGTGGGTGGGCGGCGACTGCATGGCGGTGATCCGCGGCGAGGTGCGGCTGTAGGCGCCAGCGGCGCCTCGAAGCTCAGGCGCGGGGCGCGCGCACGATTTGCTCGGCCAGCCAGTCCATGACGCCCGGCCAGCCCGACAGCGTGGGCCGCACCTGCACCGCGAGGCCCGGGTACTGGCGGCGCGCGCTGTCGATCAGCGCCGGCAAATCCTGCAACACGTGCCCGCCCGCGGCCCAGAAGACGGGCACCAGGTCGATGCGCCCGTGCCCGCTGCCGGCCAGCTCGTGCAGCACCTCGGCCAGGGTGGGCGCCATGCGTTCCAGATAGGCGATGCGCACCGTGCCCGAGGGGCCGGCGTGGCGCTGCACCGCCGCCTGCAGCGCCTGCATGGGCTCTGCCCACTGCGGGTCGCGCGAGCCGTGGGCGAACAGGACGATGGCGGGGCGGTCGGGTGTTGGGGTCACGATGGAAAGGGAAGGGGTGTTCCGCGATTTTCGACTCGATGTCGATTCTCGCGTCGAATGCCGCGCTTGGCGCCGCGTCGCGTGGACCAGAGCGCGCAATCCCCGGTCGGCGTAGAGTGAAGCTCCGACGCAGCACCCCAGGGCGACAGGCTGCTGAAAGCGAGGCTTTGATGACCAGCGTTCTTGCCGCGAATGCAGACCTTGTGATTCTGCTGGCGCGCATTCTCCTGATGTCGCTGTTTCTGATCACCGGCTGGGAGAAGCTGACCAACTTCGCCGGCACGGCCCAATACATGGCCTCGGTCGGCGCGCCGGCCCCGGCTTTGTCCACGGTGGTGGCCATCGTGATGGAGTTTGGCGTCGGCATTGCCTTGGTGCTGGGCGTTTTCACGCGCCCGCTGGCCCTGCTGCTGTGCCTGTTCACGCTGGCGACGGCGCTGATCGGCCACCGTTACTGGACGCAGCAAGGAGCCGAGCGCCACGCGAATCTGCTCAATTTCTACAAGAACATCAGCATGATGGGCGGCCTGCTGCTGGCCGTGACCGGGCCGGGCCGCTACGCGTTGCTGAACCCCTGAGCTGGCATGGCCATGCGCGCCCGTGGATTCCGGCTTTTGCCGGCATGGCGCAGGTTCACAAGGCGCGGGTGTCCTGCAGCCAAGTGCATGAATGGCAGGACGGAGGAGCGCCGGCTGCTCTCAATAGTGGTACACCCCGCGCCCGGTCTTGCGGCCGAGGTGGCCGGCGGCCACGTATTCGCGCAGCAGGGGGCAGGGGCGGTACTTGCTGTCGCCGAACTGCTCCAGGTACACCTCCATCACGGCCAGGCACACGTCCAGGCCGATCATGTCGGCCAACGCCAGCGGGCCGATGGGGTGGTTGCAGCCCAGGCGCATGCCGGCATCGATGTCCTCGGGCGTGGCCACGCCTTCGGCCAGCACGAAGAAGGCTTCGTTGATCATCGGCACCAGGATGCGGTTGACCACGAAGCCGGGCGAATTCTTCACCGTGATGGGCGACTTGCCCAGGCGCACGGCCAGGTCCTTGACGGCGTCGTGCGTGGCGTCGCTGGTCTGCAGGCCGCGGATGATCTCCACCAGCGCCATCATGGGCACGGGGTTGAAGAAGTGCATGCCGACGAAGCGGTCGGGGCGCTGGGTGACGGCCGCCAGCTGCGTGATCGAGATCGACGAGGTGTTGGTGGCGATGATGACCTCGGGCGCCAGCAGGCCGTCCAGCTGGGCCAGGATCTTGTTCTTGAGCGCGTGGTTCTCGGTGGCGGCCTCGATCACCAGCTGCGCCGCCTTCAGCTCGTCGTAGTTCGTCGAGCCCTGGATGCGGCCCAGCGCGGCGGCCTTCTCCTGCTCGCTGATCTTGTCCTTTTGCAGCAGGCGATCGAGGCTCTTGCCCACGGTGACCAGGCCCTTGTCGACCGCTGCCTGGGCGATGTCGACCATGACGACCCGGATGCCCGAGACGGCGCAGGCCTGCGCGATGCCATTGCCCATGGTGCCTGCGCCCACGATGCCGACGGTGCTGATGTTCATAGGGTTCTCCAGTAGAAGCTGAGTCGCAAAACCACCCATGTTAGCGGGCCGGCCATGCACAATGCCGGCCACGGCAAGGAGACCCAGCCCCATGGACTACGTGATCGTCGGCGCCGGCTCGGCCGGCTGCGTGCTGGCCGCGCGCCTGTCGGAAGACCCGGACGTGCAGGTCACGCTGCTGGAGGCCGGCCCACCCGACCAGAGCGTGCTGATCCACTGCCCGGCTGGCCTGGCGCTGCTGGCCAAGCTGGGTCGCGCCAACTGGGCCTTCCAGACCGTGCCGCAGTCGGGGCTGAACGGCCGCCGGGGCTATCAGCCGCGCGGCAAGGTGCTGGGCGGCTCCAGCTCGGTCAACGCCATGATCTACATGCGCGGCGTGCCGCGCGACTACGACGGCTGGGCGGCCGAGGGCAACATCGGCTGGTGCTGGGACGAGGTGCTGCCCTTCTTCAAGCGCGCCGAGAACAACGAGCGCGGTGCCGACCCCTGGCACGGCACGGGCGGGCCGCTCAACGTGATGGACCTGTGCGACCCCAACCCCTTCGCGCAGGCCTTCGTCGAGGCCGGCGTGCAGGCCGGGCAGGTGCACAACCTGGACTTCAACGGCGCCACGCAGGAGGGCGTGGGCCTGTACCAGGTGACGCATAAGGCGGGCGAGCGCTGCTCGGTGGCCAAGGGCTATCTCACGCCCAACCGGGGGCGGCCCAACCTGCACGTGCTGACCGGCGTGCGCGTCACGCGCGTGCTGCTGGAGCAGGGCCGCGCCGTGGGCGTGGCCTATGTGCAGGACGGGCAGGAAAAGACGCTGCGCGCCGAGCGCGAGGTGATCCTCAGCGCCGGCGCCATCCAGTCGCCGCAGCTCTTGATGCTCTCGGGCATCGGCCCGGCCGAGCACCTGCGCCAGCACCGCATCGCCGTGGCGCTGGACTTGCCCGGCGTGGGCGCGCACCTGCACGACCACCCCGACGTGGTGCAGGTGTGGGACGTGCCGGGCGCGCACGATCTGTTCGGCCTGTCGCTGGCCGGCGCCTGGCGCACCGTGGGCGACATCCGGCGCTGGCGGCGCGAGCGGCGCGGGCCGCTGACCACCAACTTCGCCGAGGCGGGCGGCTTCATCAAGAGCGATGCGGCCGAGCCCGTGCCTGATTTGCAGCTGCACTTCATCGTCGGCAAGCTGGTCGACCACGGCCGCGCCACGGTGTTCGGCCACGGCTTTTCGTGCCACGTGTGCGTGCTGCGGCCCAAGAGCCGCGGCAGCATCCGGCTGGCCGGCAAGGACCCGCTGGCCGCGCCGCTGATCGATCCGGCCTTCCTGCAGGAGGGCGACGACGTGCGGCGCATGGTCAAGGGTTTCAAGCAGATGCGCGAAATCCTGCGCCAGGCGTCGCTGGCGCGCCACGGCGGACGTGAACAATCGGCCGACGTGCGCAGCGACGCCGAGATCGAGGCCTTCATCCGCCAGCACGCCGACACCATCTACCACCCCGTGGGCAGCTGCCGCATGGGCCGTGGCCCCCTGGACGTGGTGGACGACCGGCTGCGCGTGCGCGGCGTGCCCGGCCTGCGCGTGGTGGACGCCTCCGTCATGCCCAGCGTGCCGGGGGGCAACACCAACGCGCCGGTGGTGATGCTGGCCGAGAAGGCGGCGCACCTGATGCGCCGGGCGGCGTGAGCCCCATGCGCTCGCCTTAAGAAATTTTGAGGGTTGCCCTAAGCGATTTTTAGCAGCGCGCCGGGCGTGCCGTTCCTACAGTCTCGGGTCGGGGCAAATGCCTTGTCCCGAACCACCAAGGAACCCTTCATGCACTTCAGTTCAGAGGAAATCACGGCGCTGGCCCAGGCCGAGGCCACCGCGCCGCGCTACGACATTTACGTTCTCATCCACAAGGCCTTGCGCGCCTACATGGTCGACACGCTGCTCGTGGTCGGCCAGCTCGACGTGGACGACGAGGCCGCGCTGGCGCAGGCGGCCGGGCGCGTCGGGGAGCTGCTGGCGTTCTGCCGCTCGCACCTGACGCACGAGAACCAGTTCATCCACCCGGCGCTGGAACGCCATGTGGCGGGCAGCAGCCAGGCCATTGCCGCCGAGCACGTGGGTCACGGGCAGGCCATCGACGCGCTGGGCGCCGTCGTGCAGGCGCTGGCGAGTTGCCCGCGGCCGGCGCGCGGGCGCGTGGCGCGGGTGCTCTACCAGCAGCTGGCGCTGTTCGTGGCGCACAACTTCGAGCACATGCACCAGGAGGAAACCGCGCACAACGCCGTGCTGTGGGCGCACCATCGCGACGAGGAGATCGCCGCCATCGAGGGTGCGATCCACGCCAGCCTCGAACCCGCGGAAGCCATGCTGTGCATGCGCTGGATGCTGCCCCACCTGGCGCCCGCCGAGCGTGCCCTGGTGCTGTCCGGCCTGCGCGCACAGGCGCCGGCGCCGGTGTTCGACGCGGTACTCACGCTGGTGCGCCCGCACCTGTCGGCCGATCAATGGCGCCGCCTGACGCAGGACTTGACCCTGGGCCATGCCTGACGGGCCCTACACCAAGCCTTCTTCCAGCTGAACCGGCGCCTCCAGACACAGACGGATGCGGCCGCGGCCGGCCTTTTCCAGTCGGATGCCGGTGCGGCTTTCCTGCAGGCGGCGCTGCAGCAGCAGCAGGCGCGCCTCCAGGTTGTCGGCCACCTCGGGCAGGCCCAGGCTGCGGTCCAGGCGCAACTCTCGATTGCTGAATTCCTGGCGGCCGGTGCGGGCATGCTCGCGCAGCAGCCGGCACAAGATGGCGCCGGCCACACCCTTGATCAGGTAGGCGTCGTTGACGAACACGCTGTCGTTGGCGGCGAAGTGGCGCACGCGCACCGGCGCGCCCTGGGGGTAGGCGGCCATGGCGCCCGTGGGGGCCGGCTCGGCGCTGTCGTCGGGGCATTGCAGCCGTTCGATGGCCGCCGCCAGCTGGCCGGCCAGGGCCACCAGGGCGTCCTCCTCGGGGTAACGAAACTGCAGGTCCAGCGGGCTTTCGACAAACAGCACGCCCAGCGTGCGCCCGCCGCTGATCAGCGGCACCGCCAGCTGGCTGTGCGGCTCGGTCAGGCCGGGGTAGGGGATCTCGGGGCCCGTCGCCGTGTCGCCGCCGGCCAGGCTGTCGCGCAGCGTGTGGCTGTACAGCGCGGCGTGCGTCATGTGGCTGATGCGCACCGGCGTGGCCTCGCGCGCGGCCATGCCGATCACGCCCTGGCCCAGGCGCACCTCCGAGCCCACGCCCGAGCGCGCGTAGCCCTGGCTGGCCACGGTGTAGAGCGCGCCGGCGGGCGCGTCCAGCATCAGCACCAGGGCGTGCTCGATGCCCAGCTGCTCGTGCAGGCATGCCAGCAGGGTCTGCAACAGCTCGTCCAGCGCGTTGCAGCGCGCCAGGCGCTGGCTGCACAGGCGCAGGCCGCCCAGCAGGTCGGCGCGTGGCGGGGCGGGCGGCAGGGGCTCGCCGGGCAGCGCCTCGATGTGCTCGACGGCGTAGATGTCCGAACCCTTGAGCGCGAACACGTCGGCCAGGCCGTCGTGCGAGGCGATGCCGGCCAGCTGCGCGCGCATGCGCTCGAACAGCGGCCCGGCGGTCTCGGTGCGCAGATAGCGCAGGTGCAGGCGAAAGTAGTGCGCGGTGACGGGGTCGTTGACCAGTGCCGTGGCGCAGGGGTTGGCCAGGATGTTTTGGCGCGTCTTGTTGAAGAACTGAAACGACAGGGCCACGTGCTCGTCGTCCACGTAGACCACTTGCGAGAGGTAGGCCACGTTGGGCGTGCCGTCCGGCGCGCAGGTGGCCACCTGGGACGGGATCGCGCCTTCCAGGCAAGCCCGGATGGAGCGCAATCGGGGGGCCGCGGCAGCGCTCATGGTGCGTGACCCGGTTGCAGCGACCGGCCCGCGCGCGGCCCCGGCGTTTGGTCGAAGGCGGCTTCGGGGCCGAATCGCACCGCCACCAGATCGTGCAGCGGTGCCGACAGGATGGCCGCCACATAGTCCGGGCCATAGCCCACCTGGCCCACGCAGTGCTGCATGGCCGTCAGGTAGCGGCGCAACACCGGCTGGTCGTCGGGCAGGGCCGGGCGGATGTTGGCCCGGCCGGCCTTGACCTGCACCGTGCGGTTGGACGGCGGGTCGCTGAACACCACCGCGATCGGGCCGCCGGCCGTCAGGTCGTCCAGCAGCGCGCGCGCCTGGCTGGGCCGCAGGTAGACCGTGATTTGCGCGCCGTCCGCGCTGATGTGGGTGCCCACGGCGCGCATCACGCTGGGCCGCAACCGCGCGTCGCGCGAGGCGACGATCGCCGACACGCCCGAGTCGATCAGGGCGATGTGCTCCGGGCTCAGGTGGGCGGTCATGGGCTGGCGGGAATTTTATGAGCCCACGGCGCCGTTGGCACGCCAACGTGCCGCGCCCAAGAACCTGGGGCGGATGTCAACCCGAGGCCGTGCCGGCCCGCCGGATCAGTTGCTCCAGGTATTTGTCGAACAGGTCCTGGGACGCCTGCCGGAACATGCGGATGCGCCCCGTATGGCTGAGCACCAGCAGGCCCACGGTGTGCGCAAACAGCGCCGTGAGTTCTTGCAGCGCCTGTGGCGCCGGCATGCCGAGGCTCTGCAAGGCGTCTTGCGTCGGTTGCAAGGCCTGGCGCAGGCGCGTGTTGAGCGTTTCGTTCAGTTCGGGCGTGAGGCCCCGCGGCTGCATGCCCTGGAACAGGTAGAAGCCGAGGTCCAGGTCGCGCGGGTTCTCGCGATAGAAGTCGAAGAACGCGGTTGCCGCCGCCCGCACGCGTGCCGGCCCCGCGGCGCTCGGCTCCAGCGCCTGCTGCACGCGCTCGTTCAGGCGCGCCAGCGATTCGCCGAGCAGGGCGCCGTACAGCGCCTCTTTGCTGGCGAAGTAGCTGTAGATCGCGCCCGGCGTGTAGCCGGCCCGGTGTGCGATCTCGCGAATACTGGTTTTCTCCATCCCCAGCTCGAAGAATGCCGCCCGGGCGGCGTCCAGCACCCGTTCGCGCCGCACGTCGGCCAGCGCCTGCTGCCGCAGCTGGCGCGGGTTGCCCGCTTTCGCGGCACGTTTGGCGGACGCGGGGCGGGCGGGTGCAGGTGGGGTGCTCATGGGCGTCAGTATAAACATTGACAAATTAATTGAACATAGTTCAAATTAAACATCTGTCGTTCAACGGAGACCGCGATGAGTGCATCCAGCCAAGCCGCGCCGGCCAGCAAAGTCAAGCTGATGTCGGGCGAGGCGTACCGCGAGTCCCTGCGCCGGTACAAGCCCAGGGTCTTCGTCGACGGCCGTGAAGTGGGCAGCGTGGCCGACGAGCCGTCCTTGCGGCCGGGCGTCAACGCCTTGGCCTTCACCTACGACTACGCCCTGCGGCCGGAACTGGAGCCGATCGCCCTGGCCACGCAGCACAGCCGCAACCGGGTGGTCGCCCGCATGCTGCACGTCAACGAATCGGCCGGCGACCTGCTGAACAAACTCGAAGCCGTGCGCGTGCTGTGCCAGGAGACTGGCTGCGCCCAGCGCTACCTGGCCCACGACGCGCTCAACGGCATCCACCAGGCCGTCGCGCACATCGACGACGCGCGCGGCAGCACCGAGCACCGTGCGCGCTTCGCCGCCTACCTGGCCGACGTGCAGGAGCGCGACCTGTCGCTCGGCGTGGCGATGACCGACGCCAAGGGCGACCGCAGCAAGAAGCCGCACCAGCAAGCCAAGCCCGACACCTACGTGCACGTGGTCGAGAAAAATGCCAAGGGCATCGTCATCAGCGGCACCAAGGCCATCGTCACGGGCGGCCCCTACATGCACGAGCTGCTGGTCATGCCCAGCCGCAACATGGGGCGCGAGGACGAGGCCTTCGCCGTGTGCTGCGCGGTGCCGGTCGATGCGCCCGGCATCACCATCATTGCCCGGCCGGCCGGCCGGCCCGGCGAGAAGCTGGAGCACGGCGACGCGCTGTTCTCGCGCAAGTACGGCCAGTCCACCGCCGTGGTCCTGTTCGACCGCGTCTTCGTGCCCTGGGAGCGGGTGTTCTACGCCGGCGAGTGGGAGCACAGCCAGGTGCTGACCTACAGCTACGCCACGCACCACCGCCACAGCTGCATCGCCGCGCGGGCGGGCTTCGGCGACCTGCTGATCGGCGCGGGTGCCCTGATGTGCGAGGCCAACGGCCTCGACCCCGCGCAAAAGGCCAACCTGCGCGACCCGATGGTCGAGCTGATCAAGATCACGGAGGGCTTCTACGCCTGCGGCGTGGCCGCCAGCGTCTACGCCACGCGGGACGAGCACAGCGGCTCCTTCATGCCCGATCCGGTGTTCGCCAACATCGGCAAGCTGCTGCTGGCCACGCAGATCTACGACATGCACCGCATCGCGCACGAGGTTTCGGGCGGCCTGATCGTCGCGCTGCCCGGCCCGGACGAGGACCACAACCCGGCCACGGCGGCCAGGCTGTCGGAGGTGCTGCAGGCCAACGCCGACATTCCCTACGACAAACGCATCCAGACGGCGCGCTTCATCGAGGATTTGACCGCCTCCTACCAGGGCGGCTGGTATTCGGTCATCAGCCTGCACGGCGGCGGCTCGCCGGCGGCGATGAAGCAGGAGATCTGGCGCAACTATCCCGTGGGCTCGAAGGTGGAGCTGGTGGAGCGCCTGCTGGAGCGCGGTGTGCTGCACGACGAGCAGCGCGCCATCACCAAAAACCGCCAGCCGGGTCGCTGCTGCGACGTCGGCTGCACGACCCCGGGCCAGCCCGTCATGGTGGCGCTGCCCGTCAGCACCAGGGCCAGGCCGGGCTGATCGCGAGCGTCAGCGCCGGAACCGCTGCCGCGTGAAGGCCAGCGCCACCCACAGCCCCAGTACCGCATACGTCGCCAGCACCGCCGCCCAGCGCCCCGGCTGCTGCGGCCACTGGCCGAGGAACAGCGGGCGCGCCAACTCGACCGCGGCCGTGAGCGGCAGCCAGTCGGTCACCAGGCGCGCAGCCTCGGGCAGCTGCTCGCGCGGGAAGAACACGCCCGACAAAAACATCATGGGCGAGAGCACCAGCGTGAAGTAGTAGGTGAAGAAGTCGTAGCCCGGCGCCTTGGCGTTGAACACCAGCGCCATGCTGGCGAAGGTGATGCCCGCGCCCAGCAGGATGGGCACCGCCAGCCACATGCGCGGCGTGCGGCTGATGTCCAGCGCCCAGATCACGCCCATGATGATGGTGACCGAGAACAGCGCCTTGAAGCCGGCCCACAGCATCTCGGCCAGCACCACGTCGTCCAACTGCACGGGGGTGTTGAGGATGCCGTCCCAGGTGCGTTGCACGTGCATGCGCGAGAAGGCCGAATACAGCGCCTCGAAGCTGGCCGCGTTCATGGCGCTCATGCACACCGAGCCGCTGGCCAGGTACAGGATGTAGGGCACCTGCTGGCCGTGCGTGGTGACCTGCCCGATCATGCTGCCCAGGCCGTAGCCGAAGGCCACCAGCCAGATCAGCGGCTCGCCGATGTTGGCCAGCAGGCTGGGAATGGCCAGCTTGCGCCACACCAGCCAGTTGCGCGCGAACACCGGCCACCAGCGCAGCGAGGGGCGCGGCGGGGCCCAGAGAGAAAGGTCGTTCATGTCAGCCGTCGTCTCGTATTTGTCGGCCCGTCAGCTTGAGAAACAGGTCTTCCAGATTGGCCGGCCGGTGCAGCGTGCGCAGACCGGGGTGGCCCTCCAGCGCCTGCAGCAGGGCACGCGCCTGGCGGGTGTAGAAGAACACCGTCTCGCCGCTGGTTTCCACCCGCTCGGCGTGCGCGGCCAGCGGCGATGCGGCCAGCTGCACGGCGCCGTTGCCGTACACCTCGACCACCTCGGGCTCCAGGTGCTCGGCAATCAGCGCGCGCGGCGCGCCCTCGGCGATCTTGCGGCCGTGGTCGATCACCAGCAGGCGGTGGCACAGGCGCTCGGCCTCGTCCATGAAGTGCGTCGTCAGCAGGATGGACTTGCCCTGCGCCAGCAGCATCTGCAGGCGCTCCCACATCAGGTGGCGCGCCTGCGGGTCCAGCCCGGTGGTGGGTTCGTCCAGCAGCAGCAGGTCGGGGTTGTTGATGAGGGCGCGCGCCAGCGACAGGCGCCGGCGCATGCCGCCCGACAGCTCGCTCGGCCTTGCCCTGGCCTTGTGCGACAGCGCGGCAAAGGCCAGCAGCTGGGGCACGCGCTCGGCCAGCTCAGCGCGGCCCAGACCGAAGTAGCGGCCGAACACGAACAGGTTTTCGGCGCAGTCGAAGTCCGGGTCCAGCGAGTCGAACTGCGACACCACGCCCAGCCGCTGCTTGATGGCCAGCGCGTCGCGCGGCATGGCCAGGGACGAGCCGTCGGCGCGCGCGAAGTAGTGGATCTGCCCCGCCTCGGGCGCGGTCAGGCCCAGCGCCAGGCGGATGGTGGTGGTCTTGCCGGCGCCGTTGGGGCCGATCACGCCCAGGCATTCGCCCGGCGCGATGCTGAGGGACACGCCATCGACCACGCGCGTGCCGCCGTAGCTCTTGACGAGCTCGCGGATGTCCAGCAGCGGCAGCGTGGTCATGGGCCGGCCATTGTGCCAGCCGGCTCGCCCTAAACTGGCGACTTCTGCGAAAGGGATCGATCATGAGCGACTATGTCTTTGCCCCTCCGGCGCAGGCCAGCGTGGCCGTGCAGGGCAGCCGCCAGCGCTACGCCGTCGGCCGCATTTTTTGCGTTGGCCGCAACTACGCCGCGCACGCCCGCGAGATGGGCGGCAACCCCGAGCGCGAGCCGCCGTTCTTCTTCAACAAGGCGCCGGCGCATCTGGTGGCCAGCGGCGCCACCGTGCCCTATCCGCCCGGCACGCGCGACTACCACCACGAGATGGAGCTGGTGGTGGCCATCGGCCAGCCCGCGTTTCGCGTCGACCCCGAGCAGGGCCAGGCCTGCGTGTGGGGCTATGCCTGCGGGCTGGATATGACGCGGCGCGACCTGCAGGGCGAGGCCAAGAAGACGGGGCGCCCGTGGAGTTTCGGCAAGGACTTCGAGAACGCCGCCGTGATCGGCGAGCTGGTGCCCGCCAGCCAGACCGGCGCGCTGACCCGCGGGCGCATCGAGCTGGCCGTCAACGGCCAGACGCGCCAGCAGGGCGACCTGGCCGACCTGATCTGGAGCGTGCCCGAGGTCATCGCCAACCTGTCGCAGTACTACCACCTGCGCCCGGGCGACCTGATCTACACCGGCACGCCCGAGGGCGTGGGCGCCGTGCAGCCGGGCGACGTGCTGGCCGGGCACATCGACGGCGTGGGCGACATCCAGCTGGCCATCGGCCGGCCCGAATAAGTGCCGCTGCCCGAGCGCTGGGCCGTGGCGGCCCAATACGCCCTGCCCAAGCAGGCCCTGACGCGCCTGGCCGGCGCCTTTGCCAGTGCGCGGCTGGGCGGTTTGACGCAGGCGGCCATTCGCCGCTTCGTGGCGCGCTACGGCGTGGACATGAGCGAGGCGGCCGACCCCGACATCGCCGGCTACGCCAGCTTCAACGACTTCTTCACGCGCGCGCTGCGCACCGGTGCGCGCCCGCTGGCGCACGCCGACTACGTGTGCCCGGTCGACGGTGCCATCAGCCAGTTCGGCGCCATCCAGCGTGACCAGATCTTCCAGGCCAAGGGCCACGCCTACAGCACGCGCGCGCTGCTGGCGTGCGACGCGCGCGAGGCGGCGGCGTTCGACCACGGCCAGTTCGCCACGCTGTACCTGAGCCCCAGGGACTACCACCGCATCCACATGCCCTGCGCCGGCCGCCTGCAGCGCATGGTGCACGTGCCGGGCGCGCTGTTTTCGGTCAACCCCGCCACCGCGCGCGGCGTGCCGGGCCTGTTCGCGCGCAACGAGCGCGTGGTGTGCTGGTTCGACACCGCGCGCGGCCCCCTGGTGCTGGTGCTGGTGGGCGCGACCATCGTCGGCAGCATGGCCACCGTGTGGCACGGCGTGGTCAACCCGCCGCGGCCGGCGCAGCCGCGGCGCTGGGACTATGCCGGCCAGGCCATCGAGCTGGCCCAGGGCGCCGAGATGGGGCGCTTTCTGCTGGGCTCCACCGTGGTGCTGCTGTGGCCGCACGGCACGCTGCGCTTCAACCCCGGCTGGGCGCCCGGCGGCGCCGTGCGCATGGGCGAGGCGCTGGGCAAGGCGCTGGGTTGATACGGCTTCGCATTCAAAAACGCAAAGCATGCCAGCTGTGGGGTGGGATCAGGCCGTCGGGGCGCCCGGCTCCGTTCATGTCCCCCGCCGGCCTGCGGCCGGCTCCGCCTTCACTTCACTGCGCCGGGCGCCCCGACGGGCTGATCCGTGCCCCTTGGCGCGCCACCGCCCGCCCAGCGTTCTCAACGCGTTGATTGCAATCTGGTCAGAAGTCCCCTTTCGTTTATTTTTACAAAGCAATTGCTTGATAAAAATAAAAAGGGCGGCTATGCTGCGGCATGCTCAAGTCCGCCGCCTTGGCCGAAACGCCCCCGCCCCTGCGGCGGGGGCGTCCGCGCAAGAGCGAGCAGGAGCGCGACGAGAGTCTGCGCCGGGCCGAGCTGGTGCGCGCGGCGGCGCAGCTGTTTCGCGCCAGGGGGTTCGACGCCACCCCCACGCGCGACATCGCGGCGGCGGCGGGCATGCAAAGCGGCTCGCCCTTTTATTACTTTGAAAGCAAGAGCGCGCTGCTGCTGGCCGTCATGTGCGACGGCATGGCGCAGGCAAAGGCCCGCCAGGACGCGGCGCTCGCTGCCCTGCCCGCCCGCGCGTCGGCGCGCGAGCGCCTGCGCGCGCTGATCCGCCAGCACTTCGAGGTGCTGCTGGGCGCGGGCAGCGACTTCATCCCGGTGATGCTGTACGAATGGCGCTCGCTCACTGCCGAGCAGCGCCAGCAGGTGGCGGCGCAAAAGGACATCTACGAGGCGGCGTGGATGCCTTCGCTCAACGCCCTGCACCGCGCCGGCCACCTGCAGGCGCGCCCGGCCGTGGCGCGCCTCTTCATCTTCGGTGCGCTGAACTGGACGGTGCAGTGGTTCGACCCGGCCGGCCCGCGCACGCTGGACGACTTGACCGAGCAGGCGCTGTGCCTGTTCGTGGGGAAAGCATGAGCTATCGATCGATTTTCTCGCCCGGCCTGTTCAACGGCCGCACCGTGGTGGTCACCGGCGGCGGCTCCGGCATCGGCCGCTGCACGGCGCACGAGCTGACCGCGCTGGGCGCGCACGTGGTGCTGGTGGGGCGCAAGGCCGACAAACTGCACGCGGTGCGGGCCGAGATCGCGCAAGACGGCGGCCAGACCAGCAGCCACGTGTGCGACATCCGCAATGAGACCGGCGTGCAGGCCATGGTGGGCGCGGTGGTGGCGGCGCGCGGACGCATCGACGGCCTGGTGAACAACGCGGGCGGCCAGTACATGACGCCGCTGGAGGCCATCGGCGCCAAGGGCTGGCAGGCGGTGATCGACACCAACCTGACCGGCGGCTTTCTGGTGGCGCGCGAGTGCTATCTGCAGTCCATGCGGCAGCACGGCGGTTCAATAGTCAACATCGTGGCCGACATGTGGGGCTCGATGCCCGGCATGGGCCACAGCGGCGCGGCGCGCGCCGGCATGGTCAGCTTCACCGAAACCGCGGCGGTGGAATGGGCCAAGAGCGGCGTGCGTGTCAACGCCGTGGCGCCGGGCTACATCGCCTCCAGCGGCATGGACCACTACCCGCCCGAGGCGGGCGACATGCTGCGCGCCATGCGCCAGACCGTGCCGGCCGGGCGCTTCGGCACCGAGGCCGAGGTGTCCGCGGCGATCGTCTTCCTGCTGTCGCCGGCCGCCAGCTTCATCAGCGGCAGCGTGCTGCGCGTGGATGGCGCGCGCCCGCAGGTGCGCATGGGCTGGGGCATGCAGGTGCCCGATGGCGCGGCGCAGCAGCGCGCAGCCGTCCTGCCCTTCGACGGCTTTCACCGCGCCGTGACGCCCAAGGTGTTTGCCACGCAGGACGCCGTCAAGCCATGAGCGCTTTTCCATCAAGCTGGAGCGCCGCCTCACCCCAGGCCGCCGAGCGCCGCGCCGCGATGCTGGCGCGCATCGAGCGTCTGCGCGCGCTGGAAGAGCGCGCCGCTCATGAATCCGCCAAGGCCGGCGCGCGCTTTGCCAAGCGCCATCAGCTGCTGCCGCGCGAGCGCGTGGCGCTGCTGCTCGACCCGGGCGCGCCCTGGCTGCCGCTGTGCACGCTGGCGGGCTTTCTGCACGACGTGCCGGACGCCGAGAAATCCGTGCCCGGCGGCGGCATCCTTGCCGGCATCGGCTTCATCGAGGGCACGCGCTGCATGGTGGTGGCCTCGGATTCGGGCATCGAGGCCGGCGCCATCCAGCCGATGGGCCTGGACAAGATCCTGCGCGTGCAGGAGATCGCCTTGCGCGAGCGCCTGCCCTTCATCCACCTGGTCGAGAGCGCCGGCGCCAACCTGATGCGCTACCGCGTCGAAGGTTTCGTACACGGCGGCAGCCTGTTTCGCAACCTGGCGCGCTTATCAAGCGCCGGCATCCCGGTCATCACGGTGCAGCACGGCTCGGGCACAGCGGGCGGCGCCTACATGCCGGGGCTGTCCGACATCGTGATCATGGTCGAGGGCCGCTCGCGCGCCTTCCTGGCCGGACCGCCGCTGCTGAAGGCCGCCACCGGCGAAGTCGCGACGGAAGAAGAACTGGGCGGCGCGCTGATGCACACCACGGTCTCGGGCCTGGGCGAGTACCTGGCGCGCGACGACCGCGAGGCCTTGGGCATCGCACGCCGCGTGGTGGCGCAGCTGAAAGGGTCGAATGAGGCTGTAGCGCTTGATGGACAATCGCCAACAGCTATCAATTCAAAAGCAATCGAGCCGCCCTGGCCGGTGGACGAACTGCTCACGCTGATGCCCGCCCACCACCGCGAGCCGGTGGACATGCGCGAAGTGGCGGCGCGCCTGCTGGACGGCGGCGAGCTGCTGGAGTTCAAGCCCGGCTATGGCGCGGCCACCGTGTGCGCGCAAGGCCACATTCGCGGCCACGCGGTGGGCCTGATCACCAACAACGGCCCGATCGACATAGCAGGAGCCAACAAGGCCACGCACTTCATCCAGTGGATGTGCCAGCTCGGCCACCCCATCGTCTACCTGCAGAACACCACCGGCTACATGGTCGGCAAGGACGTGGAGCAGGCCGGCATGATCAAGCACGGCAGCAAGATGATCCAGGCCGTCACCAACGCCACCGTGCCGCAGCTCACGATCCAGTGCGGTGCGAGCTTCGGCGCCGGCAACTACGGCATGTGCGGCCGGGGCTTCGCGCCGCGCTTTCTGTTTTCATGGCCGAGCGCCAAGACGGCGGTGATGGGCGGCGAGCAGGCCGCCGGCACCATGCGCATCGTGACCGAGGCCGGTCTGAAACGCAAAGGCATCGAGCCCGATGCGGACAAGATGCAGCAGCAGTTCGACGCGGTCGTCGCGATGTTCGAGCGCCAGCAGGACGCGTTCGCCACCAGCGGTCTGCTGCTGGACGACGGCGTGATCGACCCGCGCGACACCCGCGCCGTGCTGGCCTTTTGCCTCGACACGCTGGCCGAGGGCGCGGCGCGCGACGTGCGACCCATGCAGTTCGGCGTGGCGCGGATGTGAATACCTAAACAGCCGAACAGCCGAACAGCCGAACGCAGAGGACGCAAAAATTACGCAAAGGACGCAGAAGAAATTCTTGAAGAGGCTTGTGATTCAAGGCCAGGAACACAAGAAAGCTTTTTTGTCTTTTTTTGCGTCCTCTGCGAATCCTTTGCGTCCTCTGCGTTCGGCTGTTGGTTTTCAAGATTCTGAGGAGACACCCCATGCAACTGACCCACGACCACGAACAGATCCGAGACACCCTCAAGCGCTACATCGACGAGCACATCAATCCGCATGTGGATGAGTGGGAAGAGGCCGAGATCTTCCCCGCGCACCAGGTGTTCAAGGGCCTGGGCGATTTGGGCCTGCTGGGCCTGACCAAGCCGGTCGAGTACGGCGGCATGGGGCTCGACTATTCCTACAGCATGGTGATGGCCGAGACCTTGGGCCTGATCAAGTGCGGCGGCGTGCCGATGGCGATCGGCGTGCAGACGGACATGTGCACGCCGGCGCTGGCGCGCTTCGGCAGCGATGCATTGAAGCGCGAGTTCCTGGCCCCGGCGATCGCCGGCGACATGGTGGGCTGTATTGGGGTGAGCGAGCCGGGCGCGGGCAGCGATGTGTCGGCCATCAAGAGCGTGGCGCGCAAGGACGGCGACGATTACCTCATCACCGGCCAGAAGATGTGGATCACCAACAGCCTGCAGGCCGACTGGATGTGCATGCTGGTCAACACCGGCGATGGCCCCGTGCACAAGAACAAGAGCCTGGTGATGGTGCCGATGCGGGAAGGGACTGGAAAGGGGCCGGACGGCAAGCTCACCAAGGGCATCTCGGTGGCGAAGAAGATCCGCAAGATCGGCATGGATTCGAGCGACACCGGCCTCATTTATTTCGACGAGGTGCGCGTGCCGCAGCGCAACCTGATCGGCCAGGAGAGCCAGGGCTTCATCTACCAGATGCAGCAGTTCCAGGAGGAGCGCCTGTGGGCGGGGGCCAATTCGCTCAGCGCGCTGGACGACTGCATCCGCGAAACCATCGAGTGGGCGCGCGAGCGCAAGATGTTCGGCGCCACCTTGCTCGACCAGCAGTGGGTGCAGTTCAAGCTGGTCGAGCTGCAGACCGAGGTCGAGGCGCTGCGCGCGCTGACCTGGCGCGCCGGCGAGCGCTACATCGCCGGCGACGACGTGCTGCAATGGGCCAGCATGGTCAAGCTCAAGGCCGGTCGCCTGATGCGCCAGGTCAGCGACACCTGCCTGCAGTTCTGGGGCGGCATGGGCTTCACGCTGGACAACCGCGTCGCGCGCCTGTACCGCGACGGCCGCCTGGCGTCGATCGGCGGCGGCGCCGACGAGGTGATGATGGGCATCATCGCCAAGACCATGGGCATGGCGAAGCGGCCGGGTGGCTGACATGAAATGCGGACAGCCGAACGCAGAGGACGCAAAGATTTCGCAGAGGACGCAAAAGGATTCAAGGAAATTTTTCATGATTTTCTTTTGCGTCCTCTGCGAGTCCTTCGCGACCTCTGCGTTCGGCTGTCCGACTTCATCGGCTGTGACTGGCGTGCGGCGCAAGAGATGACCGCGATGCGATTGCTCCTGAAATCGAAGCGACTTGGGCAATGCCCACACGGGCTAATACCAAAAATCTTTAAAAAACCTGTGCAGAGGGCCGCATGCGCCGCATCCTGATTGCCAATCGCGGCGAAATCGCCCGCCGCGTGATCGCCACGGCGCGCCGCATGGGCATCGACACGGTGGCGATTTATTCCGATGCCGATGCCGCCGCGCTGCACGTGCGTGAAGCCACTGTGGCTTATGCGCTGGGCGGCAACACGCCCCGCGACAGCTATCTGCGCGTGGACAAGATGCTGGCGGCCGCCAAGGCCACCGGCGCCGACGCGGTGCACCCCGGTTACGGCTTCCTGAGCGAGGACGCGGGTTTCGCGCAGGCGGTGCAGGACGCGGGCCTGAGCTGGATCGGCCCGCCGCCCGCTGCCATCCGCGCGCTCGGCAGCAAGGCCGCAGCCAAGGCGCTGGCGGCGCAGCAGGGCGTGCCCTGCCTGCCGGGCTATGCGGGTGATGATCAGGGTGAGGCGCGCTTCGTGGCCGAGGCCGCGAAGATCAGCTACCCCGTGATGGTCAAGGCCGTGGCCGGCGGCGGCGGGCGCGGCATGCGGCTGGTGACCGAGGCGGCGCAACTGCCGCAGGCCTTGAAGCGCGCGCGCTCCGAGGCGCTGGCCGGCTTCGGCAACGGCGAGCTGCTGATCGAACGCGCCGTGCTGCACCCGCGCCACGTCGAGGTGCAGGTGTTTGCCGACACGCACGGCCAGGTGATCCACCTGGGCGAGCGCGACTGCTCGGTGCAAAGGCGCCACCAGAAGATCGTCGAGGAAGCGCCCAGCCCCGCCGTGTCGCCCGAGCTGCGCGCGCGCATGGGGCGGTGCGCGGTGGCGCTGGCGCAGGGCGCGGGCTATGTCGGCGCGGGCACCGTCGAGTTTCTGGTCGAAGGCAATGACTTCTTTTTGATGGAGATGAACACGCGCCTGCAAGTGGAGCACCCGGTAACCGAAGCCATCACGGGACTCGATCTGGTCGAATGGCAGATCCGCGTCGCGCGCGGCGAGCCGCTGCCACTGGCGCAGGACGAGGTTCAGCTGCACGGCCACGCGATCGAGGTGCGCCTGTGCGCCGAGGACGAGCACTACGTACCGCACGCCGGCCGCATCCGCCACTTCGCCGCGCCGCCGGCGGCCGCCTTCGAGCGCGCGCCGCTGCGCTTCGACCACGCGATCGAGGCCGGCGGCGAGGTCACGCCGTACTACGACGCGATGCTGGGCAAGCTGATCGTGCACGCGCCCACGCGCGCCGAAGCCATCGACCGGCTGATCGGCGCGCTGGCGCAGACCGAGTTGCTGGGCCTGCCCAGCAACCGCGGCTTCTTGATGGAGTGTCTTCAGGATGCGCGGTATCAAAGTGGCGAGGCCTTGATCTCCTTCCTGGCGGAGCACGGCGACGCCTTGCGCGAGCAACTCCTGAAAAAGGAGCGGCTGGCGCACGAGCATTGCGCGCTCGCGGTGGTTTACCCGCAAGAGACAGGCCCATTGCCCTGCGCCTTCGCCGCGCCGCTGCGGCTGTCGCACCGGGGCGAGGTGAGCGCGCTGACCGTGCGCGCCGTCGCCGGCGGCGTGCAGCTGCTGGGCGAGCCCGCGCGCACGATCGCCTTGCAAGCCCTGGCCGACGGCGCCGTGCAGTGCGCGGAAGACGGCGTCACGCGCCGCGTGCGCGCCGCCCTCGCGCCCGCGGCCGACGCGCCGCGCCGCTGGCATGCCCAGGCGGGCGGCGTCGACTGGTGGATCGTCGATGCGTCTTTTGACCCTGTAGCCGGCGCCGGACAAACGCAGGCAGCTACGGAACTGAGAGCGCCGTTCAACGGCAAGGTGGTGCGCGTGGCGGCCGTGGTCGGCCAGGCGCTCGCGGCGGGCGAAACGGCGGTGGTGATCGAATCCATGAAGCTGGAGCACAGCGTCGCGCCGCGCGCCGACGCCGCCGTGGCAGAGCTGCTGGTGACCGAGGGGCAGCAGGTGACGCCGGGCCAGGTGCTGCTGCGCTTTGCCGCGCCGCCGGTCGTCGATGAGGCCGTGAAATGAGCACGCTATCCATGACGGATGCCGAGCTGCGCGAGGCGCGCACCGCGCTGGCCGATCTGGTCGAGCGCTTTGCGCACCGCGAGATCGCGCCGCACGTCACCGAATGGGACGCGGCGGGCGAGTTTCCGCGCGCGCTGTACCGGCGCGCGGCCGAGCTGGGGCTGCTGGGCCTGGGCTACCCGGAGGAATTCGGCGGCACGCCGGCGTCGTATGCATTGCGGCTGGTGATGTGGCGCGCGCTGTGCCGCTTCGGTACCTCGGGCGGCGTGCTGGCGAGCCTGCTGTCGCACAACATCGGCCTGCCGCCGGTGGTGGCGCTGGGCAGTGACGCCGTCAAGCGCGAAGTCGTGCCGCCGGTGCTGGCGGGCGAGCAGATCGCCGCGCTGGCCATCACCGAGCCGGGTGGCGGATCGGACGTGGCGGCGGTGCGCACCATGGCGCGGCGCGAGGGCGACGAGTACGTGGTCGATGGCGAAAAAATCTTCATCACCTCGGGCATGCGCGCCGACTGGATCACGGTGGCCGTCAGAACCGGAGACGCTGGAACCAAGGGCGCCGGTGGCCTCAGTCTGATCCTCGTGCCGGGCGACAGCCGCGGCTTGTCGCGCACCCGGCTGGACAAGATGGGCTGGCTCTGCTCCGACACCGCCCAGCTGCGCTTCGACGGCGTGCGCGTGCCGGCGCGCTATCGGCTGGGCGATGAGGGTGCGGGCTTCAAGGCCATCATGGGCAACTTCAACGGCGAGCGCTTCGGCATCGCCGCCGGCGCGCTGGGCTTCGCCGAGGCCTGTTACGACGAGGCGCTGGCCTGGGCGCGGCAGCGCAAGACCTTCGGCCAGCTGCTGACCGAGCACCAGGTGATCCGCCACAAGCTGGTCGACATGCAGCAGCACATCCGCGCCACGGCGGCGTGGCTGGAGCAACTGGCGGCCCGCGCGGATGCCGGTGACGTCGGCGCCGACTGGGTCGGTGAAGTGGCGACGCTGAAGAACCAGGCGACGCAGACCCTGCAGTTCTGCGCCGATGCCGGCGTGCAGATCCTCGGTGGCATGGGCTTCATGCGCGGCACGGTGTGCGAGCGCATCTACCGCGAGGTCAAGGTCTTGACCATCGGCGGCGGCACCGAGGAAATCATGAAGGAGCTGGCCGCGCGGCAATGGGGCTTTTGACTGCGGACAGACGCTGATTCATTCAGGAGACAAAGATGATCGACCAAGCCACCACCGACGCCCAAGGCCGCATCCGCCGGGTCGCGCTGGGCGACTTCGTGCACCGCAGCGCACTCAAGTTTGCCGAGCGCACCGCCGTCGTCGACGGCGACACCCGCATGAGCTACGCCGAGCTCGACGCCCGCAGCTCGCGCCTGGCGCATCACCTGCTGGCCAGCGTGGGCGCCGGCAAACAGATCGGCATGCTGTGCCAGAACTCGGCCGACATGGTGGTGGCCTACAACGGCATCCACAAGGCCGGCTGCGTGTGGGTGCCGGTCAACATCCGGCTGGACGCCGGCGCCATCGACTACATCCTGCGGCACGCCGAGGTGTCGGCCGTGGTGGTGGACGAGGCCCTGCGCGCCGAGCCGGCGCTGGCCGCGGTGCTGGAGAAGCTGACCGTGCCGCTGATCCTGACCCTGAGCAGCGCCGACGGGCCGGGTGATGCGCGTGTGCGCACGCTGGCCGCCGCCGAGGCCGGGCAGAGCAGCGCGCTGCCCGAAGTCGCCATCGACAGCGAGCAGCCCGCGCTCATCATGTACACCAGCGGCACCACCGGCAACCCCAAGGGCGCGGTGCATTCGCACGCCTCGGTGGCGGCGGCGCTGATGGGCAACATGGTGGGCTTCGGCATCACCGAGCGCGACGTGTTCTCCGGCGTGCTGCCGCTGTACCACTGCGCGCAGCATTGCCTGGCGGCCACGGTGCACATCGCCGGCGGCTGCGTGGTGGTGTTGCGCGGCTTCGTGCCCGACGAGGTGCGCGCGTCGATGCGCAAGGAGCGCTACACCGGCTTCACCGGCCTGCCGATGATGTACGCGGCGCTGCTGGCCGACCCGGCGTTTCGCGCCGACAGCATGCGCCTGGCGATCTACGCGATGGCGCCGATCCCAAAGCCGCTCATCCAGCAGATCGCCGAGCGCATGACGCCCAACGTGATGCTCGCCACCGGCCAGACCGAGATGTACCCGGCCACGATGAGCTTCCGCCCGTTGGAGCACCCTGGCCTGGACGCCAACTACTGGGGCGCCTCGCTCGCGCACAACGAGACGGCGGTGATGGACGACGAGGGCCATCTGCTGGGCGAAGGCCAGCCCGGCGAGATCGTGCACCGCGGCGCCAACGCCATGCTGGGCTACTTCAAGGACCCGCAGGCCACGGCCGCGGCGCAGCGCTTCGGCTGGCACCACACGGGCGACCTGGGCCAGTGGGGGCCGGGCGGGCAGCTGATGTTCCTGGACCGCAAGAAGGACATGATCAAGACCGGCGGCGAAAACGTGGCCAGCGTCAAGGTCGAGTCCGTGCTGCTGGCCCACCCCGGCGTCGCGGGGGTCGGCGTGATCGGCCTGCCGCACCCGCGCTGGGCCGAGGCGGTGTGCGCCTTCGTGGTCAAGAAGCCCGGCGCCGACGTCGACGTGGCCGCACTGGAGGCGCACTGTCGCGCGCAGCTGGGCGACTACGAGGTGCCCAAGCTGATCCACTTCGTCGATGCCTTGCCGGCCACCTCGACCGGCAAGGTGCAAAAGCACCGGCTGCGCCAGCAGTTCGAGGCGCTGGCGCAGAAGGCCTGGGGCGATGGGACGTGACAAGTCCTGAAAAGATAGCTGCTTGCGCTTTCCACATGCGGGCTGCAGCCTGATTGGACAATAAAAAAGCCGCCCGCGGGCGGCTTGGGGCGTGATGGCCGGTTGGCTTACTTGAAGTAGTCCGACACCACCTTCCAGCGTCCGTCCTGAATTTGCGACAGGCGCGAGCGCTCGGTGCCCAGGCGTTTCTTGGCCGTGTAGGTGAGGGTGTCGCTGCCGAACATGTCGGGTTCGATGGGAGCGCTTTCCATGCCCTTGATGAAGCTCTCGGTGGTCAGGTTGGGGCCGGCGCGCTGCGCGCCCTGGATGAAGTTGTCCATGATCTCGTAGCCGTAGACCGAGAACACGCCCGGATCCTCGTTGAACTTGGTCTTGTACTTGTTGGCCCAGAAGCGGATCGGCTGCGAGGCATCGTCCAGGTACGGAACCTGGATGGCCGAGGTGGAGTAGAAGCCGTCCATGGCCTTGCCGCCCAGCTTGTGGATCAGGTCGGTATAAGAGGCCGTGGTGCCCATGAAGGTGGGGTTGTAGCCGGTCTTGCGTGCCTCGCCGATGGCGCCGATGGTTTCGCGGATCACGGTGCCCATCACCACGAAGTCGCAGCCGGCGGACTTCAGCTTGGCCACCTGCGAGGAGAAGTCGGTGGCGCCGCGCTTGTAGGTGGTCTTCTCGGCCAGCTGCATGCCGATGGTCTTCAGGCCGTCCTCCGCGCCGCGCATCACCTCCAGGCCGAACTCGTCGTCCTGGTACAGCGCGCAGACCTTCTTGGCGCCCTTTTCCTTTACCAGGCGCGGCGTGCCGGTGCGCGTCTGGTCGTAATAGGGCACGCTGAAGCCGAACTTGAGGTTCAGGTTGGGCGGCTCGAACATTTCGCGCGCGCCGGTGAGCGGGTAGAAGTTGATCACCTTCTTGGGAAACAGCACCGGGAAGGTGGCGATGTTGGGGGCCGTGCCGATGTGGCCGAGCATGGCGAAGATGTGGTCCTGGTTGACCAGCTTTTGCGCCGCCAGCACGGCGCGCTTGGGGTCGTAGCCCGAGTCCTCGGACTTGAACACCAGCTTGCGGCCGTTGATGCCGCCCTGCTCGTTGATCTCGTCCACGCGCAGCTGCATGCCGTTGCGCGCCTGTTTGCCGAAGCCCGCCAGCGGGCCCGACAGGTCCTGGATGGTGCCGACGGTGATCTCGGTCTTGCTCACGCCCTGGCTTTGGGCCAGGGCCGGGCCGGCCGCGACGGCCAGCGCGCAGGCGAGGGAAAACAGGGTGCGTTTCATGGGCTGAGGCCTCCTTGGGTTGATGGGCGAATTGTGGATGGATGTGGCGCCGAGGGCGGCGGTGATTTCCCTGATACGGCCGTGTTTCAGTGGCCGTACATGGCTTCGATCTGCGGCGCGTACTTGGTCTGCACCAGCTTGCGCTTGAGCTTCATGGTGGGCGTCAGCTCCTCGTCCTCGGCCGTCAGCTGGGTGTCGAGCAAAAAGAATTTCTTGATCTGCTCGACGCGGGCGAACTTGCGGTTGACCTCGTCGATCACGCCCTGGATCAGCGCCTGCACCTCGGGCGCGCGCGTCAGGCTGGCGTAGTTGGAGAACGGCACGTCGTGGTCCTGCGCGTATTTCTCCACGTTTTCCTGGTCGATCATGATGATCACCGTCAGGTAGGCGCGCGCATCGCCGATCACCACCGCGTCGGTCACGTAGGGGCTGAACTTGAGCTCGTTTTCCAGCTCGCTGGGCGTGATGTTCTTGCCGCCCGCGGTGATGATGATGTCCTTCATGCGGTCGGTGATGCGGTAGAAGCCCTCGGCGTCCACCGTGCCGACGTCGCCGGTGCGCAGCCAGCCGTCGGACGTGAAGGTCTCGGCGGTCTTCTCGGGCAGGTTCAGATAGCCGGCGAACACGTTGGGGCCCTTGACCTGGATCTCGCCCGTGGCCGCGTCCAGGCGCACCTGGTTGAAGTCGGCCGCCGGCCCGATCGAGCCGGGCTTGATGCGCGCTACCGGCACGCCGGTGGAGGCGCCGCAGGTCTCGGTCATGCCCCACACCTCCAGCATGGGCACGCCCAGCGACAAATACCACTTGACCAGTTCGGGTGAGATCGGCGCCGCGCCCGTCACCAGGTAGCGCGCGCGGTGGATGCCGATCATCTTGCGCACGTTGTCCAGCGCCAGCCAGCGCGCCAGCCGAAAGCGCGCCTTGAGCGAGCCCGGCACCGGCTGGCCGGCCAGCACGCGGTCGGCGATCTGCCGGCCCACGCCGATGGCCCAGGCGTAGGCCGCCTGCTGCAGGCGCGTGCTTTCCTTCAGCGCGATGGTGACGCCGGAATAGAACTTCTCCCACACGCGCGGCACGGCGGTGAACACCGTGGGCGCGATCTCGCGCACGTTCTCGGGCACGGTGTCGGGGTTCTCGACGAAGTTGAGCTTGGCCCCCGTGTACAGCGAGTAGTACTCGCCGCCCATGCGCTCGGCGATGTGGCACAGCGGCAGAAAGCACATGCACTCGTCCTGCTCGCTGCGCGCGATCAGCGTGTTGTAGCCGCGCGCGGTATAGACCAGTGCCGAGTGCCGGTGCATGGCGCCCTTGGGCTTGCCGGTGGTGCCCGAGGTGTAGACCAGGATCGCCAGGTCGTCGGGCCGCACGGCTGCCACGCGCTGCTGGAGCGCGTCCGGGTGCTGGCGGTTGTAGGCGCGCCCCAGTTCGCGCAGCGCGTCCAGGCTGATCACCTGAGGGTCATCCATGTCGCGCAGGCCTTCCATGTCGAACACGACGATCCGGGCCAGCAGCGGCAGTTGCTCGCGCACCTCCAGCGCCTTGTCCAACTGCTCGTCGTCCTCGACGAACAGCACGCGCGTGCGCGAGTCCTCGCACAGGTAGTGCACCTGGCTGGCGGCGTCGGTGGGGTAGATGCCGTTGGCCACGCCGCCGCACGACAGCACGGCCAGGTCGGCCAGCACCCATTCGGGCACGGTGTTGGACAGGATCGAGGCGGTCTCGCCGGCCGCCAGGCCCAGGCTCATCAGGCCGCCGGCGATCTCGGCCACGGCCTCGCCCACCTGCGTCCAGGTCCAGCTGCGCCACAGGCCCAGGTCCTTCTCGCGCAGCCACACGCTGTCGCCCCGCTGCGCCACCGCGTTCCAGAACATCGCGGCGATGGTGTCGCCGGGCACCACGACGTCGGTGCGCGGCTGGATGTGCGACAGGTCCCACAAGTTCGACACGGACTTATCTCCAAGTTTTCTTTTTCTTCCAGCGCCGCTCGCCGCGCACGCCGGACTCCTTCATGCCCAGGTAGAACTCCTTGATGTCCTCCTTCTCGCGCAGGTGGGCACAAGTGTCTTCCATCACGATGCGGCCGTTTTCCAGCACGTAGCCGTAGTCGGCGGCGTTCAGCGCCATGTTGGCGTTCTGCTCCACCAGCAGGATGGTGGTGCCGCGCTCGCGGTTGATGCGCACCACGATCTCGAAGATCTCCTTGGTCAGCTTCGGGCTGAGGCCCAGGCTGGGCTCGTCCAGCAGGATCAGCTCGGGCTGGGCCATCAGCGCGCGGCTGATGGCCAGCATTTGCTGCTGGCCGCCCGACAGCAGGCCGGCGTCCTGCGCCTGGCGCTCCTTCAGGATCGGAAAGTACGCATACACCTGCTCCATGTCGCGTGCCACGCCGTCGCGGTCGCGACGGGTGTAGGCGCCCATCAGCAGGTTGTCGTGCACCGACAGCAGCGGAAACACCTCGCGTCCCTCGGGCACGTGCATCAGGCCCTGCTGCACGATGAAGGCCGGGTCGCGCGCGGTGATGTCGGCCCCCTTGAAGTGCACGCTGCCCTTGCGCGGGTCGATGATGCCCGAGATGGTCTTGAGGATGGTGGTCTTGCCCGCGCCGTTGCTGCCCAGCACGGTGGCGATCTGCCCCTGGCTGACCTGCAGGCTGACGCCGCGGATGGCCTTGATGGGGCCGTAGGAGCTCTCGACGTTGGCCAGCTGAAGCACGATATTGCTCATGCCGCCCTCCGCAGCGAGGACACGTCCTCGACCGAGCCCAGATAGGCCTCGACCACGCCGGCGTCGGCCTGCACCTCGGCCGGCGTGCCCATGGCCAGCACCTCGCCCTGGTTGAGCGCCACCACGCGGTCGGACACGCGCGAGACCAGGCCCATGTCGTGCTCCACCATCAGCACGGTCACGCCCAGCTCGTGCACGATGTCCTGGATCCAGAAGGCCATGTCGTCGGTCTCCTCCACGTTCAGGCCCGACGAGGGTTCGTCCAGCAGCAGCAGGCGCGGCTCGGCGCACAGCGCGCGCGCCAGCTCGACCACCTTGCGCACGCCGTAGGGCAGGCCGGCCACCAGCAGGTCGCGAAAGCGTTGCAGGTCCAGCAGGTCGATCACGCGCTCGACGTGCTCGCGCGCGGCCAGCTCGGCGCGGCGCGTGGCGGGGGTGAACAGCAGCTCGCTCCAGAAGCCCGTCTGGCGGTGCGTGTGGCGCCCCACCAGCAGGTTGTGCAGCACGCTGGCGTGCTCGAACAGCTCGATGTTCTGGAACGTGCGCGCGATGCCCAGCGAGGCCACCTGGTGCGGCGCCTGTGCGGTGAGGTCGATCCGGCCCTGCGGGCCGGCGTACTCGATGCGGCCGCTGGTGGGCTGGTAGAAACGACTGATCAGGTTGAACACCGTGGTCTTGCCGGCGCCGTTGGGCCCGATCAGGGTGAACACCTCGCCGGCGCGCACGTCGAAGCTGACGTCGCTCACGGCCAGCACGCCGCCGAAGCGCACGCTGAGATTCTTGGCGGAAAGCAGGACGTCGGCGCTCATTTCAAACGATCCGATTTCTGGAACGACTTCTGGCGCTTGAACATGCCGCGCTGGTAGAAGGGGAACAGCTGCAGCCAGGTGCGCATCTTCAGCCAGCGGCCGTACAGGCCCAGCGGCTCGAACAGCACGAAGCCGACCAGCACCACGCCGTAGACCACCGCCTGCAGGCCGGGCGCCTGGCCGATGGCGTCGGGCAGCCAGTCCTTGCCCAGGGCGATCAACTGCGGCATGGCGATCAGGAAGATGGCGCCCAGGAAGGCGCCGTGGATGGAGCCCAGGCCGCCGATGACAACCAGCAGCAGCAGGTCGATGGACTGCAGGATGTTGAACTGGTCGGGCGTCAGAAACTGGATCTTGTGCGCGTACAGCGCCCCGGCCAGGCCGGCCAGCGCGGCCGACAGCGCGAACGACAGCGTCTTGTAGCGCGCCAGGTTGATGCCCATGCTCTGCGCCGAGATTTCGGAGTCGCGGATCGCCACGAAGGCGCGGCCGGTGGGCGCGCGCAGCAGGTTGACGATGCCCAGCGTGGCCAGCACGGCGGTGACCAGGCACAGGGCGTAGAAGCCGTGCGTCGACTCGATCGTCCAGCCGAAGAAGGACGGCGCCTGCACCGACAGGCCGGCGTTGCCGCCGGTCACGCTTTCCCAGCGGGCAAAACCCTCCTCGACGATGAAGCCGAAGGCCAGCGTGGCGATGGCCAGATAGATGCCCTTGACGCGCAGCGCCGGCAGGCCCACCACCACGCCCACCGCGGCGGCCAGCACGGCGGCGCCCACCATGGCCAGCGGAAACGGCCAGCCGGCGTTGGCCAGCACCGCCTGCGTGTAGGCGCCCACGCCCAGGAAGGCCGCGTGCCCGAGCGAGATCTGCCCGGTGTAGCCCGACAGCAGCATCAGCCCCAGGCCGGCGATGCCGTAGATCAGGATGAAGGTCAGCTGCGCCAGCCAGTATTCGGGCAGCAGCCAGGGCGCCGCCAGCAGGCCCAGCAGCAGCAGCCCGTACCAGAACACGTGCCCGCCGTGCTTGGCCAGGCGGATGTCCTGCTCGTAGCTGGTCTTGAAAATGAAACGCATCGTCAGAAACCTGCTAGACCTTCTTGGTGAGCCGCTCGCCGAACAGCCCGTTGGGTTTGACCATCAGCATCAGCAGCACCACGATGTAGGCGGCGATGTCCTTGAAGCCCTCGGGCAGGTAAAAGCCCGACAGCGACTCGACCACGCCGATCACCAGCCCGCCCACGATGGCGCCCGGCAGGCTGCCGAAGCCGCCCACCACCGCGGCCGGAAAGGCCTTCAGGCCGATCAGGCCCATGTTGGCGTACACGAAGGTGATGGGCGCCAGCAGCAGGCCGGCGATGGCGGCCACGGCGGCGGCCAGGCCCCACACCAGGCCGTTCAGGCGCTTGACCGGGATGCCCATGTAGTACGCGGCCAGCTGGTTTTGCGACGCCGCCTGCATGGCGATGCCCAGCCGCGTGAAGCGAAACAGCGCGTACAGGCCGGCGCACAGCACGGCGGTGACGGCGATCACCACCATCTGCTCGGCGCTGAGCACCAGCGCGCCCAGGTTCCAGATCTGATCCTTGTAGGGCACCGGCAGGGCGTGGGTCTCGGTGCCGATGCCGGGGATCATGGTGATCGCGCCGCGCGCCACGTAGCCGATGCCGATGGTCAGCATGACGATGGTGAAGGCCGGCTGGCCCAGGATGGGGCGGATCACCGCGCGCTCCATGCCGACGCCGAACAGGCCCATGGCGGCGATGCTGGCCAGCACCGCCAGCCAGAACGGAAAACCCAGCAGCGTCATGCCGACGTAGCCGCAGAAGGCGCCCAGCATCATCAGGTCGCCCTGCACGAAGCTGACGGTCTCGGTCGCCTTGTAGATCAGCACGAAGCCGAGCGCGATCAGGCCGTAGATGCAACCCTGCGCCACGCCGCTGATCACCAGTTGGATGAACTCCACGCTATCCCCAATGCTGTGCGTTGCCAAAATTCGTCAGACTCTAAGGGCGCGATGCGCTGGCCGCATCCCCGAAAAACCCTTAGCAGCCGCAAGCCCATGACCGAAGTCCGCGTCGAGCAGATCGACACCGTCACCGTCGTCACACTGGAGCGCCCCGACGTGCGCAACGCCGTGGACGCGGCCACCGCGCGCGCCCTGCACGCCGCCTTCATGGCCTTCGAGGCCGATGCCACCGCCCGGGTGGCGGTGCTGCACGGCGCGCACGGCCACTTCTGCGCCGGCTGGGACCTGCAGGCCGGCGCGCGGCTGGCGCGCCAGGACGCCGGCGCCGCCCAGCGCCTGCAGGATGAGCTGGAGTTCGACGCCGCCGACGTGCAGCCCCTGGGCCCCATGGGCCCCTCGCGCCTGCTGCTGTCCAAGCCGGTGATCGCGGCGGTGGAGGGCGCGGCCGTGGCCGGCGGCACCGAGCTGGCCCTGTGGTGCGACCTGCGCGTGATGGCCGAGGACGCCTACTTCGGCATCTTCTGCCGGCGCTTCGGCGTGCCGCTGATCGACGGCGGCACCGTGCGCCTGCCGCGCCTGATCGGCCAGAGCCGCGCGCTCGACCTGATCCTGACCGGGCGCCGGGTGGACGCCGCCGAGGCGCTGGCCATGGGCCTGGCCAACCGCGTGGTGCCGGCCGGCACGGCGCGCGCGGCGGCCATTGCCCTGGCGCGCGAGCTGGCGGCCTTTCCGCAGGCCACGCTGCGCGCCGACCGGCTGAGTGCGCTGACGCAGTGGGACTGGCCCTTGCCCCAGGCCCTGCAGCGCGAGTGGGACGGCGGCAAGCGCTGCATCGGCGCCGCGCTGGCGGGCGCCGCGCGCTTTGCCGGCGGTGCCGGGCGGCATGGCGATTTCGAGGGTGGCTGAGCGGTGGCACGCGGCGGGCCGGCGGGCCGGGAGCGTCGGTTTCAATTTAATCGAGCAATTGCTTGGTTAAATGTCTATACTGCCTTTTTTGTCCGATTTCCTGCTGAGGAGTTACCCCGATGACCGAAGCCTATGTGTTCGACGCCATCCGCACGCCGCGCGGCAAGGGCAAGAAGGACGGCAGCCTGCACGAGGTCAAGCCCGTCGATCTGCTGGCCGGCACGCTGCAGGCGCTGCGCACGCGTCACGACTTCGACACCGCCGCGGTCGACGACGTGGTGATGGGCGTGGTCTCGCCGATCGGCGAGCAGGGCTCGGTGATCGCCAAGGTCGCCGCGCTGAAGGCCGGCTGGGACTGGCGCTGCGCGGGGGTGCAGATCAACCGCTTTTGCGCCTCGGGCCTGGAGGCCGTGAACCTGGCGGCGCAAAAAGTGCGCTCGGGCTGGGAGGATTTGGTGGTGGCCGGCGGGGTGGAGAGCATGAGCCGCGTGCCCATCGGCAGCGACGGCGGCGCCTGGGCGCAGGACCCGGCCACCAGCCTGAAGACCGGCTTCGTGCCGCAGGGCATCGGTGCCGACCTGATCGCCACGCTGGAGGGCTTCAGCCGGGCCGACGTCGATGCCTTTGCCGTCACCTCGCAGCAGCGCGCCGCCGCCGCGCGCGCGGCCGGCCACTTCAAGGGCTCGGTGGTGCCGGTGCAGGACTTTCTGGGCCAGACCATTCTGGATGAAGACGAGTTCATCAAGCCGCGCACCACGGTGGAGGCGCTGGCGGGCCTGAAGGCCTCGTTCGAGCAATTGGGCGCCATGGGTTTCGACGCCGTGGCACAAGAGCGCTATCCGCAGGTCGAGCGCATCGTCCACGTGCACCACGCGGGCAACTCCTCGGGCATCGTCGACGGCGCGGCGGCGGTGCTGATCGGCAGCGAGGCCGCCGCCAAGGCGCATGGCCTGAAGCCCCGCGCGCGCATCGTCGCCACCGCGCTGTCGGGGGCCGATCCGACCATCATGCTCACGGGCCCCATGCCGGCCACGCAAAAGGCGCTGACCAAGGCGGGCCTGACCATCGACCAGATCGATTTGTTCGAAGTCAACGAAGCCTTTGCCGCCGTGCCCATGAAATTCATGAAGGACCTGAAGGTGCCGCACGAGAAGCTCAACGTCAACGGCGGCGCCATTGCCATGGGTCACCCGCTGGGGGCGACGGGCGCGATGATCCTGGGCACGCTGATCGACGAGCTGCACCGCCGCCAACTGCGCTACGGCCTGGCGACGCTGTGCGTGGGCGGCGGCATGGGCATTGCCACCATCGTCGAGCGTTTGTGAGGCCGGAACAGCCGAACAGCCGAACAGCCGAACAGCCGAACAGCCGAACGCAGAGGACGCAAAGGATTCGCAGAGGACGCAAAAGAACAGCCAGATATTTATGGTTTTTTCTGCGCCCTCTGCGAAATCTCTGCGACCTCTGCGTTCGGCTGTTTGATTTTTTAAGTCAAACAATGCTCTGGCGCTTGTTGGGCAAGCGCAAGCAGCTATCAAATCAATAGAATCATGACATTTCAAACGCTGCGTTGCGAACTGGCCGACGGCATCGCCACCCTCACCTTCGACGAGCCGAATTCGCCCGTCAACACCATGTGCGCCGCCTGGCAGGACGACATCGTCGCCGCCGTGGAGCAGCTCGCCGCCCAGAAGGACCAGCTCATGGGCGTGATCCTGGCCTCCGCCAAGAAGACCTTCTTTGCCGGCGCCGACCTGAAGAGCGTGATGCGCCTGACCGAAGCCGATGCGCCGGCGGTGTTTGCCGAGATCGAGCGCCTCAAGCGCGCCTTCCGGACGCTGGAGACGCTGGGCATCCCGGTGGTGGCCTGCCTGAACGGCAGCGCCCTGGGCGGCGGCTGGGAGGTGGCGCTGGCCGCGCACCACCGCGTCGCCGTCGACGACGCTGGGGCCCAGTTCGGCCTGCCCGAGCTCACCCTGGGCCTGATCCCCGGCGCCACCGGCATCTCCAAGATGACGCGCCTGCTGGGCCTGATGGGCGCGCAGCCCTTCATCATGGAAAGCCGGCTGTTCAACCCGCGCCAGGGCCACGAGCTGGGCCTGGTGCACGAGCTGGTGGCCTGCGATGGCGAGTTGCGCGCGCGGGCGCTGGCCTGGATCGCCGCCAACCCCGGCGCGCGCCAGCCCTGGGACGACAAGGCCTACAAGATTCCGGGCGGCACGCCGGCCAACCCCAAGATCGCTGGCGGCCTGGTCGTCGCGCCCGCCATGCTGACGGCCAAGACGCACGGCAACTACCCCGCGCCCGAGGCGGCGCTGTCGGCCATGGTCGAGGGCGCCCAGGTCGACTACGACACCGCCACGCGCATCGAAAGCCGCTACCTCGCCAGCCTGATGGCCGGCCCGGTGGCGCGCAACATGATCAACACCTTCTTCTTCAACCTCAACGCCATCAAGAGCGGCCAGTCGCGCCCCAGGGATGTGCCGCGTTTCAAGCCGGCCAAGGTCGGCATCCTGGGCGCCGGCATGATGGGCGCGGGCATTGCCTACGCCCAGGCCAGCCGCGGCATCGCCACCGTGTTGAAGGACGTATCCAACGAGAAGGCCGAGCAGGGCAAGGCCTACAGCGCCCGGTTGACGCAAAAGCGCGTGGACAAGGGCCGCATGAGCCCGGTCGACCAGCAGGCGCTGCTGGGCCGCATCACGTCCACCGCGAGCGCGGCGGACTTGCAGGGCTGCGAGCTCATCATCGAAGCCGTGTTCGAGCAGCGCGAGCTGAAAGCCAAGGTCACGCAAGAGGCCGAACCCATGCTGGCCGCCGGCGGCTTTTTTGCCAGCAACACCAGCACCCTGCCCATCAGCGGCCTGGCGCAGGCCAGCAAGGCACCGGCCAAGTTCGTCGGCATCCACTTCTTCAGCCCGGTCGACAAGATGAAGCTGGTCGAGATCATCCGCGGCCAGCAGACCGACGATGAAACCGTGGCGCGCGCCTTCGACTACGTGCTGGCCCTGGGCAAGCTGCCCATCGTGGTCAACGATGCACGCGGCTTCTACACCAGCCGCACCTTCGGCACCTACGTGATGGAAGGCGCGGCCATGCTGGGCGAGGGCATCCCCGCCGCCGTGATCGAGAACGCGGCGGTGCAGGCCGGCCTGCCGGTGGGGCCGCTGGCGGTGCTCGATGAAACGGCGCTGTCGCTGTCGGTGCATGTGCTCGACCAGACGCGGGCCGACTACCAGGCCGAGGGCAAGGTGTTCGAGGCCACGCCCGGCGAGCTGCTGGTCGAGCGCATGGTGAAGGAGCTGAAGCGCAACGGCCGCGCGGCCGGCGGCGGTTTTTATGATTACCCGCAGGGGGCCAAGAAGCATCTCTGGCCCGAGCTGAAGAAGCTGTTCGAGAAACCCGGCGCGGCCTGGAACGTCAAGGACATCCAGGACCGCCTGCTGTACCGCCAGTCGGTGGAGACGGCGCGGTGTCTCGCCGAGGGCGTGCTCACCAGCGTGCACGACGCCAACGTCGGCTCCATCTTCGGCATCGGCTTTCCGGGCTGGACGGGAGGGGCCATGCAGTTCATCTATGGCCAGAGCATCGCAGCCTTCGAGGCGCGCTGTGCCGAGTTGGTGGCCGCGCATGGCCAGGGTTTTGCGCTGGATGCGGCGGCGAAGGCGGCGATTCGCAAGTTCGAGCCGCGTTACTGAAACGCCACCTCCGCAAAACTCCTCAGCTTGCGGCTGTGCAGCCGGTCCAGCCCGTTCTCGCTCAGGCGCTCCAGCGCGCGGATGCCGATTTTCAAATGCTGGTTGACGCGCTCGCGGTAGAAGTGGTTGGCCATGCCGGGCAGCTTGATTTCGCCGTGCAGGGGCTTGTCGCTCACGCACAGCAGGGTGCCGTAGGGCACGCGAAAGCGAAAGCCGTTGGCGGCGATGGTGGCGCTTTCCATGTCCAGCGCCACGGCGCGCGACTGCGAAAAGCGCTGCTGCGGCGCGCCTGCGCCCAGCAGTTCCCAGTTGCGGTTGTCCGTCGTCGCCACGGTGCCGGTGCGCAGGATGCGCTTGAGCTCGGCGCCCTGCAGCTGGGTGATTTCGGCCACCGCCTCCTGCAGCGCGATCTGCACCTCGGCCAGCGCGGGCACGGGGATCCACAGCGGCAGCTCCTCGTCCAGCACGTGGTCCTCGCGCACATAGCCGTGCGCCAGCACGTAGTCGCCCAGCTGCTGGCGGTTGCGCAGGCCGGCGCAGTGGCCCAGCATGATCCAGGCGTGCGGGCGCAGCACGGCCACGTGGTCGGTGATGTTCTTGGCGTTGCTGGGGCCGACGCCGATGTTGACCATGCTGATGCCGCTGCGGTCGCCCCGCATCAGGTGGTACGCAGGCATTTGCGGCAGCCGCTCGGGCGCGGCGCCGCGTTCGTCGCCCGCCTGCGCGGCGCTGCCCACGCGCCGCGTGAGCACATTGCCCGGCTGCACGAAGGCACTGTAGGGGCTGTCGGCCCTTTTCATCTCGGCCTCGCCCAGGGCGATGAACTCGTCGATGTAGAACTGGTAGTTGGTGAACAGCACGAAGTTCTGGAAGTGCTCGGGCGCGGTGCCGCTGTAGTGGCGCAGGCGCTGCAGCGAATAGTCCACGCGCGGCGCGGTGAACAGCGCCAGCGGCAGCGGCTCGCCGGCGCGCGGCAGCTGCGTGCCGTTGGCGATGCGGTCGTCCATGGCCATCAGGTCGGGCAGGTCGAACACCTCGCCCAGCATGGCGCGCTGCCAGGGCGCCAGGCCGCCGTCGAAGTACTCGCCGTCGGCAAAGCTGAAGGGCAGGGGAATGGGCTGGTTGCTGATGCCCACTTCCAGCGGTGCGTCGTGGCTGGCCAGCAGCAGGCCGAACTGCTCCAGGTAGTAGTCGGCAAACAGGTCGGGCCGCGTGAGCGTGGTTTCGTAATGCCCCGCGTGCGCCACGAAGCCGTAGGCCAGGCGCGTGTCGGGGTGCGTGCTGTGCGTGGTGCGCAGGCGCACGAAGGGGTAGCAGGCGCGCACGTGCGGCAGCGCGTTGGCGGGCGGCTGGGCCAGTGCCATGAAGGATTGCAGTTGCGCGCGCAGATGCGCCAGGCCGGCCTGGTAGATGTCCTGCACGCGCGCCAGCGCGGCGTCGGCGTTGTGAAAGGCGGTGGGGGCGATGAAGGGGGGGCGTGATTCCATGCCCCATTGTCCACGCGGATCGCGGCGTTTTCATGACACGGGTCAAGGCGGGATCGGCGCTGGCGGCTAAGATGATGAGGCACTCGATTAATCCTGATTTGATAGCTGCTCGCGCTTGATTGACGGGCGCTAACACCTGATTCTATGCCTGAAACCGCTGCCCCCGTCCCGCGGCAGTCACGCCACCGCCAGCGCGTGACGATGGCGCTGTGGCGGCTGCTGGCGCTGGCGGCGTTTGCGCTGGGCGTCGTCGGCGCTTTCTTGCCGGTGCTGCCCACGGTGCCCTTCCTGCTGCTGGCGGCCTGGGCGGCGGGCAAGGGCTGGCCGGCGTTCGAGGCCTGGTTGCTGCGCCATCCGCGCTTCGGCCCGCCCGTGCGGCGCTGGCGCACGCACGGAGCGGTGTCGCGCAAGGCCAAATGGCTGGCCACGGCGACGATGACGCTCAGTGTCATCGCCCTGCAGTTCATGGGCGCGGTGGCGCCGTGGGTGCGCGTGGCGGTGCCGCTTTTTCTGCTGGCGATGGGCGTCTGGTTGTGGCGGCGACCGGAGGCTTGAACGGCGCAAGAAAAAGCCCGCCGGGCGGCGGGCTCGGGGCGAGCAGGCCAGGTCAGAAGCCCAGCGTGCGCCCGTCCGGGTTGCGCGGGTCGGAGTAGCCCCACAGCGTGTCGCCGTGGATCTGGATGGTCTGCGTGCGGCCCATGGTCGGCTTGACGACCACGTTCTGTCCCTTGTCCTTCAGCAGCCGGATGGTGTCGGGCGAGAAGCCCTTTTCGACGCGCAGCTCGTCGGGCGTCCACTGGTGGTGAAAGCGCAGCTGCGAGGCCGCCTCGGCCGGGTTCATGCCGAAGTCGATGCCATTGACGATCTGCTCCAGCACGGTGGTGATGATGCGCGGCCCGCCCGGACTGCCGGTGACCAGCCAGGGCTTGCCGTCCTTCAGCACGAAGGTGGGCGTCATCGAAGACAGCGGACGCTTGCCGGCCTGCACGGCGTTGGCGTCGCCGCCGATCACGCCGTAGGCGTTGGGCACGCCGGGCTTGGCCGAGAAGTCGTCCATCTCGTTGTTGAGCATGATGCCGGTGCCCGGCGCCACGATGCCGCTGCCGAAGTTGGTGTTGAGCGTGTAGGTGACGGCCACCATGTTGCCGGCCTTGTCCACCACCGAGTAGTGCGTGGTCTGGTCGCTCTCGTACGGCTGGGGCTTGCCGGCGCGGATGTCCTTGGCGCTGCGCGCCTTGTCGGGGTTGATCTGCCTGGCCAGTTCGTCGGCGTATTTCTTGCTGGTCAGCCCCTTGAGCGGAATCTTGACGAAGCCCGGGTCGCCCAGGTATTCGGCGCGGTCGGCATAGGCCAGCTTCATGGCCTCGGCCATGTGGTGCACGGTGTTGGCGCTGTTCAGGCCCCAGTCCTTGATGGGCCAGCGCTCCATGATGTTGAGGATTTGCACCAGGTGCGCGCCGCCGGAGGAGGGCGGCGGCATGGTGACGATCTCGTAGCCGCGGTAGCTGCCGCGCACCGGCTCGCGCTCGACCACCTTGTAGTTTTTCAGGTCGGCCAGGCTCATGGGGTTGCCGTTCCTGGCCATGTCGGCGGCGATCTTGTGGGCGATCTCGCCTTCATAAAAGGCCTTGGCGCCCTGCCGGGCGATCAGGCGCAGCGAGTGGCCCAGGTCTTTCTGCACCAGCCGGTCGCCGGCCTTCAGAGGCGCGCCGTTTTTCCAGAAGATGGCCTTGGTGGCGTCCCACTTGCCCATGTTCTTGGTCTCTTGCTGGAGCACCTTGGCCAGGGTTTCGCTCACGGGGTAGCCCTTTTCGGCCAGTTGGATGCTGGGCGCCAGCAAGCGGGCGAGCGGCTGCGTGCCCCAGCGTTGCAGCGCATGCGTCATGCCGGCCACGGTGCCGGGCACGCCCACGGCATAGTGAGTGTAGAGCGACTTGCCGTCGATCACCTTGCCACTGGCGTCCAGGTACATGTCGCGGCCGGCGGCGGCGGGCGCCACCTCACGAAAATCGAGCGCCACGGTTTTTGCCGACTTGGCGTCATACACCATCATGAACCCGCCGCCGCCCACGTTGCCGGCGTTGGGCAGGGCCACGGCCAGCGCAAAGCCGATCGCCACCGCCGCATCCACCGCGTTGCCGCCGGACTTGAGCACGTTCAGGCCGATGTGGGAGGCCAGCTCCTGCTCGGTGGCGACCATGCCCTTGTGCCCCACCACCGGGTGGAACACGTCCATGTCGAAGTCGTAGGCGGCCGCCGCGGCCTGCGCGGCGGAGGTGGGCGCGGCGGCAGCGCCAGCGGCGGCGACGGGTGTCGGCGGGGTGGCCGCCGCTGTCTGCGGCGCGGTGGCCGTGGGGGTGCTGCAGGCGGCCAGGACGGCCAGGGCCAGACCGGCCAGCAGCAGCTTGGGGGTGGGCTTTGCCATCGCTCTCTCCTCGCGACAAAAAAGCCATGCTAGCGGCAAGCGGGCGCGCAGCGGGCACGAAGTTGTCACCGAACGTGGCGGCACCCCGGGCCGCCACGGGTCAATGCCGATGCCGAGCGAGGTTCAGCTCTTGAGGTCGGGAAAGTCTTCCTCGAAGTACTCGCCCGCGTCCCGGGTGCCGCGCTCGCGCCGGCTGATCTCGAGCTGGCGCAGCTCGACGCGCCGAATCTTGCCCGAGATGGTCTTGGGCAATTCGGTGACGAACTCGATGCGGCGCACGCGCTTGTAGGGCGCCAGCGCCTGGCGCGCGAAGGCCAGCACGTCGAGCGCCATCGTCCGGTCGGCGGCGCTGCCCTGCGTGAGGATGATGAAGGCCTTGGGCACCGCCAGGCGCACCGGGTCGGGGCTGGGCACCACGGCCACCTCGACCACCGCCGCGTGCTCGATCAGCGCGCTTTCCAGCTCGAACGGGCTGATGCGGTAGTCGCTGGCCTTGAACACGTCGTCGGCGCGGCCGACGAAGGTGTAGTAGCCCTGCGCATCGCGCTGCGCCACGTCGCCGGTGCGGTAGTAGCCGCCGTGCATCACCTCGGCGGTGCGCTCGGGGCTGTCCTCGTAGCCGGCCATCAGGCCCAGCGGGCGGCCGGTGCCGGGGTGGCCGCCGGGCGCCTCGCCCGGCACGTCGTCGAGCTTGAGGCAGACCTCGCCCTCGTCGGCCTCGCGGCCCTCGGCATCGAGCAGCGCGATGCGGTAGCCGGGCATCGGCAGGCCCATCGATCCGGGCTTGACCGGCAGGCCGGGCGCGTTGCCGATGATGGCGGTGGTTTCGGTCTGGCCGTAGCCGTCGCGCAGGGTCAGGCCCCAACTGGTCTTGACCTGCTCGATGATCTCGGGGTTGAGCGGCTCGCCGGCGCCGATCACCTCGCGCAGGGCCAGCTTGCCGCGCCAGGCGGCCAGGTCTTCCTGGATCAGCATGCGCCACACGGTGGGCGGCGCGCACAGCGTGTTGACCTGGCAGCGCGCCATGGTCTCCAGCAGGCTGGGCGCGGCAAAGCGCGCCACGTTGTGCATGAAGATGCAGGCGCCCGCGTTCCAGGGCGCGAAAAAGCAGCTCCAGGCGTGCTTGGCCCAGCCGGGCGAGGAGATGTTCATGTGGATGTCGCCCGGCTTCAGGCCGATCCAGAACATGGTGGACAGATGCCCCACCGGGTAGCTCTGGTGCGTGTGCAGCACCAGCTTGGGCTTGGACGTGGTGCCCGAGGTGAAGTACAGCAGCAGCGGGTCGGTGGCCTGCGTGGGGCCGTCGGGCGTGAAGGCGTCGCTGCCGGCGCGGCTGGCGTCGAACGCCGTCCAGCCCGGCTGCGCGGCACCCACCACGATGCGGGTGTAGTCGCCCGCCACCGATTCGAACTTGGGCGCATGCGCCTCGCCGGCCACCACGTGGCGCACGTGGCCGCGCTCGATGCGGTCGCGCAGGTCGGCCGGGGTCAGCAGGGCCGAGGCCGGGATGACCACCGCGCCCAGCTTGAAGGCGGCCAGCATGGTCTCCCACAGCGCCACCTCGTTGCCCAGCATCAGCAGCATGCGATCGCCGCGCCGCACGCCCAGCCCGCGCAGCCAGTTGGCCACCTGGTTGGAGCGCGCCGCCATGCGCGCGTAGCTGATCTTCTGCTCGCCCGCGCCTTCATTGACGATCCACAGCGCCGGCGCGTCACCGTCCTCGCGCGCCAGGCGGTCGAAGTGGTCGAGCGCCCAGTTGAATTGCGTCAGACGTGGCCAGCGAAAGCTCGCGCCCACCTTGGCGGGGTCGCCGCGGTGGGTCAGCAGGTGGTCGCGGGCGGCGCGAAAGGCGATGGCGTCGGCGGTGATGGCGGTCATGACGGGTCTCCTGTTGTGGTCTTGGGCGGACTCTACTTCCGCGCGGCCTCACATGCTGCGCCGGTACTGTCCCCCCACCTCGAACAGGGCATTGGTGATCTGCCCCAGCGAGCACACGCGCACGGCGTCCATCAGCACCTCGAACACGTTGGCGTTGTCGATCACGGCCTGCTGCAGGCGCGCCAGCATGGCCGGCGACTCGGCCGCATGGCGCTGGTGGAAATCCTGCAGGCGCGTCAGCTGGCTCTGCTTTTCTTCCTCGGTCGAGCGCGCCAGCTCGATGTGCTCGGGCACCGGGTCGCCGTGCGGGTTGCGGAAGGTGTTGACGCCGATGATGGGCAGCTCGCCCGAGTTTTTCAGCTGCTCGTAGTACAGGCTTTCTTCCTGGATCATGCCGCGCTGGTAGCCGGTCTCCATCGCGCCCAGCACGCCGCCGCGCTCGCTGATGCGCTCGAATTCGGACAGCACGGCCTCTTCGACCAGCTCGGTCAGCTGCTCGATGATGAAGGCGCCCTGGTTGGGGTTCTCGTTCTTGGCCAGGCCCCATTCGCGGTTGATGATCAGCTGGATGGCCATGGCGCGGCGCACCGATTCCTCGGTCGGCGTGGTGATGGCCTCGTCGTAGGCGTTGGTGTGCAGGCTGTTGCAGTTGTCGTAGATGGCGATCAGCGCCTGCAGCGTGGTGCGGATGTCGTTGAAGGCGATTTCCTGCGCATGCAGGCTGCGGCCGCTGGTCTGGATGTGGTACTTCAGCTTTTGGCTGCGCTCGTTGGCGCCGTATTTTTCCTTCATGGCCACGGCCCAGATGCGGCGCGCCACGCGGCCCATCACGGTGTATTCCGGGTCCATGCCGTTGCTGAAGAAGAAGCTCAGGTTGGGCGCGAAGTCGTCGATGTGCATGCCGCGCGCGAGATACGCCTCGACCAGCGTGAAGCCGTTGGACAGCGTGAAGGCCAGCTGGCTGATCGGGTTGGCGCCGGCCTCGGCAATGTGATAGCCGCTGATGCTGACCGAGTAGAAGTTGCGCACGTTGTGGTGCACGAAGTATTCGGCAATGTCGCCCATCACCTTCAGGCTGAACTCGGTCGAGAAGATGCAGGTGTTCTGCCCCTGGTCTTCCTTCAGGATGTCGGCCTGCACCGTGCCGCGCACGTTGGCCAGCACCCATTCGCGGATCTTGGCGGCCTCGGTGTCGGTCGGCTCGCGGCCATTGTCCTGCTTGAACTTGGCCAGGTTCTGGTCGATGGCCGCGTTCATGAACATGGCCAGGATGGTGGGCGCCGGGCCGTTGATGGTCATGCTGACGCTGGTCGTCGGGCTGCACAGATCGAAGCCGTCGTACAGCACCTTGATGTCGTCCAGCGTGGCGATCGACACGCCCGAGTTGCCGACCTTGCCGTAGATGTCGGGCCGCGGGTCGGGGTTGGCGCCGTACAGGGTGACCGAGTCGAAGGCTGTTGAGAGGCGCTTGGCCGGCATGCCTTCGCTCACCAGCTTGAAGCGGCGGTTGGTGCGAAAGGCGTCGCCCTCGCCGGCAAACATGCGCGTCGGGTCTTCGCCCTCGCGCTTGAAGGCGAAGGTGCCGGCGGTGTAGGGGTAGCTGCCGGGCACGTTGTCCAGCATCAGCCACTTGAGGATTTCGCCGTGGTCTTCAAACGTGGGCAGCACCACCTTGCGGATGGTGGTGCCCGACAGCGACTTGTGCGTCAGCTGGGTGCGGATTTCCTTGTCGCGGATCTTCACCACGTACTCGTCGCCGGCGTAGGCCTGTTGCATGGTGGGCCACTGCGCCAGCAGCTTGCGCGCGTCGGCGTCCTGGCGTTCGGCGCGGGCCTCGGCCAGTTTTTGCACCGTATCGCGCGCGCCGCTCTTCTTGGGGTCGTCCTCGCTCAGCATGCGCGCCGAAGCGTGCAGCTGCTGCACCTCGCGCGCCAAGCGGGCCTGGGCCTGCACGCGCTGCTTGTAGCCGCGCACGGTCTCGCCGATCTCGGCCAGGTAGCGCACCCGTGGCCCCGGCACGATGGGGGTCTGGCTGGTGCTGTGGCGGGTGTGGACGGGCGCCAGCCGGCCTTCCTTCACCGGCAGGCCCAGCGCCGCCAGGCGGGGCTTGAGCGCCTGGTACAGCGCCGTCACGCCGTCGTCGTTGAAGTGCGAGGCCTGGGTGCCGAACACCGGCATGTCCTGCGGCTTCTTGCCGAAAGCCTCGCGGTTGCGCTGCATCTGCTTGGACACGTCGCGCAGCGCATCCATGGCGCCCTTGCGGTCGAACTTGTTGATGGCCACGAACTCGGCGAAGTCCAGCATGTCGATTTTTTCGAGCTGGCTGGCGGCGCCGTACTCGGGCGTCATCACGTACATCGGCACGTCGACCAGCGGCACGATGGCGGCGTCGCCCTGGCCGATGCCGGGTGTCTCGACAATCACCAGGTCGAACCCGGCGGCCTTGCAGGCGGCAATGATGGCGGGCAGGGCGGGCGTGACCTCGCCGCCCGCCTCGCGCGTGGCCAGGCTGCGCATGAACACCCGCTGCCCGCTGCTCCAGGGGCCGATGGCGTTCATGCGAATGCGGTCGCCCAGCAGCGCGCCGCCCGACTTGCGCCGGCTGGGGTCGATGGAGATCAGGGCCACGCGCAGGGCGTCGTCCTGGTCCAGCCGCAGGCGGCGGATCAGCTCGTCGGTCAGGCTGGACTTGCCGGCGCCGCCGGTGCCGGTGATGCCCAGCACGGGCGCCTTGCTCTTGGCGGCGGCGGCCTGCACGGCCTTGAGCAGGGCGGCGTCGGCATGGCCGTTCTCGAGCGCGGTGATGAGCTGCGCCAGCGCGCGCCAAGCGGCCTCGCCGGGGCCCTGGATGGCGTCGATCTTTTTCGGCGCGTGGCCCGACAAATCCTTGTCGCAGCGCATCACCATCTCGCCGATCATGCCCTTGAGGCCCATGCGCTGGCCGTCCTCGGGGCTGAAGATGTGGGCCACGCCGTAGTCCTGCAGCTCGCGGATCTCGGCCGGCACGATCACGCCGCCACCGCCGCCATAGACTTGGATCTGCTCGCCGCCGCGCTGCTTCAGCAGGTCGATCATGTACTTGAAGTATTCGACGTGCCCGCCCTGGTAGCTGCTGACGGCGATGCCCTGCACGTCCTCCTGCAGCGCGGCGGTGACGATCTCGTCCACGCTGCGGTTGTGGCCCAGGTGGATCACCTCGGCGCCCATGCCCTGGATGATGCGGCGCATGATGTTGATGGCCGCGTCGTGGCCGTCGAACAGCGAGGCGGCGGTGACGAAGCGCACCTTGTTCCTGGGGCGGTACTCGGCCAGGGCTTTGTAGTCGGCGGACAGTTCGGTCATGGGTGGTTTCCTATGGTTTTAATAGCAACTTGCGCTGACTGTCATTGCACGACAAGCCCTTTCAGCCTTGGATCGTCCGGCGGGTAGCGCAGTTTGAGCGACTGCAGCCGGTCGCGTACCAGGGTGGCGATCATCAGGTTGCGGTGCGTCTTGCTGTCGGCCGGCACCACGGTCCAGGGCGCCCATTCGGTGGAGGTGGCGCGCAGCAGGTCTTGATACGCGCGCTGGTAGTCCGGCCACTGCTTGCGCACCTCCAGGTCGTCCAGGCTGAACTTCCAGTGCTTGGTCGGGTCGTCGACGCGTTCCTGCAGGCGCTCGCGTTGCTTGTCCTTGCTGATGTGCAGCATGAACTTCATGATCACGGTGCCGTTCTCGCTCAGCATGCGCTCGAAGTCGTTGATCTGGCGGTAGCGCTGGCGGGTGGTCTTGCCGTCGATCCAGCCATTGACCACCGGTACCAGCACGTCCTCGTAGTGGCTGCGGTTGTGGATCATGAACTCGCCGGCGGCCGGCATCATGGCGTGGATGCGCCACAGGTAGTCGTGGCTGCGTTCCAGCTCGGTCGGTGCTTTCCAGCCCTGGGTGCGCACGCCCAGCGGGCTGGTCTCCTTGAACACGGCGCGGATGGTGCCGTCCTTGCCGGCGGTGTCGGTGCCCTGCAGCAGCACCAGCAGTCCAAGGCGGCGTTCGGCCCAGAAGATGTCCTGCAGGGCGTCGATCTCGGTCGACAGCTCGGCCACGCGCCGTTTGTCGGCCTCCTTGTCGCCACTCGAAAACGGCTTGTCGCCCGGGTCGCGATCCTTCAGCGCGAAGCCCTTGCCGCCCACCGGCACCTGCCAGCGTTCCCTGTCCCTGGAAGCGTTCTTCTTCGCCATGCGTTCGGCTCCCGTTCTGAATTGACGTTTACGTAAACGTCACATTATGCGGATTCGGCCCGCCAAAGGCCAGCCCCCGCAAGCGGCTCGGCGCCCGCTCGTGCAGTTTGTACAGGATAACGGCGCGGGCCGCAGGCGGCGGGCGGCGCTCGGCAAGGTCTTCGTCGCCACGCTTGGCGGCCTGATCGCAGCCGCTCGCCCCGGCGCGGACGCCATTGCCGAGATGCGCTTGCGGTGGGCGGGCGCAGGCTGCGCCCGTTCTCGCGCCGCTCTAAACTGCGCGCATGACCCCGACCCAACTGTTCGACCCCGCCTCCAGCACCTACACCTACCTGCTGTTCGACGAGGGCACGCGCGAGGCGCTGATCATCGACCCGGTGGACGAGCAGCTCGAGCGCGACCTGGCCGAGTTGCAGCGGCACGGCCTGACCTTGAAGTGGACGGTGGAAACCCACGCCCACGCCGACCACATCACCAGCGCCGCCAGGCTGGCCGAGCTGACCGGCGCGCGCATGGCCGCGCCGGCCGGCTGCGACGTGGGCACGGCCGCCGTGCAACTGCAAGACGGCGACACGCTGGACTTCGGCGCCGAGACCCTGCGCGTGCTGCACACCCCCGGCCACACCGCCGGCAGCGTGTGCTTCGTGTGGGCGCCGCGCCGCCAGCCCGAGCCGGCGCTGCTGTTCAGCGGCGACACGCTGCTGATCCAGGGCTGCGGACGGGCCGATTTCCAGTCCGGCGATGCGGGCAAGCTGTACGACAGCATCACGCACAAGCTGTTCACCCTGCCCGACACCACCGTCGTCTGGCCGGCGCACGACTACCACGGGCGCTCGCAGTCCACCATCGGCGCCGAGAAGGCCAGCAACCCGCGCCTGGCGGGCAAGACGCGCGAACAGTTCATCGCCCTGATGGCCGAGCTGCACCTGCCGCGTCCGCGCCGCATCGACGAGGCCGTGCCGGCCAACCAGCACTCGGGCCTGCGCCAGGACGCCGGCGGCGCGCCACCGCCCGACGACACCGTGCGGCCGGCCCCCGGCTATGCAGGCGACGTCACGCCGCAGACCGCGCTGGCCTGGATGCAGGCCGGCCGCGCCGTGCTGGTCGACGTGCGCACCGACGCCGAGCGCGAATGGGTGGGCTTCGTCCCCGGCGCGCAGCCTGTGGCCTGGAAGCAGTGGCCCGGCATGGCCCTGAACGCCGACTTCGACGCCCAGGTGCGCGCCGCCGCCCAGCACGGCCAGCCGTTGGCCATGCTGTGCCGCAGCGGCGTGCGCTCGATTGCCGCCGCGCGCCGCGCGACCGAGCTGGGCCTGGTGGCCTACAACATCCTGGGCGGCTTCGAGGGGGACTTGAACGAGCAGGCCCACCGCGGGCAGCTGGGCGGCTGGCGCAAGGCCGGGTTGCCTTGGCGGCAGAACTGAGCAAGCCATCAATCCGTCGGAGTCGGCGGCTCCACCGCCAGCCAGTCTCCGATCACCTGCTCGTATGCCGCCGCCAACCGCAACACGCCCGCATCGTCCTGCGGCCGGCCGATGAGTTGCAGGCCCAGCGGCAAGCCGTCATCGTTGAAGCCCGCCGGCACGCTGATGCACGGCAGGCCGGCGAAGGTGGCGTAGATCACCACCTCCATCCAGCGGTGGTAGGTGTCCATGGCGCGGCCGACGATCTGGCGCGGCCAGCGCTCGGCGGCGTCGAAGGGCCAGACCTGGGTCGTGGGCAGGGCCAGGAAGTCGTGGCGCTCGAACAGTTTCAGCATCTGCTGGTGGAACTGCGTGCGCGTGACGCTGGCGGCCATGAACTGCGCGGCGCTGCAACCCTGCGCCTGCTCGTGTTCCCACAGCGCCTCGGGCTTGATGTGGGCGCGGTTGCTGTCCTTCAGCAGAAAGGGCGCGATGCGCGCGGCCACCAGCACGCGGCGCCACACCAGCCAGGCGTCCCACACGCGCTCGGGCGGCAGGCCCAGGCGCGCCGGCTCGACGGCGCAGCCCCGGCCTTCCAGGCGGCGCAGGGCGGCGGCGCAGCCGTCCAGGATGCCCGGCTCCATGGGCAGGTAGCCGTCCAGGTCGGCCAGCCAGCCGATGCGGGCCTTCTTTGAGTCGAATATGCCTTCAGCGCCCGCCAGTTGTGCGCTGTCAGCTATCGAAAGAGGAGAATCCGGCGACCATCCCGCCTGCGTGGCCAGCAGCCGCGCCACGTCGCGCACGCTGCGGCCCATGGGGCCTTCGGTGCCCAGCTGACTGACCCACACGTCCTGTGCCGGCCACATGGGCACGCGGCCCTGCGAGGGGCGAAAGCCGAACACGTTGTTCCACGCCGCCGGGTTGCGCAGGCTGCCCATGAAGTCCGAGCCGTCGGCCACCGGCAGCAGGCGCAGCGCCAGCGCCACGGCCGCGCCGCCGCTGGAGCCGCCGGCGGACTTGGCCCGGTCGAAGGCATTCAGCGTGGTGCCGAACACCGGGTTGAAGGTGTGCGAGCCCAGGCCGAACTCGGGCACGTTGCTCTTGCCGACGACGATGCAGCCGGCCGCCTTCATGCGCGCCGCCATCAGCCCGTCCTCGCGCGGGATGAAGTGGCGCATCAGCGGCGAGCCCAGCGTGGTGGGCAGGCCGGCGGCGTTGGCCAGGTCCTTGATGGCCTGCGGGATGCCGTGCAGCCAGCCGCGCGAGCGGCCCTGCGCCAGTTCGGCGTCGCAGGCGTCGGCTTCGGCCAGCAGTTCGTCGTCCGGGCGCAGCGACACCAGCGCGTTGTACCGCGGGTTGAGCCGCCGGATGCGCACCAGGTAGGCCTGCATCACCTCGCGACACGAGGCGCGACGGGCGTGGATGGCCTCGGACAGCGCGCTGGCGTTCAGCGTGGTGAGGGCTTCGCCCGGCGTCGCAGGGGCCATGGCGGGACTACAGGCCGTGCGCCGTGGTGGCCATCATCCGCAGGGCGTAGGTGAAGTATTCGGGCACGCAGGCCACGTGCCCGGCGGGCGTGACCGAGCTGCATTCGCGCAGCGTGACCGGCGCGCCGCCGGTGGCGCGCAGGGTGTTCAGCGCCGACACCGAGGCGGCGAAGGGCACGGTCTGGTCATCGCGCCCGTGAAACAGGTAGACCGGCGCCGTGGGCGTCCAGCCCCAGTGCACGCTGCTTTCCTGCATCAGGGTGTCGCGGTCGTCGGCCAGGTAGGCGTCGAGAAAGCGCGCGTCGTAGCGCACGTCGGCATCACCCGGAACCAGCTCGCGCAGCAGTGCGCGGCGCACTTCGTTGCGCACGGTGCTGCCCAGGTACCTGAGGGTGCCGGGCCGCAACATCCAGGCCACGGCCGGATATTCGTCGCGCACCAGCGCGAGCAAGCCGTCCAGCGTGGCCTGCATGTCGTAGGGCCCGGCGGCGGGCAGGCTGGCCTGCAGTTGCGCACGCAGCGGGCTGCCGCTGCGCTCGATCTCGCGCTGAGCGGCCATGGTGGCGTAGCCGCCTTCGGAATAGCCGACCAAGTAGAGCTGGCCGTTGTCGGCCACGCCGCTGGCTGCGCGCCAGGCCTGGGCGGCCTCGATCATGTCGATCACGGCGCGTGCCGTCGGGCGAGACAGCAGGTAGGGGTGCGGCGTGCCCTGGCTTTGGCCGAAACCCACGTAGTCGGCCGCCACCACGATGTAGCCCTGCGAGGCCAGCACGATGGGGGGCTCGCCCGGCTCCAGCTTGAGCGAGGGGGCGTTGGCGTTCTCGAACGTGGTGGCGTGCTGGTAGCTGATGACGGGGCTGCGTGCGCCACCGGCTTTCTGGGGCAGCGCCACCAGGCCGGAGGCCTGCACCAGCGCGCCGTCGGCGTCTTCGGTGAGATAGCGCAGGCGATAGGTGCTGACGGCGTAGCGCGCCGGAATCGCGGGCACCTTGGATTGCGGGGTGGCCAGGGCCGCGTCGATGGCCGAGGGGCTGATCTCGATGCCCGGCACGGTGTCGAGCCACTGCCCGGCATGGGGTGCTGGAGCGGGCGCTGGTGCGGGTGGGGGGGCAGGCGTCGGTTCGGGCGCCGGCGTGGGGGCCGGTGCGGGCGCCGGGGTCGGATTCGGGGCCGGTGCGGGCGCCGGGGTCGGATTCGGGGTCGGTGCGGGCGCTGGATCGCCGTCACCGCCACAGGCCACCAGGGCCAGGGACAGGGCGCAGGCCACGAGGGCCCAGCGCCGCGGGCGGTGGTGGGGCGCGAATGGCGTCGAAACAGAAAGCAAGGCCATGGGTGTGTCGACTCGGGGATGTGAAACGGCGCCCGAAGGCGCCGTCTTTTGGGGAAAAGGGCTCGCCCTGGGGCGAGTCTACGGTCAAAGCGCCGGAATGCGCAGCTTTTGCCCCACGTAGATCTTGTCCGGGTGCGTCAGCATGGGCTTGTTGGCCTCGAAGATGACGGGGTACTTGTTGGCGTCGCCGTAGTACTTCTTGGCGATGGCCGACAGCGTGTCGCCACGCACCACGTCGTGGTATTGCGAGGCAGTGCCGGCAGGGTACTGCAGGTTGTTGTCGACGCCGCTTACGCTGGCCACGTTGCCGGCGGCCAGGCCGGCCTTTTCGGCGGCTTCCTGGCTGGGCGCGCTGCCGGCCAGGGTGACCTTGCCGCTGGCGCCGTCAAAGCCCACGTCCAGGCCGATCACGCCCAGGTTCTGCTGCTCGATGTAGGTCTTGATGGCGTCGGCGGCCTTCTGGTTCAGTTCGGCCACGTTGGGCGCGCCGCTGGTGGCGGCCTGCTCGACTTCCTTGGCGCCAAACAGCTTCTCGCCGGCTTCCTTGATGAAACTGAACAATCCCATGCGGTTCTCCTTTGGTCTGCGGTTGATGAGGTCTGCACTTTAACCGCTGCAGTGGCGGTGCAAACCCTCGGTGGCGTGCAGGGTAGAGCGCTTATATTGCAGGCCCATGACGTTTCTGGCGATCGATGTCGGCAACACGCGGCTGAAGTGGACGCTGTACGAGCGCCCGGCCGCGGGCGCGCGCGTGCTGGCGCACGGGGCCGAGTTCCTGGAGCAGCTCGACCGCCTGGCCGAGGGCCCCTGGGCCGAGTGCCCGGAGCCCACGCGCATGCTGGGCTGCATCGTCGCGGGCCAGGCCGTCAAGCACCGCGTGCACGAGCAGATGGAGCGCTGGGAGGTGGAGCCGCGCTGGGTGGTGGCCTCCGAGGCCGAGGCCGGCCTGACCAATGGTTACGATTTTCCGGCCCGGCTGGGTGCCGACCGCTGGGTGGCCATGATCGGCGCGCGCCACCACATGCTGGCGCGCGGGCCGGCGCGGCCGATCCTGCTGGTGATGGTGGGCACGGCGGTGACGGTGGAGGCCATCGACGCCAGCGGGCGCTTTCTGGGCGGGCTGATCCTGCCGGGCCACGGCATCATGCTGCGCGCGCTCGAATCCGGAACGGCCGGCCTGCACGTGCCGACGGGCGAGGTGGTGGAGTTTCCGACCAACACCAGCGACGGCCTGACCAGCGGCGGCACCTACGCCATTGCCGGAGCCTGCGAGCGCATGTTTCGCCATCTGTTCTTGCGCAGCGGCGCCGAGCCGCTGTGCCTGATGACCGGCGGCGCGGGCTGGAAGATGATGCCCTCGATGATGCGGCCCTACGAGCTGGTGGAGAACCTGATCTTCGACGGCCTGCTGGTCATCGCGCAGGAGCGCGAGGCCCTGCACGGCGGCGTTTGAACATCAGCCGGCCAGGCCATCCACCGCCTGAAACAGCGCCTGCCGCGCCTGGCTGATGACCTGGCCTTTCCAGGCGTCGGTGTCGGTGTAGAAGGCTTTCAACATGCGCGCCCTGATGCTGGCCGCCAGCGCGGCCGGCGCCTCGGGATGCTGGGCCAGCCAATGGTCGCCGCGCAGGGCGTCCAGCACCTCGGCGATGGGCTCGGTGCCGTATTCGATGGCGATGCCGGTGTATTCGGCCCGCGGCGCGGCGTCGCGCAGGCTTTCCCACAACAGGCCGGTCAGCACCGGGCTGGACGAGGAGCCGTCGTAGATGGAGGTGACCTGCTCGCCCCACCAGCGGCGCGCACGCGCCAGCGCGGCGGGGTCGTTGCGGTCGGCGTGGATGCGCTCGCCCACGCCGCTCGGCCCCAGGCCGGTGTGCAGATCGATCCAGCCCACACGCCGCGCCGATGTGGCGTGCCGGGCCAGCAGCTGGCGCACGGCCTGGTTGCTCCAGGTGGGCGCGCGCCCGCCGTAGAACAGGCCGTCGGCAAAATCGTACTGCCCGCCCGAGATGGCCGCCTGCCACGCGGGCAGGCCGTCGCGCGCGATGAAGGCCTGCACGGCGGCCCGGTTGTCGGCGTCCGGCGGCCACGTGGCGGGCAGCAGCAGCGCATGCACGCGCGCGTAGGCGGCGTTGGCGGGCAGCGGGCGGCTGAAGTCGTGGAAGTTGCGGTTCAGGTCCACGTTTTCCTGCGTCACGCGGCGCCCGTGCGAGAAGCCCCAGGGGTTGAGCGCGTGCAGGTACAGCACCGTCACGCCGGCGTCGCGCGCCTTGGCGCGCCAGTCGGCGTCGTGCAGGGCGAACACCTGCACGCCGCTGCCGCAAAAGCCTTCCACGCCATGGCAGGCGCTGCTGACGATCAGCAGGCGCTCGGCCCGCGGCTCGCCGTCGCGGGCCACGTCCAGCGCCAGGGTCTCGCCGTCGGCGCCGGGCAGGGGGTGGTTCAGCGACTCGATCTGCGTGCCGGCGCTGGCGGCGGCTTCGAGAAACTTGACGCGCGCCTGGGCGTAGCGGGCGGCGAAGGCGGCGGGGATGGGGAGCATGGCGGGTCGAATGGACGGATCGGTGAGGAGCGAAGCGCCGCTGGCCCTCACCCCAAGCCTCTCCCCGAGGGAGAGGGGGCAATCAAGCCTTGCCCGGCATGGGGCGGTCGGCCGGCGGTGTGTGCCCCAGCCAGGCCTGCGCCAGCTGCACCCAGTAGGTGGCGCCCAGCGGGATCAGCTCGTCGTTGAAGTCGTAGTGCGGGTTGTGCAGGGTGCAGGGGCCGGCGTCGTGACCGCCGCCGGCGTAGCGGCCGCGGTGCGCGCCCGAGCCGTTGGCGATGAAGCAATAGGCGCCGGGCTTGGCCTGCAGCATGTAGGCGAAGTCCTCGGCGCCCAGGGTGGGTTCCTGCGCCAGCGCTTGCTCGGCGCCGACGATGCCGGCCATCACCTGGCGGCAGAAGTCGGCCTCGTAGGCGGTGTTGACGGTGGGCGGATAGTTGCGCACGAACTCGAACGCGCACTGCGCGCCGAAGGCGGCGGCCACGCCTTCGGACACCTCCCGCATGCGCCGCTCGATCAGGTCCAGCGTCTCGTAGGTGAAGGTGCGCACCGTGCCCTGGATCTCGCACGCGTCGGGGATGACGTTGGTGGCCTCGCCGGCGTGGATCATGGTGACCGAGATCACGCCCGCGTCCACCGGCTTGCGGTTGCGCGAGATGATGGTCTGAAAGCCCTGCACCACCTGGCAGGCGATGGGCACCGGATCGATGCCCATGTGCGGCAGCGCCGCGTGCCCGCCCTTGCCGGTGAGGGTGATCTTGAACTCGTTGCTCGAGGCCATGACGGGCCCGGGCGAGACGGCGAAGCTGCCCACGGCCATGCCCGGCCAGTTGTGCATGCCGAACACGGCCTCCATCGGAAACTGCGTGAACAGCCCGTCCTTGATCATCTCGCGCGCGCCGCCGCCGCCTTCCTCGGCCGGCTGGAAGATCAGGTAGACCGTGCCGTCGAAGTCGCGGTGCTGCGCGAAATGCTGGGCTGCCGCCAGCAGCATGGCGGTGTGGCCGTCGTGGCCGCAGGCGTGCATCTTGCCGTGCGTCTGGCTGGCGTGCTCGAAGGTGTTGAACTCGGTCATGGGCAGCGCGTCCATGTCGGCGCGCAGGCCGATGGCGCGGCCCGACTTGCCGCCGTCGCGCCCGTGCACGATGCCGACCACGCCGGTGGTGCCCAGGCCGCGGTGGATGGGAATGCCCCACTCGCCCAGCTTGGCCGCCACCAGGTCGGCGGTGCGCACTTCCTCGAAGCACAGCTCGGGGTGAGCGTGGATGTCGCGCCGCAATTGGGTGATGGCCGCGGCTTGCGCCAGGATGGGTTCGATGAGGTTCATGGCGGCAGTCTAGCCGTCTGGGGGGCGTTTGGCCATCGGGCGGCCCGCCGCGTCGGCGATGGACAATCGCGCCAGCATGGCCCTCACGCTTCATCCCGTCTCGCGCTGGCGCCGCCTCGGGCGCGCCCTGCTGCTGGTCGGCGCGCTGGCGCTGCTGGCCGGCTGCAGCACGGTGGGCTATTACGCACAGGCCATCGGCGGGCAACTGGCGCTGATGCAGGCCGCGCGCCCCATCGACGACTGGCTGCGCGACCCCGCCACGCCCGCGCCCCTGAAGGCGCGGCTGGAGCTGGCGCAGCGCCTGCGCAGCTATGCCGTGACCGAGCTGGACCTGCCCGACAACGCCAGCTACCGCCGCTACGCCGACATCCACGGCGCGGCCGCGGTGTGGAACGTGGCGGCCGCGCCGGTGGATTCGCTCACGCTCAAGCGCTGGTGCTTCGTCGTCCTCGGCTGCGTGGGCTACCGCGGCTACTTCGACGAGGCCGCGGCGCAGGCGCTGGGCCGGCAGCTGCGCACGCAGGACGCGCTGGAGGTGACGGTGTACGGCGTGCCCATGTATTCGACGCTGGGCTGGCTGAACTGGCTGGGCGGCGATCCGCTCTTGTCCACCGTCATCCATTACCCCGACGCGGCGCTGGCGCGCATCGTGTTTCACGAGCTGGCGCACCAGAAGTTCTACCTGGCCGGCGACACCGCCTTCAACGAGTCCTACGCCACGGCCGTGGCTGCCCTGGGCGCGGCGCGCTGGCTGGCGCGGCACGGCGACGCCGCGGCCCGGCGCGCCGACGCATTGGCGCAGCAGCGCCAGCACGACTTTCGCCAACTCACCCACGCCACGCGCGCCGAGCTGGGCGCCATTTATGACAAAAACAAGGCTCCAGCCCGCACGCAGCAAGCGCAGTTAGCTATGAAATCAGAAGCAATGCAGCGCTTTCGCACGCGCTACCAGGCGCTGAAGGCGCGCTGGGCCGCGGCCGGCACACCCTTCGACGGCTACGACCGCTGGGTGGCCCAGGCCAACAACGCCGCCTTTGCGCTGCAGGCCGCCTACGACGGCTGGGTACCGGCCTTCGAGGCGCTGTTCGCGCAAGGGGGGGACGACTGGCCGCGCTTTTACGCCGCCGTGCGCGAATTGGGGGCGCTGCCCCCGGACGAACGCCACGCGCGCCTGCGGGCGCTGGCGCCGGCCGCCGCGCCGCCGTCCTGAGCGGCTGTCAGCGCAGGCTCTCGAACAGGTCCAGGTACTGCTGCATGGCCTCGTCGGTGGGGGTGCCTTCCAGCTTTTTCCAGGCGTCCCACTTGGCGCGCGCCACCAGATCGGCAAAGCCGGGCTTGTCGCGCTCGTTGTCGCCCTCGGTGGCCTGCTTGTAGGCGGCGTACAGCTTGAGCAGGGTGGCGTTGTCGGGCCGGGTGGCGAGCTTTTGCGAATCGGCAAAGGCTTGTTCGAAGCGGGCTTTGAGGTCGGACATGGCTTGGGTCATGGCAGGGGTGCAGATGGCGGCATGTTAGGGCAAGGGTGGCGCCTGATAAGCCTGCAGCAGGCCCGTCAGGTGCGCACGCGCCGCGTCGCCCAGGTGCGGCAGCAGCAGACTCATCACGTGGTAGGCGCCGCGCAGCAGCGCGTCCTGGGCGTTCTCGGGCTCCATGGCGCTGCGCGGCTGCAGCACGTATTCGTAGCTGAGCCAGTAGGTCAGCACCACCACCATGCTGGCGGCCAGGGCGTCCTGGCGGCGCTCGGTTTCGGCGCTGGGCGGCGCGGCGGGCGCGCCGGTGGGCAGGTGGTCGAGCAGCGCGCGCAGGGCACTTTTCTTGCGCATCAGCAGGGCCGGAAAGTGCGTCTCCAGCCGGCGGTTGCGCGACAGCAGGTGGTTGAGGTCGCGGTAAAAAAAGCGGTACTGCCAGATCAGCTCGAACAGCGAGTGCAGGAAGAACCACGCGTCCTCGACGTCGCGCACGTCCTCGGCGGCGGCCAGCAGCTCGGTGGCGGCGTGTTCGTACTGGTCGAACAGGGTGTTGATCAGCTCGTCCTTGGACGGGTAGTGGTAGTACAGGTTGCCCGGGCTGATGCGCAGCTCGGCCGAGATCATCGAGGTGGAGGTGTTGGGCTCGCCGAAGCGGTTGAACAGCTCCAGCGAGGTGGCCAGGATGCGCTCGGCGGTGCGGCGGGGGGCCTTGCGGGTCATGGCTTGGGCGCCGCCGGCGCGGTGGGCGTGGGCTGGGCCCAGGCCGTCAGCAGGGTGTATTCGATGGTGTCGCCGTTCGGTTCGGTGGTGCGCAGCCGCACCGGCAGGTAGTCCAGCGTGCGGCCCAGCCACAGCTCGATGCGCGCGCTGCGCTCGTCGAACGGCACGTGGATCAGGTGCACCGTCGGCACGGACTTGCCCAGCGCCGGGATGTCCTCGTCGGCCTCGACGGCGAAGCGCCAGGTACCTTCGCCGCGCTCGAAGGCCGCCGGCAGGCTGATGGCGGTGCCCACCGGGTAGCGCTCCGGGTCGCCGGCCAGCAGGGCGCCCAGCTGGAACATCACGCTCAGGCGGTCCTGCATGCCGGCCACCAGCGGGGACTCGGCACCGCTGGCGCTGAAGGCGACCTGGCCGCTGTCGTAGTCGAAGCGGATGCCCTGCTCGCTCGGCAGCTGCGTTTGCAGCCGCACGGGCAGCAGTCCTTGGGGGGCGATCAGACCCGTGGCGACGATCGTGCGCGCACTTGTTTTCGGGTTGTAGAGGTTGAGGCGGCCTTCATACCACTGCCCATCCTGGCGCCACTGCAGGGTGGCCGATCCCGTCATCACCTGGCCACCGAGCTGGCTCTTGAGCTGGAAGCCCAGTTCCGCCGCGCGCGGCACGCGAACCGGCACCTCGCTGCCCAGGGTGTGGGCCAGCGCCAGGGCGGGGCCGATGCCGTCCGCCGGCAGCGGCGGGACGATGGGCTGGGGCACGCCGCCGCCGAAGCTGCCCAGCCCGGTCGGCTTTTCGGTCAGCAGGCTGGGTTCGGTCGCCCCGGCAGGCGCGGCGGCCTGCGTGGGTGCCGGCTGGGTGTGAACGGGGGGCGTCGACTTTGCCACCGCCTTGCGCACCGGGGTCGCCGGCTTGGGCTTGACCGGCTTGGCCACCGGCTCGGGCCGGGGCGGCGGTGCCGCTTCGGGCTCGGCAGCGGGGGCCGGCGCCATGGGGGCCGGCGGCGCAATCCGACGCGTGATGAAGGTGCCGGTGTCGATGCTGTTCAGCGTGGCCTGGCGCAGGCGCGGCAGCCCCAGCAGCAGCAGGGCGTGCACGGCCACCACCAGCACGGTGGCGGTGGCCAGCTGGCGTGGCAGATGGGGTGGGGCGACGGGGGCCAGGGCGGCAGTCAAGGTGATCGAAACAGGTGGCAGACCGGCGGCGGCGCCGAGGGTTCCGCACGCGCAGTCATGGGCGGTTCGGGTTCAGGGCGCCGGCTTCGGCTTGCGGCCCGCGCCGCGGGGGGCGGCCGGCTTGGACTTGGCGCGTGGCGCCTGCAGCGCGGCCAGCGCCTGTTCCAGCGCTTGCACGCGCTGGCGCAGCTCGGCCATCTCGCTGGCCGCCGGCATGCCCATGCTGGCCAGCGCGCGCGCCACGCGGCCTTCGAAGATGCCGCCCAAGCGGTCCCACGAACCGGCGGCGCCGGCGGTCTCGGCGGTGAAGGCGCCCATGCGCTGCGCGGCCTCGTTCCATTGCTCCTTGGCCAGCGCCTGCGTGCGCGCCTGCATCTGCAGGCCCTGCTGCACCAGCGCCTCGAAGGCCTTGGTGCCCTCGGCCTGCGCATTGGCCTGCGCGCTGGCCAGCGCGCCCAGTCCGGCCAGCCAGATGTTGTCGGGCGCGGTGTGCAGGGTGTCGGGCGCCGCGTCGGCGGGCTCGGCCGGGGCGGGGCGGGGACGGGCGGATTTGCGGGTTGGGGTGGCCATGGCAGGGGTCCGGTAGGGGCGTGGGCGGCCCGCGGCAAGGCGGGCGCAGGCCACACTGTAGCGGCTTCGATGCCGCTTGAGGGGCATGAAATAATGCCGGGTTTCACGCAATGCGCCCCATGAGGCGTCGGCCGGCCGGCGCGACGCCTGGGGCGAAAGGTGCAAGCACATGATTCTCGTGACCGGCGGCGCCGGCTTCATCGGCAGCAACTTCGTGCTCGACTGGCTGGCGCAGGGCCATGAGCCCATCGTCAACCTCGACAAGCTGACCTATGCCGGCAACCGCGCCAACCTGGCGGCCCTGCAGGGCGATGCGCGCCATGTCTTCGTGCAGGGCGACATCGGCGACCGCGCGCTGGTGGCGCGCCTGCTGGCCGAGCACCAGCCGCGCGCGGTGCTCAACTTCGCGGCCGAAAGCCATGTCGACCGCTCCATCCACGGCGCGGGCGAGTTCATCGCCACCAACATCGTCGGCACCTTCCAGCTGCTGGAGGCGGTGCGCGCCCACTGGGGCACCCTGCCGGCCGAGCGGCAGGCGGACTTCCGCTTCCTGCACGTGTCCACCGACGAGGTCTACGGCAGCCTGGCGCCCGATGCGCCCGCCTTCACCGAGCAGCACGGCTACGAACCCAATAGTCCTTACAGCGCCAGCAAGGCCGCCAGCGACCACCTGGTGCGCGCCTGGCACCACACGCACGGCCTGCCGGTGCTGACGACCAACTGTTCCAACAATTACGGGCCCTATCACTTTCCCGAAAAACTGATCCCGCTGATGATCGTCAACGCCCTGGCCGGCAAGCCGCTGCCGGTCTACGGCGACGGCCAGCAGGTGCGCGACTGGCTGTACGTGGGCGACCACTGCAGCGCCATCCGCCGCGTGCTGCAGGCGGGCCGGCCGGGCGAGACCTACAACGTCGGCGGCTGGAACGAAAAGCCCAATCTCGAGATCGTGCACACCGTCTGCCGCCTGCTCGACGAGCTGCGCCCGCGCGCCGACGGCCAGCCCTACGCCACGCAGATCACCACCGTGCCCGACCGCCCCGGCCACGACCGGCGCTACGCCATCGACGCGCGCAAGATCGAGCGCGAACTGGGCTGGCGCCCGGCGGAGACCTTCGACACCGGCATCCGCAAGACCGTGCAGTGGTATCTGGACCACCCCGACTGGGTGGCCCAGGTGCAGTCCGGCGCCTACCGCGACTGGGTGGCCACGCAGTACGGCGCGGCCGCCGCGGCATGAAGATTCTGCTGCTGGGCCCCAAGGGCCAGCTCGGCTGGGAGCTGCGCCGCAGCCTGGCGCCGCTGGGTCAGGTGATCGCGCTGGATCGTCATGGCGAAGCGGGCCTGTGCGGCGACCTGGCCGATGCCGAAGGCCTGGCCGCCACCGTGCGCGCGCTCAAGCCCCAGGTCATCGTCAACGCCGGCGCCTACACCGCCGTCGACCGCGCCGAATCCGAGCCCGCGCTCGCCGAACGCATCAACGCCGCAGCGCCGGCCGTGCTGGCGCGCGAAGCGGCCGCCTGTGGCGCGCTGCTGGCGCACTACAGCACCGACTACGTGTTCGACGGCAGCGGCGAACGCCCCTGGCGCGAGGACGACGCCACCGGCCCCCTGAGCGTCTACGGCCGCACCAAGCTGGCGGGCGAGCAGGCCATCGTGCAGTCGGGCTGCGCGCACCTCATCCTGCGCACCAGCTGGGTCCATGCCGCGCGCGGTGGCAACTTCGCCCGCACCATGCTGCGCCTGGGCGCCGAGCGCGAGCGCCTGAGCGTGATCGACGACCAGTGGGGCGCGCCCACCGGCGCCGAGCTGATCGCCGACGTCAGTGCCCACGCCCTCGCCCAGCTGCTGCGCCAGCCCGACAAGGTCGGCATCTACCACCTGGCGGCGGCCGGCGAGACGAACTGGTTTTCCTATGCAAAATACGTGTTTGCGCAGGCACAACAAGCGCAACCAGCTATTAAATTAATAGTAAGGGACATCGCTCCGATCACCACCGCCGACTACCCCACCGCCGCGCAGCGGCCGCACAATTCGCGCCTGGACACGCGCAAGCTGCAGGCCGCCTTCGACCTCGCCCTGCCACCTTGGCAAGATGGCGTGCGCCGCATGCTGCAGGAAATCCTTCAAGCCCCATGACCCCATCACGCAAAGGCATCATCCTGGCCGGCGGCTCCGGCACCCGCCTGCACCCGGCCACGCTGGCCATCAGCAAGCAATTGCTGCCGGTGTACGACAAGCCCATGATCTATTACCCGCTGGCCACGCTGATGCTGGCCGGCATGCGCGACATCCTGGTCATCAGCACGCCGCAGGACACGCCGCGCTTTCAGCAATTGCTGGGCGACGGCAGCGCCTGGGGCGTCCACCTGCAATACGCCGTGCAGCCCAGCCCCGACGGCCTGGCGCAGGCCTTCATCATTGGCGAAAAATTCGTCGGCGGCGCGCCCAGCGCGCTGGTGCTGGGCGACAACCTGTTCTACGGCCACGACTTCGAGACCCTGCTGTCCAACGCCGACGCGCGCAGCGAGGGCGCCACGGTGTTCGCCTATCACGTGCACGACCCCGAGCGCTACGGCGTGGTCGAATTCGACGCCGCCGGCCGCGCCATCAGCATCGAGGAAAAGCCCGCGCAGCCGCGCAGCAGCTACGCCGTCACCGGCCTGTACTTCTACGACGCACAGGTGCTCGACATCGCCAAGTCCATTCGCCCCAGCGCGCGCGGCGAGCTGGAGATCACCACCGTCAACGACACCTATCTCAAGCAGGGCCAGCTCAGCGTGCAGATCATGCAGCGCGGCTACGCCTGGCTGGACACCGGCACGCACGACAGCCTGCTGGACGCCGGCCAGTTCATCGCCACGCTGGAGCGCCGCCAGGGCCTGAAGGTGGCCTGCCCCGAGGAGATCGCCTGGCGCCGCGGCTTCATCGACGCCGCGCAGCTGGAGCGCCTGGCCCAGCCGCTGGCCAAGAGCGGCTATGGGCAGTATCTGCTGGGCCTGCTGCGCGGGCCGGCGCCGGAGCGCCGCGCATGAACGTGCTGACGACCGCGATCGAGGGCGTCTTGATCCTGGAGCCTCGCGTATTCGGCGATGCGCGCGGCTTTTTCATGGAAAGCTACAACCGCCGCGCGTTTGCCGCGGCCACCGGCCTGGATGCCGATTTCGTGCAGGACAACCACAGCCGATCCGCCAAGGGCGTGCTGCGCGGCCTGCACTACCAGCTGCGGCAGCCGCAGGGCAAGCTGGTGCGTGTGGTGGCGGGCGCGGTGTTCGACGTCGCGGTGGACATCCGCCGCGCTTCGCCCACGTTTGGCCGCTGGGTGGGCGTCGAGCTGAGCGCCGACAACCAGCGGCAGCTGTGGGTTCCGCCCGGCCTGGCACATGGCTTTCTGGTGCTCAGCGACAGCGCCGATTTTCTCTACAAGACCAGCGACTACTATGCGCCCGAGCACGAGCGCGCCATCGCCTGGAACGACCCGGCCGTGGGCGTTGCCTGGCCTTTGGCCGCGCACGGCATCACGGCGCCGCTGCTGTCGGCCAAGGATCGGGCCGCGCCGCCGCTGGCACAGGCCGAGCTGCCGGCTTGAGCGATCGCGCGGCGCGCATGGACATCACCGCCTCCATCGTCAGTCACGGCCATGGCGCGCAGCTGGCGCAGCTGCTGGATGACTTGGCGGGCCTGGCCGAGCCGCGTCCGCGGCGCGTCATCGTCACGCTCAACGTGCCCGAGCCCCAGCGGGTCGCACCCTTGCAGGGCCGGCACTGGCCGTTCGAGGTCGAATGGCTGCTCAACGCCCGCCCCGCCGGTTTTGGCGCCAACCACAACCGGGCCTTCGAGCGCGACGCCCGGCTGGGCGGGTCCGCGCTGCTGGCGGTGCTCAATCCCGACCTGCGGCTGCGCGCCAACCCGTTCGAGGCCTTGGTTGCGGCGCTGCAGGCCGACGCCCGCATCGGCGCGGCCTACCCGGTCCAGCTCGACGCGGCCGGCCGCCTGCAAGACCATGAGCGCTTTGCCCCCACGCCGGCGCGCCTGTTGCGCCGTCACCTGCTGCGCCGTGCCCGCGAGCTGGCGCCCGGGCAGTCGCCCGACTGGGTCAACGCCGCGTTCCTGCTGCTGCGCCGCGCGGCATGGACCGAGGTGCGCGGATTCGACGAAGGCTTCCACATGTATTGCGAGGACGTCGACCTGTGCTTGCGCCTGCAACTGGCGGGCTGGCGGCTGGCGCGTGCCGACGCCGCCGTCGTCGAGCACGCGGCGCAGCGCGCCAGCCGGCGGCGTCTGCAGCCGCTCGTGTGGCACGCCGGCAGCCTGCTGCGCCTGTGGCGTTCGCCGGCCTGGCGGGCGTGGCGCGCCAGGCCGGCGAACGCCAACCGGGCGGGTCGGGCATGAGCGTGGCGTCGTCAAGCGGCGCGCCGACGCGCAATTTCGGTCTGGATGTGCTGCGCAGCGCCGCCATTGCTGCCGTGCTGGCGTTTCACGGCTATCTCGGCCTTTACGTGTCCACCGGATTGTCCGAATGGCGCGGCTGGCGGGCCGCGCTCAGCGCGTGCGGCGCCATCCTGGGGCTCGAGTGGTTTTTCGTGCTGAGCGGGTTCCTGATCGGCTCGATCCTGATCCGAAATCTTGAAACCGGCCGGCGCTGGTGGCCCAGCACACGCGATTTCTGGCTGCGGCGCTGGTTTCGCACCCTGCCCAACTACTACCTGTTTCTGGCCGTCAACGCGCTGCTGGCGTGGTGGCAGATCGAAGAAGGCCGCTTTGCCTGGCCGTTCCTGGTGTTTTCGCAGAGCCTGGCCTGGCCGCAGCAAAAGCCCTTGTTTTTTTCGGAATCCTGGTCCCTGGCCGTCGAGGAATGGTTCTACTTTCTCATTGCCCTGCTGGTCGGACTGCTGGGCTGGCTGCTTCGCCTGGAGCGGCGCCGCCTGTTCGGCTGTGTGGCGGGCGTGCTGATCGTCGTGCCCATGGCCCTGCGCATCGTGGCCACGCCCGCCACGCATTTCTTCGAATGGGACGAGAGTTTTCGCCGCGTGACCGTCATGCACCTGGACTCGATCGGCTGGGGTGTGGCGGCGGCCATCGCGAATCGCTGGCATCCCACATGGTGGGCACGTCGGCGGGGGTTGAAGGCGCTGTTGGGGCTGTTCTTGACCGCGGCCGGCATGGCCGCCATGTTTTATTTCATGCTGCGCGACTGGCATGGTTTTGCGGGGGGGCGCCTCAATGACCTCGCGCTCATGACGGCGCCGGCGCTGGGCACGGCCTTGCTCCTGCCGTGGCTCACGACGCGCAGCGCGCCCTCGCCGGCGGTGCGGCGTCTGGTGGCGCGCGCCGCGGACCACTCGTACTCCATGTACCTGTGCCATCTGCCGCTCATGCTGCTCATCCTGGCCGGCATCCGGTATTTCGCGTGGGACCCGGGTGGAGGCACCGGATGGATCTTTGCCCTGTGGCTGGCGCTGGTCTGGGCCCTGTCGGCGCTGATCTTTGCCTATTTCGAGAAGCCGTTGACCGGTTTGCGCGATCGCTTCTCGCGCCGGGTGCAAGCCGGCCCGTTCGATGCCCCCTCGGCGTCCTCCTCCGCGTCCTCGGGCGCACCGTAAAATCCCCGCGCGCGCCCGTTCAGCTTGGGCGCCCGATGCCCTTGCCTTGATTGCATGACCCTTCCCGCGTTCCATACCGACATCGTTGTGCCTCCCGGCGCCGGGGGCGTGGCCTCGGTACCCGCCATCGACTGGCCCGCCTACGGCCAGCTGCTGGTGCGCGCCGGCAAGCTCACGCCGCGCGACCTGGAGCGGGCGCTGGCGGCGCAGCAGGAGATGGGTGGCGCGCTGGACGGCGTGCTGGTCAGCCTGGGCCTGGTGTCCGAGCCCGACGCTGCGCACGCGCTGGCCGAGCACCTGGGCCTGCCTTTCGTGGCCGCCGAGGCGTTTGCCGAGGCGCCGCCCGAGCTGCCCGGCCTGCTGCCCGAGTTCTTGAAGACGCACCACGTGCTGCCGTTGCGCGCCGAAGACGGCCGGCTCGACGTGGTGATGCGTGCGCCGCAGGACGCCTTCGTGCTCAAGGCGCTGCACCTGACCACCGGCCTGGTGGTGCGCCCGGCGGTGGGCCTGCCCTCGGACATCGACAAGGCGCTGCAGCGCCAGCAGGAAGAGGCCGCGGCCGAGACCGGCGACGACGGCGCGCTGGACGAGGAGGGCGCGGGCGACTTCGTCGAGCACCTGCGCGACCTGGCCAGCGAGGCGCCGGTCATCCGCCTGGTCAACAGCCTGATCGGGCGCGTGATCGAGCTGCGGGCGTCCGACATCCACCTGGAGCCCTTCGACGACGGCCTGCACGTGCGCTACCGCGTCGACGGCGTGCTGCACCCCGGCGAGGTGGTGCCGGCGGGGCAGGGCGCGGCCGTCAGCTCGCGCGTCAAGCTGCTGGCGCACCTGGACATCGCCGAGCGCCGCCTGCCGCAGGACGGACGCATCAAGACCCGCGTCAAGGGGCGCGAGCTGGATTTGCGTGTCTCCACCGTGCCCACCGTGTATGGCGAAAGCGTGGTGATGCGCGTGCTCGACCGCGCCAGCGTGCGCTTCGGCCTGGGCGACATGGGCTTCGCGCCCGACACGCTGGAGCGCTTTCACCAGCTGGTGCACCGCCCGCACGGCATCCTGCTGGTGACGGGGCCCACCGGCTCGGGCAAGACCACCACCTTGTACGCCGCGCTGGCCGAGCTCGACGCCGCCTCGCAGAAGATCATCACGGTCGAAGACCCGGTCGAATACCAGATGGCCGGCATCAACCAGATCCAGGTTCACACCCAGATCAACCTGACCTTTGCCAACGCCCTGCGCTCCATCCTGCGCCAGGACCCGGACATCATCATGATCGGCGAGATGCGCGACGGCGAGACGGCGCAGATCGCCGTGCAGTCCTCGCTCACCGGCCACCTGGTGCTGTCCACCCTGCACACCAACACGGCCGCCAGCGCCGTCATCCGCATGCAGGACATGGGCGTCGAGCGCTACCTCATCACCTCCACCGTCAACGGCGTGCTGGCCCAGCGCCTGGTGCGCCGCCTGTGTCCGCACTGCAAGGCGCCGGTGCAGCCCGCGCCCGAGCTGCTGAAAGACTCGGGCCTGGGGCGCTTCCTGCCCGCCGGCCAGCCCATGTACGAGGCCAAGGGCTGCGAGCACTGCCGCGGCACCGGCTACCAGGGCCGCACCGGCATCCACGAGCTGCTGGTGGTCGACGAAGCCCTGCGCAGCGCCATCCTGCAGGGGCAGGACGCGAGCAGCCTGCACACCCTGGCCATGCACGCCGGCATGCACAGCCTGTACGAGGACGGCCTGCGCAAGGTGGCGGCCGGTGTCACCAGCCTGGACGAGTTGCTGCGCGTCACGCAGGACCAGGGTGAGGGCTGATGCCTGAGTTCGCATGGCGCGCCGCCCAGGCCGACGGGCAGCTGGTCGAAGGCCGCAGCCAGGCCGCCGCCGCCGATGCCGTGCTGCGCCAGCTGCGCGAGCGCGGCCTGACGCCGCTCAAGGTCGAGAGCGCCGCGGCTGCCGGCGCGATCACCGTGGGCGGGCGCACGCGGCGCATCGACAAGGGCCCCGTCAACCGCGCCGACGTGCTGGCCTTCACCAGCGAGCTGTCGATCATGCTGCGCGCCGGCCTGGCGCTGGACAACGCGCTGCGCGTGCTGATCGAGATGAGCGCCAAGCCGCGCGTGCAACAGTTGTTGCAGGGCGTGCTGGAGGACGTCAAGGGTGGCGCCACCTTCTCGCGCGCGCTGGCCAAGCACGACAAGCTGTTCGGCGATTTTTATCTGAACATGGTGCGCTCGGGCGAGGCCAGCGGCAAGATGTCCGAGGTGCTGGAGCGCCTGGTGGCGCACATGGAGCGCCTGCGCGCGCTGCGCGAAAGCGTGGTCTCGGCCACCCTGTACCCGGCCATCCTGCTGGGCGTGGCCGTGCTGTCGCTGGTCGGCATGCTGGGCTTCGTGGTGCCGCAGTTCGAAAAGCTGTTCAAGGGCATGGGCGACGCGCTGCCGCTGCCCACGCGCGTGGTCATGGCGCTGGGCCAGGGCTTTCGCCAGCACGGGCTGGAGATCGGCATCGTGGTGCTGGTGCTGGGCTGGCTGCTGTGGCGCACCCTGAGCTCGTCCGCCGGCCGCGCCTGGTGGCAGGCGAGCCTGCTCAAGCTGCCCGTCATCGGCCCGCTGATTTACAAGTACGAGCTGACCCTGTTCGCGCGCTCGCTGGGCACCCTGCTGGGCAACGGCGTGCCGCTGCTGACCGGCCTGCACATCGCCACCGAGACGGTGGGCAACGCCAACCTGCGCGCGCCGCTGGCCAAGATGGCGCCGCAGGTCAAGGAGGGCGTGCGCATCACCCGCGCCATGGAAAGCACCCAGGTGTTTGAACCTTTGGCCATCAACCTGATCCGAGTGGGCGAGGAAACCGGGCGCATCGGCCCCATGATGAACGAGCTGGCCGACGTGCTGGACCGCGAGGTCGAGACCGGCATCAAGCGCGCCCTCACCCTGCTCGAACCCATTCTCATCCTGGTGCTGGGCGCGCTCATCGCCGCCATCATCGTCTCCATCCTGCTGGGCATCCTGTCGATCAACGATTTGGCTGGATAGCGCTCCCCTTGAAAGGCAACACCGCATGAAATCCCTCATTCGCCGTCAACTGGCCCGCGCCGCGCGCGGCTTCACCCTGATCGAGATGCTGGTGGTGATCGCCATCATCGCCCTGCTGGCCGGCCTGGTCGGCCCGGCGGTGATGGACCGGCTGGGCGGCGCCAAGAGCAAGACCGCCGCCATCCAGATCGCCGACCTGGACAAGGCGCTCGAAATCTTCAAGCTCGACGTCGGCCGCTACCCCACCAACGCCGAGGGCCTGCAGGCGCTGGTCACCAAGCCGGCCTCGGCCAATGGCTGGAACGGCCCCTACCTCAAGGGCGGCCTGCCGGTCGACCCCTGGGGCAACGCCTACCGCTACGCCAACCCCGGCCCCAACGGCGGCATCCAGATCCTGTCGCTGGGCGCCGACAACGCGCCCGGCGGCGAGGGCGAGAACGCCGACGTGCAGAACAAGCAGTAGGCCGCCCGCTCGGGCAAAAATATGGATCAAATAGGGCTCTGGCGCTGATGAATCAAGCGCGAGCAGCTATGAAAAGCATAGTTTCTTGCGACGACCGCCACGTCGCCCGCAAGGCCCGCGGCTTCACCCTGATCGAGCTGCTGGTCGTCATCGCGCTGATGGCGCTGGTGGTCGGCCTGATCCCGATCGCCTTCGAGCGCCTGCACGAATCCAGCCAGTACCGCGACACCGTGCGCCAGGTGCTGACCGACCTGCGCGCCGCGCGCCAGCAGGCGCAAAGCCAGGGCGTCGAGACCCGCTTCGACGTCGACCTGCGCGCACGCACCTTCGGCGTCGAGGGCGGCCCGCCGCACAGCGTGCCCGAGCCGCTGACCCTGCGCGCCGTCATGGCCGCCGAGGAAAGCGCCGGCAACGGCCGCATGGCCATCCGCTTTCTGCCGCGCGGCGGCGCCTCGGGCGGCAGCGTCGATCTGATCCGCCCCTCCGGCAGCGGCGTGCGCCTGCGCGTCGACTGGTTCTCGGGCCGCGTCGAGCAGGAGGCGATCACACCATGAGCCGGGTGCACCCTCACCCCAACCCTCTCCCGCCAGCGGGAGAGGGAGTCGTTCGCCCGCGCGGCTCAGGGGTTTCGCTCCCTCGCCCCTCTGGGGAGAGGGCGCGGGGCCCCCGTGAAGCTTTGCTTCATGGGGTGCAGGTGGGGGTGAGGGGCCGACGGCGTCACCCATCGACGCAGCGCGGCTTCTCCCTGCTCGAAATCCTGGTCGCCTTCGCCATCGCCGCCATGGCGCTGGGCATGCTCTACCGCGTCAGCGGCAACAACGCGCGCCAGATCGGCAACCTCGACCAGCACGAGCGCGCCATGCTGCTGGCCCAAGGCCTGCTGGCCGCGCACCAGACCGTGCCCGCGGCGGGCCTGAGCGAGACCGGCGAGGCCGCCGGCTACGCCTGGCAGCTGCAAAGCCACCCGTACCCCACGCCCACCAGCGGCGCCTCGCCCCAGGCCGCGCGCCTGCACGAGGTGGTGGTCGACGTCGCCTGGAGCGACGGCACGGCGCCGCGCCACTTCGAGCTCGCCAGCTTGCGCCCCGAGCGCAAGCCCCAGCCGGGCGAGGTGATGCGGTGAGCCGTTGGGCGAACCGGCGGGCGCCGGGTGGCTTCACTCTGGTCGAGGTGCTGATCGCCCTGACCCTGCTGGCCCTGCTGATGCTGGTGCTGACCAGCGCGCTGAGCTCCATGGGCCAGGTCGAGTCGCGTGTCGAGCAGCGCATCGAGGCCGCCGACGACTACCGCCTAACCACCGCGCTGCTCGACGACGCCCTGGGCCGCGTGTCGGCGCGGCGCTTTGCCAGCGGCCGCGTCGACGATGGCCCGGCGCAGATTCCCTTCTTCCAGGCCGGCCCCGACGCGCTGGCCTGGATCGGCGTCATGCCCGCGCGCTTCGGCCTGGGCGGGCGCCACTACCTGCGCCTGGCGCTGGAGCGCGGCGCCGCCGGCGGCCAGCTGGTGCTGCGCTACGCGCCGTGGGACGGCGCGCCCACGTACGACGCCTGGGGCCAGGCCCAGGCCCAGGTGCTGGCCGCGCCCGTCGGCGCGCTGAGCCTGCGCTACATGGACCCGGCCAGCGGCCGCTGGAGCCCCGTGTGGCCCCCGCCCGGCGTGGCCGCCAAGGACTTGCCGGTCACCGGCCTGCCGACCGCCGTCGAGATCAGTGTCGACGGCCCGGCGCCGGCCTGGCCGCCGCTGATCGTGGCGCTGCGGCCCACCTACGACAGCGACCCGTCGGCCACGATCGGGGCTTTTGGTGGAGGCCGACGCTGACATGACGAGGCACGCGGCACTGCACAAAACCTCCGGCATGGCGCTGATCGCCGTGCTGTGGATTGTCGCCGCGCTCAGCCTCATGGTGATCGGCGTCACCGGCACCGTGCGCCAGCAGGTGCAGGCGGCCGGCAACCAGCGCGACCAGATCAGCGGGCGCGCCCTGGGCGAGGCGGCGGCGGCACTGGTGGTGCAGCAGTTGCAGGTCGAGCGCCAGCGCCCCACCGGCCTGGTCGAGGTCCCGGTCAGTTACGGCGGCGTCGAGATGAGCGTCCAGGTGGCGCCGCTCGATGGCCTGATCTCGCTCAACGGCGCGCCGCCCGATCTGCTGGCGGCTTTGCTGCAGGTGGCCGGTGGCCTGCCGGTCGCCCAGGCACAGGAACTGGCGACGCGCCTGGTGCTGTGGCGCGACGGCCACCCCGAAGTCGCCCTCACGGCCGATACCAGCGCGCGCGGGCAGCCACGGCGCTTCGAAGCGCCCGAAGACCTGCTGCTGGTGCCCGGCTTCGGTTACGACCTGTACGCCCGCATCGCCCCCCTGGTCAGCGCCGACCTGCGCGGCACCGCGCAGGTCAACCCGGCCGCGGCCCCACCGGGCGTGCTGGTCGTGTTGGCGCAGGGCAACAGTCAGGGCGTCGCGCGCTATCTCAGCCAGCGCGCCGGCAGCCCATCGGCGGGCGACACCAGCGCCTTCAACAGCGCCTTCATCGGCACCGGTGGCACCGATCTTTACCGCCTGAGCGTCGGCGTGCCGCTGGATGCAGGCAAAATACTGCTCCTTGTCCAGGACGTGGCGCTGAGCGCCGGCGCTTCGCGCACCGCTCCGTGGCGCATCCTGCGTACCCAAGGCCAGATCATGCCGGCAGCCGGCTGACCGGCGCGCCCCTGTTGCATGAACCTGAATCCGACCGACACCCGCCGCCCCTTCGGCATCGACCCCGCGCAGTGGCCCCGCCAATGGCAGGCCGCCGGCAGCGTGCTGCTCGAATGGCCGCTGCTGCGCCGCCTGCTGCCGCGCCTGCCGGTGCAGTTGCACCAGTCCGACGGTGGCGCCGCCGCCTGGCAGATGGTGGGCGAGCTGGCCCAGCCCGGCGCCGGCGCCTCGGGCGAGGCACACATCCGCGCCCTGCAGCTGCCGGCCGAGCGCGTGCTCGAGCGCCAGCTCACCCTGCCGCCGCTGGCGCCTGCCGACCTGGCCCAGGCCGTGCAGCTCGACATCGCCGGCGCCAGCCCCTTCGGCGCCGAACAGACCGTGTGGGGCTACAGCGCCCGCCGCGTGGCCGGCGAGCGCCTGCAGGTCGATGCCGCCCTCACTTCGCGCCAGCAGGTCGAGCAAAGCCTGCGCGAGGCGCAGCTGGCGGACCCACCCCTGCCCGAAGTCTGGGTGCTGCCCAGCCGCGCGCCGGCCGGCCAGCCGCTGCGCCCCATCGTGCTGCGCGGCTATGGCGAAGGCGAGCGCGCGCGCCGCGTGCGCGCCAGCCTGCGCCGCCGCCTGGGCCTGGCCGCGCTGGCGCTGGCCCTGCTGGCCGCGCTGGTGGTCACCCCCACCGCGCTGCAACGCGCGCGCGCCCGCCAGGCCCAGCAGTCCTTCGACGCGCTGCAAAAGCAGGCCGCGCCACAGCTGGCCCAGCGCGAGGCGCTGCTGCGCGAGCTGGAGCGCCTGCAAAGCGTCGGCCAACTGCTCGACCAGCAACTGGCCATGCCCCCGGTGCTCGATCTGCTCACCCGCACCCTGCCCGACGGCGCCTGGCTGACCGGCCTGCGCCTGGAGGGCGACAAGCTGGTGCTGAACGGCCAGGCCGACGACGCCGCCGCGCTGGTGCAGCGCCTGGCCGCCCAGCCCGGCGCGCACGAGGTGCGCCTGGCCTCGCCCGCCACGCGCGGCGCCGGCGCCGCCAAGGAAACCTTCATCATCGAGATGAAGCTCGACGCGCGCCGCTACGGCCCCGTGACGGCTGGCAAGGAGGCGGCCTCATGAACGTCGAACGCCTCAAGCGCCCCGAGTCGCTGTGGCTGCTGGCCGCCGGCTGCCTGTTGCTGGCCGTGCTGGCCTGGGCCGGCTGGACCGTGGTGGCCAAGTACCGCCAGGCCTCCCAGCAGCTGGCCGACGTCGGCCCGCGCCACGCCCGCCTGGCCGGCATGCTACAAAACAAGGAGCTGTTCGCGCAGTCTGCAGGCGCGCTGACGGCCAATTTGTCTCAATTCGTCTATCCCGCCGCCGACGACCCCAGCCAGACCGGCAACGCCGCGCTGCAAAAGGTGCGCGACCTCGCCACCGCGCGCGGCCTGCGCGTGGCCAGCAGCCAGAGCGCCGCCCCGCGCGACGAAAAGGGTTTCGACCGCATCGGCCTGGTGTTGCGCGTCGAAGGCGACTGGGAGCAGCTGGTGGCCCTGCTGCGCGAGCTGGCCCAGCAGCGCCCCGCCATCTTCACCAATACCCTGCAGCTGGGCGCGCAGCTGCGCGGCCTGCGCGACCAGCCGCAGTCCATGTTCGGCCAGCTCGACCTGTACGTGCTGAAGGAGCGGGCGAAGCCATGAGCGCGCCGGGCCGCTCCCCAGCGCGAATCCCGCAGCGCGCCAGCGCGGAGGGTTTTCTCGTGCACGCGCCGGGCCGCTCCCCAGCGCGAATCCCGCAGCGCGCAGCGCGGAGGATTGTCCGGTGACCCCGCGCCTGGCCACCACGCTCTACGTCGGCGCCATCGCCGTGATGGCGGCGCTGCTGGCCGCCCTGTGGTGGGCGCCCGGCCCGCTGGCCGCCTGGCGCCACTGGCAGGCGCCGGCGCCGCAAGCCCCCAAGCTGGACGACGTGCAGGCCGCCCTGCTGCACGCCAACCCCGCCGCTGCCGCCACCTACCCGGTGGTGCTGGCGCGCCCGCTGTTCGAGGCCACGCGCCGTCCTTCGAGCGCGCCGTCGACCGCCGCGGGGCCGGCCGCGGCGCCCAGCGCCATCGAGCAGGCCAGGCTGCAAGGCATCGTCGCCGGCCCCACCCTCAGCGGCGTCATGCTGGACGAGGGCGGCCAGAGCCGCTTCGTGCGCGTGGGCGAGGCCGTGGGCGACTGGACGCTGCAAAGCGTGCAGGGCCGCCAGGCGCGGTTTGTCCGCCGCGGCCAGCAGCGGGTGCTCGACTGGGCCGTGCCGGCGGGCGAGGGGGCGCCAGCGCCGTCCGCCAAGGCCGCGCCATCCGCTGCCCAGTTCGCGCCGCCGGTGCGTTCCGACGCGACCGCTGCTCGCCCAGCCAACCCGCCGCCGGCCGCGGCCCCCCCAGCGCAGGCCCCGCCACCCCCAGCGCCCGCGACCGCCCAGACGCAGGCCCCGCCACCCGCAGCGCCCGCGACCACCGCGTCCGCACCCGCCGGTTTCGGCAGCTTCGGTGGCGGCCGCGCGCCCACACCGCCCGGCCAGCGCCCCGACCCCTCCGCGGCCAAGCGTTGACGGATTCCTTGTCAAACCCCCTCACGCTCTGAAAGGGTTCACACCATGTTCAAACGCCTGTCCCTGCTGGCCCTGGCCAGCGCCGCGGCCCTCGCGGCCTGCAGCGCCCCCAAGAGCCCGGTCGATCCGGCCGGCAACGCCTGGGTGACCGAGCCGCCCGCCCCGCCCCGCCAGCCGAAATACGGCGCCTTCGGCGGCGGCGCGCCCGCCCAGCCCGCCTCGGCCCCGGCCAGCAGCGCCGCGCCGGCACGCTGACGCGCCGCGTGTCCCGGCCGCCGTTTTTCAAGCCCATGTCCACCCTGCCCATGTCCCGTCTCTTTGCCCCACTGCTCGCGCTGACCCTGACCGGCATGCTGGCTGCCTGCGCCGATCTGGACACCGGCCCCGCTTCAACGGCCCCCGCCCAGGTGGCCTGGGGCGCGCCGGCGCCCGCCAGCGCCGCCATGCTGCAGGCCAGTGCGCCGGCCCCTGCCGCCCCGGCGCCGGCCGCGTCCGAAGCCGCCGCCATGGAGCCCATCATCATCCGCGGCAACGACCGCGTGGTGGCGCCGCCGGCCGTCAGGTTCGCCGGCCCGGCCAAGGGCGCCAGCACCGCGCTCAAGTTCGAATCGGCGCCGGTGTCCGAGGTGGTCAAGGTGGTGCTGGGCGACCTGCTCAAGGTCGACTACGTGGTGCATCCGCCGCTGAACGGCACCATCACCCTCACCACGCGCCAGGCCGTCAGCCCCGACCGCGCCCTGCTGCTGCTTGAAAGCGCCCTGCAGGCCAGCGGCGTGGTGATGGCGCGCGACGCCCACGGCACCTACCACGTCGGCAGCCCCGAGGCGCTCAAGGGCATCGTCAGCGTGCCGGTGCTGGCCGAGCCCGGCAAGCCCCTGCCACCCGGCTACGGCACCGTCATCATCCCGCTCGAATACCTGGGCGCGGGCGAAATGGCCAACATCCTGCGCCCCATGGTCGCGTCCGACGCCATCGTGCGCGTCGACAGCCTGCGCAACATCCTCGTCATGCGCGGCACCCGCGCCGAGGCCGAGGGCTGGCTCGACCTGGTCAAGACCTTCGACGTCAACCTGCTGCGCGGCATGTCGGTGGGCGTGTTTCCGCTCAAGTACACCAGCGCCGCCGACGTCGAGACCGCCCTGCGCCTGCTGTCCACCGGCACGGCGGCCGGCGCGGCGGCCGGCGGCGGTGCCAGCGGCCAGGCGCCGACCGCGGCGGTGGCCCGCGCGGCGGGCAACCGCCCGGCGCCCGCCGGCGCCGCCGCGCCGCAGCCGCTGCAGGGCCTGGCCGAGGGCAGCCCCATCTTCGGCGCGCTGCGCATCGTGCCCATCGAGCGCATCAACGCCGTGCTGGTCATCAGCCCGCGCGCCGCCTACCTGGACGAGGCGCGCTACTGGATCGAGCGCTTCGACCAGCCCAACCTGAACAGCACCGAGCCCCAGCTGTTCGTCTACAAGGTGCAGAACGGCTCCGCCAGCCACCTGGCCGAGCTGCTCAACGGCATCTACGGCGGCGGCCCGCAGGGCAGCAACGGCGGCCCCAGCGGCGTGGCCCCGGGCCTCACCAACAACGTCAACAGCAGCTTCGCCAGCCAGTTCGGCAACCGCAACCAGTCGAGCGGCTTCGGCAACACCGGTGGCTTCGGCAACACCGGTGGCTACGGCGGCACGGGTGGTATCGGCGGCATGGGCGGCAGCGGTTTCGGCCTGGGCGCCGGCGGGGCCACGGGCAACCGCAACAACGCCCAGCAGCCCCAGGGCCCCGGCGTGGTCACCACCCAGCTGGCCAGCGGCGTGCGCGTCATGGCCGACCAGATCAACAACACCTTGCTGATCCACGCCAGCGCCGCCGAATACGAGCGCATCAGCGCCACCCTGCGCCGGCTCGACATCCAGCGCGCCCAGGTGCTCATCGAGGCCTCCATCGTCGAAGTCACCCTGGGCGACGGCCTGCAGTACGGCCTGCAATGGACCTTCAACGGCGGCACCGCCGGGCGCACCGGCGTCGGCACGCTGGGCAACCCCGCCACCGCCGCCGCCGCGGGCGCCACCAGCAGCAGCTTCACCTACAGCCTGATCAACGGCTCCAACGTCGTCGCCGTGCTCTCCGCGCTGGCCAACAAGTCGCTGGTCAAGGTCATGTCCAGCCCCTCGCTGATGGTGCTCGACAACCACACCGCCGCCATCCAGGTCGGCACCCAGCAGCCCGTCAACACCGGCACCACCTACTACAACACCGGCAGCAGCACCGCCCCCAGCACCACCACCAACATCCAGTACAAGGACACCGGCGTCATGCTGGGCGTCACGCCCTCGGTCAGCGCGGGCGACCTGGTCACGCTCGACATCGACCAGATCGTGACCGACATCGGCCCCGACTCCACCTCGGCCGCCACCGTTGGCTACCCCACCTTCATGCAGCGCCAGATCAACTCCAAGGTCGCCGTGCGCTCGGGCGAAACCCTGGTGCTGGGCGGCCTGATCAAGGACAGCGCCAGCAGCGGCAAGTCCGGCCTGCCCTTCCTGTCGTCCATCCCGGTGCTGGGCGCGCTGTTCGGCCAGCACAAGAGCAGCGCCGAGCGCACCGAGCTGCTGGTCATCCTGACGCCGCGCGTGCTGCGCTCCGACGAAGACGCCCGCGCCGTCAGCCGCGAGCTGCGCGACCGCATGCAGGGCCTGCTGCACAGCGGCGCCTTCCCCACCGCCGCGCCCGCCGCGCGGCCGTGACGGCCGCGTCGTAGCGCCCCGGCTTGGTCGACCGGTGGGCTTGGGCCCGGCGCCGGCCCACTGGCCGGCTTCGCGCCGCGCAAGCCGGCGCGAGCCGGCCAGTGGGCCTGCGCTGGCCCCATCCGCCGCCGCTTTGCGACAATCGCCCTTTTCCATCCACCCCGCACCCCTTTGCCCATGAAGCCATTTCGCACCCCCGTTCCGCGCCGCGCTGCCCTGCGCGCCGCCCTGGCCGCCGCCGCCCTGGCCCTGGCCGGCTGCGCCGGCCTGCAGCCCCTCACCACCGAGCAGATCGTCGGCCAACGCGCCGAAGCGCGCTGGGACGACCTGATCAAGGGCGACTTCGAGCAGGCCTGGGCCTACACCCAGCCCGGCTTTCGCGCCATCGTCAAGTCCGGCGACTATCGCAAGCGCTTTGGCAGCGGCCAGTGGCTCGGCGCGCAGATCCACCAGGTCAAGTGCCAGGCCGAGCGCTGCACCGTGAGCGTGCGCCTGACCTCGCGCATCCTGGCACCCAAGTTCGCCGGCCAGGACATCGTCGGCTATGTGGAAGAAACCTGGGTGCGCGAAGACGGCCAGTGGTGGTATTACCAGGCGCTGTGACGGCCCGGTCCCGTCTCCGGCCCCGGCGTTGTGCACTGAATACAACACTTGGGCACAAACGCCGCCCTCTATCGGTTTGCCGATTGAATCCGGCCGCGCCCGCGTGTTAGCATCACCGGGCATTTCCAAGATCCGCTTGGGTTTCGCAACTTTTTTATCAATGGAGTCATAGCTATGAAGAAGAGCTTTCTGTCGCTGAGCGCTGCAGTCGCCCTGGGCAGCTTGGGGTTTGCAGGTTCGGCTCACGCCTTGGGTTACATCGGCGCGCCGGCCACCGCGCCCGCGGCCACGCCCGCGCTCCCCGGCCCGGCTGTCGGCAACGTCCTCAATCCGGGTGCCGTCGGCAACATGCTGTTCACGCCGTACTACACGGCCCAGGGCAGCATGGCCACGCTGATCAACATCACCAACACCGACGGCGTCAACGGCAAGGCGGTGAAGGTGCGCTTCCGCGGCGCCGCCAACTCCGACGACGTGCTGGACTTCACGCTGTTCCTGTCGCCCGGCGACGTGTGGTCGGCCAGCGTGTCGCAAAACGCCAGCGGCGCGGCCGAAATCAGCACCACCGACAAGTCGTGCACCATTCCCGACGCTTCGGCCTGGCCGGCGCAGTTCTCCACCCTGCGCCTGCCCGCCTACCAGAGCGGCGCGCAGCAAAACCTGAACCTGAACGAAGGTTACATTGAAATCCTGAACATGGCCGACGTGCCGCCGAACTACATCAGCGGCCCGAACGCCGGCAAGGCCAACGCGCTGTACACCAACATCAAGCACGTGGCCGGTGTGGCGCCCTGCAGCGGCGCCGGCTTTGCCGCCCTGCTGACCCCGACCACCGCCACCGGGCTCGAAGCCGAAGCGGCGGGCCTGAGCGCGGCCACCGGCGGCCTGATGGGCACCTGGGCCCTGGCCAACCAGGAAAACTTCTCCATGTTCAGCGGCAACCATGTGGCCGTCGTGTCGGCCAATACCCTTGCCGGCCTGAACCTGGTCCCGGTGCAGGGCTACACCAACATCGCCTTCACGCCGCAGGTGCCGTCGAACCTGGACCTGGTGGCCTACCCGGCCGTCAACGTCACGGCCGACCCGCTGCTGCAAGGCGGCATGATCACGCCGCTGTGGTTCGACCTGCCCGACATGTCCACGCCGCTGCTGCCCGGCGCCCCGGTTGCCGCCGGCGCGCCCGAAGTGCAGGCGCTGGGTCTCAGCGGGGCCCTGTCGCACACCAGGGTGCTGAACGACTATGTGGCCAATGGCGCCGGCGCCGCCGTGCCCATGGCCACCGACTGGGTGGTGTCGCAGCCGACCCGTCGCTACTTCGCGTCGATGAACTACGCCGGCAGCGCTGCCACCTCGGCCATCGTGACCAACGCGGTTGCCGGCAACCCCTACGCAGGTATTCTGTCCAGGGTGCTCACCGCCAACGGCCCGCAGGCCTGCATGCTGGTGGGCTTCGGCTCGACCGACCGCGAAGAGCGCGTCAACGTGACGGGCGGCAGCTTCTCGCCCGGCGCGAGCTCGCCGACCTGCGGTGAAGTGTTCGTGGTCCAGTTCGGTGCCAGCTCGGTGCTGCAAGCGGCCGTGACGACGCGCACGGTGACGCCGGTGGGCACCGAAGGCTGGGCGCAGCTGACGCTGCCGGGCCGTCTGCCGGTGGATGGCTTTGCCGCCACCTCGCTGGTCAACAACAGCACGGGTGTCCACTACGGCTGGACGCTGCCGCACCGCTACGTCGACTGATGACGGCCGGGCGCCCGCTGGGGCGCCCGGGCCGGTTGACGCCGGCTGCAATGCAAAGGACGGGGGTCAAACCCCGTCCTTTCTTTTTGTGGGCGCGGCGCCGGCGTGGTAACAAGCCGTCTTGCGGCGTGCCGCGGCGTCGCTGCCCCCGGGCCGAGCCAGTATGATGATGGGTTTTGAACGGCGGCGCCGCCACGGGGCGGCCCGGCCATGGAAGGATGTTCGATCGATGAATGAGATGCATGCGTTGCGCCGTGCGAGCGCACAACTGAGCCTGGCGGTCTTGGCTGGCCTGTGCCTGGCGCCCTGGCCCGCACGCGCCGCCGATGGTGCCCCGGCCCCCGCGGCGGCAGTGGCGGATGGGGCCGTGGTGCTGGCGACCGGTCCCGCGGGCGATGTCACGCAGGCCCAGCTGGAGGCCGCGGTCGAGGCGCTGGTGCCAGGCAAGGAACGCGAGCTGTTCTGGAGCACCAAGGACTCGGTGCTGCGCTTCGTGCGCGGCCTGGGGGCCCAGCACGAGCTGGCGGGGCTGGCCGCGCGGGCGGGCATCGAGCCGGCCGACCCGACCGCCAAGGGGCTGGCGCGCGAGCAGGCCCTGGTCAAGGCCTATCTCGATCGGCAGAGTCAGGCGGTGGTGCCGGACGACGCGGCGCTGGACCGCTATGCCTTGTCCGAATACCGGGCCCAGCCGCAGCGCTTCGTGGTGCCGGCGCAGGTGCATGTGCGCCACATCCTGTTGGCGCTGGACAAGGATGGCGACAACGCGGACGCCGTCAAGGCGCACGCCGAGAAGCTGCTGGCCGAGTTGCGCGCGGGCGCCGATTTCGCCACCCTGGCCAAGGCCGAGTCGGCCGACAAGGGCAGTGCGCAGCGTGGCGGCGAATTGCCGTGGTTTGCCCACGGCCAGATGGCGGCCGAGTTCGAGATCGCGGCCTTTGCCCTGAAGCAGCCGGGTGCGTTGAGCGAGCCCGTCAAGACGCCGTTCGGCTATCACATCATCGAACTGCTGGGCACGCGGGCCGAGCGCAAGCTGACTTTCGAGGAGGCGCTGCCCGCCCTGCGTGATCAGGCCCGGGACAAGCTGGAGCAGTCGGAGCGGACCCGCCTGTGGACGGCGGCACTCGACCAGGTCAAGGTGGACGATGCGGCGCTCCTGAACGTGATGTATCGCAACGCCGCCGCCTCGCGTTGAGGGCGGCGTGGGCGCACGACAGCTTGCCGGGCCATCGAGGACGTGCGGTCGGCATTGACGCGCGAATGCGGCCAGCTGTGGCGCCTGCGCGCCCTGCTGGCGGTGCTGGTGCGGCGTGAACTGGCGGCACGCGTGGCGGGCTCGGCCGGCGGCCTGCTGTGGGTGTGGCTGCCGCCGCTGCTGACGGTGGCGGCGTATTACCTGGTGTTCGACGTGGTGTTCGGCATGCGCCTGGGCGCGGGGGCGCCCACGGCCCGCGTGGGCACCTACCTGATCGTCGGCATGCTGGCCTGGATGGCCTTTGCCGACGCCGCCCAGCGCGGCATGACCAGCCTGCTGGACGCCGGCGGCCTGCTGCAGAAGAACCCGCTGCCGCCGGGGCTGTTTCCGGCGCGCACCGTGCTGGCCAGCGGCCTGGTGTTTGCCCCGCTGCTGCTGGCGCTGGTGCCGCTGTACGCGGGCAGCCACCACTTCGCGCCCGGCGTGTGGGCGGTGCTGCCCCTGCTGGCGCTGCAGGGGCTGTTGGCCTTCCTGCTGGCCTATCTGCTGGCCATTCTGGCGGCGGCACTGCGCGACGTGGTGCAGGTGGTGGGCGTGCTGCTGTCGCTGGGGGTGTACCTGTCGCCGGTGCTGTTTCCGGTCACCCTGTTTCCCGAGCGTTGGCGCTGGGTGCTGTGGCTCAACCCGATGACGGCGCCGGTGCTGGGCTATCAGGCGGCGCTGCTGCAGGGGCGCTGGCCGGCGTGGGACGTGTGGCTGGCGCTGGTCGTGTGGATCGCCGTGCTGGCCGCCGCCCTGTCGCTGGCGCTGGCGCGCAGCCGCGACGAGTTGGTGGATTGGCTGTAAGTGTTGTCCCATCGACTGAGCAGAAGGACATTGACAAGCAAAATGACGGCATATATGCTGTCATTGGATGGCGATACTGGTTTTGGACACGAATGTTGTCGTTGCCGCCTTGCGTTCCGGCGGCGGCGCTTCGCGGCAACTGATTCGCCGTGTGTTGCAAGGGCACCATGTGCCATTGTTCGGCACCGCGCTATGGCTGGAATATGAAGACGTGATGACCCGGCCGCACCTGTGGAGTGACGCAACGACTGCAACGGAACGCTGGCAGGTGTTGGCGGCGCTGGCGGCCACCGGCCGCTGGGTGATGCCGTATTTTGGCTGGCGCCCCAATCTGCGCGACGAGGGCGACAATCATTTGATCGAGCTTGCCGTGGCGGGCGGCGCGCATGCGGTGGTGACGCACAACGTGCGCGACTTGCGCCACGGCGAACTGAGTTTTGAGCACCTTCGGGTGTTGACGCCGGCCCAATGCCTGGAGAGATGGCCATGAGCACTTTGACGATTCGACTGCCCGACCCGACGGCCAACCGCTTGAAACAGGTGGCGCACAGCCGGGGCCTTTCGATGAACAAGCTGATCGAGGAGTTGAGCACCCAGGCGATCGCCGCGTTCGATGCCGAAGTGCGCTTCCGCGCGTTGGCGGCACAAGCGGATCCGCAGGCGGCGTTGAAAATTCTGGACCGCCTGGATGCACGGGATTCTTCGGTGCTCAACCCATGATGGCGGGCGCACGAAGCCGCGTGCAAGCCGGGTGACCGCTGCCAATCGATGACTGGACCATGATTTGACCGACGCCGCCATCGTGCATGCCGCGCCCCCCCTGCGCCTGGCGGGCGTGGGCAAGGAATACCGCCTGTACGACTCGCCGCGCGCGCGTCTGCGGGCGCTGCTGACCGGGCGTGCGCTGCACCGCAGCCACTGGGCGCTGCAGGGCGTGTCGCTGCAACTAGAGCGCGGGCAATGCCTGGGTGTGGTGGGGCACAACGGCGCCGGCAAGAGCACGCTGCTCAAGCTGATCACGGGCACCGTGCAGCCCACGCAAGGCCAGATCGAGCGGCGCGGGCGCATCACGGCCATCCTGGAGCTGGGGGCGGGCTTTCACCCCGACTTCACGGGGCGGCAGAACCTTTATTTCGGTGGCAGCCTGATCGGCATCGAGCACGCGCAGATGGCGGCGCTGGAGGCCGAGGTGCTGGCCTTCGCCGACATCGGCGAGGCGATCGACCGGCCGGTGAAGACCTATTCGTCGGGCATGGTGGTGCGGCTGGCCTTTGCGCTGGTGACGGCGGTGGAGCCGGACCTGCTGATCATCGACGAGGCGCTGGCGGTGGGCGACCAGCGCTTTCAGAAAAAATGCATCGAGCGCATCCAGGCCTTTCGCGCCAACGGCTGCACCATCCTGTTCTGCTCGCACAGCCCCTACCACGTGCGCCAGCTGTGCGACGTGGCGCTGTGGCTGGAGCACGGGCGGGTCATGGAGCTGGGGCCGACCGAGGCGGTGATTGGCGCCTACGAGATGCACACGCGGCTCCTGGCCGGCCCGGGGAACCGCGCCGCGCCGGCAGTCGCCGTGAAAGACAGTACGCCGGCGCCTGCGTTGGCTCAGGCCGCCGCGACCATCTTGTCCGTGGAGATCGCGGATTTAGACGAAACGGTCGACCCGCCTCTTCTTCAAACCAGCGACTTGGTGGTGACCATCACGGTGCGCGGGCGCGACGACGAACGGCCAAACATCGGTTTCATGATCGAGCAGTCCCAGGGCGTGGGTATCACCTCGCTGGCGACGCACGAGGACGGTGCAGCGCCGACCCAGGTGGCTCCCGGTGTGTGGCAGTCGGTGCTTATCTTTCCCGAGCTGGGCTTGCACAGCGGGCAGTACGTGATCAGTGCGTTCCTGTTCGATGCCAGCGGGCTGGTGGTTTATGAACAGTGGTTTCAATTTCGGCATTTTCGCTTCGTGCGGCCGACGTTGATGCCCGGTCTGGTGCGTTTGCCGCATCGGTGGGAATAAAGGACTTTACCCCATGCATGACTTGAATGCCGAGGCGCCAGAAGGTGCGCTAGTGCTGTTGCAAGAAGGCCAGCAGCGCCTGGCCGTGGGCGACCGCGCCGGCGCCAGTGTGGCCCTGGTGCGGGCGCGCGCCCACGCGGCCACGCGTCTGGCCGCGCACAACCTGATCGAGCAACACAGCTTGGAGGGTTCGTTTGCGGCCATGTTCGGGCTGGACTGCCGAATCGCGCCTGGGGATGACATCTTTCACTTTTTTGCTGGCCACCCGACGTCGAACAACCCGCTGCGTGACTACCTGGCCGACGGCTGGCGCACGCTGTCGGAGTTGATGCTGCTGCTGGAAAGCGTGGAACAACCGTTGCTCGGAACGGCCAGCGTGCTCGAATTTGCCAGTGGACATGGGCGTTTTACCCGGCACCTGGTCAAGGCGGTGGGCGCCGATCGGGTCACGGTGTCGGACGTGGTGGCCGACGCGGTGGATTTTTCGCGCGGCACGTTTGGCGTGCAGGGCTTCGTGTCGCGCGCCGTGCCCGAGCTATTGGTCTGGCCGCGCCGGCATGAGCTGGTGTTCGTGTTGTCGCTGTTTTCGCACTTGCCGCGCGGCAGCTGGGGGCGTTGGCTGTCGGTGCTGTGGGACGCGGTGGCGCCGGGCGGACTGCTGGTGTTTTCAACGCACGGCATCGAGGCCGCGCGCCGCGCCGGCGTGAACCTGGATGGCGAGGGCTACTTTTTTGCCGCTTCGAGCGAGTCGAATGCCATCGATGCGCAGGAATACGGCACGACATTCACGTCCCCTGCCTTTGTGCAGGCTCGCGTGGCCAAACTGCCCGATGCGCCGGCCGTGTCACGCTTTGCGCCGCAATGGTTCTGGAATCATCAGGACGCTTGGGTTTTGAAGCGTGCGGCGCCGTAGCGGCGGGTTGGCCGCGCACGCGGTAAGGGCCGCTGCGCTTCAGGGCTGAACCAAGAACAAGGCATAGGGTGCACTGCCGTCGCCCGTCGCGACACGCGCCAGCGTGGAATTGCGGGCAACGCGCGTACCGTCGGCCGCGGGCATGATGACCCAGCGCGCGCCCAGGAGGCGAAAGTCGAAAAGCGCTGGATCAAGCGTGACACGCACCTCGTCCAGGCGCGGCGATTCGATCTGCTGGGCAGCGCCCTGCGCGGGCGCGCCCAGCTCGAACATCAGACGCTGGTAACGGTTGTAGAGCACCCGCTGCGCGCCGGCGGGGTCCAGTCGTTTCCAGAGCGTGGCTTGCGGGTAGTAGAACACGCTGTTGACGACCGGCACGCCGGCGGCGGGCAGGGTCATGGCCCAGTCGCGCGCACCCACCACGGCCACGCCGCGCCGGCCGGCAGCGTCGGGCGATGGCGTGGCCAGGCCGGCGGCGCTGAGCGGCGGCGCCAGACTGAGACGGGCGGGGGCCTGGCCGAGTGGGTGAAAGGGCAGCACCGCGGCCAGTGTCCAGCCGCCGTAGAGCGCGATGAAGGCGCCGGTGCGGCGCAGCACCAGCAGCGCTGCGCACGCGGCCATGGCCAGCATGGCACCCAGCACCAAGCCAGCCGGCAGGCCGTCGCGAATGTCCAGCGGCATGGTCGACAGCTCGCAACCCGCCAGCGCCAGCACCGCCAGGGCAAGGGCAACGGCCGGGCCGGGGCGCGGCAGCGGAACTGGCTCGGACGCAGGGGCCAGCCACCAGGCGATCAGCAGCAACTGTGCCGTGCCCAGCGCCAGGTCGAGTCGGTACGAGGTGACCGAACCCCAGCCGGTGACGCGGGCCAGCATGGGTGCGAAACCGATGAACTGGAACGTCAGCGCGAATGCCATGAAGGCCAGCAGGGCGAGCGACACCGGCTCGATGCGCCGCGCCTGCCACCAGCGCCAGAGCACCAGCGCCAGCGTGGGCAGCCACAAAAATTGGAACGAGGCGGCCTCGCTGCTGACCATGGGGGTGTTGACATGCAGGGTGAAGGGGTTGAGCCAGCCCTTGAGCTCGAACCAGCGATCGATGTCGCCGCCGGCCTCGGTGGCGCGCTGGCCGGGATAGATCGTGCCTTGCATCACGGCCACGGCGTCACGCGCATCCAGCCACCAGGCGAGCAGCAGCAAGCCGGCCAGCAAGACGCCGGCCAGCGCGCCCAGCGTCTGGGCTGCGCCCCAGCGCCAGTGGGCACGCTCGCGCCAGGCCCAGGCCAGGGCCAATGGCGCGCACAGCCAGGCCAGGGAGATTTGCCAGGCGGGATAAAGCACCAGCGCATAAGCCGCCGCCGACCAGCCCAGCAGGGCGCCCCAGGCCAGCCCGGCGGCGGCGCGGCGGGCGTGCAGCAGGCGGTCGAACGCCAGCAGGCCCAGCGCGACAAACAGCAGCAGATAGGAGGGCCAGAACGAAAACCCCGCGGAGTAGGGCGCCCACGCCAGGCCGGCTGCCAGCGCCGCGGCCGGCCGCCAGGCCAGGCGCGTCAGGCGCATCAGCAGCGCCCAGCAGGCGGCAAACCCGCCCAGTACCGGCAGCCACCAGGCCCAGGCCAGGGCGCGGCGCTGGTCGAAGGCAAACCAGCCCCAGGTGGCCGGCTTGGCCAGGGTGCTGGCGTGGGCCACCGGCATGCCGGTCATGCCGATGACCAGCATGTTCTGGCCGTCCTCGCCGAGGTTGTGGTTGACGATCGGCCAGGGCGGGGTGTGTGTGGCCTGAGCCATGGCCAGCGGCGTGATGACCTCCCATTCGTCGCTGCGCACGAACTGTGGGCTGCCCAGCCAGGGCTCGGCCCGTTCGACCGTGACCGCCGGCGGGCGCAGCAGCAGCGCGACCGACGAGCCGGTGGCGCCGCTGGCCACCAGCAGCATGAAGGACACGGGCAGCGCCGCCACGAACGCCAGCGGCGGCGGCCAGGAGCGGGGCCAGGCCGAGGTCGATGGCAGCACGAGCGCCGCCAGCGGCAGCGCCACGGCCAGCAGCAGGGCCAGCAGCACCATCGGCGAGGGTTTGGGCGATGCGGGGATGGTAATTTGACGCAGCGACGGGGCGATGGCGAGCGCGAAGATTTGGCCGTCGCTGCGCTGCATCTCGACTTCGAGCGTGTGCGGTCCCGGGCCGATGTCGCGCGGCAGCGCCAGGCGCACGCTGATGCCGCTGCCACCCCAGTCCGGACGACCGGTCGCGGCGGCGACGTCGGGTCGTTCGTGGCGTTGCACGCGGCCGCGATAGACGGTGCGGCCGTCCAGGCGCACGATGGCGGCCGTGATGAACACCTCGGGTCGCTCGGACGCGGCCCAGCCGGTCACCGTCAGCTGCCGGCCGTCGACCTGCACGCGGTCGACGTAGCCGTGGCCCACGGGTGCAGCGTGGCCCAGCACGCAAAGGAGCAGCAGTGCTGCGCCAAGCAGCCGGGGCAGCCAACCCCGACGCGCCATGCCAAAGGCCATGTGGCGCGCTGTCAGGTTGAGCGAAGAAGCCTGATTCACTATGAAAATGATGGTAACTCGCGCAGAATGGGTGGGCGGTGGCGTTGCGATCGACGGCGAACCGGCGCCAGCTGGCCTGCCAGGCTTGTCGCGCGTTCGTTCGCTCACCGGGACGGCGAGATCGGGCGTCTCGACGTCATGCCCGGTGGTTGATGTTCAGCTTGCCCATGTGGCCCATCACGCCGTCACGCAGGGCGCGCAGCAGCAGTCGGGCCATCCTGAGCGAACCGCCTTCGGCGAAGGCGGTGTAGAGCACCAAGTACAGCGGCATCTTGAGCAGTTGATCGAGCCGCCAGGGCCAGGCGATGGGCGCGCGCAGGGCCATCGCCATCGAATTGCGCAGGTGATAGTAGGCGCGAAAGTCGTGGCCGATGTAGAGTGTGCGACCCAGGAAGCGAACCGAGCGTTGACCCAGGTCGTGTTGCAGTTCGGCGTCGGGCGTCACCAAAATTCGCCAGCCCAGACGGCGCGCGCGCAGGCACCATTCGACGTCGATGCGGTCGATGAAATAGTCTTCGCGCAGCGGCCCGATGCGATCCAGTGCGGTGAGCGGCATCAAGGTGCCCGAGGCTGGCAGGTAGTCGACGTCGACGGGCTCTCTCAAAACCTCGGGCGCGAGGCGGCGAATGCACCAGCCGCGGCGCTGGATCAGTGGAAGTGGCTGACCGGTCTTGACATCGCGGCAGACCGGGCCGACCGCGGCGACGTTCGGGCCGGCATCTCGCAGCGCATGCAGAAGCGTCAGCGCCATGTCTGGCGACGGTAGGCTGTCTTGGTCCATCAGCAGCACATGGCTGGCGCCGAGTGCGCGCGCCTGGGTGATGCCGCGGTTTTGCGCTTGGCCGATACCGTGGTTGCGACCTTGATGCAAGACCGTGACGGTGGGACCAAGGGCGCTGGCATCGACCGCACGCTCGGGGGCGTCGGTGTTGTCAACCAACACCACGGCATCGACCTGGTTGCACAGGCATCGAACGGCATGCACGAGCCGTTCCTGCGCCGGAAAGTGGGTCACGACCACGGCCACGAGGCGTGCCATATGGCGTGCGCTCAGCGACTGAGAAGCTGCTTGATGCGGTATCGCCACGTGCGCGGAATGGTGCGTGCCATGCCGCCGAACACCGGCAGCTGCTGCAGTTTGAGTGCCAGCGCGTAAGCGCTTCCTGCGCCGGACATGGCAGCCGGCGGCACGGGCTGCTGCGCGGCGACCAGATGCGCCACCGCCTGCGCGCGCGCCGACTCCGGGCCTGCCACGGCGGGCCGGGCGAATGTGAGGTAGTCGGCGTGGTAGTCCCAGTGGCCGAGGGCATGACCCAGTGCCTGCAGCAAGCTTGGCGCGGCGTCGGCGCGTTCGAGTTGTCCCGCCGCGAAGCACTGCGCGCGGATGCGCAGGAAAAAATCCAGCCAGGCTTGGGCGGATGAATCCCAGGCCTGCACCCAGCTCCATGGTCGCTCGGCCACGCGCTCGACAAAGGCGCCCAGGTTGGGCACGGCCACCGGCAGGCCGGCGGCCAGCGCGGCGCTGAGGGTGTAGCTGTAGGTTTCGGGCCACTGGGCTGGGAACCACACCAGGTCCGGTGCCACGCGTTGCAGAAGGGCCGGCAGCCTGGTTTCGTCGTACTGACCGTGCACCTTGACCAGCGCGGAGGCGGGGGTGATCTGCAGGTGGCGGTAGCCGTAGCCGATGAGTTCGAACTCGAGGGGTGCACCGACCTTTTTTGCCAGACGTGCCACGTCTTCCAGGACGTCGGCGCCTTTGATGATGCTGAGCGCGCCAATGACGGCGATGCGCAGGGGTTCGCTGCCTGTCAGCGCGCGTGGGCGCGGCGCTGGCAGGACGGCTGGGTCGATATCGGTATGCGGCGCGAAGCGGATGGGCGCCTCGGGCACGGCGCGACGCATGCGCTCGGCGGTGTCGAGACTCGGCGCGAGCACGGTACGGGCGTTTTGGAGAAAGACGCGATTGCGGATGCGCCAGGACTGGATGTCCTCCTGCAGTTCAGGCATCGAGCGCGGATGGTGGCCGCCGCAGCATTCGCCCTGCGCATCGACCTGGTAGCGGCCCTCCTTGCCAGTCAGGGTGATGTTGGTGCAAACGCTGTAGAAGTCATGCAGCGTGACGTCATAGCCTACCCCCAGCTGCTCGGGAAGCCCCCATACCAGCTTGCCGTGGCCGAGCAAGTGGTGGTAGTGGATATGCGCCACGGGCATGGTGCGCAACAATTGCAGCAGCGCATTGCGGTCGGGCTCCAGAGCCAGATCGAACAAGGCCGACCATGCAGTTGACAACGCCCAGCGTCCGGCGTCTTGTGCCACCAGCTGCAATTGCACCCGATGACCACCCGCGGGCCGCAGCGACACGAACAACGCTGAATCGGCCAGCAGTTCGGCCAGTTCAAGAATGTGGCGCTCGGTGCCGCCGCCTCGCTGGTGATTCACGGCCAGGATCACCGGCTTGCGCCCTGCGTCGGTGTGTAACAGCCAGTCGACAGCCAAGCGCGCTGGGCGGGCCGGATCCAGTGCCACGAAGCGGCGCACCTGGGCCTCATAGCCGGGGTGCAGGCGACGCAGCGTATCCATAGCGGCTTGTTCGCGCGGGCTCTTGCTGTCGCCAAAACTTACGCCGCCGGTGTGTCGCACGTAGGTATCGAGCGCGTGGCGACTTTGCCAGCCCAGATCCATGGCGCGCTGGCAGAAGTCGTTTTCCTCACCATAGCCCTTGCCGAATTGGGCTTCGTCGAACAGGCCAACGGCCTCCAGGCAGTCGCGCCGGATGTACATGCAAAAGCCGACGCCGGTGGGCACGGGCACGCTCTGGCCGGCGTTGGCCTGGGCGAACAGGCGGTCCAGGCTGGCCGTGGTCTGCCCTTCGGGCAAGGGGTTGTCGGCGCAAAAGACGGGGTAGCTGCAGATGGTGGCGTTGCCGGAAAACGGCGTCACACTGCCGATGCGCGCGTGCGTGTAGGCGCAGCTGCGCAGGCGATCGAGCCAGTCGCCCGCGACCTCGGTGTCGCTGTTGAGCAGCAGCACGTCGTTGGCGTCGGAATGGCGCATGCCGCGATTGACGGTGCCGACGAAGCCCAAGTTGTGTTCGTTCTCCAGCAGCGTGATGCGCGGCTGTACGGCGGCTTGTTCGCGCAGCCACTGCGTCAGTTCGGGTTCGGGGCTGGCGTCGTTGATGACGATCAGGCGCTGCCCCACCGCCTGCGGATTGGCCAGCACCGATTCGAGGCACAGCCGCGTATCGGCCAGGCCGCGGTAGACCGGCACGATGATGTCGACAACGGCACTGCGCGGCGCCGGCGCGGGCTCTGGCGCGGGTTCGACGTTGGCGTTCCCATCTGCGCGGGCAACGGCCATGGCGCGCCGCCCGGAAAAGAAGGCATGCAGCTTGACGAGCGGGCGGGTGTAGCGGAACACGCGTGAACTCTGGAGGTTGCGCAAATGCTCGTCCATGCCGCGCAGATGCTCGTGCAGTTCGCTGACCTGTCGTTCGCGCTCGGCAAACAGAAAGGCGTGGCGACGATGCAGGTCGGCATGCTCGACGGCCAGTTTCTCGTGATCCTGCGTGATGTCCACGATGCGCGCGACCTGGGTGCGCAGATAGCGCTGCTCGGCTTCCAGCGGGCCGACGACACTGGCCAGGTGCGCATAGTCGGCCGACATCGGCCAGCCGAGTTCGACCTCCAGTGTCAATGGGCCCGCGGCGCGTGCCAGGGTGTCGATGTCGATCGGCAACTGGATCCATGGATCGTCACCCGTCAGCAGGGCCGCAGCCGCGGCGCCGCCGGGCAGTTGCGCACCCCAGACCATTTGGTGCATGACGGCCGTGCGGGTGAGCGCGGCAGCGCCGTCGTCCCGTGCGTTCCAGCGCCACAGCGGTGGGCCGTCATCGGCGCCACGCAGTTCGATGGCGTGCAGATGCAGGATGCCGGGTCGGTCGGCTGGATCCAGCTTGAGGGCTTTCAGTTGACGCAGATGGCCGGGCAGACTGAAGCGAAGCGTTTGGCGCTCATGGCCAATCAGGCCGGTGGCAACCGCCTTGCGGTCTTCGGAAAAACCGTCACCCTGGTCCCAGTACAGCTGGGCGGAAAACAAGGCCTCGGCGGGCAACCGGCCTTCGGGCTCGGGCTCGGCCAGCGTTTCGCCGGCCGCGGCCGGGCGGGCGGCGACGATGAACTGATACGTCAGCGCATCGGGCAGCGCCAGCAGGTGCCGTGCCACGGCGGGGGGCAGGGCGTCGAAGGCGACGTTGAACTCGGAGTCGGGCAACTGGCGCTGCACCGTCTCGACCTCGTCGACCGCCCAGCGTGCCTCGGTCAGCATGCGCAGCAGGGTGCGGCGAGTGAAGAAGCGCAGGTGGGTTTCGTCCAGCAGGCCTTCGGGGCGGTAGCGGAATTCACCCGCCATCAACTCGGCCAGCAGGCCGACGTAGCCGGCGTTGGGGATGGAGAGCAGCGCGCGCCCGCCTTCGGCCAGCAAGGTCCGGCACTGGGCCAGCACCTGCTCGGGATGGCGGATGTGCTCGAGCACGTCGGCGCAGACGATGATGTCGTAGCTGGCGGGGGCGAACAACGCGCTCAGGTCGGCGCTTTCGAGGTTGGCGACTTCGACGTGGCGGTAGTGGGGCGCGGCCAAGTCGGCCTCCTGCCGGCTGATGGTCAGGCCGTCGATCGGGCCGGCACCGCCGCGGGCGGCCAGGTGGCGCCCCACGGCGCCGCTGCCGCAGCCCAGATCGAGCACGCGCGCACCGGTGGGAATGCGGGCGGCCAGCACCGACAGCGAGCTGCGTTCCGCGGTGTCGATCTCGCGCTGGTAGACGTGCAGGGAAGGGGGGGCGGAATCCATCAGGAATCAAGCCGTCGAGGGCTATCGCGCGGCGGCGCGCACAGGGGCTCGGATGCTACCATGGTGCTCAATTTTTGCGCGCTGGAGGAGCCCGGAGGGCGGGTTCCATGCGTCGATAATCACGGCCCATGTTGTCCCTGGCGGCGCTTGCTTTCCTGTTGTCGATGGTGCTGACGCTGGCCGCGCGCCGGATGCTGCGCCGCCGCGCGAGGCGGTATCCGCTGGACGCGCCGCAGCGTTTTCATGTGGGCCAGGTGCCGCGCGTGGGCGGCTTGGGCGTGCTGGCGGGCTGGCTGCTGGCGCTGGCGGCGCTGCCGCTGCTGCAATGGGTCGATTTGGCGGGCAACATCGACAGCGATCGCATCCATTTGTGGAAGTGGACCGTGATGCTGTTGCCGGCCGTCGCCGGTGGGGTGGTGGAGGACCTGACGCAGCGCTTGCCCGCGCGCTGGCGCCTGCTGCTGACGCTGAGCTCGGGCCTGCTGGCTTGGGCGCTGCTGGGCGTGGCGGTGCCGCGGCTGGACTTCGCCTGGCTGGACGGCTGGTGGCGCGCCTGGCCGGCGCTGGGCGTGGCGCTGGCGGTGCTGGCGGTGGCGGGGCTGCCGCACGCCTTCAACATCATCGACGGCTACAACGGGCTGGCCGGGGTGATGGCCATCGTGGTGTGCCTGGCGCTGGCGCACGTGGCGCAGCAGGTGGGCGACCGCGAGCTGGCCTCGCTGGCGGTGGCGCTGGCGGCGGCCACCGGGGGCTTTCTGGTCTGGAACTACCCGCGCGGACTGATCTTCGCCGGTGACGCGGGCGCCTACGTGTGGGGCCTGCTGATCGCGGTCATCAGCCTGCTGCTGGTGCAGCGCCATCCCATCGTCTCGCCCTGGTTCCCGCTGCTGCTGCTGATCTACCCGGTGTGGGAGACGCTGTTCTCGATGTACCGCAAGTGGGTGCGCGGCGACTCGCCCGGCATGGCCGACGCGCTGCACCTGCACCAGCTGATCTACCGGCGCGTGGTGCGCAGCGTGCTGGACGAGGACGAGGCGCGCAACATGCTCAAGCGCAACAACCGCACGGCGCCCTACCTGTGGGGCTTCATCGCGCTGTCGGTGGTGCCGGCGCTGCTGTTCTGGCGCTTCAGCGGCGTGCTGCTGGGCTTTTGCGTGCTGTTCGCCGTCAGCTACGTGGCGGCCTACCTGGCGCTGGTGCGCTTCAAGGTGCCGCGGGTGTTTCGCAGCTCGCGCATGTAGGCCTTCTTCTATCATCGGCGGCTTGCCGCCATCAACCCCACACCCGCCGCCCGCCATGACCCTCGACACCACCGCCACGACCGCGCGCGACAAGGCCCAGATCCTGGCCCAGGCGCTGCCTTACATCCGCCAGTTTCATGGCAAGACCATGGTCATCAAGTACGGCGGCAACGCCATGACCGAGCCGGCGCTGCAGCAGGCCTTTGCCGAGGACGTGGTGCTGCTCAAGCTGGTGGGCATCAACCCGGTGGTGGTGCACGGTGGCGGCCCGCAGATCGAGACCGCGCTCAAGCGCCTGGGCAAGCAGGGCCACTTCATCCAGGGCATGCGCGTGACCGACGACGAGACCATGGAGGTGGTGGAGTGGGTGCTGGCCGGCGAGGTGCAGCAGGACATCGTGGGCCTGATCAACCAGGCCGGCGGCAAGGCGGTGGGGCTGACGGGGCGCGACGGTGGCCTGATCCGCGCGCGCAAGCTGCGCATGCTCGACCAGAAAGACCCCAGTGTGGAGCACGACGTCGGCCAGGTGGGCGACATCGAGGCGATCGACCCGGCGGTGGTCAAGGCGCTGCAAGACGACCAGTTCATCCCCGTCGTCAGCCCGATCGGCTTCGGCGCGCGCAACGAGAGCTACAACATCAACGCCGACGTGGTGGCCGCGCGCCTGGCGATGGTGCTGCAGGCCGAGAAGCTGCTGATGCTGACCAACATCCCCGGCGTGCTGGACAAGGCCGGCCAGCTGCTGCCCGAACTGACGCCCGCCGGCATCGACGCGCTGGTGCAGGACGGCACGATCTCCGGCGGCATGATCCCCAAGATCAGCGGCGCGCTGGACGCGGCGCGCAGCGGTGTGAATGCGGTGCACATCATCGACGGGCGCGTGCCGCATTCGATGCTGCTGGAGGTGCTGACCGACCAGGCCTTCGGCACGATGATTAAAGCCGGATAGCCCGGCGCGGCGGCCGGGATGGCTATGGCAGAATCATTTGGACACACCCGACCGCCGCCATGCCGCCCGACGACGTCCCCGCCAGCACGGCCGACCCGGCCCTCGACCCCGTTGCGCCGCGCAAGCGCGCCCGGCCCGGCGAGCGGCGCGAGCAGATCCTGCAGGCGCTGGCCGCCATGCTGGAGCAGCCCGGCGGCGAGCGCATCACCACCGCCGCCCTGGCCGCGCGCCTGCAGGTGAGCGAGGCGGCGCTGTACCGCCATTTCGCCAGCAAGGCGCAGATGTTCGAGGCGCTGATCGACTTCATCGAGGCCAGCGTGTTCGGCCTGGTCAACCAGATCGGCCAGCGCGAGCCGGCCGGCGCCGCGCGCGCCGCGCGCATCGTGACCATGGTGCTGCAGTTCGGCGAGAAGAACCCCGGCATGGCGCGCGTGATGGTGGGCGACGCCCTGGTGGGCGAGCACGAGCGCCTGCAGGAGCGCATGAACCTGCTGTTCGACAAGCTGGAAGCGGCGCTGCGCCAAAGCCTGCGCGAGGGCGCGGCAGGCGACGGCGTCGCCGCCACGCCCGAGGCCGACGCCAAGGTGGCGGCGTCGCTGCTGGCGGCCTTCATGGCCGGGCGGCTGCAGCGCTTTGCGCGCTCGGGTTTTCGGCGCAGCCCGCTCGACCAGCTGGCGGCCTGCCTGGCGCGAATACTATGATTGTTGTAGCTGCTCGCGCTTGATTGGCAGGCGCTGCAACCCTGTTTGCCATATTATCTGGAGCAAATCATGAAGCTGGTGCGCTATGGCCCCCTGGGCAAGGAAAAACCGGGTTTGATCGACGCCGAGGGCGTGCTGCGCGATTTGTCGGCGCAGGTGCCCGACATCGGCGCGGCGCAGTTGGGCGATGCCGCCCTGGCGCGGCTGGCGCGCCTCAAGCCCGCCGCGCTGCCGGCGGTGCGCGGGCGCCCGCGCCTGGGCTGCCCGGTGGCGGGCGTGGGCAAGTTCATCGCCATCGGCCTGAACTACGCCGACCACGCGGCCGAGGCCGGCATGCCGATCCCGAAGGAGCCGGTGGTCTTCACCAAGGCCATCTCGTGCATCCAGGGGCCGGATGACGACGTCATGCTGCCCAAGGGCTCGAAGAAGAGCGACTGGGAGGTCGAGCTGGGCGTGGTCATCGGCCGCACCGCGCGCCACGTGGCGCTGAAGGACGCGCTGGCGCACGTGGCCGGCTACTGCGTGGTCAACGACGTCAGCGAGCGCGAATACCAGCTGGAGCGCGGCGGCACCTGGGACAAGGGCAAGGGCTGCGACACCTTCGGCCCCATCGGCCCCTGGCTGGTGACGCGCGACCAGGTGCCCGCCCCGCAGCGCCTGGGCCTGTGGCTGGACGTCAACGGCGAGCGCATGCAGACCGGCAGCACGCGCACCATGATCTTCGGCGTGGCGCGGCTGGTCGCCTACACCAGCCGCTTCATGACGCTGCAGCCGGGCGACGTGGTGACCACCGGCACCCCGCCCGGCGTGGGCATGGGCCGGCGCGACGCCAGGGGCCAGCCGGCGCCGCGCTTTCTCAGGCCGGGCGACGTGATGACGCTGGGCATCGACGGGCTGGGCCAGCAGCGCCAGGCGGTGGTGGCCTACCGGGCGGGCTGACCGCGGAAGGGGCCTGGCCGGCCTCCTGGGCCCGGCCGGCCAGTTGACAGAGCCGCCCGGGGCTCGCACAGTGCCCCCGAGGGCAAGCAGGACATCCAATGCCTCGATCTACGGGTAAATACCTATTCGATGGCTGATTCCGACTCTTGGCAAAGGCGCGAAACAACATCAAAATAGCACGATCGTTCGTTTTATTATGACCACCTCGATCGCTCTCCCCCGTGCGCATGCGGCCGCCCGTGCCGAGCGTGCGCCGCGCGCGCTGGCCAAGGGCGAGCAGACGCGCGCCGAGATCGTGGCCGTGGCCCTGGGCATGGCCGCGCGCGTGGGGCTGGAGGGCCTGTCCATCGGCACCCTGGCCGATGCGGTGGGCAAGAGCAAGTCGGGCGTGTTCGCCCACTTCGGCTCGCGCGAGGAGCTGCAGATCGCCGTGGTGCGCGAGTACTATCGCCGCTTCGAGGCCGAGGTGTTCGAGCCCGTCCTGCGCAAGCCGCGCGGGCTGCCGCGGGTGCGCGCGCTGTTCGAGAACTGGATGCGCCACACCAGCGCCGAGCTGGATTCGGGCTGCATCTTCATCAGCGGCGCGGTCGAGTTCGACGACCGCCCCGGCGCCGTGCACGACGCGCTGGCCGAGGCGGTCGACGCCTGGATCGGCGCCATGACGCGCGCCGTGGCCCAGGCCTGCGAGGAAGGCCATCTGGCGGCCGACGCCGACCCGCGCCAGATCACCTTCGAGATCCACGCCCTGATCCTGGCGCTGCACTACGAGGCGCGCTTCATGCGCCGCCCCGGCTCGATGGCCCGCGCCAGGCAAGGTTTCGTCAACATCCTTCAGCGCTACGGCGCCTAACCCTTCATTTCAGGAGAGCCCCCGCCATGCCCAGCTACACCCCGCCCCTGCGCGACATGCAATTCGTGCTGCACGAGTTGCTCGGTGCCGTCGACCAACTCAAGGCCATCCCGCGCTACGCCGACGTGGACGCCGAGACCATGGACGCCGTGCTGGAGGAAGCCGGCAAGTTCGCCGCCGGGGTGCTGCACCCGATCAACCTGAGCGGCGACGCCGAAGGCTGCACGCTGGACAAGACCCATCACACCGTGACGGCGCCCAAGGGCTTCAAGGAGGCCTATCAGCAGTACGTCGAGGGCGGCTGGCCGGCGCTGTCGTGCGATCCGCAATACGGCGGCCAGGGCCAGCCGATGGTGATGAACACCTGCGTGTTCGAGATGCTCAACAGCGCCAACCAGGCCTGGACCATGTACACCGGCCTGGCGCACGGCGCCTATGCCGCGCTGCACGCGCACGGCAGCGACATGCAGAAGAAGCTGTACCTGCCCAAGCTGGTGAGCGGCGAGTGGACCGGCACCATGTGCCTGACCGAGCCGCATTGCGGCACCGACCTGGGCCTCTTGCGCACCAAGGCCGAGCCGCAGCCCGACGGCACGTACAAGATCACCGGCAGCAAGATTTTCATCAGCGCCGGCGAGCACGACTTCGCGCCCAACATCGTGCACCTGGTGCTGGCGCGCCTGCCGGACGCGCCCAAGGGCAGCAAGGGCATCAGCCTGTTCGTCGTGCCCAAGTTCAAGCTCAAGGCCGATGGCAGCCCGGGCGAGCGCAACCCCGTGGTGTGTACCGGCATCGAGCACAAGATGGGCATCCACGGCAACGCCACCTGCCAGCTCAGCCTGGACGGCGCCGAAGGCACCCTGGTGGGCGAGCCCAACAAGGGCCTGATGGCCATGTTCGTGATGATGAACGGCGCGCGCCTGGGCGTGGGCAACCAGTCGCTGGGCCTGACCGAGGTGGCCTACCAGAACGCGCTGGCCTACGCCAAGGACCGCCTGCAGATGCGCAGCCTGTCGGGCCCCAAGGCCAAGGACAAGCCGGCCGACCCGATCATCGTGCACCCCGACGTGCGCAAGATGCTGCTGACGGCCAAGGCCTACGCCGAGGGCGGCCGCGCGCTGGCCACCTGGTGCGCGCTGCTGCTGGACCAGGCCGAGCACCACCCGGATGAAAAGACGCGCCAGGACGCCGAGGACATGGTGGCGCTGCTGACGCCGATCGTGAAGGCCTTCCTGACCGACAACGGCTTTACCGCCACCAACACCTGCATGCAGGTCTATGGCGGCCACGGCTACATCCACGAGACCGGCGCCGAGCAGTTCGTGCGCGACGCGCGCATCAACATGATCTACGAGGGCACCAACACCGTGCAGGCGCTCGACCTGCTGGGCCGCAAGGTGCTGCTGAACCAGGGCGCCACGCTCAAGAAGCTGGGCGCGCAGATCGAGGCGCTGATCCGCGCCGAGGGCGTGAACGAGTCCATGGCCGAGTTCATCAACCCGCTGGCGGGCCTGGCCGACAAGTTCACCAAGTTCACCACCGAGATCGGCTTCAAGGGCATGACCAACCCCGACGAGGTGGGCGCGGCGGCAACCGATTTCCTGCGCGTGGCCGGCCACCTGGTGTTCGGCTACCTGTTCGCGCGCATGGCCAGCGTGGCGCTCAAGCAGATTGCGGCCGGCAACGCCGACCCCTTCTACGCCGCCAAGCTGCAGACCGCGCGCTTCTACTTCGCGCGCCTGTTCCCCGAGACGGCCACGCTGATGATCACCGCGCGCGCCGGCGTGGCCAATCTGCTGGACACCGAGGCGGCGCTGGCCTGACCTCCTGCTCCCTCCCCCGCTGGGGGAAGGGGTTCATGAACAAATTGCATGCAACCCTCATGAAACAAGCGCTGGCAGCCATCGCATTGGGAGCGTTCCTGCTTCCCGCCTGGGCCCAGATGAGCCCCGTCGGCACCTGGAACAGCATTGACGACAAGACCCGGGAGCCCAAGGCCGAGATCCGCATCACCGAGGGCGTGGGCGGCCTGTCGGGCCGCATCGAGAAAACCCTGCGCCCCGGCGCCAAGACGGTGTGCGACGAGTGCACCGACGAGCGCAAGGGCCAGCCCATGGTGGGGCTGGAGATCATCCGCGGCGGCAAGAAGGACGCGGACAAGGACACCTGGGAGGGCGGCACCATCCTCGACCCCGAAAACGGCAAGCAATACCGCGCCAGCTTCACCCCCATCGAGGGCGGCAGGCAGCTGCAGGTGCGCGGCTACCTGGGGCCGTTCTGGCGCACGCAGATCTGGCAGCGCGTGCCATAAGCGAATTCAATGGAAAACACCATGACCCGATTCAACATGAAAAAAGTCGCCGTGCTCGGCGCCGGCGTGATGGGCGCGCAGATCGCCGCCCAGCTCGTCAACCTGAAGGTGCCGGTGATCTTGTTTGATCTGCCCGCCAAGGAAGGCCCCAAGAACGGCATCGTGCTGAACGCGATCGCCAACCTGAAGAAGCTCAAGCCCTCGCCCATCGGCGTGGCGGCGGACGCCGAGCTGATCGAACCGGCCAACTACGAGGACGACCTGAAAAAGCTCAAGGGCTGCGACCTGATCATCGAGGCCATTGCCGAACGCATGGACTGGAAGAGCGACCTGTATCACAAGATCGCCGCCTCGGTGGGCAAGAGCGCCATCCTGGCTTCCAACACCTCGGGCCTGTCGATCACCGAACTGTCGCAGGCCCTGCCCGAGCAATTGCGCCACCGCTTTTGCGGCATCCACTTCTTCAACCCGCCGCGCTACATGCACCTGGTGGAGCTGATCGCCACGCCCAGCACCGAGCCCGGCGTGCTCGACCAGCTGGAGGCCTTCGTCACCAGCGGCCTGGGCAAGGGCGTGGTGCGCGCCAAGGACACGCCCAACTTCATCGCCAACCGCATCGGCATCGGCAACCTGCTGCTGACCATGAAGGAGGTGGAGCGCTACGGCCTGAGCTACGACGTGGTCGACGACCTGACGGGCAAGCGCCTGGGCCGCGCCAGCAGCGGCACCTTTCGCACCGCCGACGTGGTGGGCCTGGACACGCTGGGCCACGTGATCAAGACGCAGCAGGACAAGCTGAGCGCGGACACCGACCCGTTCTACGCCGCCTTCGGCACGCCGGCCGACCTGGCCAAGCTGATCGAGCTGGGCAACCTGGGGCAAAAGACCAAGGCGGGCTACTTCAAGAAAGTCGGGCGCGACGTGCTGCGCTTCGATGCGAAGAGCGGCGGCTACGTGCCGGCCGGCGCCAAGGCCAATGCGGTGTACGGCCGCATGCTGCAGCGCCCCGCCGCCGAGCGCCTGAAGCTGCTGCGCGACTCGACCGGCGCCGAAGGGCAGTTCCTGTGGGCCATCCTGCGCAACGGCTTTCACTACGCCGCCGTGCATCTGCAGGACATTGCCCACACCGCGCGCGACGTCGACCAGGCCATGCGCTGGGGCTTCGGCATGAAGCAAGGTCCCTTCGAGCTGTGGCAGGAGGCCGGCTGGCTGGAGGTGGCCCAGATGGTGCAGGCCGACATCGACGCCGGCAAGGCGGTTTGCACCGCGCCGCTGCCCGACTGGGTGTTCAAGGGCCCGGTGGCCGAGGCCGGCGGCGTGCACACCGAAAAGGGTTCGTGGAACCCGAGCACCGGCGCCTTCGAGCCGCGCCGCACGCTGCCGGTGTACCAGCGCCAGATCTTCCCCGAGCTGCTGCTGGGCGAAGGCGGGCCGCGTTCTGCAGAAGCGGGCAAGACCGTGTTCGAGGACAAGGCGCTTCGCGTGTGGACGCTGGACGACGAGGTGCTGATCGCCTCGCTCAAGACCAAGATGCACGTCATCAGCCCACAGGTGGCCGAGGGCTTCACGAAGGCGCTGGACACCGCCGAGCGCGACTTCCAGGGCCTGGTCATCTGGCACGACAGCGAGCCGTTTTCCGTCGGCGCCGACCTGGAGTCCATGCTGCCCGGCTACGTGGCCGGCGGCGCCGACCTGGTCGGTTCGATGGAGCAGGAGCTGCAGGACATGATGCTGCGCGTGCGCTACGCCCAGGTGCCGGTGGTAGCGGCCATCCGCGGCATGGCGCTGGGCGGCGGTTGCGAGCTGTCGGTGCACTGCGCGCGCCGCGTGGCGCACCTGGAAAGCTACATGGGCCTGGTCGAGGTCGGCGTCGGCCTGGTGCCTGGCGGCGGCGGTCTCACCTACATCGCCCGCCGCGCGGCCGAGAACGCGCAGGCCAGCACCGGCAAGGACCTGCTGCCCTTCCTGACCGAAGGCTTCACCGCGGCCGCCATGGCCAAGGTGGGCACCAGCGCCATCGAGTCGCGCCAGCTGGGCTGGCTGCAGTGGAGCGACGTGATCGTGCCGCACAAGGACGAGCTGCTGCACGTGGCCGTGAGCGAAGCCAAGGCCATGCATCAGGCCGGCTGGCGCGCGCCCGTGAAGCGCCTGTTCCCGGTCGCGGGACGCGACGGCAAGGCCACCATCCTGGGGCAGCTGGTCAACCTGCGCGACGGCGGCTTCATCAGCGCGCACGACTTTGATATCGCCAGCCTGATCGCCGGCGTGGTGACCGGCGGCGACGTCGATCCCGGCACGCTGGTGAGCGAGGAATACCTGATGACGCTGGAGCGGCGCGCCTTCACGGGCCTGCTGGGCCACCCCAAGACGCAGGCCCGCATCATGGGAATGCTGGCCACGGGCAAGCCGCTGCGCAATTGAGGCGGTTTCATGTTTACGTGTCCCGCGACTGTTCCCCCTCCCCCTTTGGGGGAGGGTAGGGGTGGGGGCCAGCAGCGCTGGGAGGAGCACAAGCGCGATTGGCGGTGCTCGGCGGCCCCCATCCCAACCTTCCCCCAGAGGGGGAAGGGGCAGATCAGGGCGAGGTGAACATGCAGAACCAAGCGACGCCAGGGGCACGTGCCAATGCGCGCACGCTGCGCCGCGCCATGACCGACGGTGAGCGCCGCCTGTGGTCGCGCTTGCGCGGCGAGCAGCTGGGCGTCAAGTTTCGGCGTCAGCATCCCTTGGGCGGCTATATCGCCGACTTCGCTTGTCTGGCGCCTATGTTGATCGTGGAACTGGATGGTTCGCAGCACGCCGACCAGTTGGCGTACGACGCCAGGCGCAACGAATTTTTTGAGGCGCGTGGTTTTGCGGTATTGCGCTTCGCGGCCGATGCGCCGTTTACGAATCTCGATGGAGTGCTGCACGTCATCTTGGCGCAACTGCAAGCGCCGCGCGCCCCCACCCCAACCCTCCCCCAGCGGGGGAGGGAGCTGAAAACCCAAGGAGTTTGACCATGACCCGACAAATCCAGGACGCCTACATCGTCGCCGCCACGCGCACGCCCATCGGCAAGTCGCACAAGGGCTATTTCCGCAACACCCGGCCGGACGAGCTGCTGGCCACGGTGCTGCGCTCGGCGCTCCGGCAGGCGCCGGGGCTGGACCCCGCCGCCATCGAGGACCTGATTTGCGGCTGCGCCATTCCCGAGGCGCAGCAGGGCCTGAACGTGGCGCGCATCGGCGCGGTGCTGGCGGGGCTGCCCAAGTCGGTGGGCGGCATCACCGTCAACCGTTTTTGCGCCTCGGGCCTGTCCGCCGTGCAGATCGCCGCCGACCGCATTCGCGTGGGCGAGGCCGAGGTGATGATCGCCGCCGGCGTGGAGAGCATGAGCATGGTGCCCATGATGGGCAACACGCCCTCGCTGTCGCCGGCCATCTTTGCCGACACCGACAACGTGGATGACTACGGCATCGCCTACGGCATGGGCCTGACGGCCGAGAAGGTGGCGCAGCAGTGGCAGGTCTCGCGCGAGGCGCAGGACGCCTTTGCGCTGCAGTCCAACCAGCGCGCCACGGCCGCCATCGCGGCGGGCGAGTTCAAGGACGAGATGACGCCGGTCGAGGTGACGGCGCGCGGCGCCAACCTGAAGACCGGCGAGCCGGTGCTGACGACGCGCACGGTGGACATCGACGAAGGCCCGCGCCCCGACACCAGCCTGGCCGGCCTGGCCAAGCTGCGCACGGTGTTTGCCGCGCGCGGCAGCGTGACGGCGGGCAACAGCAGCCAGACCAGCGACGGCGCGGGCGCATTGATCCTGGCCAGCGAGGCGGCGGTCAAGCGCTTCGGCCTGACGCCGCTGGCGCGCTTCGTGTCCTTTGCCGCGCGCGGCGTACCGCCGCAGATCATGGGCGTGGGTCCGATCGAGGCCATTCCGGCGGCGCTGAAGGCCGCGGGCCTCAAGCAGGACGACATGGGCTGGATCGAGCTGAACGAGGCCTTTGCCGCGCAGTCGCTGGCGGTGATGAACACGCTCAAGCTCGATCCCGCCAAGGTCAACCCCATGGGCGGCGCCATTGCCCTGGGCCACCCGCTGGGCGCCACCGGCGCAATCCGGTCGGCGACAGTCGTTCACGCCCTGCGGCGCCACAATCTGAAGTACGGCATGGTCACCATGTGCGTGGGCATGGGGCAGGGCGCGGCGGGCATCTTCGAGCGCGTTTGAGCTTCACGGAATATGAGTCGAATCGGCCTCTGGCGCTTGTCTGACAAGCGCCGGCAGCTATTAATTTAGGATTTTTATGGATGGGGATGCGGGTCGCGCCGAGCACGCTTTCGATCGCGCGGTGGCGCTGCAGCCGTTGCCGGCCGGCGCGGCCGGTGCGCCGCGGCGCTTTCGTGGCCACACCAGCGCCGACTACGCCAACATGGTCGGCCCCTTTGGCGGCATCACCGCCGCGCAGGCGCTGCAGGCGGTGCTGCTCCACCCCGACCGGCTGGGCGAGCCGGTGGCCTTCACCGGCAACTTCGCCGCCGCGCTGGCCGACGGCCCGTTCACGGTCGAGGCCGTGCCGGCGCGCACCAACCGCTCGACCCAGCACTGGACCGTCACCGTGCACCAGCCCGCTGCGTCGGGCCGGGACGCCGTGGTGTTCACCGCCACCGCGGTTACGGCCGTGCGGCGCGCCACCTGGGGCGCCACCGACCGCGCGATGCCGGCGGTGCCCGCGGCCGATGAAGTGCCCAGCGCGCCGCGCATCGCGCACGTGGCCTGGTTCGGCTGCTACGACATGCGCTTCTTCGAAGGCCCGATGCCGCGCGAATGGGACGGCGCCGAAACGCCGGGCAGCGAAACCGGCCTGTGGGTGCGCGACGAGCCGCCGCGCCCGCTGGACTACGCCAGCCTGACGGCGCTGTGCGACAGCTTCTACCCCCGCGTGTGGCTGCGCCGCGCCACCCGCACGCCGATCGGCACCATCTCGTTTTCGGTCTATTTCCACGTCGACGCCGCGCTGCTGGCCGCCTGCGGCACCGGCCACGTGCTGGCGCAGGCGCGCGGGCAGCGCTTTTTCAACGGCTACTTCGACCAGAGCGGCGAAGTGTGGAGCGCGAGCGGTCAACTGCTGGCGACCACGCACCAGGTGGTTTACTTCAAGGAGTGACGCTCGCCATGACCCACAAAGCCGCCCTCATCGTCGGCGCCGGTGACGCCACCGGCGGCGCCATCGCCCGCGCCTTTGCGCGCGAGGGCTACGCCACCTGCGTCACGCGCCGCCAGGCCGACAAGCTGGCGCCGCTGGTGGCGCAGATCGAGGCCGCGGGCGGCATCGCGCATGCCTTCGGCAGCGACGCGCGCAAGGAGGACGAGGTGGTGGCGCTCGTCGAGCGCATCGAGCGCGAGGTCGGCCCGATCGAGGTGCTGGTGTTCAACATCGGCGCCAACGTGCCCGAGAGCATCCTGACCGAGACCGCGCGCAAGTATTTCAAGGTGTGGGAGATGGCCTGCTTCGCCGGCTTTCTGAACGCGCGCGAAGTGGCCAAGCGCATGATGGCGCGGCCCCTGCCGGCCGGCGGGCAGCGCGGCACCATCCTGTTCACCGGGGCCACCGCCTCGCTGCGCGGCAGCGCGCGCTTCGCGGCCTTTTCCGGCGCCAAGGCGGCGCTGCGCGCGCTGGCGCAAAGCATGGCGCGCGAGCTGGGGCCCGAGGGCATCCACGTGGCGCATCCCGTAATCGACGGCGGCATCGACACCGAGTTCATCCGCACGCAGTTTCCCGAGCGCTACGCCCTGAAGGCGCAGGACGGCATCTTGAACCCCGAGCACATCGCCGCCCAGTACGTGATGCTGCACCGCCAGCCGCGCGATGCCTGGACGCACGAACTCGATCTGCGCCCCTGGATAGAAAAGTTTTGAAGGCCCGAGCCATGACCCGCAAGACCGTGGAGTTTTACTTCGACTTCGGCAGCCCCGCCACCTATCTGGCCTGGACTCAGTTGCCCGCGCTGTGCGAGCAGGCCGGCGCCGAGCTGGTCCACAAGCCCATGCTGCTGGGCGGCGTGTTTCAGGCCACGGGCAATCGCTCGCCAGCCGAGGTGCCGGCCAAGAGCCGCTACATCCGCCGCGACCTCGAGCTGTACGCCGCGCGCTACGGCGTGCCGATGCGCTTCAACCCGCACTTTCCCATCAACACCCTGCTGCTGATGCGCGGCGCCACGGCCATGCAGATGCTGGATGGCGGCGCGCGCTTTGGCGACTACTGCCGCGCCATGTTCCACGCCATGTGGGTCGATGAAAAGAACATGGGCGATGCGGCCGTGGTCGGCGCCGTGCTGCACGCCGCGGGCTTCGATCCGGCCGAGCTGCTGGCGCAGGCCGGCCAGCAGCCGGTCAAGGACCGCCTGAAGGCCGTCACCGAGGAAGCCGTGGCGCGCGGCGTGTTCGGCGCGCCGACCATGTTTGTCGGCCAGCAGATGTTCTGGGGGCAAGACCGGCTGGACTGGCTGCGCGAGGCGTTGGCGCAACGCTGATTCAATGCCGCGCGCGCCGGCCCACGCCCCATTGCCACGCACGCAGCAGCGAGTCGGCGCCGGCCAGCAGCCAGGCCAGCAGCGCGGCCAGGCCGAACAGGGGCGGCAGGGCGTCGATCACGTTCAGCCCCAGGGCGCGCGTGAGCTCGCGCGTACACACCGCGTACATGCCCAGCGGAAACACCACGCCCCAGTACATGGGGTCGTAGCGCAGGGGCACGTGGCGGATGGCGTAGCGCCAGACCTCGAGCACGATCAGCAGGGGGATCCACCAGGTGCCGCTGGCCCAGCAAAAGAGGGTGAAGCCTTCGATGAAGGGATGCATGGACTGCAGGAAGGGCGCCTGCGGCGCGGCCTGCACCAGCAGCGCGCCGGCCAGGGTCGAGATGGCCATGGCGCCCATGTTGATCCAGTAGGACGGGGTCAGGTCCTTGGCGGCCAGCGCGAAGAAGGTGTAGCGGTAGAAGATCAGCGTCATGATCCAGACGTAGAGCATGACGCCCCACAACCACAGCGCCAGCGCCAGAAAGTGCATCGCCAGGCGTGGACCCTCGGTCAAGCCGGGCGCCAGCAGCACGCCCAGCACCGCCACCGACTGCGTGGCGACAACGGCCAGCAGCCAGGCGCCGCCGATGCCGCGGTCCAGCCGGGGCTTGTTGGGGGTGGTGGTGAGGATGGCGAAGATGCCGTAGGTGAGCACCAGCCACAGGCCCGCGGTGAGCCACCACAGCGCCTCGGCGGCGGTGCGCGGGCCGCCCAGCAGCAGGCACTGGCTGCCCAAGACGCCCGAGGCCGCCACGATGGTGAAGAAGCCCGGGCTGCGCCCGTGGTGCCGCAGGTCGGCGACGAAGCGGGCCGTGTGGCGCAGCAGGCGCAGCACGGTCAACACCCACAGCCCGGCGTACAGCACGGCGTTGATGGCCAGCAGGGCGCGCGCCAGCACCGGCAGGCCCAGCTGCTGCACGGCGATGGAGACGATGCCCGTGGCCATGACGATGCCGAAGCTGGCCGGCGGCAGCCCGGCCACCAGCTGGGACCAGGACCGGGCCGGCGCCGCGGTCGACGGGGACGAATCGGACGCGCGCATGCGGCCATTGTGCGGTGCCGGGCAGCGGACCGGGACGCGCCTTGACGCGGATTAAAATTTTGCGCTGGCCCCGCCGCACGGGGCCAGCCATCGGAGCGAGGACGTCACGGGCCCGCCCGCGCCCACCCCAAAAAGCCGAACCGCATGACCGCGCCCCAGCCTGACACCGCCGCGAGCCCGCAGTGGCGCGATTTCTACGGTCAGGACCGCTTCCTGCTGCTGTCGGGCCTGGCCATCGTCATCGGCGTCATCAGCTCGATCGGCGCCTACGTGCTGCTGATGGCGATCCGCTTCTTCACCAACCTGTTTTTCTTTCAGAGCCTGTCGTTCGTGGCGCGCTCGCCGGCCGACAACCAGCTGGGCGCCTGGGTCATCATCGTGCCGGCCATCGGCGGACTGATCGCCGGCCTGGCGGCGCGCTACGGTACCGAAAAAATTCGCGGCCACGGCATTCCGGAGGCTATCGAGGCCATCCTCTACGGCAAGAGCCGCATGTCGCCCAAGGTGGCCATGCTCAAGCCGGTGGTGTCGGGCATCGTGATCGGCAGCGGCGGCCCGTTCGGCGCCGAGGGGCCGGTCATCGTCACCGGCGGCGCGGCGGCATCGCTGCTGGCGCAGGCCGTCAGCCTGACCTCGGTCGAGCGCAAGGCGCTGCTGGTGGCGGGCGCCTGCGCCGGCATGACGGCGGTGTTCGGCACGCCGGTGGCGGCGGTGCTGTTCGCGGTCGAGCTGATGCTGTTCGAGCTGCGTCCGCGCAGCCTGCTGCCGGTGGCCATCGCCTGTGCGGTGGCAGGCTTTCTGCGCCCGCTGTGGTATGAGAGCGGGCCGCTGTTTCCGATGACCACCAGCGAGCCGACGGCGATCGCCATCGTTTCGGCCATCGCCGCCGGCCTGGCCTGCGGCGTGCTGTCGACGGTGGTCACGCGTCTGTACCACTGGATCGAGGACGGCTTTGCCCGCCTGCCCATCCACTGGATGTGGTGGCCGGCGCTGGGCGGGCTGGTGGTGGGCATCGGCGGCTACTTTCAGCCGCGCGCACTGGGCGTGGGCTACGACGTGATCGGCGACCTGCTGGCCAACAACCTGGTGCTGGCCACGGCCGCCAGCCTGGTCATCGTCAAGGCCATCATCTGGGCCGTGGCGCTGGGCTCCAACACCTCGGGCGGCACGCTGGCGCCGCTGATGACCATGGGCGCCGGCCTGGGCGTGGTGATCGGGCGCTGGCTGCCCGGCGCCGACATCCAGCTGTGGGTGCTGGTGTGCCTGGCCGCTACCATGGCGGGCACGCTGGGCGCGCCGCTGATGTCCATCGTGTTCGCCTTCGGCCTGACGCACGACGCCAATGCCATCCTGCCGCTGCTGCTGGGCTGCATCGTGGCCTACGCCTTCACGGTGATCGTGATGCCGCACTCCATCCTGACCGAGAAGATCGTGCGGCGCGGCCGGCGCATCTACCGCGAGTACGGCGTCGACCCGCTGGAGCAGAGCTTCATCGCCGACGTGATGACGCGCGAGGTGAAGGCGATCGAGGCGCAGCTGCCCATCGCCGACGTCATCGACCGATACTTCGGCAGCAGCCAGTCGCAGCGCGCCTACCCCGTGCAGCAGGACGGGCGGCTGCTGGCGATGGTCGAGCGGGCCGACTTCCTGAACCTGGATGCGGCGCTGCTGGCGCAGCCGGTCGCCAGCCTGATCGCGGCGCCGACCGAGGCCTTTGCCCTGCCGGCGGAAACCCTGCGCATGGTGGCCTCGCGCATGGCGGCGCTGGACATCGAGCGGCTGCCCGTCATCGACGCGCCCGAGACGCGCCGGCTGGTCGGCATCGTCAGCCGCAGCGACCTGGTCAAGCCGCGGCGCGCCGCCTACGAGGAAGAATCGCAGCGCGAGCGCTTTTTCCTGACCTCCGCGCGCTGGCCCCGGCCGGGCGCGCGCGACGCCGACGAATGAACCCTTCTTTCACCCAGGAGCCTGCATGAGCGACATCCTCACCCACGTCGAAGCCGGCGTGATGACCCTGACCTTCAACCGGGTCGACAAGAAAAACTCCATCACCCGCGCCATGTACGCCGCGCTGGCCGACGGCCTGGAGCGGGCGGCACAGGACGCCGCCGTGCGCGTGGTGCTGATCCAGGGCGATGCCACGGTGTTTTCGGCCGGCAACGACATCGGCGACTTCCAGGCCGCGCCGGCCGACCCCGGCCCGCGCGAGCAGCAGCCGGTGTGGCGCTTTCTGCGCGCCCTCGCCAGCTTTCCCAAGCCCATCGTGGCGGCGGTCTGCGGCCCGGCCGTGGGCGTGGGCACCACCTTGCTGCTGCACTGCGACCTGGTCTACGCCGGCGACAACGCCGCCTTCGCGCTGCCCTTCGTCAACCTGGGCCTGGTGCCCGAGGCCGGCTCCAGCCTGCTGCTGCCGCAGATGTTCGGGCTGCACCGCGCGGCCGAGGCGCTGTTGCTGGGCGAGCCCTTCATGGCCGAGGCGGCGCTGGAAGTGGGCCTGGTCAACCGCGTGGTGCCGCCCACCGAGTGCAACGCCATTGCCCAGGCCCAGGCGCGCAAGCTGGCGGCCAAGCCGATGAGCGCGCTGATCGCCACCAAGCGCCTGATGAAGGGCGGCCAGCAGGCGGCGGTGCTGGCGCGCATGGACGAGGAGGGCGAGGTCTTCGGCCGCATGCTGCACGAGCCCGCCGCGCGCGAGGCCTTTGCCGCCTTCGCGCAGAAGCGCAAGCCCGACTTCAGCAAGCTTTGAGGCCTTGGCGCCCGTCGCATAAGCGCGAGCAGCTATGATTATGATAGTTGTCGCGTCTGTCGCCTGAAGCATGAACCCCAAACCCGCCGCCCCTGCCCAGCCCTTCGAGCCCGCCTTTGTCGCCGCGCTCACGCAGATGTTCGAAGAGCGCATCGCCTTCAACCAGCTGCTGGGGCTCCAGCTGGTCGAGCTCGCGGGCGAGCGGGTGTGCTGCCGCATCGACATGCGCCCGGAGCTGATCGGCCACTTTCAGCACCAGCGCCTGCACGGCGGCGTGATCAGCGCGGCGCTGGACGCCACCGGCGGCATCGCGGTGATGGCCGCCATCGGCGCGCGCCACATGGACGAGGCGCCCGAGCAGCGCCTGGCGCGCTTCACCAAGCTGGGCACCATCGACCTGCGCGTGGACTACCTGCGCCCCGGCGTGGGGACGCACTTCACGGCCAGCGCCGAGGTGATCCGCCTGGGTTCGCGCGTGGCCAGCACGCGCATGGCCTTTCACGCCGCCGACGGCAGCCTGCTGTCGACCGGCGCGGCGGCCTACATCGTTTCCTGACGCGGTCAGGGCGCCAGGTCGTGCACCGGCACCGGGCGCGGGCGGCCTTCGTCGTCGATGGCCACGTAGGTCAGCTGCGCCTCGGTCACCTTGATGTAGTGCCCCTGGTTGCGGATGCGCTCGGCATACACGCCCACGCTCACCGTCATCGAGCTGCGGCCGATGCGCTCCATCTTGGCCACCAGCGAGAGGATGTCGCCCACCCGCACCGGCTGCTTGAAGATGAACTGGTTGACCGCCACCGTGGCCATGCGCCCCTGGGCATAGCGCGCCGGCAGCACCGAGCCGGCCAGGTCCACCTGGGCCATCACCCAGCCGCCGAAGATGTCGCCGTTGGCGTTGGCGTCGCTGGGCATGGGGATGACCTTCAGCACCAGCGTGTGGTCGGCCGGCAGGGGCTCGTAGGGGGCGTTGACCGCGGTCTCGTTGGGCGGGCGCAGCACGGTGCTTGGGCGGGGATCGGATGGCATCGGCACAATGTCCTGTGAGGAATCGATGAAAGACATTTTCCAACATGCGCGCCGCCGCTGAGCCCATGCCCATGCCCGCGGGCACGGCCCCCCAGTCGGACTGGCGCACGCTGGCGCGCCTGGCGCCCTACCTGTGGCGCTACCGCTGGCGCGTGGGCGCGGCGCTGCTGATGGTGACCGGCGCCAAGCTGTCCAACGTGGGCGTGCCCATCCTGCTGAAGGACCTGGTCGACCGCATGAACATCAAGGCGGGCGACCCGCTGGCCTTGGTGGTGGTGCCGGTCGGGCTGCTGCTGGCCTACGGCCTGTTGCGCCTGATGACCACCGTGTTCACCGAGCTGCGCGAGCTGGTGTTTTCCAAGGCCACGCAGGGCGCCACGCGCCAGGTGGCGCTGCAGACCTTCGAGCATCTGCACTCGCTCAGCCTGCGCTTTCACCTGGAGCGCCAGACCGGCGGCATGACGCGCGACATCGAGCGCGGCGTGCGCGCCATCGAGGCGCTGATCACCTACTCGCTGTACTCCATCATCCCCACGCTGGTGGAGGTGGCACTGGTGCTGGCCATCCTGGGCACGCGCTTCGACGCCGGCTTTGTCTGGATCACGCTGGCCGCCCTGGGCGCCTACGTGGTGTTCACCGTGTGGGTGACCGAATGGCGCACGCGCGTTCGCGTCGAGGCCAACAGCGCCGACTCGGCCGCGCACAACCACGCCATCGACTCGCTGCTGAATTACGAGACCGTCAAGTATTTCGGCAACGAGGGCTTCGAGTCGCGCCGCTACGACGAGAGCCTGCGCCGCTACCAGCGCTCGCGCCTCAAATCCCAGTCCTCGCTGTCGCTGCTCAACACCGGCCAGCAGCTCATCATCGGCATCGGCCTGGTGGCCATGCTGTGGCGCGCCACCGCGGGCGTGGCCGACGGGCACCTGTCCATCGGCGACCTGGTGATGATCAACGCCTTCATGATCCAGCTGTACATCCCGCTCAACTTCCTGGGCGTGATCTACCGCGAGCTCAAGCAGAACCTGACCGACCTGCACCGCATGTTCGCGCTGATGGACCGCCCGCGCGAGGTGGCCGACGCACCCGGCGCGCCCGAGCTGCACACCAACGGCCCGGTCGATGTGAGCTTCGAGCACGTCGGCTTTGCCTACGAGAGCGAGCGGCCCATCCTGCACGACGTCACGTTCACCATCCCGGCCGGCAGGACGGTGGCGGTGGTCGGCCCCTCGGGCTCGGGCAAATCGACGCTGGCGCGGCTGCTCTATCGCTTTTATGACCCCCAGCAGGGCACGGTGCGCATCGCCGGCCAGGACATCCGCGCCGTCACCCAGGCCAGCGTGCGCCGCGCCATCGGCATCGTGCCGCAGGACACCGTGCTGTTCAACGACACCATCGCCTACAACATCCGCTACGGCCGCCCGGGCGCGAGCGACGAGGAGGTGCAGGCGGTGGCGCGCGCCGCGCGCATCCACGACTTCATCGTGTCCACGCCCAGGGGCTACGACACCATGGTGGGCGAGCGCGGGCTGAAGCTGTCGGGCGGCGAGAAGCAGCGCGTGGCCATTGCCCGCACCCTGCTGAAGGACCCGCCGGTGCTGATCTTCGACGAGGCCACCAGCGCGCTGGACTCGGCCAACGAGCGCGCCATCCAGGCCGAGCTGGCCAGCGCCGCGCAGGGCAAGACCACCCTGGTCATCGCCCACCGGCTGTCGACCATCGTCGACGCGCATCAGATCCTGGTGATGAGCCAGGGGCGCATCGTCGAGCGCGGCACCCACCTGGAGCTGCTGGCCGCGCACGGCGCCTACGCCCAGATGTGGGCCATCCAGCGCAGCCATCAGCAGAGTCCGGGCGGCGATCAGGGGGCTGTCCACTAGGGTTGTCCACTAGTCGAAGCTTCGTAGAATGCGGCTTCCGGGGTGTCGTTGGACGATCCCCTCATTCATTTTTTGCAAAGGGATTTTTGTCATGAAGAAGCAATTGCTGGCTTTCTCCATCCTGGCCTTCGCGGCCGGCGCCGTCATGGCCCAGGCCCCCGACACGCTGGCCAAGATCAAGGAGCGCGGCGCGGTCAACCTGGGCGTGCGCGACTCCTCCGGCCTGGGCTTCACGCTGGGCGGCGGCAAGTACGTGGGCTTTCACACCGAGATGGCCGAGCGCATCATCGGCGACCTGAGCAAGGACCTGGGCGTGCCGCTGAAGACCAACTACCAGGTCATCACCTCGCAAAACCGCATCCCGCTGATCCAGAACGGCACCATCGACTTCGAGTGCGGCTCCACCACCAACAACACCGCGCGCCAGAAGGACGTGGACTTCGCCTACACCACCTACGTCGAAGAAGTGCGCATGGCGGTCAACACCAAGTCGGGCATCAAGTCCATCAAGGATCTGAACGGCAAGACCGTGGCCACCACCACCGGCACCACCTCGGTGCAGACCCTGCGCAAGAACGAGCGCGCCCAGGGCATCGACTTCAAGACCGTGCAGGGCAAGGACCACGCCGACAGCTTCCTGCTGCTGGAGGCCGGCCGCGCCGATGCCTTCGTGATGGACGGCTCCATCCTGGCGGCCAACATCGCCAAGGCCAAGAACCCCAAGGACTTCGCGATCGTCGGCGAGGTGCTGTCGGTCGAGCCGATCGCCTGCATGCTGCCCAAGGGCGACGCCAAGCTGAAGAAGGCCGTCGACGACTCCATCGTGCGCCAGATCAAGGACGGCTCGCTGGCCAAGCTGTACGACAAGTGGTTCATGCAGCCGATCCCGCCCAACAACGTCAACCTGAACATGCCGGCCTCGGAAGGCACCAAGAACGCCTGGGCGCACCCCAACGACAAGCCGATGGAAGACTACGGCAACAAGTGATCGCGCAACGCGCGCATTGAAGGCGTGAGCCGCAGGGACGCCCACTTGGCTTCAAGTGGGCGTTCGCGCATATGAAGATCGCGAAGCGGGCTGCTTCGGCCGCAGGAGGGTCGTGATGGCAATGGATTGGATGGTGTTCTGCAAGGACACCCTGAGCGGTGACGTGATGCCCGGCTGCTTCGGCAAAGGGCGCGACATCACCTACCTGGACTGGCTGTTCTCGGCCTGGGGCTGGACGGTGTCGGTCTCGCTCACGGCGCTGGTGGTGGCGCTGGTCGTCGGCTCGCTGATCGGCGTCGTGCGCACCTTGCCGGGCAGCCCCTGGCTGGTGCGGCTGGGCAACGCCTGGGTCGAGCTGTTTCGCAACATCCCGCTGCTGGTGCAGATCTTCCTGTGGTACTTCGTGCTGCCGGCCCTGATACCGCCCATGAAGAACTTCCCGCCCTTCATCCTGGTGGTGCTGGCGCTGGGCCTGTTCACCTCGGCGCGCATCGCCGAGCAGGTGCGTGCCGGCATCCTGGCCCTGCCCAAGGGCCAGCGCTACGCCGGCATGGCGGTCGGCTTTACCACGCCGCAGTACTACCGCTACGTGCTGCTGCCCATGGCCTATCGCATCATCATTCCGCCGCTCACCAGCGAGTCGATGAACATCTTCAAGAACTCGGCCGTGGCCTTTGCCGTGTCCATTCCCGAGATGACGCAGTACGCGCTGCAGGTGGGCGAGGAAACTGCGCGCCCGATCGAGGTCTACCTGGCCGTCACGGTGCTCTACGCGATTTCGGCGCTGGTGGTCAACCGCGTGTTCGCCTGGATCGAGAAGCGGGCGCGGGTGCCCGGCTTCGTGTCCGCCGGCACGGGCGCGGGAGGACATTGACATGAGCCCCCACGCTACTCACTTCGTGTATTCGCTGCCCCCCAAGGGGGCTAGCCTCCCTTGGGGCGGCCCGGCGGGAGGCTTGTCATGCTGAACCTCGATTTCTCGATCCTCAACTGGGGCCTGATCCAGAACTTCATCCTCAAGGGGCTGTGGTTCAGCATCTTCCTGACGGCGGTGGCCACCGCCGGCGGCATCTTCTTCGGCACCCTGCTGGCGCTGATGCGCCTGTCGGGCAAGCGCTGGCTGGACACGCCGGCGGCGCTGTACGTCAACGTCATGCGCTCGGTGCCGCTGGTGATGGTGATCCTGTGGTTCTTCCTGCTGGTGCCGCTGATGATCGGGCGGCCCATCGGCGCCGAATACTCGGCCGTCGTCACCTTCATCGCCTTCGAGGCCGCCTACTTCAGCGAGATCATGCGCGCCGGCATCCAGTCGATCCCGCGCGGCCAGGTGTTTGCCGGCCAGGCCATGGGCATGAGCTATGCGCAGAACATGAAGCTGGTGATCCTGCCGCAGGCCTTCCGCAACATGCTGCCGGTGCTGCTGACGCAGACCATCATCCTGTTTCAGGACACCTCGCTGGTCTACGCCATCGGCGCCTACGACCTGCTCAAGGGCTTCGAGACCGCCGGCAAGAACTACGGCCGCCCGATCGAAACCTACCTGATGGCGACCGTGACCTACTTCGTCATCAGCTATTCGCTGTCATCCGTCGTCAAGGGCATCAACAGAAAAATTGCCATCATCCGATAAGGAGATCGTCCCCATGTCCACCCCCATGATCCAGCTCAAGAACGTCTCCAAGTGGTACGGCGCGGTGCAGGTGCTGCACGACTGCTCGCTGGAGGTCGAAAAAGGCGATGTGGTCGTCGTCTGCGGCCCCTCGGGCTCGGGCAAGTCCACCCTCATCAAGACCGTCAACGCGCTCGAGCCGGTGCAGCAGGGCGAGATCACCGTCAACGGCATCAAGGTGACCGACCCCAAGACCGACCTGCCCAAGCTGCGCAGCCAGGTCGGCATGGTGTTTCAGCACTTCGAGCTGTTTCCGCACCTGTCGGTCACCGAGAACCTGACCATCGCCCAGGTCAAGGTGCTGGGGCGCAAGGCCGACGACGCCAAGGTGCGCGGCCTGAAGATGCTCGACCGCGTCGGCCTGATGGCGCACAAGGACAAGTTCCCCGGTCAGCTGTCGGGCGGCCAGCAGCAGCGCGTGGCCATTGCGCGCGCGCTGTCGATGGACCCCAACGTGATGCTGTTCGACGAGCCCACCAGCGCGCTCGACCCCGAGATGGTGGGCGAGGTGCTGGACGTCATGGTCAAGCTGGCCAGCGAGGGCATGACCATGATGGTGGTCACGCACGAGATGGGCTTTGCCCGCAAGGTGGCCAACCGCGTCATCTTCATCGACGTCGGCGGCCACATCCTGGAAGACTGCAGCAAGGACGAGTTCTTCAACCACCCCGAGAACCGCCAGCCGCGCACCAAGGACTTCCTCGGCAAGATCCTCCAGCACTGAGGGCCGGCGAACCGACAAAAAAAGGACGGCCCTGGCCGTCCTTTTTTTGGCGCTGCGTTTTTCAGTCGCCGAACTGATCGGTCGGGAACTTCAGCGAATCCTTCAGCAGGTAGTTCATCGGGATGTTGTAGTTCAGCTGCTTGGGCGGAATCGGCGCCTCGAACCAGCGCGCATAAAGAGCGTGAAAGCTGCGGTCGAAGATCATCTGCCGCAGCACGCTGTCGAATTCCTGCTTCCACGCGGCATCGCCCTTGGGCAGCATGATGGCCAGCGGCTCGATCGACAGCAGGTTGCCCACCACCTGCCAGTCGCCGGGCTTGGCCGAGGCAGCGCGCAGGGCGAACAGTTGGATGTCGTCCATCATGTAGGCGTCGCCCTGCTTTTCGCCCAGCTCCTTGAAGCAGACGCTGGGCGAATCGCACTCTTTGGTGCGTGCCTTGAGCTGCAGGCTGGCGTTGCGCTCGTCGATGATCTTGGCGGTGGTGGTGCCCTTGGTCACCAGCACCGTCTTGTCCTTCAGGTCGGCCACGCCGTTGATGCCGCTGGCGCTCGACACCAGGATGCGCACCCCCGCGTAGTAGTGCGGAATGGTGAAGGCGACGCCGATCTTGTCGCGCCGCTCGCGGTTGTTGGTGGTGTCGGCGCACTCGGCGTCGACCTTGCGCTCGACCACGGCCTTGAAGCGCTCGGCGTTGGACAGCGGCAGGTAGCTGATCTTGACGCCGGCCGGGATCAGCTTGCGCTGCTCCAGGTCCTTGACCACGGCCTTGCACAGGTCGACCGCAAAGCCCATGCCCTGCTTGCCGTCGGCCGAGGCGTAGGACAGCGGCGGAGCGTCGGGCCGATAGCCCAGGCGCACCTCGCCACGCGCGCGAATGTCATCCAGAACCCCTGCGTTGGCCAGCGGCAACAAAGCCGCAAGGCCGAACGCAAGGCAGGCCAGGGAACGCTGCATGATGTCTCCTCAAGATTTGTGAAAAAGGATGTAAACCTCAGCCGATGGCCGAGGATGCATTCTTTTTGGACATTTTGGGTGCCTCATGCAGCCAAAAATAACGCCGTAGTGTTATTTTTTTCGCGCTGCGATGGCTTTTTCTGCCATGTTCACCAGGTCGGTGCCGACCTGCGGCTTCCACTTGTCGTAGATCGGCCGCGTGACCTTGACGAAGGCCTCGCGCTCTTGCGGCGTCAGGTGCGTGACGGTGACGCCCATGCCCTCGATCTCCTTGAGCAGGGGCTGACCGGGCTCGATCATGCCCTTGCGCGCAATGGCGATCTCTTCCTTGCCGGCCTCGATGGCGGCCTGCCGCACCGCCTCGCGGTCGGCCGGCGTCCAGCTGTTCCACACGTCCTTGTTGACCACGAACACCAGCGGGTCGGCCACGTAGCCCCACATGGTCAGGTACTTCTGGCCCACGTTCTGCAGCTTGGCGGCGGTGAAGATGCTCATCGGGTTTTCCTGCCCGTCGACCGCGCCGCTGGCAAACGCCGGCTGCGCGTCGGCCCAGCTCATCTGCGTCGGGTTGGCGCCCAGGGCGGTGAAGGTGTCGATGAACAGCGGCGAGCCGACGATGCGGATCTTCAGGCCCTTCATGTCGGCCGGGGTCTTGACCGCGTGCTTGGAGTTGGTCAGCTCGCGGTAGCCGTTCTCGCCCCAGGCCAGCGGCACCACGCCGGCCTTGTCCAGGATCTTGAAGATTTCCTTGCCCACGTCGCCCTGGGTCAGCGCGTCGATGGCGGCGTAGTCGGGCATCAAGAAGGGCAGCGAGAACAGGTTGAGCTGCTTGACCTGCGGCGACCAGTTGATGGTCGAGCCGATGGCCATGTCGATCACGCCCTGGCGCAGCGCCGAGAACTCGCGCGTCTGGTCGCCCTGGATCAGCGACACGCCGGGGTACAGCTTGATGTTGATGCGGCCGTTGGTCTTCTGGCGCACCTTGTCGGCCCAGATCTCGCCGCCCTTGCCCCAGGGGAAGGCGGTGCCCACCACCAGCGACATGCGGTATTCGCTCTTGTAGTTCTGCGCCTGCGCGCTGGCGGGCAGGCCCAGCGTGAGCGCGGTGGCGAGCGCCGTGGCGGCGGCCGCGGCCAGCAGTTTGCGACGTTGCTTCATGACAGGATCTCCTCTAGGGTCACTATGAAAAAATGAGCTGCTCGCGCAGATCGGATGGGCGCCAGAGCCACATTTGGCTAAAAAATCAGAACCCCAGCGCCTGCGGCAGCCACAGCGCCAGCTGCGGCCACACGATCACCATCAGCACCACCACGCCCAGCGCCAGCACCAGCGGGACGACCCAGCGCACGGTGGTTTCCATGCTGACGCCGGCAATGCGGCACGACACCATCAGGTTGACCGCCAGCGGCGGCGTGAACTGGCCCATGGCCACCATCAACGTCAGCAGCACGCCGAACCACACCGGGTCCCAGTGGTAGTGCTGCATCAGCGGCCACATCAGCGGCACGAAGATCAGGAAGATCGAGATGCCGTCCAGGAACATGCCCAGCACCACCAGCAGCAGCACGATCAGCGTCAGCACGCCGTATTCGCCCAGGCCCGAGTTGACGATGGCGTGGGTGATCGGGTCGATCACGCCCAGCGTGGACAGCGAGAAGGCGAAGATGCCCGCCAGCGCCACCACCAGCAGGATGACGGCCGACAGCTCGCCCGACTCCTTGAGCACGGGAAACAGGTCGCGCCAGGTCATGGTGCGGTGGATCACCATGCCCACGAACAGGCCGTAGAACACCGCCACCACCGCCGCCTCGGTCGGCGTGAACCAGCCCATGCGCATGCCGCCCAGGATGACCACCGGCGCCAGCAGGCCCCAGATGGATTCGATGAAGCTCTTGAGCAGCGGCGGGCGCGGCAGGTCGGCCTCCAGCTGGCCCATGCCGTGCTTGCGCGCCATCCATACCGCCGGCACGATCAGCGCCAGGCCCACCAGCACGCCCGGAATCAGGCCGGCGGCAAACAGCGCCGGTACCGAGGCGCCCGGCACCAGCACCGAGTACACGATGAAGGCCACCGAGGGCGGGATCAGGATGTCGGTGGCCGCCGCCGCGCCCACCACGCTGGCCGAATAGGCGCGCGGGTAGCCCGCCTTGGTCATGGCCGCGATCATCACGCCGCCCACCGCCGCCGCCGTGGCCGGCCCCGAGCCCGAGATGCCGCCCATGAACATGGCCACCGCGATGGTGATCAGCGGCAGCATGCCCGGCCCGCGCCCGACGATGGCGGTGGCGAAGTTCACCAGACGCGCGGCCACGCCCGAGCGGTCGAAGATCGAGCCCACCAGCACGAACATCGGGATCGCCAGCAGCGGGTATTTGCCCAGGCCGGCGTAGAAGTTCTGCGGCACCGCCAGCAGACCGAACCACTGCGTCTGGCTGTTGGCCAGGGCGATGGCCGCCGCCCCCGCCAGGCCGAGCGACGCGCCGATCGGCACGCCCAGCAGCATGGTGACGATGAAGACCGCGAAGAGCAGGGTGGCGATCATGAGACTTGGCCCCCACGCTTCGCTGCTTCGCATGCTGCGCTGCCCCCCACGGGGGCCTTCGCACCTTCGGGCGGCCGTGCGGTGCTCATGGCGCGCGCTCCTCGTCCAGGATTTCAGGCGAACTCGGCAGCTCGGGGTTGTCCGCCGCCGGGCGGCCGCCGCGCAGCATCAGGCCGATGGCGCGCAGCGCGATGGCGATGGAGACGATGGGCAGCCAGATCGAATACCACCACTGCGGCACGCCGATGCCGGGCGAGGTCTCGCCGTAGCGGATGTCGTCCCACACCAGCCGCGCCGACAGCGCCGCCATCAGGATGAACAGCAGCGCCACCAGCGCCGCGCCCAGGATGGCCAGCGCGCGCTGGCGCTTCTCGGGGCCGCTGTCGGCAAAAAACTCGATGCGGATGTGCCGGTTGCGCGCCACCGCGGCCGAACTGGCCACCATGGCCAGCAGGATCATCAGGAACACCGACACCTCCTCGGTCCAGGCAAACGAGGCGTCGGTGAAGTAGCGCACCAGCACGTTGGCGAAGGTGATCAGCGCCAGCAGCGCCATGATGATCACGGTCAGCCAGTCCTCGATCGCCAGCGGCACGCGGGTTTGGGGGGCGGGAGGGGAGGAGGGGTCGGCCGCGGCCGGCGGGCGCGTGCTGGGATCGGGAGCGGACATGGGGACGCGAAGGGCCAAAAAAACGGCTGATCCCTTGATCAACTGCGTATTCCACGCGATGGCGGACACGATTCCACGCTGATGGCGGACAGAGTTCCACCGTCATGGCGGACACCGTTCCACGGTGATGGCGGACAGCATTCCATTTTGATGGCGGACACCTGAGGGTGTTCTGAGTGACCCAAACGAGG
>JAFKGE010000002.1 GCA_017307865.1 Burkholderiales bacterium | reverse complement strand
GCCCAGCGCCTGATGACACTCAGTGTTGCCACGTCTATCACTCCTGGTCTCCTGCTGCTCAACAAAGCAGCAGGTTAGGGTTAGTACGTGGGTCAGGTTTGGATGGAAATCCTGGGGGTCAGTGGGTCACTTCTGCGTGGAAATCAACATACACGAAGTAATGCTCGCGCTGACGTGGGAAGAAGACGTGCTTCCACGTGTCGCCGCTGGTATTGCCACCGTCGAACACGACCATTTCGTAGTCGTCAATGTCGGTGTCCACCAGGTCGGCGCTGGCGATATGGCGCATGTACAGCGTGCCGCTCATGCGCTCGAATACCAGGATCTGGCCGATGGCGTCGTCCTGGCCCATGGCGTTGACGCAGGCTCCAAGCTGGTGCTCGAAGTCGCGTGTGGGTGAGATGAGATCGGGGAACATGAGGTTGCTCCTATGAAAACGGACCAGCCCGGCTCCTGGCGAGGCGACGGGCTGGCATGGGGGGACAAAGAGGAAGGCTGGCGCGTAGCGCGGCTGCTAGGACTCGGCCAGTGGCAGGCCCAGCAGCGCGGGTGCGTCGGCGTCGAGGATCAGGATGCGCACATCGGCCTGGCCAGCCAGTTCAAGGATGTTTGCCAGGTCGTCCGGCATGTCCTTGTTCCGGTGTTCCTGCCGAAGCTGCTCCGCGGTGATGCCCTCGGCATGCTCCAGGTTCTCGTCCGTCCATGGCGTGGAGATCAGCTTGATGCCGATCGCCGGGCTGTACGGAACCCGGAAGGCGATGAACAGGAAGGCTTCGGGCGTGGCGAGGTCCGCCAGGTTGGCGAGGTAGTGCCAGGTCTCGATGGAGATGTGATCGCGGCTGATTTCCCAGGCCCGGCTGAAGTACCCTGTCTCGAAACTCAGGCGCTGTACGACTTCCCGCGCGGCCTCGGCCGAGTAGGTGTCACCGACGTGGACCGGGCGGCCGTCGAAGTCGTCGCCATGGATGGCATAGACCACGGCACCGATCACGCCTTCGCCGCTGACGCCTTCACCGGCATAGCATTCGGCCAGTACCTCGGCGCTCACGGGTTCAGGGCCGTTCGTGACCACCGCGAAATCGCTGGTGACAATGCAGGACGATGAAACCAGTTCCTCGTCGGAGAGGTGCTCTTGACTCGGGTGGATGTTTCGCCAGACATGCGGACTTCCATCGTCGTAGCTGATGCACAGCGTGCGGACGATTTTCAGATTCCAGTAGCCGCGGAGAAAGGGATTAGGTTTCTGGGACATGGGAACACTCCAGATTGAATAATGGAGCCAATTCCCGCCACCGGGAATTGGACCCGGTGGGTTGAAAGTGGAAAATGCGTCAGACAACGCTGACCACGACGGTGTCAGCACTGCGCTGAACGACGGGAAATAAATGAGGGACATGGCCTTGTGAGCGCATGTCCCTGATCGGGAGTGAACGAAGACACAGTGGTGGGCCGGGGACCGGCTTACCAACCGTTGTAGTTCACCAGCAGGTCGGCGATGACCTTGCGGCGTTGCAGATCGAGACCATCGAAGTCCGACAGTCCGTAGAAATGGCAGCGCTTGAGCATGGCACCGCCCTCACGCGCGTTGTAGAAGCTGACCATGGCGGACAGGAACATGCGTTCCCCGCTGCTCAGGACGCCAAGGGCGTCGTTGAGCCGCAGCATGTTGGGACGAAGATCCCACTTGCTCTTGGCCTGGTTCAAGCCTTCACGGGTGCCGTCGCCGAACCATTCGTGGCCAGCGATCTCGACGCCGCGCTTCCAGGCCTCGAAAAAGGCTTGGGGCGCGGCAGCGAAATGCTGATCTTCCCGCATGATCTGATCGACGACTTCCCGCGGCAGTAGCTGGTTCATGAAGTGATTCCTCCAGTTGGATCAGGGAATGGCGAGCTGGGACCAGCCGCCTCTTTCGAGGGCACGTTGAGCCGAGGCATGGCTGCGGAAGTACTCGCGGGACTCCCGCGAAACGGGGCCTTCGGTATCGCGCGTGCCGATGTAGTGACCGGCGGCGCTTTGCAGGACTTCGAGCGGCAGGAACTTGCCGCAGTAGGTCGAGGCCAATTGGCCGAAAGAGGCTTGCTGGGACATGGATGGACTCCTTGGAAACGGCGGGGCCACGTCCCTCACGGGATGGCAGTTCCCGCACGCGGTTGATAAAAAGCATCGACGTCACGGAGACGCACGTCCGCAGACTTGATGCGATGCGGACTGGTGGGCAACGCGGGAGAGACCCGCGGCAGCCTGGAACCCTGGCTGCTGGCATGTGCTGACGAATCAGCGAACATGCGGGCAGCTTCGTGCGCGGGCCGCGCGTCGTCAGTTGGAAAACGGCATCCGGCCCAGCCCCGATTGATGGGCGCAGAGAAAAAGAAGCCCCGCATCGAATGCGGGGCTGTCAGGAGGGTGCGGTGGCGCTGGGTCAGTCGGGCTTCTCGCCCAGGACGTGCTGCTTCCACAGGTCGAATGCCTGCTCGGGCGGAAGCTCGGCAAGGATGACGATGGGTTGGACCTGCCGGGTGCGCAGCGAAGCGAAGTACGCCTTGCGGTCGGCGATGGCCGTGAGCTTGATGCCCTTGATGAACAGCAGTTTGCCGTCCTTGATGAACAGCACCTTGTTGCCGATGTCGCGGTTGAACGCAGCTCGCACCTTGCGATCGGCGTGCATGGCATCGGCCAGTTCATCGACGAGGAAGTCGAGCGTCATGTCGATGTAATGAGGGTCTTCACCCTCCTGGCCGAGATCTAGCGGCGCAGGCGGCAGGCCCTTGGCGTAGGCTTCGGCCTGAGCCAGCAGCGCCGCCTTGCCATTGAGCGCGCGGACGAACGTCGAGCCGCCATGCCCGTCGTTGTGGGCCTCGGCGATGGGAGTGCCGTCGAACACGACGGTGGCTCTGAAGCACATCGTTTCCTCGCTGGCGAACTCGGCCACCTTGAGGTTCTTCAGCGTGATGCGGTCTTGCTTGGTGATGTTTTCCATGGGAAGTCCTGAAATCAACCGGGTGGCGACATGCCCCTGACGGGACGTGGCGGCCATCCCGTGGGTTGGAGAAAAAAGAGGCATCGATGCCCCGGTGGGCAGCGTTCGCCGGTGAGATGCCGAGGCGAACTGGCGGGTGGCACGGGTGGAACCCGAGGCAGCCTTGACACCCTGGCTGCGGGCTGCCGCCGATACGTCGGCAATGCAGGAGGAAGAATGGCGCGGCCCGCAGGCTGCGTCGCCGATCAATCCGAAGCGGTCGAGCCCGTCTTGTGCAGGTACTGCACCAGGCGCTGGCCCAGCCACGCCATGCACGGAACGGCCATGGAATTGCCGATCGCTTTGTAGCGCGGCGCGTCGGCGGCGGGCTTGCCGCGGTACGGGATCAGCGTGTAGTCGTCGGGCATGCCTTGTAGCCGCTCGCACTCCACCGGCATCAGCCGACGCACCCGCCAGTGCGACCAGTCGCCGGGGCCTGGGCCGTTCCAGTCGTAGCGGAAATGCGCCTCGAAGTCGGGGGCCAGCACATGTGGCTTGTCCGCGCCGCCGCCGCTGGTGCGCAGTGCGGCCGCTACGCTGCCGCCCAGCTCGGCGGCAAGACCCTGCTGCCGTCCCCGCAGGGCAACGCAGGCCACCATCGGCACGCCGTAGCCCGGCTTGCCATTGGAGAGGACGGTGCAAGCCACCTGCCCATGGCCGGACTCGAAGCGCACTTCACCGCGGTTATTCTGCGCGAAGGCGATGGCGGGCACGACTCCGGCGTTCGCATGGCTGTTGCGATGCCCGCCAGCACGCAGCGTTGGCGTCAGGTCGAGCGTGGCATCCGCGCCGCTGCCCTGGGCGGTGAAGGCGATGATCGGAACGCCTTTGCCGGTGCCGTCCTCGCTGCTGCCCTTGCCATTGTTGGCAGTGTCGAGGGTGTGGGTGATGCTGCCTGCGACAGACTGCACCATGAACGTCTCGGTGCGGATGTCGTGCTTGGGGCCAGCGGCCATCAGGCATGCCGCCACATCGACGGGGCCGGCGCCGCCGCTGAATCCGAACGTCGTCGTGACCGTGCCGTAGGGCTGCTTCAGTCCAGCGAATCCTGCGTATCCGCCTGCTGCTTCAGCACCCGGTCCAGTAACACGGGCAGCTTCTTGCCACGGCGCGCGGCCCGCACAAGAATCCCCGAGCAGTGTTGATTTCCACGCAGAAGTGACCCACTGACCCCCAGGATTTCCATCCAAACCTGACCCACGTACTAACCCTAACCTGCTGCTTTGTTGAGCAGCAGGAGACCAGGAGTGATAGACGTGGCAACACTGAGTGTCATCAGGCGCTGGG
>JAFKGE010000049.1 GCA_017307865.1 Burkholderiales bacterium | reverse complement strand
CAGTTGACGTCGCTGCTGATGCTGTCCGAGGTGGTGATCGCCACCGGCCCGTCCTTCGTGCTGGGGGCGGCGCACCCGGCGCCCGCCGTGTGGCTGGGCGGCGTGCTGATCATGCTGACCGCCGTGCTGGCGGTGCGGCAGTGAATGACGCCACCCCGTTGCTCCACTCGCTGTGCGATGTTTCGGCATCCCCCTCCAGGGGCATCACCCGTGGCCGGGGAGACCCCGGCCACGGTGATCGCTGGCATGGCCTGCTCCGCGGCCCTTTGGCTCTTTGGGGTTCATGCGCTGCGGGTGTCGCGCAGCGCCATGACTGCTTTTTGTACGCTTGACCTCATGGGCGGCGCGCCGCAAGATGCCCCGATCCTCCACGACCGGAGTGCCCATGGCCCTTGCCGAACCCGTTGACCTGAAGCTGCAAACGCTGGCGGGAAAGTCCGTGCCCTGGACGCGCTTTCGCGGCACGGTGCGCCTGGTCGTCAACACCGCCAGCGCCTGCGGCTTCACGCCGCAGCTGGGCGGGCTGCAAGAGCTGCACGAGCGCTACGGCCCGCGGGGGCTGGTGGTGCTGGCCTTTCCGTGCAACCAGTTCGGCATGCAGGAGCGCGGCAGCGCCGAGGAGATCGGCGCGTTTTGCCAGCGCAACTACGGCGTCACCTTTCCGGTGATGGCCAAGACCGAGGTCAACGGCCCGCATGCGCACCCGCTGTTTGCCTGGCTCAAGGCCGAGGCGCCGGGGCTGCTGGGCTCGTCCATCAAGTGGAACTTCACCAAGTTCCTGATCGGTCGCGACGACCGGGTCATCCGCCGCTACGCGCCGCAGGTCACGCCAGCGTCCATCGCGTCCGATATCGAATCGGCCCTCAGCGCTTGATGGCTGTGTGCGGATAGCTATGATTTTGATAGAGTTTCGTCCAGCACCTCGATCCAGTGCCGCACCGGCACCTCGGTGCCGGCCTGCAGGTGCGTGATGCAGCCGATGTTGGCCGACAGGATGGCGGCCGGGCGCTCGGCCGCGCTTTCGCCCAGCAGGTGGCCCAGCTTGCGCTCGCGCAGCTGCAGCGACAGCTCGGGCTGCAGCACCGAATAGGTACCGGCCGAGCCGCAGCACAGGTGCGCCTCCTGCGCCGCCGGGCGCAGCGTGAAGCCCAGCTGCGCCAGATGTTCCTCGACCCCGCCGCGCAGGCGCTGGCCGTGCTGCAGCGTGCAGGGCGCGTGCCAGGCCAGCACGCCGGCGTGGGGCCGCACGCGGTCGGCCAGCGCGGCCACGATGTCGGGCAGCAGCTCGCTCACGTCGCGCGTCAGCTCGGACACGCGCGCCGCCTTGGCCGCGTAGTGCTTGTCGCCGCGCAGCAGGTGGCCGTAGTCCTTGACCAGCACGCCGCAACCCGAGGCGTTGACGACGATGGCCTCGATGGCGCCGCGCTCGATGTGCGGCCACCAGGCGTCGATGTTGGCGCGCATCTGCGCGCGCCCGCCGGCGTCGTCGGCCAGGTGAAACTTGACCGCGCCGCAGCAGCCCTGGCCGCGCGGGCGCAGGCACTGGATGCCGGCGGCATCCAGCACGCGCGCGGTGGCGGTGTTGATGTTGGGTGCCATCGAGGGCTGCACGCAGCCTTCCAGCAGCAGCACCTTGCGCGCGTGGCTGGCGCGCGGCCAGCGGCCGGGCTCGCGCCGCTCGGGCACCTTGGCCTTCAAAGATTCGGGCAGCAGCCCGCGCACCGCCTGGCCCATCCGCATGGCGGGGCCGAACAGCGGCGAGGGCAGGGCGGTGCGCAGCAGCGCGCGCTGGCGCGCCTGCGCCGGCGCGCGCTCGACCTTGCGCTCGACCACTTGGCGGCCGATGTCCACCAGGTGCCCGTACTCCACGCCGCTGGGGCAGGTGGTTTCGCAGTTCAGGCAGGTCAGGCAGCGGTCCAGGTGCAGTTGTGTTTCGCGCGTGGGCGCGTGGCCCTCCAGCACCTGCTTGATCTGGTAGATGCGCCCGCGCGGGCTGTCCAGCTCGTCGCCCAGCAGCTGGTAGGTGGGGCAGGTGGCCAGGCAAAAGCCGCAATGCACGCACTTGCGCAGGATGGCCTCGGCCTCCTCGCCTCCGAGCGTGTTCTGGAATTCGGGCGCGAGATGGGTTTGCATCAGCCGTTCAAAAATCGAAAGACAGGCGGCCGGGGTTGAGGATGCCGGCCGGGTCGAACGCCTGCTTGAGTTGCGCGTGGATGCGCGCCAGCGGTGCCGGCAGCGGCGTGAACACGGGCACCCGCCCGTCGCCGCCGCGAAACAGGGTCGCGTGCCCGCCGGCGCGCGCAGCGGCGGCGCGCACCTGGGGCGCGGCCTGCGGCGGCAGGCGCAGCCAGCGCAGCGCGCCGTGCCATTCGACCAGGGTGGGCCCCAGGTTGAGCGGCGTGGCGGTGTCGGGCACGCTCACGCGCCACAGCGCCTGGCCAGCGTCGAGGTGAAAAAACGGCAGCCGCTGGTCGCGCAGCGCGCACCACTGCTGGGTGGCGCGCGCTGGTTCCAGGGGCTCGCCGCCCATGTGCCGGCGCGCCGCCGCGATCGCCGCGTGCGCCCCGCGCAGGCGCACGGCCAGGTGGCCGGCGTGCCAGCAGCTGGCGCTGATGGGCAGCGGCTGGCTGCCCCAGCGGTTGAGCTGCTGGCGCGCGCTGGTCTCGGACAGCTCGAACACCAGCGTGCATTCGGCCGGCGGCAGCGGCAGCACCTTCAGGCTGACCTGGGTGATGATGCCCAGGGTGCCCAGCGCGCCGGCCATCAGGCGGCTGACGTCGTAGCCGGCGACGTTCTTCATCACCTGGCCGCCGAAGTTCAGCAACTCGCCCTTGCCGCTGAGGATTTGCACGCCCAGCACGTGCTCGCGCACGCCGCCCACGCTGGCGCGCGCGGGGCCGGCCAGGCCGGCGGCCACCATGCCGCCCACGGTGCCGGCGCTGCCGAACTGCGGCGGCTCGAAGGGCAGGGCCTGCTGCTGCGCGGCCAGCGCGGCGTGCAGCTCGGTCAGGCGGGTGCCGGCGCCGACGGTGACCACCAGCTCGCTGGGTTCGTAGGCCAGGATGCCGGCCAGCGGCCGCGTGTCCAGCAGTTCGCCATGCAGAATCTGACCGTAAAAGTCCTTGGTGCCGCCGCCGCGGATGCGCAGCGGCCGGCCCTTCTCGACGGCCGTGCGCAACTTGTCGGTCAGGGCGTCGAGTGCGGCTTGCATGGCTGCCAATGGTAAACCCGCAGGACCTTCGTTTTGGCGCGGCCGGCGTTGCAACCCCAAGGGTGGAAGGCCCTCAGGCGCCGCCGCCCGCCGGCCAGTCGCCCGCGTGCAGCGCCACGCCCAGCGGCGCCAGCGCACGGGTCTGCTCGATCAGGGCGCGATCCTTGCTGAACAGGGCGGCACGCCAGGCGACGGCCAGGTCGATGAAGCCCTGGTCGTCGGCGTCGCGGCAACGCACGCCGGCCACGGGCGCGGGCGGCACGGGCTGCGTCCAGCGGTCGAAAGCCGCCAGCACCTGCCCGGCGCTGCGCGCGCGCCGCTCCAGCTGCATCACGACGGTCGCGTAGCCCAGCACGCGCGCCAGTTCGGCGCGCATGGCGTCGGTGGCCAGCCAGTGCAGCGTGCGGGTCTCGACGGCGTGCCGCAGCCGCGCCACCTGCGGCTCGTCGAACAGCCACAGATCGAGCACGCGGTTGGTGTCGATGACGGCGACGGGCGCGGGCACGCGGGTCATGCCGAGCGGCCCGCTTCAGCCGCCGGCCTTCAGCTGCTCCACCGCCGCGCTGATCATCGGCGTCAGCATGTTCTGCGCGCCGCCGTCGCAGGCGATCACGGCGCCGGAGACGTAGGCAGCGGCGTCCGAGCCGAGAAACTGCGCCAGGTTGGCGATGTCGCCGGGCGTGCCCATGCGGCCCAGCGGCACCATGGCGCGCACCAGCGCATCGCCCGTCTCGCCCTGCGGCGCCAGGCGTTTCATGCCCTCGGTGCCGGCGATCGGCCCGGGCGAGATGACGTTGACGCGCACCCCCGCCGGCCCCCACTCCAGCGCCAGCACGCGCGCCAGCTGGTCGACGCCGGCCTTGGCCGCGCCCACGTGCGCCTGCCAGGGCATCGGCACCACGGCCTGCGGCGCCGAGATGAAGATCACGCTGGCGCCCGGCTTGCGCAGATGCGGGTACGCCTGGCGCACGACGTGAAAGCTGCCCAGCAGGTCGATGTCCAGCACCACCTTGAAGGCGTTGGACGACATGCCGTTGACCTCGGCCAGAAAGTTGCCCGCCGCGCCCGACACCAGCACGTCGATCGGGCCATGGCGCGCCTCGGCGTCCGCCAGGGCACGGGCCACGCTGGCCTCGTCGCGCACGTCGGCCACCGCGCCAAAGCCGCGCTCGCCCAGCGTGGGCACGGCGGCATCCACGTTGGCCTGCTTGCGGCTGGCCACGCTGACCTTGGCGCCGGTGGCGGCGAAGGCCTGGGCGATGCCCAGGTTGATGCCGGTGGTGCCGCCGAACACCATGACGTGGCGGCCGGAAAAGTCGAATTGAACGTTCATGCCTGCACGCCCCAGTTGGCCGGCACGCGCACCGGCAGCGCGAGCAGGATTTGCCCCATGCCCTTGCCCAGCGAATCGTTGCGCAGCGAGGCCATGCCGCCGCCGCCCAGCGCCTGCTCGCACACGAAGTTGAAGGCGTGAATGCCCGGCAACTCGTAGCGCGTGACCTTGTGGCCCGTCATCAGGTGCGCCAGATGCTGGGCCACGCGCGCTTCGGTCAGCTGCTGGCGCAGCAGCGGCAGCCACTCGGGCTTGCGCGCGATGACGCCGATGTTGGAGGTGTCGCCCTTGTCGCCCGAGCGCGCCCAGGCCAGGCGGATCAGCGGCACCTCGACCATCTCGCCGCTGATCGGCGCGCTGGCTTCGGCGGTCGCAGATACTTCTGTTTTGATAGCTGTTCGCGCTTGACGGTCGGGCGCTGGAGGGCTGTTTGGCACAGAAATCGCCTGGCCGTCCAGCGTCACGCTGGGCCTGAGGCGGGCCTTGTCGAGCAGGAAGGCGTATTGCCGGATCAGCGGCGACACGCCGGGGCGGCCGCCGAAACCGGTGGAGCCGGGCGCCCACGAGGTGCCGGCGGGCGCCACCTCGCTGGCCAGCAGCTGCAGCGCCGCCTTGTCGGGGTGGCGTGCGGTGAGGCGCAGGATGGCCTCGCGCGTCTGCAGCACCGCCGGCGCGGCCAGCGGGCCGTAGCCCGACTCCGCGCCCAGCACTTCGATGTTCGTCGCGCTGAACGGGGGCAGTCCTTGCGCCTTCAGCAGATCGCCCACGCGCGTGAGGATCGCCTCGCCGGTGCGCCGGGCCTTGGCGGCGGCGTCGAAGCCGACGATGGTGAGCTGCGCCGAGGTCTTGAAGCCATCCAGATAAGTGGCGCTGACCTTGTAGCTGCCCGTGGGGGCGCGGCCGCGCGCGCCGCTCACGTGCACGTGCTCGGGGTCGGTCTGTCGCAGCCTGACCTGCGTGAAGTCGCACACCACGTCGGGCAGCAGGTAGGCCGCCGGGTCGTGGATCTCGTACAGCAGCTGCTCGGCCACGCACTGCGGCGCGATCAGGCCGCCCGTGCCCTTGGGCTTGGTGACGCTGAAGCTGCCGTCCGCCGCGCATTCGACGATGGGGTAGCCGATGTGCGCCCAATCGGGCACGGCCTGCCAATCCGTGTGCAGCCCGCCCGTGCCCTGGCAGCCGCATTCGATGATGTGGCCGGCCAGGCTGGCGCCGGCCAGCGGGTCGAGATCCTGCGGCGTCCAGCCGAATTCGTGCATCAGCACGCCCAGCGTCACGGCCGAATCGACGCAGCGGCCGGTGATGACGATCTGCGCGCCCGCATCCAGCGCGGCCTTGACGGGCACGGCGCCCAGGTAGGCGTTGGCGGTGACCACCTTGGCCGGCAGCGGCGCGCCGCTTTGCAGCTCGGCCACCGGCGGCTGGGCCTGGCGCAGCTCGGGCAACAGCGGCATCACGTCGTCGCCGGTGACGACGGCGATCTTGACCTCGACGCTCAGCTCTTTGGCCAGCGCGCGCAGCGCCTCGGCGCAGCCTTCGGGATTGACGCCGCCGGCATTGCTGACGACACGGACGCCCTTGGCCACCACGTCTTTCAGCACGCTCTTCATCGCCACCGTGACGAAGTCCGTGGCGTAGCCCAGCTCGGGCTTTTTCATGCGGGCGGCGGCCAGGATGGACATGGTCAACTCGGCCAGGTAGTCGAACACCAGGTAATCGATCTGGCCGCTGGCCACCAGCTGCGGCGCGGCCACGCTGGAGTCGCCCCAGAAGCCGCTGGCGCCGCCGATGCGAACAATCTTGTTTTGGCTCATCGCCCACTCCAATTCGGTTTGCGTTTCTCACGGAAGGCGGCCTGCCCCTCGGCCGCGTCCTCGGTCAGCGCGAACAGGGCGATCTGGCTTTCGGTGAAGGCCATGGATTCCTCGAAGGACATGGCGCCGATGCGCTTCATGAGGTACAGGCCGCGGCGGATGGCGGCGGGCGACTTGTCCAGAAAGCGATCGAGCAGCGCCTGCACGCCGGCGTCCAGGTCTTCGCTCACGTGGTTGATCAGGCCGATCGACAGCGCCTCGTGCGCGTTGATCGGCTCGCCGGTGATGCACAGCTCGGTCAGCGCGCGCTGGCCGATCAGGCCGTTCAGCAGCGACAGCACCTGGGCCGGGAACACGCCGACCTTGACCTCGGGCAGGCCGAAGATGGCGTGCGGCGCCGCCACGGCCATGTCGCACATGGCCATCAAGCCCATGCCGCCGGCCATGCAGGCGCCGTTGACGCGCGCGATCAGCGGCACGTTGAGCTGGCGCGTGAGGCGAAACAGATTGGCGATGCCCTGCGTGGGCTCGGAGTAGTCGAATTGGAAGGACTGGCCGGTCTGCAAATCGGCGCCGGCGCAGAAGGCCTTCTCGCCCGCGCCGGTCAGCACGATGGCGCGCACGCTGCGGTCCTGGTTGGCGGCCGTCAGCGCCTCGCTCAGGCCACGGACCACGGCGGAGCTGATGGCGTTGCGGCGCGCCTCGCGGTTGATGGTCAGGCGCAGCACGCCGTCCTGCTGGCGCACGTCGAGCTCGGGTGGGATGTCGGTCATTTCTTAGTTTCCTTGGGGTTGGCGGCGTGCGCGGCGCCCTGGTCGATCAGGGCCTCGATGTCGGCGTCGGCGTAGCCGGCCTCGCGCAGCACCTCGGCCGTGTGCTCGCCCAGCCGGGGCACGGGCTTGTGCTGCGTCGGCCGGGTGCCCGACCATTCGCTGGGCACGGCGGTCTCGACGATGGTGCCGACGCTCGGGTGTTCGCTGCGCCGGAAAAAGCCCGTGGCCTTCAGGTGCTCGTCTTCCAGCAGCGAATCCAGCGTGTGCATGGGGAAGATCACGATCTCGTTTTCGGGCAGCAGCGCGCGCCACTCGGCCGTCGTGCGGTGCACCAGCTCGTCGGCGACCAGCTTGTAGAGCTCGTTGATGGCCTGCGTGCGGCTGCGCAGGCTGGCAAAGCGCGGGTCGGTCTGGCGCAATTCGCCCTTGCCGACGGCGTTCAAAAAGATGTCCCACTGCTTGTCGGTGTAGATCACGCAGCAGACGTAGCCGTCCTTGGTCTTGTAGGGCCGCCGGTCGGGCGACATCAGGCGCGGGTAGCTGAACCCCGCCTTGGGCGGATCGAAGGTGTGGCCGTACAGATGGTCGCCCAGCACGTAGGGGATCATGGTCTCGAACATGGGAATCTCGACGGACTGGCCCACGCCGGTGCGCTCGCGCGCGTACAGCGCGGCGCTGATGACGCCGAAGGCATACAAGCCCACCGAGCGATCGGCAATCGTGATGGGCAGGTAGCGCGGCTCGTCGTTCGCGCTCTGACCCACCACGGCCGACAGGCCCGTGGCGGCCTGGATCATGTCGTCGAAGGCGGCCTTGGGTGCGTAGGGGCCACGCTGCGAAAAACCCACCATGCTGGCGTAGACGAGACGCGGGTTGAGGGACGACAGCTGCTCGAAAGCGAGCCCCAGGCGCCGCATGCCGGCCGGGCGCACGTTGGTGGCCAGCACGTCGGCATCCTGGGCCAGACGCTTGAGGGCCGCCAGGCCTTCGGGCTTTTTCAGATCGAGCACGATGCTGCGCTTGTTGCGGTTGAGGCCCATGAAGAGCGGGCCCAGCCCAAGCTCGCCGCAAGGCCCGATGGTGCGGATCGAGTCGCCGCCCGGCGCCTCGACCTTGATCACGTCGGCGCCCAGGTCGCCCAGCAGCTGCGTGCACGAGGGACCCATGAACACGGTGGTCAGGTCGAGCACGCGCACGCCGTGCAGGGGGCCGGTGCTGGCTGGCTGGGGGGTGGTATCGGTCATGGTCGTGCGGTCTCCTGGATGCGCATGGTCACACCTTCTCAGGCGTGGGCGTGCACGACGATGGCGTGCAGGGGCTCGGTGCCGGCAGCGGCGTATCCGAACGAGCTGCCTTGCGGCACGAAGACCCAGTCACCGGCCTGGGCGCTGAACGGCTCGCCGGCGATCTGGCCGGACAACTGGCCCTTCTCGATCACCATGAAACGCTCGGTGCCCGGCAGCGCATGCGCTTCGGCGCCGGAGCCGGGCGCGCTCTCCTGCCGGAAGACTTCCATGAAGCGCGCGCCCACCAGCTCCTGGTTCACGATCGGGCGGCACACGGTGCCGGCGTCGTGATGGCTGGGCGTGAAGCGCTTGTCCTCGCGCGGCAGCAGGATGTGCGAGTCCTCGCCAATGATCTTCCCGGCCGCCTGGCTGCGCTCGTCGTACACCTCGGCGGCATTCGGGTTTTCGGCGTAGGGCGGCGCGTACACCACCAGCACCCGCACCGGCGTCTTGGTGACGAGGCGGTGAAACTTGCCCATCGGGTTGAACAGCAGTTCGCCCGCCTTGATCGTCACTTCCCGGCCTTCGATCTCGCCCACGCCCTCGCCCTGCAGGAACAGCGACGCCTGCTCCAGCGTGGGGTGCGCGTGCGCGTGCGCGCCCTGGCCGGCGGCGATGGTGCCGATCAGGGCCTCCACGTGGCGCGCGCCGACCGTTGCGCGGCTGATGATGCGCTGGTTGGAGGTGCCGGTGTGGTTGGCGGGCGAATAGGCGCTCACGTCCTGCGGACGAATCACGACTCGGGTCATGCACGATCTCCTGTTGATGGGGGCGCGGCTCACTGCGGCTCGATGCCGGCGGCCTGGATCACCTGTTGCCACTTGGTCGCGTCGGCGGCCTGAAAGCTGGCCAGGCCCTTCGGCCCCGCCAGCGCGGATTCGACGTTGATCTTGGTCTCGAACGCCTTCACGTCGGCCGACTGGGTGGCCTTGGCGAAGGCGGCGCTCAGGCGATCGACCACGGCCGCCGGCGCGCGCGCCGGCAGGTAGACCGCCAGCCAGTACAGCATCTCGTAGCCCTTGACGCCGGCCTCGCTGACCGTGGGCACGCTGGGCGCCATCGCCAGGCGCTTGGCGCCGCTGGCGGCCAGCGCGCGCAGCTTGCCGCCTTCCACCTGCGCCAGTGCGTTGGGCGTGTCGACGAACATGAAGTCGATCTGGCCGCCGATCAGGTCCGTGACGGCCTGGGGGTTGCTCTTGTAGGGCACGTAGAGCACGTCGACGCCGGCCATCTGCTTGAGCAGTTCGCCGCCGACCTGGCTGGACGAGTTGCCGGCGCCGAAGCTCAGCTTGCCCGGCGTCTTCCTGGCGGCGGCCAGCAGCTCGCCCAGCGACTTGTAGGGCGAGTTGGGGCGCACCAGCAGCAGCATCTGGCCCTTGAACAGCAGTTCGACCGGCGCGAAGTCCTTGACCGGGTCGTAGGGCAGCTTCTTGAACAGGTAGGGGTTGGCCACCTGCGTGGTGTTGGTGGTCATGAAGATGGTGTAGCCGTCGGGCGCGGCCTTGGCCACGTATTGCGCGCCGATGAAGCCGCTGGCGCCGCCCTTGTTGTCGACGATCACCGGCACCTTCAGCTGTTCGGACAGTGCCTGTCCGTAGACGCGCGCGGCCTGGTCGGTGCCGCTGCCGGGGCCGAAGGGCACCACGATGGTGATGGGCTTGCTGGGGTAGTCCTGCGCCTGGGCGGGCGCGGTGAGCGCCGCCAGGGCACAGGTGCCGGCAAGGGCGAAACGGAGAAAGTGAAAGCGAGTCATGGCTGATTCCGGGTGGGTTTTGATCGCAGGCGCGCAGTGGGTCGTCACTGGGGCTCGATGCCCGCAGCGCGAATCACCTCGCCCCATTTCTTCGATTCGGCGGCCTGGAACTTGGCCAGGCCCTCGGGCGTGCTGGAGGTGAGCGTGCTGCTGGTCTGGTTCATGTAGGCCTTGACCTCGTCCGTGGTCGAGGCCTTGGCGAACACCTGATTGAGCCGGGTCACGATGGCCGGCGGCGTGCCGGCCGGCGCGTAGGCGGCAAACCAGTAGCTCACGTCGTAGCCCTTGACGCCGGCCTCGGCCACCGTCGGCACGTCGGGCAAGGCCGCCACGCGCTTGGCGCCGCTGGTCGCCAGCGCGCGCAGCTTGCCGCCCTGCACCTGGGGCAGGGCCGTGGACGTGTCGGCGAACATGAAGCTGAAGCGCCCGCCGATCAGGTCGGTGATGGCCTGCGGGTTGCTCTTGTAGGGCACGTTGACCATGTCCAGGTGCGCCATCTGCTGCAGCGAATAGCCCGCGACCTGGCTGGACGAGGAGCCGCTGCCGAAGTCCAGCTTGCCGGGCGCCTTGCGCGCGGCGGCCAGCAGGTCGGCCACGCTCTTGTAGGGCGAGTTGGGCTGTACCAGCAGCAGCATCTGGCCGGTGGCCAGCAGCTCGATGGGCGCGAAGTCCTTCACCGGATCGTAGGGCAGTTTCTTGAACAGGTGCTCGTTGGCCGCGTGCGTGGTGTTGGTGGTCATCAGCAGCGTGTAGCCGTCGGGCGCGGCCTTGGCCACGAACTGTGCGGCAATGAAGCCGCTGGCGCCGCCCTTGTTCTCGACCACGATGGGCACCTTCAGCTCGTCGCCCAGCGCCTTGGCGTACAGGCGCGCCATCTGGTCGGTGCCGCTGCCGGGGCCGAAGGGCACGACCAGGGTGATGGGCTTGTTGGGGTAGTCCTGCGCCGCGGCCGGCAGGGCCAGCAGCGTCGCGGCAGTGGTGGCCAGCGCGGCCAGCAGGTGGGTCGGTCGGATGTTCAAGGTGTCTCCTGAAGGGTGGTGGGTGATCGGGGGGGCACGGGCAGGCCGTGCGCGGCGTTGCCGGCGCCCAGGCGAGGCGCGCCGGCACGCGGCAGGGGGCGCTGGCCGTCGATGCTGAGCGGCAGGGCGGTGAGCGAAAAATCCTCGCCCGGCAGCGGCGCCAGGATGCCGAGCGCCCGCACCTGCGGGTGGGCCAGCGCCTCGGGCACGGTGTGGATCGGCGCGCAGGGCACGCCGGCGGCGTCGAAGCGCTCGATCCACTCGGCGCGCGGCTGCGCGCACAGCAGCGGCACCAGTTGTTCCAGCAGCGCCGCCTTGTGCGCCAGGCGCGCGCGGTTGGTGGCAAAGCGTTCGTCCACGAGCCAGTCGCTGCGGCCCAGCTCGGCGGCCAGCTTGGCGAACAGGCGGTCGTTGCCGCAGCAGATGAGCAGCGGCGCGTCCTGCGTGTCGAAGGCTTCGTAGGGCACGAAGCCGGGGTGGCCCGAGCGATCGCGCTTCGGCAGGCGGCCTTCGTTGACAAAGGCGTCGGCCTTCTGGCCGTTCCAGACCAGCGCGGTTTCCAGCAGCGAGGTGTTCAGGATGCCGCCGCGCCCGGTCTGCGCGCGCCGGTGCAGCAGGGCCAGCGCGCCGATCACCACCCACATGCCGCTGCCCTGGTCGCACATCGAGGCGGCCGAGCGCATCGGCGGATCATCGGGTCCGCCATTGGTGCTGGACAGGCCGCTGAAGGCCTGCACCAGCGGCTCGTAACCCGGCTGCAGCGCCATCGGCCCCACATGGCCGAAGGCCGAGATCTCGCAGTAGATCAGGCGCGGATGGCGCGCGCACAGCGTCGCGCCGTCGATGCCCAGCTTGGCCGGCACGCCGGGGCGCAGGTTGTGGATGAAGATGTCGGCCTCGCCGGCCAACCGTTCGAAGGCGGCCAGGCCCTCGGGGCTTTTCAGGTCCAGCGCCACCGACTGCTTGCCGCGGTTGAAGACCTGGAAGTTCAGCGCGTCGCCATGCCGAAACGCCGGCCCCATCTGGCGTGCGTCGTCGCCGCCCTGCACGCGCTCCACCTTCACCACCTCGGCGCCCAGGTCGGCCAGGATGGCGCCGGCAAACGGCCCGGCCAGCACCTGGCCCAGCTCCAGCACGCGAACCCCGTCAAGCACGCCCGTCATCGCCTTGTCTCCTGAAATCGGCGTTCAGTCTAGGCACAGGGGCCTGATATGGGAAGCGCTATATTTCTATATCTGTGATGACGAAACAGGATCAATCCCATGCGCATCGACCTGAGCCTGCGGCAACTCGAAGCCTTCGCGCAGGTGGCGACCAGCGGCAGCTTTCGGCGCGCCGCCGCCGAGCTGGGGCAGGCGCAACCGGTGATCAGCCGGCTGATCGGCCAGGCCGAGCAGACGCTGGGCGTGCGCCTGTTCGACCGCGACACGCGCCGGGTCGAGATCACCGCCGCCGGGCGCGAGCTGCTGCCCATCGCGCGGCGCATCCTGCGCGACTTCGACGGCGCTTTGAGCGAACTGGGCGACTTCATGCAGGGGCGCAGCGGCCACGTCACGGTGGCGGCGCTGCCGTCCACCGGCGCGGCGCTGGTGCCGCAGGCCATGGTGGCCTTGCAGCGCACCCACCCGGCGGTGCAGTTCACCCTGATCGAGGCGCCGGCCGATGCCTTGCTGGCGGTGGTGGAAGAGGGGCGCGCCGACCTGGGCCTGAGCGTGCGCCCGGCACCGCAGCAGCGCCTGCGCTACCAGCCGCTGCTGGACGACCCGATGGTGCTGCTGTGCCGCGCCGACGACCCGCTGGCCGCGCGCGCCTCGGTGCCCTGGTCGGTGTTCGCGCAGCGGCCCTTCATCGCCAGCGCCCAGCACAGCAGCATCCGGCCGCTCACCGACGCGGTGTTCATGCAAAGGCGCATCACGCCGCGGCCGGCGCTGGAATACCCCAGCGTGTCGGCCTGCGGCGCGCTGGTGGCGGCCGGCCTGGGCATCAGCGCGCTGCCGCGCCTGACCTTGGGCCTGATGAGCATGGAAGGCCTGGCCGCCGTGCCGCTGGTGCGCCCGCAGGCCAGCCGGGCGATCGGCCTCGTCACGCGCATCGGGCGCACGCTGCCGCCGGTGGCGCATGCCTTCATGGCCACGCTGCTGGCGCAGCATGGGTCGGCGCGGGCTTGATGGGCTAAGCGCCGGGCTGCGGCGGGCGCGGCGTGCGCGCCGTCAAATCGAACCTGAACAGCCGGCACTCGATCGGGCCGTTCCACAGCGGCACGCGGCGCGACTCCTTCAGGCGCAGGCGGCCGGGCAGCTTGAGGTCGGGCGTCAGCAGCCAGGCGCTCCAGCCGGCGTAGTGGCTCTTCCAGTGCGCGGCCAGGCGGGCGAAGAATTCGTCACCGGCGTTGACTTCATCCGCAGCGGCCGCGCCGGCACGCTGGCGCGCCAGCGTGCCGCTCTGGAAGGCCTCGCGGCCGCGCCCTGCGCCCGCCACGCCGGCGGCGGCGATGCGCTCGCCGTAGGGCGGGTTCATCAGGATCACGCCCGGCCGGTCGCTGGGCGGCAGGCGCTGCAGCGCGTCGCCGCCGCGCAGCTGCACGGCGTGCGCGACGCCGGCGCGTTCGGCGTTGCGCTGGGCGAAGTCGACCATGCGGTGCGCGACGTCGCTGCCGAACACGCGCACCGCCGTGGATTCCAAGCCGTTTTGGCCTTCAACGCCCGCTACACAAGCGCGAGCAGCTTCTGTTTTGATAGCATTCCACTGCGCGGCGTCGAAGCCCTTCAGGCGTTCGAAGGCGAAGCGGCGCTGCCCGCCGGCGGGCAGGCCCAGCGCCAGCTGCGCGGCTTCGATGACGATGGTGCCCGAGCCGCAGCAGGGGTCGTACAGCGGCAGCGGCGACACGCTGCGCGTGGCCGGCTGCCACCAGCCGCTGGCGGCCAGCATGGCGGCGGCCAGCGTTTCCTTCAGCGGCGCCTCGCCCTTGTCCTGGCGCCAGCCGCGCTTGAACAGCGGCTCGCCGCTGGTGTCGATGTAAAGCTGGGCCTGGTCGGCCGTCAGGTGCGCCTGCACGCGCACGTCGGGCCGCTGGGTGTCGATGCTGGGGCGCACGCCGCCGGCCTGCTGGCGAAAGCGGTCGGCCACCGCGTCCTTGATGCGCAGGGTGGCGAAGTTCAGGCTCTTGAGCGGGCTGGCCTGCGCCGTCAGGTCGACGCGAAAGCTCTGGCGTGGCGTGAACCAGTCTTCCCACGCCACGCCGGCGGCCAGCGCGTACAGATCCTGCTCGCCCTGATACGGCGCGTGCGCCAGCTCGACCAGCACGCGCTGCGCCAGGCGGCTCATCAGGTTCAGGCGCAGCACGCAGGCCCAGTCGCCGCGCACGCGCACGCCGCCGCGCAGGGTCAGCAGGTCCTGGCCGACCAGGCCGGTGAGGCCGTGCACCTCGTCGGCCAGATAGTCCTCCACGCCGCCGGCGCAGGGCAGGAACAGGGTCAGCGTGGTCATGCGGGTGCGTCGGCCATTGAGGCGCAGCGCTGCAGCTGGTGCAGAGCGGCCATGGGAATCGGGGTGACGCGGCGCGTGGCCGGGTCGATGAAGACGATGCCGGTCTTGCCGCGCGCCACCTCGCGCTGCGCGCTCACCTCGGTCATGCAGAACACCAGGTCGAAGCCATAGCGGTTGAAGTCGGCCGGTTGCATCTGCACGCGCAGGGTTTCGCCATGAAAGGCCTCGGACTTGTACTGCGCCAGCATGTCGCCGACCACGATGGCGGCGCCGTCGACGTGGCCCTCGCGGTAGCCCAGCGACTGGAAAAAGCGCAGCCGCGCCTCGGACACCAGGCTCAGCAACTGGGCGTTGTCCAGGTGCCCGCCCTGGTTGACGTGGCTGATGTAGACCTGCAGCTCGGTGGCAAAGCCGAAGCGCGCCGGGAGCTCGAAAACGATGCGGGCCATGGGGGCAAAAGCGGTCTAGAGCTGCTTGCGCAGCGGGGTGGGGGCGATCTTCATCGCCTCGCGGTACTTGGCCACGGTGCGGCGCGCGCAGTCGATGCCCTGCTCCTTCAGCATCTCGGCCAGCCGCTGGTCGGACAGCGGGCGGCGCGGGTCTTCGGCGGCGATGAACTGCTTGATCAGCGCGCGCACCGCGGTGCTGCTGGCGTTGCCGCCGGCCTCGGTGCCCAGTGCCGAGCCGAAGAAGTACTTCAGCTCGAAGGTGCCGCGCGGCGTGGCCATGTACTTGGCGGTGGTCACGCGCGAGATGGTCGATTCGTGCACGCCCAGCGCCTCGGCCAGCTCGCGCTGCACCAGCGGGCGCATGGCCAGCTCGCCGTGGGTGAAGAAGCTGCGCTGGCGCTGCACGATGGCCTCGCTCACGCGCAGGATGGTGTCGAAGCGCTGCTGGATGTTGCGGATGAACCAGCGCGCCTCCTGCAGCTGCTGGCTCAGCGCCGCGTGGCCGCCGCCCTCCTTGCCGCCGCGCAGGGCGCGCGCGTACAGGTCGTGCACGCGCAGGCGCGGCAGCACCTCGGGGTTGAGCTGCACGCGCAGGCGCTGGCTCGTGCCACTGGCCGAGACGATGACGTCGGGCACGATGACGTTGTGCTCGACATCGGCAAAGCGCCGGCCGGGCTTGGGCTCCAGCGTGGCGATTAGGGCCATGGCGGCGCGCACCGCGGCCTCGTCCTGGCCGCTGGCCTGCGCCAGGCGGCGCAGGTCGCGGCGGGCCAGCGCGTCCAGCGCCTGGGGCTGGGCCAGCAGGGCCAGCGCGGCGCGGGCGCTGGCCTGGGTGGCGGGCGGCAGCGCGGCGTCGGCCAACAGCGCCTTGAGCTGCAGCGCCAGGCACTCGGGCAAGTCGCGCGCACCCACGCCGGCCGGCTCCATCGACTGCAGCAGCTTGAGCGCGAAGCTGAAGCGGTGCACCAGGGTGTCGAGCGCGTCCAGCTCGTCGCTGTCGTCCACCAGGGTGGCGGCCAGCTGGGCCAGCGAGTCCTCCAGGTAGCCGTCTTCGTTCAGCGACTCGATCAGAAAGCGCAGTACCGCCGCGTCTTCGGGCGCCAGCCGCAGCGCCAGCATCTGGGTGTGCAGGTGGGCGGCCAGCGACTCGTGCGGCGCGTCGCGCTCGCCCGGCTCGCGCTCGTCGCCGCTCGCGCCGGGGCCGGCAGCGTCGCCCCATTCGCGGTCGCTGGGCGCGTCGGCGCCATCGCCCTCCCAGTCGTCCGGCCAGTCCTGTTTGGAATCGAATTCGGCTTCAGCGCCCGTCGAATCAGCGCCAGCAGCTTCCGAATCGATAGCGTCTCGGGAGTCGGCGGCCTCGCGCTCGCGCGGCTCGCGCGCGGGCTCGGGGGGCTCGGCGTCGGCGTGTTCGTCCTCGCGCTCCAGGAAGGGGTTGTCCAGCAGCATCTGCTCGACTTCGCTGGCCAGCTCCAGCGTGGACAGCTGCAGCAGGCGGATCGACTGCTGCAGCTGCGGCGTCAGCGCCAGTTGCTGCGAAACGCGAAGGGAAAGCCCGGGTTTCACCGCGTACTGCCCGCCCGGACTCAGAGCCGGAAATGCTCGCCGAGATAGACCCGGCGCACGTCCGGGTTGGCCACGATGTCGGTCGGCGTGCCGGTGGCCAGCACGCGCCCCTCGGTGATGATGACCGCGTGGTCGCAGATGCCCAGCGTCTCGCGCACGTTGTGGTCGGTGATCAGCACGCCGATGCCGCGCGACTTGAGGAAGGCGATGATGCGCTGGATCTCGATCACGGCGATCGGGTCGATGCCGGCAAAGGGCTCGTCCAGCAGGATGAAGCGCGGCTGCGTGGCCAGCGCGCGGGCGATTTCGACGCGCCGGCGCTCACCGCCCGACAGCGAGGGCGCGGGCGAGTCGCGCAGGTCTTGCACGTGCAACTGCTCCAGCAGCTCGGTCAGGCGCCGCTCGATCTCGGCGCGGCCCAGCGGGTGGCCGTCCTCGCCGTGCTGCAGCTCCAGCACGGCGCGCACGTTCTCGGCCACCGTCAGCTTGCGAAAGATCGAGGCTTCCTGCGGCAGGTAGGACAGGCCCAGGCGCGAGCGCCGGTGGATCGGCATGTGCTCGACCGCCTGCTCGTCGATGCGGATGCTGCCGGCGTCGGCGCGCACCAGCCCGACGATCATGTAGAACGAGGTCGTCTTGCCCGCGCCGTTGGGCCCCAGCAGGCCCACCACCTCGCCGCTGGTCACGTCCAGCGACACATCGTGCACCACGCGGCGCGCGCCGTAGTTCTTGCGCAGCCCGCGCACCTGCATGCGGCTGCGGGCGCCGTCGGCCGGGGCGCTGCGGGTGGTCAGGTTCACTGCGCGGGTCCGGTGGGCGGCAGGCCCTGCGCCGGCTGCAGCGGCAGCGCGGCCGGCGCCGGCTGGCTGGCGGCGTTGCGCGGCGCCAGCACCGCGCGCACGCGGCCGCTGCCGGCGGCGGGCGTGCCGGCCTGGTGCGGCGCGCCCTCGACGGTGTAGACCTCGGTGCGGTTGTTGTAGACGATGACGTCGCCCGTCACCTGGTCCTGCAGCGCGGTGCCGACCAGGCGGCGCATCTCGGCGTGCCGCACGAAGCGCACGATGTCGCTCTTGCCGTCGTAGGTGATGGAGTCGGCCTCGCCCTCGATGAACTCGTTGACGCCCTCGCGCTTCTGGCGAAAGAAGGCACGCTTGCCCGGCGCGCCGAACATCACGCCGCTCTGGTTGCCGGCGCTGTCCTGGCGCACCTCCAGACGCGCGCCGCGCATCACGATGGTGCCCTTGGTCACCACCACGTTGCCGGTGAAGGTGGACAGCTGCTGCTTGTCCTCGTAGCGCAGCGCGTCGGCCTCGATGTTCATCGGCTGGTCGCGGTCGGCGCGCTCGGCCAGCGCCGGCACGGCCGCCAGCACCAGCAAGGCGCCCAAGGCCCAGCGGCGCCAGGCGGGCACGACGAACGGGTGGCGGTCATCCATGTGAGGCACGGTTTTTGCTTGGGTGAATGGGCCATTGTAAGGGCCGGTATCGCCCGCGCGGACGGGCGCCGGCGCGAAAAAGCCCGCCGAAGCGGGCTGGCGTGGCCGCGCGTAGGGGGGCCGGGTCAGGCGCCCTTGCGCACCTGCTCGATCAGCTGGTTGGCAAGCTTGATCATGGGCTCGAAGCCATTGGCCATCGAGCCGTCGGTGTAGTAGCGCCCGGCAATGCCCAGCGCCGGCGTGCCCTCGACCTTGTAGGCGTCCTGCAGCTGCACCGCCTTGCGCAGTTGCGTGGCCACGCCGAAGGAGTTGTAGGTGCTTTCGAACTTGGCCTGATCCAGCCCCTGCTTGGCCGCCCACGGAAACAGCACCTCGGGCTTGGTCAGGTTGATGCGATCGGTCTGCAGCGCCTTGAACACCTTGTCCTGCATGGCGGCGTCGACCTTGCCCATGGCCTCCAGCGTGTAGAAGATCTTTTGCAGCGGCGCGAAGTTGCTTTGAAAGCCCACGTGCACGCGGCGGAAGGCCACGTCCTTGGGCAGGGTCTTGACCCAGGCGTCCATGATGGGCTCGAAGTGCATGCAGTGCGGGCAGCCGTACGAGAAGAACTCGACCACCTCGATCTGCCCCGCCGGGGCGTCGACCGGCGCGCGCGGCGACAGCTCGATGTAGCCCTTGCCCGACTGGGCGTGCGCCGGCAGGCTCATAAGCCCCGGAAGGGCCGCAGCGGCGGCGGCCAGGGTGAATTCGCGTCGTTTCATGAAATGTTTTCTCCAGTCCTTGTCGGCCCTATTGAGCCCGCTGCCGGTCGGCAAGTTCCCGTCCGGTCTGCACTTGTCGGGCGCTCACTTCTGCACCCGCACCAGCGCCGCTTCGAGCCCATTGTCGTCCAGCCGCGCCTTCACGCGGTCGGCGGCGTCACGGTTCTGGAACGGGCCCACGCGCACGCGGTAGACGGTGCGGCCGGCCTGCTCGCGCTCGCTCACGCGCGCCTCCACGCCCATCAGCGACAGGCGCGCGCGCTGGGCGTCGGCGTCGGCCTGCGCGCGGAAGGCGCCCGCCTGCACGAAATAGGTGAAGGGGTCGGCGCTGGCGGCCGCGCCCGCATTGCTGCCGCTGCCGGAGCGGGCCGCGGCCAGGTCGCCCAGCGGGTCGGTCGAAGGCGCCGTGCGGGTGGCGGTGGCCGGCGGCTTGGCGGCGATGGCCGGGGGCTCGGCGGGCGCCGTGCGCGCCACCGGGCCGCCCACCACGGCCGGGGCCGGAATGGGCATGGACTCGGGCGCGGGCGCCACGCTGCCGCCGGCGGTGGTGCCCGCGGCCGGGGCGGCGGGGGCTGCCGGCGCGTTGTCGTCGCGGTTGCGCAGCGCGGCGTTGGGGTCCCAGTCGCGGTTCTTGTTGGCCTCGGCCGCGTCCTGGCTGCTGGTGCGCGCGGCGCCCTTGTTGGCAAAGGGCACCGGCACCTTGGCCACGTAGATGGCCACGCCCAGCGCCACCGCCAGGCCGACCACCGCGCCCAGGATCAGGCCCAGAAAGGTGCCGCCGTGTTGTCTGGATGTCTTCATGCTTGCAGGAGTGGAATCACATGCGTGCCGGTGCGCTCACGCCCAGCAGCGACAGGCCATTGTGCAGGACTTGGGCGGTGGCGGCGACCAGGGCCAGGCGCGCCGCCTTGACCGCTTCGTCGTCCACCAGGATGCGCTCGGCGTCGTAGTAGCTGTGGTAGCTGGCGGCCAGCTCGCGCAGGTAGAACACCACGTCGTGCGGCGCCAGGTCCTGCGCGGCGCCGGCCAGCACGTCGGGAAAGCGCGCCAGCTGCAGCATCAGCGCCTGCGCGGCGGGGGTGTCCAGCGGCGCCAGCTCGGCCTGCGCCAGCGCGGCGGCGTCGCCGCCCCAGGCCTGCAGCACCGAGCAGATGCGCGCGTGGGCGTACTGCACGTAGTACACCGGGTTGTCGTTGTTCTGCTGCACGGCCAGGTCGACGTCGAAGGTGTATTCGGTGTCGGGCTTGCGCGACAGCAGGAAAAAGCGCACCGCGTCGGCACTGGTCCATTCGATCAGGTCGCGCAGCGTGACGTAGCTGCCCGCGCGCTTGCTGATCTTGACCTCCTCGCCGCCGCGCACCACGCGCACCATGGTGTGCAGCACGTAGTCCGGATAGCCCTCGGGAATGCCCAGGCCCAGCGCCTGCAGGCCGGCGCGCACGCGCGCGATGGTGCCGTGGTGGTCGGTGCCCTGGATGTTGATGGCCTTGCGAAAGCCGCGCTCCCACTTGGTGGTGTGGTAGGCCACGTCGGGCACGAAATAGGTGTAGCCGCCTTCCGACTTCCTCATCACCCGGTCCTTGTCGTCGCCGTAGTCGGTGGTGCGCAGCCACAGCGCGCCGTCCTTCTCGTAGGTCTTGCCGGCGGCGATCAGGCGCTGCACCGTGGCCTCGACGCGGCCGCTGGCGTACAGGCTGGATTCGAGGAAGTACTCGTCGAACTTGAGGTGGAAGGCCTGCAGGTCCTTGTCCTGTTCGTGGCGCAGGTAGGCGACGGCGAACTGGCGCATGCCGTCCCAGTCGTTCAGGTCGCCGCTGGCGGTGAAGCGGCGGTCGTCGGCCTGCACCGTCTTGCCGGCCAGAAAGTCGCTTGCGATGTCCTGGATGTAGTCGCCGTTGTAGGCCGCCTCGGGCCAGCCGGCGTCGCCTGGCCTCCGGCCCTGGGCGCGCAGCTGCACCGAGCGCGTCAGCGTCTCGATCTGCACGCCGGCGTCGTTGTAATAGAACTCGCGGTGCACCCGCCAGCCCTGGGTGGCAAAGAGGTTGCACAGCGCGTCGCCCAGCGCCGCCTGGCGGCCATGGCCCACGTGCAGCGGCCCGGTGGGGTTGGCGCTGACGAACTCGACGATCATGGCCTCGGCGCGTGCCGGCAGCCAGCCGTAGCGCTCGCGCTGCGCCAGCACCTCGCGCACGACCTGCTGCTTGGCGGCGGGCTTGAGGCGGATGTTCAGAAAACCGGGCCCGGCGATGTCGATCGCATGAACCCACTGGCCGAAGGCGGGCGTAGCCAGCAGGGCCGCCTTGAGGCGCTCGGCCAACTGGCGCGGATTGGCCTTCAGCGGCTTGGCCAGCTGCATCGCGGCCGTGCAGGCCCAGTCGCCGTGCGCGGCCTGGCGCGGCGATTCGAAGGCCGCCGCCACGGGCGTGTCCGGCGCCAGCGTGGCGAGCTCGGCGGCCAGGGCCGCGAGCAGTTGTTGTTTGACCGAAGGCATCGTCCAATTTTACGGGGCGCCGAAGGGCTGCCCGCGCCCGATCGGACGACGCGTCATCCGATCGGCGCGGCCAGGCGTTGTAGGCGGCAGGCCGGCGTGTCAAGATGCCGGCCGGCTGTTCCCGTTGCTAACCCACCCCAAGCAAGAGGAGTTCGTTCATGAGCAAACTGCTGTCCCTGATCGCCGCCGCCGGCCTGGCCCTGTCCTTGGGCGCGGCGCCCACCCTGGCCAGCGCCAAGACGGCGCAACAGGAAAAAATGAGCACCTGCAACGCGCAGGCCGCCGGCAAGAAGGGCGACGAGCGCAAGGCCTTCATGAAGAGCTGCCTGAGCGCCCAGCCCGCCACCACCGCCGCTGCCGCCCCGGCCACCCAGCAAGAAAAAATGAAGGTCTGCAACAAGGAGGCCGCCGGCAAGAAAGGCGACGAGCGCAAGGCCTTCATGAGCGAGTGCCTGAAGAAGTAAGGCATTGCCGCCGCACCCACAACCTCGCCGCGTGATCGCGGCGAGGTTTTCTTTTGGCATGATTCGTCCATGAGCGAGCGCGCCGCCCGAATCCCCTCCATCTCCTGTGTCATGCCGGCCTACAACGAGGCCGCCGCCTTGCCCGAGGTGCTGGCGCAGGTGTTGGCCGCGCTGCGGGCGCTGTCGCCCCGGGTCGAGGTGGTGGTGGTGGACGACGGCAGCCGCGACGACACGGTGGCCGTGCTGCGCGCCCTGTGCCAGCGCGAGCCGGCGCTGCGCCTGCTGCAACTGTCGCGCAACTTCGGCAAGGAGGCGGCGCTCACCGCCGGCCTGGCTGCCGCGCGCGGCGAGGTGGTGGTGCTGATGGATGCCGACGGCCAGCACCCCACGGCCCTGCTGGCCGACATGCTGCGCCACTGGCAGGCGGGCGCCGACGTGGTGTATGCCGTGCGCCGCACGCGCACCGACCAGTCGGCCCTTTACCGGCGCCTGGTCGGCGCCTTCTACGGCCTGGTCAACTGGCGCAGCCGGGTGCGCATTCCGCGCGACGCGGGCGACTTTCGCTGGCTCGACCGGCGCGTGGTCGACGCCCTGCTGGCCCTGCCCGAGCGCCACCGCTTCATGAAGGGCCTGTACGCCTGGGTCGGCTTTCCCAGCGTGGCGCTGGACTACGAGCCACTGCCGCGGCGCGCCGGCGAAAGCCATTTCGGCCTGAGCGGCGCGCTGGGCCTGGGCACCACGGGTCTCCTGGCCTTCACCGCCGCGCCGCTGCGCGTGCTGGCCCTGCTGGGCCTGACGCTGTCGCTGGCGGCGCTGGCTTACGGCGTCTGGGTGGTGATCGAGTACTTCTGGCTGGGCAACCCGGTGCGCGGCTATCCCACGCTGGCGGCGGGCATGATGTTTTTGAGCGGTGTGCAACTGCTGTCGGTGGGCCTGCTGGCCGAGTACGTGGCGCGCATCTACGACGAGGTCAAGCAGCGCCCCCTGTACCTGGTGGCCGATGAAACGGGCCAGGGCCTGCCCGCGCGTGGGCAGCCGTGAGCCTGGCGCGCACCGGCTTCTGGTTCGGCGCCGTGGGCGCGGCGGCGGCTGCCACGCACGCGGCGGTGTTCGGCCTGGCCAAGCCCTGGATGCTGCCCGAGCTGGCCAACGCCCTGGGTTTCGTCGTCGCCTTCGGCGTCAGCTTCGTCGGTCACCGCTGGCTGAGCTTTCGCGGCGCCAGCACCGGCGTGGGCCAGAGCCTGCTGCGCTTTGCCGCCACCGCCGTGGCCGGCTTCGCGGTGAACGAGGCGGTGTTCAGCCTGCTGCTGCGCGGCGCCGGCTGGCCCTCATGGCTGGCGCTGTTTGCCGCCATGGGCGTGGCAGCCGGGCAGACCTTCGTGCTGGGGCGTTTCTGGGCCTTCCGCCGCTGAGGCAGCCGAGCGGTACAAGGCCCAGGTCTGGCCCGCGAACACCGGCTGCCAGCCGGCGATGAGGGCCTGGGTGTCGGGGCCGGCCTTGCGCGGCGCCAGCAGCCAGGCGTGGGCCTGCGTGCGCGCCTGCGCCAGCGCCGCCGGCTCCAGCAGGATGCGCGCGGCGGCGGTGGGCTCGAAGGCGCCGGCCTCGACCAGCTCACGCTTCCAGTCGTCGGCGGCCTTGGCGCGCACTTGGGGCCAGTCCTGCACCACGCGCAGCGGTTTTTGCGTTTGCGCCACGAAGGGCAGGTCCATCGGGTAGCCGCCCACCACGTAGATCTCGTCGGCGGGCGCGGCGCGGCAGGCCAGCACCCGCGCCACGTCGCCCGACAGCCGCCCGCGGTCGATGCGCGGCGCCGCCAGCGTGATGGCCACCGGCACGGCCGCCGCCAGCAGCAGCACGGCGACGAAGGCGCGCTCGGCGTGGCGGCGCCCGTCCAGTGCGCGCTGCCAGCCCATGGCCGCCAGCAGGGCCAGCGGCGGCAGCACCGGCAGGGCGTAGCCGATCAGCTTGGAGCGCGGCAGCGAGAAAAACAGCACGATGGCGCCCACCCAGATCCAGCACAGCACGGCCAGCCGGCGCTGCGCATCGAGCGCCGCCGGGGCGGGCCGCCGGCGCAGGCGCAGCAGGCCGTCCCAGGCGGCGAAAAAGGTCCACGGAAACAGCAGCAGCGCGCAAGCCGCCCCGTAAAACCACCAGGGCTGCGGGTTGTTGAAGCCGCCGCCGGTGTAGCGCCCGAACTGCTGCACGCCGAACAGGTAGGCCCACAGGCCCGGGTAGCGCTCGCCCGCCAGCACGAACCAGGGCAGGGCGAGCACGGCGAACAGGGCCAGGCCGCTGGCCCAGGGCAGGTGCAGCGCCTTGCGCCACTGGCGCGTGGCCAGCAGCCAGGCGCCGATCACCAGCGCCGGCAGCGCCACGCCGATCAGGCCCTTGGTCAGCAGCCCGCCGGCGCACAGGGCAAAGCCGGCGCGCGCCCAGCCGGCGCGCGGGCGCCCGTCGTCCCAGCAGGCCAGGGCAAAGCACCAGATGGCGCTGGCGATCCAGGCGGCCACGCCCATGTCGTGGTTAACGTACTGGCCGCCGATCAGAAAGCCCGCGCTGGCGCCCAGCATCGGCGCCGCGCGTCGCGCCAGCGCGGCGTCGCCCAGGCGCCGGCCGGCCACCAGCACGCCCACCAGCATCAGACTGGCCAGCAGCATGCCGGGCACGCGCGCGGCCCAGGGCGTGACGCCGAACACCGCCATGCTGACCGCCTGCAGCCAGTGGGTGAGCGGCGGCTTGTGAAAAAACGGCAGGCCGTCCAGCCGCGGCGTCAGCCAGTCACCCGACAGCAGCATCCAGCGGCCGATGTCGGCGTAGCGCCCTTCGTCGGGCACCGACAGCGGACGCAGCGCGGCCAGCAGCGCCAGCAACAGCACGAAGCCCAGCGGTGACCAGGCCCGCGCGCGCACGCCGGACGTCGGCGCCGGGGCGGGCGCCGCCAGGGAGACGGAGGGGTTCATGCGTGGGGGGGGTAGAGGGTGCTGCCGCGCACCAGGCGCACGCCGGCGGTGGCGCATTGTGCGGCAAACGCGGCGCTGGCGAAATGGGCGAATTCCCAGGCGCGGGCGGCGGCGATGGGGTCGGGCCCGTCGGCGGCCTCGGGCGCGGCGCCGGGGTGGCACATCAGCAGCGTGCCGGCCGGCGAGCCGGCCAGCCAGCCGGCCATGCGGTGGGCGTAGCCGGCCTCGTCGCCGGTGAAGTCATAAATGCCGGAAAGGGCTGAGGCGCATGGAATACGTGCGTGAGCAGCTATCTTTTCAAGGGCGCCGGCGCCCAGGCTGGCGATCACCCAGCTTTTGAGCGTGCGCTGGCTCGCTGGCGGGCGCGACACGCGCAGCCAGGGCGGGCGGGCGCCGTAGCGCCGCGCCAGCACCTGCACCAGCGGCGTGCGAATGCCGGCGAACTGCTGCACGTGCTGGTGGCCGTCCACGTGGTCGGGCGGCGCGCCCCAGGCGGCCTCGAAGGCGTCCAGCTGGCGCTCGATCACGACGCGCGCGTCCGCGGGGTCGAAGCCGCCCAGCAGCGCGCGCCGCATGGCCGCGCCCAGGCTCAGGCCATGGCCGGCGGCCACCGCAAAGTCGCTGGTGAAGTCCAGGTGCAGGCCCACGTCCAGCTGCTCGCGCCACTCGCGCAGCGGCGCCGCATCTTCGCGCCAGCGCGGCGACAGCACCATGGCGCTGGTTGCGGTCAAGCGACCCTGCGCCGCCAGCGCCAGCACCGCCCGCGTCACGCCCGCGTGCTGGGCGTAGTCGTCGGCGCACAGCACCAGGGGCTTGCCCTCAGCGCCCACGGCTCACCATGCGCCCCAGCCGCGCGCCAAAAACACCGCCGGCAGCGGGATGACGGCCACCAGGTGCGTGCCCAGCATGATCGGCTTGCGCGCGCGGTTGATCTCGGCCTCGCTGGGCAGCGCGCCGCCGCCGTCCAGCGCGAGCTGCCAGCGGCGGTAGGCGCGCGTGGGGCCGATCTGCAGCCACGCGGCGGCCATGAACAGGCCGAACTTGGCCCACAGCAGCGGGTTGCTCCAGTACCAGCCGAAGCCCTTGCTGCCCAGCCAGGTGCGCGCCAGGCCGGTCAGCAGCACGAAGGCGGTGGCGATCCACAGGATGCGGTCCAGCCGCACCAGGCGCGGCACGCTGGCGGCGTTGAACCAGGCGGCGCGGCAGATCGCCGACTGCGCGGTGGCGAACACGATCCAGCCGATGAAGGCGCTGATGTGCAGAAAGGCGAGGATGGGTTCGAGCATGGGGGCGATGTTACGGCCGTGTCCAGAAACCGGGCTCGGCGTAGCGCTGCTTCAAAAAGTCCACCCACAGGCGCACGCGCAGCGGCAGGTGGCGCGTGGCGTGCGGCAGCAGGGCGTAGATGCCGTTGGGCGGCGCGGCGTAGGCCTGCAGCACGGGCACCAGCGCGCCGGCGGCGATCTCGGCCTCGACCTCCCAGGTCGAGCGCCAGGCGATGCCGTGGCCGGCCAGGCACCAGGCGTGCAGCACCTGGCCGTCGCTGCAGTCCAGCGGGCCGTGGGGGCGCAGGTGCATGGGCTGGCCGTCGATGGTGAAAGCCCAGCCGCGCGACTGCGAGGCGTCGCTGGACAAAACCAGGCAGTCGTGGCGCGCCAGGTCCTGCGGGTGGCGTGGCACGCCACGGCGGCGCAGGTAGGCCGGCGTGGCCACCGCCAGGCGGTGGTTGTCGGCCAGCCGGATGCTGATGAGCGAGGAGTCGGGCAAGTCGCCCACGCGCACCGCGCAGTCGTAGCCCTCGGCCGCCAGGTCGACGATGCGGTCGGCCAGGTTGAGCGAGATGCGCAGCCGCGGGTGCGCTTCGTGAAAGGGCGGCACCAGCGGCGCCACGTGACGGCGGCCGAAGCCCGCCGGCGCGGTGATGCGCAGCTGGCCGCTGGCCTGCACGCCGCCGGCCGACACGCTGGCCTCGGCGCCGGCCACCTCGGCCAGGATGCGCTGGCAGTCGTCCAGAAAGGCCGCGCCCTCGTGCGTGAGCGCGATGCGGCGCGTGCTGCGCACCAGCAGCTTCACGCACAGCTGCGCCTCCAGCGCGTCCAGCCGCCGTCCGATGATGGCCGGCGCCACGCCCTCGGCCCGCGCCGCCGCGCTCAGGCTGCCGCGCGCGGCCACCGAGGCGAAGGTCTCGTAGGCCTTGAGCTTGTCCATGGGTCGGAATTATCGACAGCCGGCGTGCGGGCCAAGATGAACGGTCGGCGGGGCCATTGGATTGAACGGTTGGCTATGCCATCATGCCAGCCACCCGTTGCCGCTCATCGCCGTGACCACGACCATCCCGCCCGCCCCCTCCGCGCCCGACGTGCGCCGCTTCAGCCTGGCCCAGCTGCACCGGCTGGCCGAGGGCGGCAGCCGCCGCGCCCGTGCCGAGCTGGAGCGGCGCATGCGCGAGCCCGGCCCCGCGGCCGCCGCGCCCGCGCCACGCGCGCCTTCTGTGGCCGCGGCCGTGCCCGGCAACGCCCGTCCGGCGCCCGCGCCGATCGCCGCGGCGGCAGCCGATGGCCACGACGCGCGCATCGACTCCTGGGCGCTGATGGAGCGCCAGCAGCTGGAAGCCGCGCGCCAGGACGGCCCGCCGCGCCTGGTGGGTCTGGTGCTGATCGCCTGGGGCGTGCTGCTGGGCCTGGGCGGGCTGGCGCTACTGGCGCGCGGCGGTGGCGCCTATTACCTGCTGTGCGGCGGGGCCTGCGCGGGCGTGGGCGTCCTGCTGATGCGCTGCAGCCGCTGGGCGCTGGCGCTGCAGGCGCTGGCGGTGTTGCTGGCGCTGGCCTGGGCCTGGCGCGGCGGCAGCGTGTTGCTGGCCGTGCTGCAGGCGGCGCCGCTGTGGCTGGCGGCGCTGTGGGCGGCGGTGCCGGCGGTGCGCGAGCCGCTGCGCTGATCGCGCGGCCATCGGCTTGGGTGGCGCTCGGCCACTTGTGCAAAAAAGTCAATGGTTTTGCAATCCAGAGCTTCTTTTTTGCTGATAAGGGTTGAAATATAGTGGGGCTTCGATGGCCGCCCGCAGCCGGCGGCCGGTGGTTTTTCTCCTGAAGCTTCACTGCCATGACTCAACGCATCCAAGCCGGCGCCCTGCGGGTGGCCTCCGAGCTCTACGACTTCATCAATCGCGAGGTGCTGCCCGGCGTGGGCGTGGACCAAAGCCGCTTCTGGAAGGGCTTTTCGTCCATCGTCACCGACCTGGCGCCCAAGAACGCCGCCCTGCTGGCCGAGCGCGATCGCCTGCAGACCGAGCTGGACACCTGGCACCAGGCCAACCCCGGCCCGATCACCGACATGCGCGCCTACCGCGCCTTCCTGGAGGGCATCGGCTACCTGGTGCCGGTGCCGGCCAAGGCGAAGATCACGACCAAGAAGGTCGACGCCGAGCTGGCCGTGCAGGCCGGCCCGCAGCTGGTGGTGCCGATCCTGAACGCGCGCTACGCCCTCAACGCCGCCAACGCGCGCTGGGGCAGCCTGTACGACGCGCTGTACGGCACCGACGTGATCGCCGAAACCCCGGGTTTGGAAAAAGGCAAGGGCTACAACGCGCGGCGCGGCGCCAAGGTGATCGAATGGGCGCGCCACATGCTGGACCGCACGGCGCCGCTCAAGAAGGGCTCGCACGCCGATGCGGTGGGCTACAAGATCAAGGACGGCGAGCTGGTCGTCAAGCTGGCCGACGGCCGGCGCAGCAAGCTGCTGGACAAGGCGCAGCTGGTGGGCTTTCAGGGCGACGCCAAGGCGCCCAGTTCGGTGCTGCTGGTGCACAACGGCCTGCACCTGGACATCCGCATCGACCCGCAGTCCCCCATCGGCAAGACCGATGCGGCCGGCGTGGCCGACGTGGTGGTCGAGGCGGCGGTGTCCACCATCATGGACCTGGAAGACTCGATTGCCGCGGTGGACGCCGAGGACAAGGTGCTGGGCTATCGCAACTGGCTGGGCATCCTGCGCGGCACCCTGACCGAGAGCTTCGACAAGGGCGGGCGCACCGTCACGCGCGGGCTCAACCCCGATCGCCTGTACACCAAGCCGGCCGGCAAGGGCACGGTGCGGCTGCACGGGCGCTCGCTGATGTTCGTGCGCAACGTCGGCCACCTGATGACCAACCCGGCCATCCTGTACAAGGCGGCCGACGGCAGCGAGAAGGAAATCCCCGAGGGCATCCTGGACGCGGTGGTGACCACCGCCATCGCCTTGCACGACCTGCAGGGCAAGGGCGCGGGCGGCATCCGCAACTCGCGCACCGGCAGCGTCTACATCGTCAAGCCCAAGATGCACGGCCCGGCCGAGGTGGGCTTCGCCAGCGAGCTGTTCGGCCGCGTCGAGGAACTGCTGGGCCTGCCCGACAGCACCGTCAAGCTGGGCATCATGGACGAGGAGCGCCGCACCAGCGTCAACCTCAAGGCCAGCATCGCCGCCGCCAGGTCGCGCGTGGCCTTCATCAACACGGGCTTTCTGGACCGCACGGGCGACGAGATGCACAGCTGCATGCGCGCCGGCCCGGTGTACCGCAAGGGCGACATGAAGAGCAGCGCCTGGATCCAGGCGTATGAGCGCAACAACGTGCTGGTCGGCCTGGCCTGCGGCCTGCGGGGCAAGGCGCAGATCGGCAAGGGCATGTGGGCCATGCCCGACCTGATGGCCGCCATGCTGCAGCAAAAGATCAACCACCCCAAGGCCGGCGCCAACACCGCCTGGGTGCCCAGCCCCACCGGCGCCACCCTGCACGCCATGCACTACCACCAGGTGCTGGTGAGCGACGTGCAAAAGGCCATGGAAGCCGAGCTGGCGCACGCCGACGTCGCCGCGCTGCGCGACGAGCTGCTGACCGGCCTGCTCAGCATCCCGGTGGTGCCCGAGGCCAAGTGGAGCGCCGCCGAGCGCCAGCAGGAGCTGGACAACAACTGCCAGGGCATCCTGGGCTACGTGGTGCGTTGGGTCGACCAGGGCGTGGGCTGCTCCAAGGTGCCCGACATCCACGGCGTGGGCCTGATGGAAGACCGCGCCACGCTGCGCATCTCCAGCCAGCACATCGCCAACTGGCTGCTGCACGGCGTGGTGAGCGAGGGCCAGGTGCGTGCCACGCTGCAGCGCATGGCCGCGCTGGTCGACCAGCAGAACGCGGGCGACCCGCTGTATCGCAACATGCACGGCAACTTCGAGAAATCGGCCGCCTTCCAGGCCGCCAGCGACCTGATCTTCAAGGGCCTGGTGCAGCCCAGCGGCTACACCGAGCCGCTGCTGCACGCCTGGCGGCAGAAGGTGAAGGCGGGGGCTTGACGATCGCGTCGGCGTCGATTGCTATTTAAATGATAGTTGTCGGCGCTTGATGGACGAGCGTTGCAGCCAGATTTCGCATATTTTCTGGTGGCGATCCGCGCGCTCGCTGCCTCAGCCACGCAACCCCTGCTTGCGCTCGCGCTGCGACTTGCAGGCCACGCAGTGCAGGGTCATGGGCTCCACCTTCAGGCGCTCGAAGGCGATCGGCTGGCCGCACTCCACGCACAGGCCGTAGCTGTCCTCGGCCATGCGCTCCAGCGCGCGGTCGATGCGCGCCAGCTCGTCCACGTCCAGCGAGGTCAGCGCCGCGTCCACCTCGCGCGTCTGGTTGGTCAGGCGCCCGTTCTCGTCCTGCGACACGCTGCCGGCGGTGTTCTCGGCCGGCGCCAGGTTGCTGCGGTTTTGCTGCATCTGCGCCTGCAGATCGTGGCGGCGCGCCAGCAGCAGGGCTTTCAGTTCTTGCCGCTGGGCGGCGGTCAGTGGTGCGGCGCTCATGATCGATTCTCCAAAAGCTGCGGGCGACGGCGGGTCCTGTACAGCAGAATATCACCCCCATGACCCCCGCGCCGCTGCCGCTCGACCCCATGGTTTGCCCGTTGTGCGGCGGCCCCAACGGCTGCGCCATGGCGCTTGAGCGCGCCAGCGGCCAGCCGCAGCCGCCGTGCTGGTGCACGCAGGCGCGCTTCACGCCCGCGCTGCTGGCGCGGCTGCCCGAGGACGCGCGCCGGCGCGCCTGCATCTGCGCCGCCTGCGCGCGCGCGGCGGCCGAGGGCGAACGGGCGCCGCCGTAGCATACTGAGCGCCATGTGCCAGCTGCTCGGGATGAACTGCAACACGCCGACGGACGTGACCTTCTCGTTCGCCGGTTTCGCCCAGCGCGGCGGGCGCACCGACCACCACGCCGACGGCTGGGGCATCGCGTTTTTCGAGGGGCGCGGCGCGCGCGTGTTTCTCGACCCCGGGGCGGCGGCCGACTCGCCCATTGCCGAGCTGATCCGGCGCTATCCGATCAAGAGCAAGAACGTCATTGCCCACATCCGCAAGGCCACGGTCGGACCGGTGCTGCTGGAGAACTGCCACCCCTTCCAGCGCGAGCTGTGGGGCCGCACCTGGGTGTTCGCCCACAACGGCGACCTGAAGGACTACCACCCGCGCCTGCACGGGCACTTTCACCCGGTGGGCGACACCGACAGCGAGCGCGCCTTCTGCTGGTTGATGCAGGAGCTGGCCAAGTCGCACGCCAGCCTGCCGCCGGTGGCCGAGCTCACGCGCACCCTGGCCGAGCTGGCGCCGCGGGTGGCGCGCCACGGCAGCTTCAACATGCTGCTGTCCAACGGCCAGGCGCTGTGGGCGCATGCCTCGACCAAGCTGTGCTACATCGTGCGCCAGCACCCCTTTGCCCGCGCCCGCCTGGCCGACGAAGACCTGGCCATCGACTTCGCCGAGCACACCACCCCGCGCGACCGCGTGGCCGTGGTGGCCACCACGCCGCTGACCTGCGACGAGGCCTGGACACCGTTCGCGCCGGGCGAGCTGGCGGTGTTCGTGGACGGGGCGCTGCAGGCGCTCTGAGTTGCAATCGTTTCGATAGCTGCCCGCGCTTGGTGGGCGGGCGCTGGAGGCCTGAACGGTCCAAAAACTGGCGTGCTTCGAGACACGCCACCGGCCCTCAGCCCAAGCCTCTCCCAGAGGGCGAAGGGGTCGACGCGGGCCCTGTCCGCACCGTGCTTTCGCGCAGCGCGCGCCGCACGCGCGGCGGCTCGGTGCCGATGTGAAAGGCCAGCTTGCGCTCGCGCAGCGCCACGTCGGCGGTGGTGGTGCGCTCGAAGCGGCGCAGGTGCTCGGTCCAGGACGCGTCCTCGATCACCTCGATGAAGCGCCCCGGCTCGTTGATGTCCGACAGCAGCTCCCAGTCCACGGCGCCCACGCGCAGGCGCGAGCGGCGGCTTTCTTCCATCAGGGCGCGAAAGGCGGTGGCGCGCGCCGGGTCGATCTGGTATTCGACCGTGACGACCACGCGGCCCTCGGGCGGCGGCGCCTCGACCTGGGGCAGCGGCCAGGGGCCGGCCGGCGTGGGGTCATCGATCACGCCGCGGTCGGGCATGCGCCAGGTGGCGATGGCCATCGTCAAAATGCCGCTGGCCGCGCCGATGCCCAGCGTCAGCGGCACGTTGGTCCAGGTGGCCACCTGGCCCCACACCGCCGCGCCCAGGGCGGTGGCGCCCATGATGGCCATCTGGTACATCGACATGCCGCGCGCGCGCACCCAGTCGGGCAGGCTGATCTGCGCCGACACGCTGAGCGAGTTGGCCGTGGTCAGCCAGGCGCCGCCGCACAGCAGCATGGCCGGCACCGCCAGCCACAGGCTGCGCGTGACGGCCATCAGCGCCATCGTCGCCGCCTGCGTGATGGCGCCGGCCAGCACCAGCCGGTCGCGCGGAAAGGCGCGCCGCAGCTGCGGCAGCACGAAGGTGGAGGCAATGGCGCCCGCGCCCATGGCGGCCAGCAAGACGGTGAAGGTGCCGGCGTTGCCGCCCTCGATCTCGCGCGCCACCAGCGGCAGCAGCGCGATCAGCGCGGTCGAGTGAAAAAAGAACAGCGCGATGCGCAGCAGCACCCCCTTCAGGTGATAGGACTGCATCACGTACTGCAGGCCCACGCGCATGGCGCCGCGCAGGCTTTCGCGCCCCAGCGGGTGCGGCGTGTGCGGACGCTGCCAGCGCGAGATGACCACCGCCGCGCCCACCGACAGCACGGCGTTGAGCCCGAACACCCAGGCGCTGCCCAGGCTGGCGATCAGCGCGCCGGCGATCAGCGGGCCGACGATGCGCGCCGCGTTCATCGACGCGCCGTTCAGCGCCAGCGCCGCCGGCAGCTGCGCGCGCGGCACCAGCTCGGGCACGATGGCCGAGAACACCGGCCAGCGCAGCGCCAGCCCCACGCCGTTGCAAAACAGCAGCAAGAGCAGCAGCGGCGGCGTGATGACCTGCGCGAACGCCGCCAGCGCCAGCAGCGCGCCCACCACCGCCACCCACAGCTGGGTGAACAGCAGAAAGTGCTTGCGGTTCAGGATGTCGGCCAGCGCGCCCGAGGGCAGGCCCAGCAAGAAGACCGGCAGCGTGGCCGCCGTCTGCACCAGCGCCACCCAGTTGGGCTGCTCGGTCAACGTGGTCATCAGCCAGGCGGCCGCCACGTCGTTCATCCACATGCACAGGTTGGCGATCAGCCAGGTGCTCCACAGCAGGCTGAACACGCGGTGGCGAAACGGCGCCAGCGCGCCCAGGTCCTCGTCGGCGAGGGGGGCGGCGCTCGGGTGCGGCTGGGAGTCGGGCATGGCCCGCCGATCATAGTGGGGGCGGCGGAGCGTGGCCTGCGCCGCGCTCCGATAACTATGCATTCAATAGCTGCTCGCGCTTGATGGGCACCGGCTACAGCCCGATTTGGCTTGAAATCGTGCGCCGCGACTCAATGCGCCGGCACCGACACCGTGGGGCGCGGGCGGGCCGACGCCGGCGCCCGGTCACGCCAGCGCAGCGCCCAGCGCTCGATCGTGTAGTACGACAGCGCCGCCAGCGCCAGCGAGATGGCGCCGCCCAGCAGCACCACCCACGGCCAGGGCAGTTCGGCGCGCAGCCAGCGCACCACCGGGTAGTGCCACAGGTACACGCCGTAGGACAACTGCCCCAGCTTGACCAGCGCCGGCGCGCTCAGCATGCGCCAGATCAGGCCGCGCTGGCGCTGCACGGCTACCAGCAGCACCACCGCCGCGCCCTCGACCGCCGGCATGCCCCAACTCAAAGCGTCGCTGCTGTCCCAGCCCAGGCCCATCAGCACCGGCACCGCCAGCGGCAGCCACAGCGCGCTGGGCAGGTGGCGGCGCGCGCGGGCGATGAAGTCGGGCTGCTCGTGCAGCAGCGCCGCCAGCAGCGCGCCGGCCAGCAGGCCCGTGGCGCGCGTGTCGAAGCGGAAGAACACCTGGTAGAACGGCTGGTCCCACGCCACGCACAGCACGCGCCACGCCGTGGCCAGCAGCCACAGCACCGCGATCGCGCGCCACAGCTGGCCGCGCTTGAAGCGCGCCACCCCCAGCGCCAGCAGCGGCGGCCAGATCAGGTAGAAGTGCTCTTCCACCGACAGCGACCACATGTGCAGCAGGCTGGCCGGCTGGTCGAAGAAGGCGATGCCGTAGTCGGCCAGGTACAGCGCCGACACCAGCGCGTCGGTCAGCGCGTCGTGTGCGCCGGGCCACAACAGCGGCGCCACCGCCACGTAGACGGCCAAAAACAGCAGCAGCGCCGGCATCAGGCGCAGCAGGCGGCGGCGGTAAAAGCGCCAATAGTCCAGCCGGCCCTCGGTCTGCAGCTCGATCAGCAGCAGCGAGGTGATCAGGAAACCGCTGAGCACGAAGAACACGTCGACGCCGAAGAACGCGCCGTCGAACAGCGGCACGTGCGCGTGCGACAGGATCACCAGCGCGATGGCCACGCCGCGCAACCCATCCAGCGCCGGGTTGTAGCGCAAGCCGATGCCGCCAGCCTTCATGATGTACTGCCCTTCTTCTGCCCGGCCCACCGCGACAGGCGCGGGCCGAAAGGCAGGCAGTATGCGGGATAACCCGCAGGGGCGAGGTTACAAGGCGTAGAGGGACCAGGCCCGCACCCAGTTTGCGTGGCGCGCTACAAAAATATGGGCGAATTCATGGGCCTGCGCGCTTGGAGTCAGGCGAATGGGCTTGCTCCACCCCAGTCATTGCGAGCGAAGCGAAGCAATCCAGCACGGCGCCACCACGCAACGCCGCCGCTGGATCGCCACGTCGCTGCGCTCCTCGCGATGACGCCTACGACCTGCCCCGCGCCGCCACGCGGCGCTCCAGCGCGTCGACGAACAGCGCCGGCACGTCGCAGCCGGTCTGCTCGTGGATCTCCTGAAAGCAGGTCGGGCTGGTGACGTTGATCTCGGTGACGTGCGTGCCGATGATGTCCAGCCCGATCAGCAGCAGCCCGCGCGGCGCCAGCACGCGGCCGATGGCGGCCGCCGTGGCGCGGTCGCTGTCGGTGATGGGCTGGGCCACGCCCTTGCCGCCGGCCGCCAGGTTGCCGCGCACCTCGCTGCCCTGCGGGATGCGCGCCAGCACGAAGGGCACGGGCTCGCCGTCGATGATGAGAATGCGCTTGTCGCCGGCGGCGATCTCGGGCAGAAAGCGCTGCACCATCACCGTCTGCGCGCCGCCCGCGTTCAGCGTCTCGATGATCGAGCCCAGGTTGAGCGCATCCGCCTTGACGCGGAAGATGCCCATGCCGCCCATGCCGTCCAGCGGTTTCAGGATGATGTCCTGGTGCTGGGCGTGAAAGCGGCGGATCTCGTCGCTGGATCGCGTGACCAGCGTCGGCCCGATGAACTGCGGCCATTCCATGATGGCCAGCTTTTCGGGGTGGTTGCGCAGCGCGGCGGGTTTGTTGACCACGCGCGCGCCCTCGCGCTCGGCCTGCTCCAGCAGGTGCGTGGCGTAGATGTATTCGGCGTCGAAGGGCGGGTCCTTGCGCATCAGCACGGCGCCGAAGTCCTTCAGCGCCATGTCCTGCGCCGGCTCCTCGGCAAACCAGTCGGGCGTGCGCCCGGTCAGCTGGATCGGGCGCACCTGCGCGCGCACCACGCCGCCCGACTGCCAGTGCAGATCCTGCGGCTCGCAGGCGGCAATGCGGTGGCCGCGCCGCTGGGCCTCGCGCATCATCGAGAAGGTGGTGTCCTTGTAGGTCTTGAAGTGCTCGAGCGGGTCGGCGATGAACAGCAGGTTCATGAGGAGGCTTTCGTGGGGCGTCGGGCCAAATCTTGCCTCAACGCGGCGGAGCCTGCGCGGCGGCGGGTTTTCGCCGCGCCTGGGTGACGAGCAGCGTCAGCGCGCCGGCCACCACGCCCCAGAAGGCCGAGCCGATGCCGGCCAGCGTCACGCCCGACAGCGTGACCAGAAAGGTGATGACCGCCGCCTCGCGATGCGCCTCGCCCTGCAGCGCCGCCGCCAGCCCCGAGCCGATGGTGCCCAGCAGCGCCAGCCCGGCAATGGCGGCCACCAGCTCTTTCGGAAAGGCCGTCAGCAGCCCGGCCACCGCGGCGCCGAACAGGCCGATCGCCACGTAGATCACGCCGTTGACCACGGCCGCGGTGTAGCGCCGCGCCGGGTCGGGGTGCGCCTCGGGGCCCATGCAGATGGCGGCGGTGATGGCCGCCAGGTTGAGCGCGTAGCCGCCAAAGGGCGCCAGCACCAGCGTGGCCAGGCCCGTCAGGCTGATCAGGCGGCTGACGGGCATGCGGTAGCCGGTGGCGCGCATCACCGCCACGCCCGGCAGGTTTTGCGAGGCCATGGTCACCACGAACAGCGGCAGCGCCACGCTCACGGCCGCCTGCCAGCTGAACACCGGCGTCGTCCACACCGGCTGCGCCCAGTCCCAGCGCACCGCCGTCCAGCGGATGGTGCCCTGCCACGCCGCAAACGCGATGGCCACGGCCAGCGTTGCCGGCACCGTGTAGCGCGGCCACCAGCGGCGCGCCAGCAGGTAGGCCGCCAGCATCACCAACACCAGCGGCAGCGCCGTGCGCGCGGCGCCGAAGGCCGCCATGCCGAAGTGCGCCAGCACGCCCGCCAGCAGCGCCGAGGCAATCGCCATCGGGATGCGGTTCATCACCCGCTCGAACCAGCCCGTCACCCCGCACAGCAGGATCAGCCCCGCGCAGACGATGAACGCGCCCGTGGCCTGCCCCAGGTCGAACCCCAGCCCCGCGCTGGCCAGCACCGCCGCGCCCGGCGTGCTCCAGGCAATCATCACCGGCTGGCGCAGGACGAGCGAGGGAATGGCCGAGCACAGCCCCATGCCGATCCCCAGCGCCCACATCCACGAAGTGATCACCTCTTGCGAGGCGCCGAACGCCTGCGCCGCCTGAAACACCAGCGCCACCGAGCTGGTAAAGCCCACCAGCACCGCCACAAAGCCCGCGCTGGCGGCCGACAGGCTCAGGTCCTTGAAAAATCGCATCGGGGGATTGTGCGCGCGCCGGCGTGGTCAAGGTGGGCGCGCAGGGCCAACAAGATTGACGACGGTTGACAGGCCAATTAATGTACGTACAATAATAAAATGAACATCGAGTTCGACCAAGCCAAGGACGCGGCCAACGTCGCCAAGCACGGCGTCTCCATGGCCTTGGCCGAGCGCATTTGCTGGCCCGATGTTCTGTGCATGCCCGACAACCGGCGCGACTATGGCGAGCTGCGAGAAATCGGCTTTGCCGTGATCGACGAGCGGCTGTACGTGGTGGTGTTCGTGCAGCGCGGCGAGGTGATGCGCATCATCAGCCTGCGCAAGGCCAACCGACGTGAGGTGAAGCTGTATGACGAAGCGATCTAAAAACCGGGGGCTGCTGCTGCCCACCGCGGCCGAGGACGCCGCCATTGCCGCCGGCTTGGCGCAGGACGCCGACACGATGGAAATCACCCGTGCCGACCTGCCGCGCCTGGCGCCGCTGCGCCGGCCAGGACGCCCGGCCGCCGAGCACCCCAAGGTGCCTATGACGATGCGCGTGGACGCCGACGTGCTGGCCGCCATCAAGGCCAGCGGCAGCGGCTGGCAAACGCGCGTCAACCGCGTGCTGCGGGAGGCCGTGCGCCGGGGCAAATTGGCCGCGTGAACGGGTCGGCACGGGCATCAAACCCGCGCGCCGATCAGGCCTGGGCCAGTCGCCGCGCTTGCCGTTGCAGTCGCGCTTTGCGCGCCTCGTCGAGCGGCAGCGCCGCGATGCGGTCGAGCAGCGCGTCGATCGAGATGATGCCGTGGCGCAGCATCGTCGCGACGAAAGGGCCGTCCTTGTCGCGGCCGGCCACCAATCAGGTGCTCAAGCTCAGCGCGCCGCATCGCCTTGCCTTGCGCGCCAGTCCTTCAAAAACGCCAGGCGCTCGGCGTTGCTCAAGATGCCAGCGAAGGGCGATGCCTGGCGCAATGCGTCCGCGTGGGGTGAATCTTCTTCCGCCATCGCCAGGCAGGCTGGCAAGCCTTGGTCGGCCAAGGCTTGCCACTCGCTCACGTAGGGCTGCACCTGCGGGGCGGCATCGCGCTGCCAGCGCGCCAGATTGGCCCGCACGCGTTCGAACAAGGCCGGCTCGGCACGCACGCGCGCGGCCGCCAGGCGGTGCAGGGCGCGGGCGCGTTCGTCAAGCTGGGCATGCGTGGGCATGACTGGATTGTGCCGTCGCTCTCACGTCGCCGGTTGCGCGCCGCCATCGGCCGGCCCCACCGCCGCGCCCTGCAGCAGGCCATCCAGTTGCCGCCGGGCAATCGGGTGGCCCAGTGCCGCCGCCTTGGCGATCCACATCACCGCCAGTTGGTCGCCTTGCTCAGTGCCCTTGGCCGCATGGGCCGTGCCCAGCCACTGCATGGCCTCGGCGCTGCCCTGCTCGGCGGCGGCCTGCAGCCAGTAGAGCGCGGCCTCACGCCCCCCGTGCACCTGCAGCAGGGCGCCGATGTCGGCCTGCGCCTGGGCGTCGCCGGCGTCGGCCTGCAGCAGCACGGCCAGGTCCGCGTCGCTGAAGGGCACGCGCGTGCCCTCGCCAATCAGGCCCAGCACGTCGGCCAGCGCCACCGTGGCGCGCCCGCGCGCGTCCTTCTCGCCCTTGGCCAGGGCGCCGTCGGCCAGCTTGCGCCACAGGGTGCTGCGGCCGATGCCGGTCAGGGCCGCCACGGCGTCCAGGCTGATCGAGTTCATGCGCGGGGTTCTTTCATGGTCGGCACGATTCTAGAAGGCAAGGGCCGCGTGGCCGGACATCCGCATCCGTCCCCCGCGCCATTCGAGACGCCTGGCGCCGTCCCGCCGGGGCGTGGGACGGCTCTTGCCGTC
>JAFKGE010000048.1 GCA_017307865.1 Burkholderiales bacterium | reverse complement strand
CGTGAACTCCTGTCCAAGTACGAATTCCCCGGCGACGACACCCCCATCATCAAGGGCAGCGCCAAGCTGGCCCTCGAAGGCGACACCGGCGAGCTGGGCGAAGTGGCCATCATGAACCTGGCCGACGCCCTGGACACCTACATCCCCACGCCCGAGCGCGCCATCGATGGCGCCTTCCTGATGCCCGTCGAAGACGTGTTCTCCATCTCCGGGCGTGGCACCGTGGTGACCGGCCGCGTCGAGCGCGGCATCATCAAGGTCGGCGAAGAAATCGAAATCGTCGGCATCAAGGCCACCCAGAAGACCACCGTCACCGGCGTCGAGATGTTCAGGAAGCTCCTGGACCAGGGCCAGGCCGGCGACAACGTCGGCATCCTGCTGCGCGGCACCAAGCGCGAAGACGTCGAGCGCGGCCAGGTGCTGTGCAAGCCCGGCTCCATCAAGCCGCACACGCACTTCACCGGCGAGGTCTACGTGCTGTCCAAGGACGAAGGCGGCCGTCACACGCCGTTCTTCAACAACTACCGCCCGCAGTTTTACTTCCGCACCACCGACGTCACCGGCTCCATCGAGCTGCCCAAGGACAAGGAAATGGTGATGCCCGGCGACAACGTGTCGATCACCGTCAAGCTGATCGCCCCCATTGCCATGGAAGAAGGCCTGCGCTTTGCCATTCGCGAGGGTGGCCGCACCGTGGGCGCCGGCGTGGTGGCCAAGATCATCGAGTAAGGAGCGGATTCATGGCACAGCAAAAAATCCGCATCCGCCTGAAGGCGTTCGACTACAAGTTGATCGACCAGTCGGCCGCCGAGATCGTGGACACCGCCAAGCGCACCGGCGCCGTGGTCAAGGGCCCCGTGCCCCTGCCCACGCGCATGAAGCGCTTCGACATCCTGCGCTCGCCGCACGTCAACAAGTCCAGCCGCGACCAGCTCGAAATCCGCACCCACCAGCGCCTGATGGACATCGTCGACCCGACCGACAAGACCGTCGACGCGCTGATGAAGCTGGACCTGCCCGCCGGCGTGGACGTCGAGATCAAGCTGCAGTAAACGTGTTGCGGCGGGGCTGCATCGGCCCCGCCGCGCCAGTCCGCAGACCGGCGCCTTGCCAAGTTTTGGCATTCGCGCTATGATCTGCGGCTTGCCCTTAATGGGGGCAAATTCAATCAACCCTCTTTCACACACCAAACGCGCGGGCCAATTGAAGCTTCGCGCGGTGAAAGCCAAGGAGTCAATAAATGAGTCAAAGCAATCGATTGGGGTTGCTGGGGCGCAAGGTGGGCATGATGCGTCTGTTCACCGATGACGGCGATTCGGTGCCGGTCACGGTGGTCGATGTGTCGGACAACCGCGTTACCCAGGTCAAGACCCAGCAAAACGACGGCTACGTGGCCCTGCAGGTCACGTTCGGTTCGCGCAAGGCCTCGCGCGTGACCAAGCCCGAGGCCGGTCACCTCGCCAAGGCGGGCGTGCAAGCCGGTGAAATCACCCAGGAATTCCGTGTCGAAGGCGACGTGGCGGGCAAGTACGCCGCCGGTGCGCAAGTGCCCGTCGCCGACGTGTTCGCCGCCGGCCAGAAGGTGGACGTGCAGGGCACCTCCATCGGCAAGGGCTACGCCGGCACCATCAAGCGCCACAACTTCAGTTCGCAACGCGCCTCGCACGGCAACAGCCGTTCGCACAACGTGCCGGGCTCGATCTCGATGGCGCAGGACCCGGGTCGCGTGTTTCCGGGCAAGAAGATGACCGGCCACATGGGCGACGAAACCGTCACCACCCAGAACCTGGACATCGTGCGCGTCGACGAAGCGCGCCAGCTGCTGCTGATCAAGGGCGCCGTGCCCGGTTCGCGCGGCGGCTTCGTCACCGTGCGCCCGGCCGTCAAGGCCGCGCCCGCCAAGCAGGAGGCCAACTAATGCAGCTCGAACTCCTGAACGAGCAGGGTCAGGCCGCGTCCAAGGTGGACGCCCCCGAGACGCTGTTCGGCCGTGACTACAACGAAGCGCTGGTGCACCAGCTGGTGGTGGCCTTCCAGGCCAACGCCCGCCAGGGCACGCGGGCGCAAAAAGACCGCGCGACGGTCAAGCACTCGACCAAGAAGCCGTTCCGCCAGAAGGGCACCGGCAACGCGCGCGCCGGCATGACCTCCTCGCCGCTGTGGCGCGGGGGCGGTCGCATCTTCCCCAACAGCCCGCTGGAAAACTTCAGCCAGAAGCTGAACAAGAAGATGTACCGCGCCGGCATGGCGTCCATCCTGTCGCAGCTGGCGCGCGACGGCCGCCTGGCCGTGGTCGAGTCGATGAAGGTCGATTCGCCCAAGACCAAGCAGCTGGCCGCCCGCTTCAAGTCCATGGGGCTCGACTCGGTGCTGGTGATTGCCGACGAGGTGGACGAGAACCTGTACCTGGCCTCGCGCAACCTCGGCCACGTGCTGGTGATCGAGCCGCGCTATGCCGATCCGGTCTCGCTGGTGCACTACAAGAAGGTGCTGGTCACCAAGGGCGCCATCGACAAGCTCAAGGAGATGTTCGCATGAGCCGCATCAACCCGACTCCGGCTGAACGCCAATTCGACGAAGGCCGCCTGATGCAGGTGCTGGTGGCGCCCATCGTCTCCGAGAAGGCCACCCTGGTGGCCGAGAAATCCAACGCCGTCACCTTCAAGGTGCTGCGCGATGCGACCAAGCCCGAGATCAAGGCCGCCGTGGAGCTGCTGTTCAAGGTGCAGGTCAAGACCGTGTCGGTCACCAACGTCAAGGGCAAGACCAAGCGCTTTGGCCGCACCGTGGGCCGTCGTGACCACGTGCGCAAGGCCTACGTCCTGCTCAAGGAAGGTCAAGAGCTGAACCTGTCCGGGGAGGCTGCGTAAACCATGGCTGTCATCAAGATCAAACCGACTTCCGCGGGCCGCCGCGGCATGGTCAAGATCACCCGCGATCACCTGCACAAGGGTGCCGGTTTCGCGCCCCTGCTCGAACCACAGTTCCAGCAGTCGGGCCGCAACAACAACGGCCACATCACCACGCGCCACAAGGGCGGTGGCCACAAGCACCACTATCGCGTGGTCGATTTCCGCCGCGACAAGGACGCCATCCCGGCCAAGGTCGAGCGCATCGAGTACGACCCCAACCGCTCGGCGCACATCGCCCTGCTGTGCTACGCCGACGGCGAGCGCCGCTATATCATCGCACCGCGCGGCGTCGAGGTGGGCAGCCAGCTGGTGAGCGGCGCCGAGGCGCCGATCCGCGTCGGCAACACGCTGCCGATCCGCAACATCCCGGTCGGCTCGACCATCCACTGCATCGAGCTCAAGCCCGGTGCCGGTGCCCAGATCGCCCGCTCGGCCGGCACGTCCGCCACCCTGCTGGCGCGCGAAGGCACCTACGCCCAGGTGCGCATGCGCTCGGGCGAAGTGCGCAAGATCCACATCGAGTGCCGTGCCACGATCGGCGAGGTCGCCAACGAAGAGCACAGCCTGCGCCAGTTGGGCAAGGCCGGCGTCAAGCGCTGGATGGGCATTCGCCCGACGGTGCGTGGCGTGGCCATGAACCCGATCGACCACCCGCACGGCGGTGGCGAAGGCCGCACCGGTGAAGGTCGCGCCGCGGTCGACCCGTGGGGCAACCTGACCAAGGGCTATCGCACCCGCAGCAACCGCCGCACGCAGAACATGATCGTGTCGCGTCGCAAGAAATAAGGGACCTCGCACATGACTCGTTCGCTCAAAAAGGGTCCGTTTGTTGACCACCACTTGCTCGCCAAGGTCGACAAGGCCGTCGCCAGCAAGGACAAGAAACCCATCAAGACCTGGTCGCGCCGCTCGATGGTGCTGCCGGACTTCATCGGCCTGACCATCGCCGTGCACAACGGCAAGCAGCACGTGCCGGTGTACGTGACCGACCAGATGGTGGGCCACAAACTCGGCGAATTTGCCCTGACGCGCACCTTCAAGGGTCACGCGGCGGACAAGAAAGCCAAGAAGTAAGGACAAGCACCATGGCAACCGAAACCAAAGCAGTGCTGCGGGGCGTGCGCCTGTCGGTCGACAAGGGCCGTCTGGTGGCCGACCTGATTCGCGGCAAGAAAGTCGATCAGGCGCTGAACATCCTCAACTTCACGCAGAAGAAGGCCGCGCCCATCGTGCGCAAGGTGCTCGAGTCGGCGATCGCCAACGCCGAGCACAACGACGGCGCCGACATCGACGAGTTGCGTGTCAAGACCATCTACGTCGAGCAGGGCGCCTCGCTCAAGCGCTCGGCCGCTCGCGCCAAGGGCCGCGGCGCGCGACTGGTCAAGCCCACGTGCCACGTGTACGTGACGGTGGGCAACTAAGAGAAGGCCAGGAAAGACTATGGGACAGAAAATCCATCCGACCGGCTTTCGCCTCGCCGTCAGCCGCAACTGGGCCAGCCGCTGGTACGCCAGCAACCGTGACTTCGCCGGCATGCTGGCCGAAGACATCAAGGTGCGCGAGCTGCTCAAGGCCAAGCTCAAGAACGCCGCGGTCTCGCGCGTGCTGATCGAGCGCCCCGCCAAGAACGCCCGCATCACCATCTACTCGGCGCGCCCGGGCGTGGTGATCGGCAAGAAGGGCGAGGACATCGAGAAGCTCAAGAAGGAACTGGCGGGCCAGCTCGGCGTGCCGGTGGCCGTCAACATCGAGGAAATCCGCAAGCCCGAGGTCGACGCCCAGCTGATCGCCGACTCGATCACCCAGCAGCTCGAAAAGCGCATCATGTTCCGCCGCGCGATGAAGCGCGCCATGCAGAACGCCATGCGCCTGGGCGCGCAGGGCATCAAGATCATGTCGGCCGGCCGCCTGAACGGCATCGAGATCGCGCGCACCGAGTGGTACCGCGAAGGTCGCGTGCCGCTGCACACGCTGCGCGCCGAGATCGACTACGGCTTCTCCGAAGCCAAGACCACCTACGGCGTCATCGGCGTCAAGGTGTGGGTCTACAAGGGCGACAACCTGGGCCGTACCGACGCGCCCTCGCTGGACAGCACGCCGCGCCCCGAGGGCGAGGAGCGCCGCGGTCCGCGTGGCCCGCGCCGTGACGGCCGCGGTGGCCCCGGCGGCGATCGCCGCGGTGGCCCGCGCCGCGATGCCCGTGGTGGCTCCGGTGCGCCCGCCGATGGCAGCGACAAACCCGCGGAAGGCCAAGGCGCCGACGCACAACCCGCCGTTAAGCGCGTCCGCAAAGCCGCCGCGCCTGCTGCATCGGCAGACGGCGCCCAAGGAGAGTAAACGATGCTGCAACCTGCTCGCAGAAAGTACCGCAAGGAGCACAAGGGCCGCAACACCGGGATCGCCACGCGCGGCAACTCGGTGGCCTTTGGCGACTTCGGCCTCAAGTCCACCGACCGCGGCCGCCTGACGGCGCGCCAGATCGAGTCCGCCCGGCGCGCCATCTCGCGCCACGTCAAGCGCGGCGGCCGCATCTGGATCCGCGTGTTCCCGGACAAGCCCATTTCCACCAAGCCGGCCGAGGTCCGCATGGGCAACGGCAAGGGCAACCCCGAGTACTACGTGGCCGAAATCCAGCCCGGCAAGGTGCTGTACGAGATCGTCGGCGTGCCCGAGGATCTGGCGCGCGAAGCGTTTGCGCTGGCCGCTGCCAAGCTGCCGCTGCGCACGACCTTCGTCACCCGCATGATCGGCCAGTAAGCGAAGGAACATGACGATGAAAACCGCTGAATTGCGCCAAAAGGACGTCGCCGGCCTGCAAGCCGAGGTCAAGGAGCTGCAAAAGGCTCACTTCAACCTGCGCATGCAGAAGGCCACGCAGCAGCTCAACAACACGGCCCAGCTGGCCCAGACGCGCCGCTCCATCGCGCGCGCCAAGACCGTGCTGGCCGAAAAGCAGGCTGCGGCCAAGTGAAGGACCCGACCATGACGGAAGCCAAACCATCCCTCAAGCGCACCCTGATCGGCAAGGTGGTGAGCGACAAGCGCGCCAAGACCGTGACGGTGCTGATCGAGCGTCGCGTCAAGCACCCGATCTACGACAAGATCGTGATGCGCTCCAGCAAGTACCACGCCCACGACGAAAAGGGCGAGTTCAAGCTGGGCGACACCATCGAGATCACCGAAAGCCGCCCGCTGTCCAAGACCAAGAACTGGGTGGCCACGCGCCTGGTGCAGAAGGCCGCGCAGGTCTGACCGCCCCCCCGCTTTCGCGCCGCTTCGGCGCGGATCGCCAAAACGGCCCACAATGTGGGCCGTTTTTGTTGGCGCCGTGACGGCGGCGTCGTTTCACTCTCAAGGAGCATTCATGATCAAGCTTGGAGACAAGTTGCCGGCGGTCAAGTTGGCCGAATACGTCGAGGTCGAGGGCAACGGCTGCAGCATCGGCCCCAACCCGGTGGACGTGACGCAGGCCACCGCCGGCAAGACCATCGCGCTGTTTGCCGTGCCGGGCGCCTTCACGCCCACCTGCTCGGCCCAGCACGTGCCCAGCTACCTGAAGACCGCCGACGCGCTGAAGGCCGCCGGCGTGGACGAAATCTGGTGCCTGGCGGTCAACGACGCCTTCGTCATGGGCGCCTGGGCGCGCGACGAGAAGACCGCCGGCAAGATCCGCATGCTGGCCGACGGCGACGCGGCCTTCGCCAAGGCCGCGGGCCTGACGCTGGACCTGACCGGCAAGGGCCTGGGCCTGCGCAGCAACCGCTACTCGATGCTAGTCAAGGACGGCAAGGTCGTCACCCTCAACGTCGAGGGCCCGGGCAAGTTCGAGGTCAGCGACGGTGCCACTATGCTGGCGCAGGTCAAGGGCTGATTGATATCAAAATCATAGCTGTTTGCGCTTGTCCGGCGGGCGCTGCAGACTGAAATGGCTTGAAACCGCTGGGCGCTCACAAGGCGTCCAGATCCACCTTCAGGTAGTGCGCCCCCGGCAGCGGGTTGTGGTAGTAGGGCGGGATTTCCTCGAAGCCCAGGTCGGCGTACAGCGCGCGCGCCGACTCCATCTCGTCCAGCGTGTCCAGCAGCACGCAGGCGTAGCCCCGTTGCAGCGCGGCCTCCAGGATGGCCTCGCTGAGCTGGCGCCCCAGGCCGAAGCCGCGAAAGGCCTTGCGCACGTACAGCCGCTTCATCTCGGCCGCGCCGGCGTAGTCGGCGTCGTCCTGCGGGCGCAGCGCGCAGCAGCCGGCCAGCGCGCCGTCGACCAGCGCCAGCAGCAGCGCGCCGCGCGGCGCCGCGTACTCGCCCGGCAGGCTGGCCAGTTCGTCGGCAAAGCCCTGAAAGCACAGGTCCACGCCCAGTTGATCGGCGTATTCCTGAAACAGGGCGCGCGCGCCCTCGATCTGCTCGGGCGTCTGGGCGACGACCAACTCGACGGCGGGACGGGATTCGGTGGCGGGAGACATCGGCAGGGCGCGGGCAGCAGGAAGGCGCTGGCAGTTTAGCCCAGCGATGCGCGCGCGCCCCACTGCACCACGGCGTACACCACCGCGGCCGCGGCCGCCAGAACGAGCACGGCCACCGCGCGCGTGCCGGCGCCGTCGCGCGACGCCGGCACGGCCTGCGTCAGGCTCTTGTCGCCGCTCAGCATGGGGCGCACCAGGTTCTGGCCACGCCGCCAGTACCACGCGATGGCCGCCACGTGCAGGGCAACCAGGGCCAGCACCAGCGCCTGGCCGGGGCCGGTGTGCCAGCGCGTGGCCAGCTTGACGAACGCATGCGAGGCGCGCGCGGTCAGGGGGCCCGAATAGGCGATCTCGTCGTCGGCGAACAGCCCGCTGGCCACCTGCAGCGACAGCACCGCCAGCATGGCCAGCACCGACAGCGCGCCCAGCGGGTTGTGGCCGGCGTGCAGCGAGGCCTCGGGGCTGCCGCGCAGATAGGCGCGCAGCCGCGCCGGCGTCGGCACGAAGCGGGCAAAACGCGACCAGTGCCCGCCCAGCACGCCCCACACCAAGCGAAACAGCAGCAGCGCGAACACGAGGTAGCCCAGGCGCATGTGCAGGTGCATGGCGTCGCCGCCCACCTTGGCGCTGATCACCAGCAGGACCACGGCCAGCGCCAGCACCCAATGAAACAGGCGGGTGGGCAAATCCCAGATGCGAACACTTGGCATGACTTCACGTGAGGGGAGGGTCAAAAAATCGCCGCAAACCCGCGATGCTGCGGCACTTTCCGTGAACCGGCAGTCTAAGCGAGTCCGCCCCTTCTTTCATCCACAGGAGTCTTGTCCGCATGAAAACCCCCGTGATCGTCTCGCTGGCCCTCGCGGCCTCGTTCGTCTCGCTCTCGGCCTCGGCCGAATTCGCCAAGTCCGAGGACGCCATCAAGTACCGCCAGAGCGCGCTCACCGTGATGGGCACGCACTTTGCCCGCCTGGGGGCCATGGCCAACGGCAAGCTGCCCTACGACGCGGCGCAGGCGGCGCGCGACGCCGAGGTGGTGGCCCTGGTGTCGCACCTGCCCTGGGCGGGCTTCGCCCCCGGCACCGACAAGGGCCGCGAGAGCGCCGCGCGCCCCGAGATCTGGCAGGAGCAGGCCAAGTTCAAGGACCGCGCCGACAAGATGCAGACCGCCGTGGCCGAGCGCCTGCTGCCCGCCGCCCGCAGCGGCAACCTCGACCAGCTCAAGGCCGCCTTCGGCCCCACCGCGCAAAGCTGCAAGGCCTGCCACGACGACTTCCGCCGCCGGTGAGCCGCGGCCGGGCATGACAAAGGGCGCTCCGCGGAGCGCCCTTTTTGCGTCGGTCGGTTGCCCTCAGGCGGCCAGCAGCTTTTCGATCAGCCGGTGCAGCTCGTCGAAATTGGGCGCGCCGACGTATTTCTTGACGATCTGGCCCTGCTTGTCGACGATGTAGGTGGTGGGCGTGAGCTGCACCTCGCCCCAGGCCTTGGCCACGGCGCCGGTGTTGTCGATGGCCACCTTGAAGGGCAGCTTGCGCGTTTGCGCGAAGTTGACGACGTAGGCGGGCGGGTCGTAGGACATGGCCACGGCGATGGTGTCGAAACCCTGGTCCTTGTACTTGTCGTAGGTGTCGATCACCTGCGGCATCTCGCCCACGCAGGTGGTGCAGCTGGTGGCCCAGAAGTTGACCAGGGTGACCTTGCCCTTCATGTCCTGCGTGGTCTGGCTGGAGCCGTCCAGCAGCACGAAGGTGGACAGCGGTGCGGCGTCGTTGCCGCAGCCGGCCAGCAGCGCGCTGGCGCCGACCAGGGTGGCCAGGGCGACACGGCGGGTGGAGGATGCGAGGTTCACGAGGTGCATTTTAGGACGGCCGGCCGGTTTGTGCAGCCCGGTTGGAAACCGCCCGCCGGCAAAAGTTCAGGCCAGCTCCAGCAGCAGGCGCGTCATGGCCGCGCGCTCGCTCAGCATGGGGTCGTGCCCGGTGGCCAGCTCGACGATGCGGCTGCCCGGCAGCCAGGCGCCGTCCCAGAACTTCGGGTCGCGCACACGCGGGCGGATGGCGTCGATGGTGGCCAGCGCGGGCTGGGTGCAGTTGATGAAGGTGCGCGGCACGCGGGCCACGCGCGCGGGGTCGAAGTCGAGCGCCGCCTCGTAGGTGTGGCCGGGGTGCGGCGTCTGGCGGCGCTTGACCCATTCGTAGTCCGCGTCCTGCAGGCCGAACACCGCCGGGTCGGGCGGCGGAAAGGCGAAGTCGGGCGTGGCGGCCGCCGCGGCCAGGCGCGCCTGGCGCGTGGCGCGGCCGTGCGTGCTGCTCCAGCTCTCGCCGGGCTTGGGCACCACGGCGTCGACGTAGACCAGGTGCCTCAGCGCGCCCGCCGGCTCGCGGTCGGCCACGGCCGTGCCCAGCATGCCGGCGTAGGAGTGCACGACCAGGATGCAGTCGCTCAGCTCCTCGGCCGCCAGCGCGGCGCGCACGTCGGCGATGTGCGTCTCCAGCGTGATGGCGGGTGACAGCAGGTGCGCGCGCTCGCCCAGGCCGGTGAGGGTGACGGCGTGCGCGTGGTGGCCGGCGCGGATCAGCGCGTGCTGCACCGGCCGCCAGTACCACGCGCCGCCCCAGGCGCCGTGCACGAGCAGGTAGTTGGCCATGGCTTGAAGTCCTCGGGTTTATGGGGCGAATCGGGCGCTGACCGGCATGTAGAAAGCGCAAACAGCTATCAAACAAATAGCATTCATCCAATCACGCCCTGCGCGCGCAGCGCGGCGGCGCGCTCGGCGTCCCAGCCCAGCAATTCGCGCAGCAGCTCGTCGGTGTGCTGGCCCAGCAGCGGCGGCGGCCGCTCGTGGCGCACGGGCGTGCGGCTGAGCTTGAGCGGGCTGGCCACCAGGCGCAGCTCGCGTTTGGCCGGGTGCTGCCAGCTGTCGACCATGGCGCGCTCGCGCACCTGCGGGTCGGCGAACACCTCGGCCAGGTTGTTGATGGCGCCGCAGGGCACCTGCGCGGCCTCCAGCGCGGCCAGCCAGTCGGCCTTGGCGCGGGTTTTCATCACCGCCTCCAGCAGCGGCACCAGGATGGCGCGGTGCGTCACGCGGTCGCGGTTCTTGACGAAGCGCGCGTCCTGTGCCAGTTCGGGGTGGCCGGCCACCTGGCAGAACTTGGCGTACTGGCCGTCGTTGCCCACCGCCAGGATGATGAAGTCTTGGCTGCCGTCGGGCTTGGGCGCCACCTCGAACACCTGGTAGGGCACGATGTTCTGGTGCGCGTTGCCGGCGCGGCCGGGCACCTTGCCGCTGACCAGGTAGTTGGCGCCCAGGTTGGCCAGCATGGCGGCCTGGGTGTCGAGCAGGGCCATGTCCAGGTACTGGCCTTCGCCCGTGCGCTCGGCGTGGCGCAGCGCGGCCAGAATGCCGACCGTGCTGTACATGCCGGTGAACAGGTCGGCCACCGCCACGCCCACCTTCTGCGGGCCGCCGCCGCGGTCGTCGCGCTCGCCGGTCACGCTCATCAGCCCGCCCATGCCCTGCACGGCGTAGTCGTAGCCGGCGCGCGCGGCGTAGGGCCCGGTCTGGCCGAAGCCGGTCAGGCTGCAATACACCAGGCGCGGGTTGAGGGCCGCCAGGCTGGCGTAGTCCAGCCCGTAGCGCGCCATGTCGCCGACCTTGAAGTTCTCGATGAACACGTCGCAGTGCGCCACCAGCGCGCGAACCAGCTGCTGGCCCTCGGGCCGCGCGATGTCGCAGGCCAGCGAGCGCTTGTTGCGGTTGGCGCTGAGGTAATAGGCGGCGTCGGGCGTCTCGCGGCCGTCGTCGCCGACCAGAAAGGGCGGGCCCCAGCCGCGCGTGTCGTCGCCGCTGCCCGGCCGCTCGATCTTGATCACGTCGGCGCCCAGGTCGGCCAGGGTCTGGGTGCACCAGGGGCCGGCCAGGATGCGCGACAGGTCCAGAACGCGAATGCCATCCAGTGAGTTCATGGGCCGATTATGGTGCGCGCGCCAGCCCATAATCGCCCGCATGACGATGCTGCGCGCGGCCCTGGCGGCCCCCCTGGTGATGTTGCTGCTGGCCTGCAGCCCGGCGCTGAACTGGCGCGAGGTGGCGCTGCAGCGCTCCAGCGCGCACGCGCTGCTGCCCTGCAAGCCCGAGCGCGCCACGCGCAGCGTGCCGCTGGGCGGCGTGGCCACCGAGCTGGCGGTGGTCGGCTGCGACGCCGCCGGCGCCACCTTTGCCGTCATGACGGCCAGCGCGCCGGCCGGCGCGTCGCCCGACGCCGTGCTGGCCGGCTGGCAGCAGGCCACGCTGGCCAACATGCAGGCCGACGCCGCCCAGGTGCAGCGCAGCGACTTCCGTCCCACCGGCGGCCTGCCGCTGGCGCACGCGCAGCGCATCGTGGCCCAGGGCCGGCGCGCCGACGGCCGCGCGGTGGCGGCGCAGGCGGTGTGGAGCGCGCACCCCGCGCCCGAGGGCGGCGGCATCGAACTGCTGCACGCCGTGGTGTACGCCGAGCGCGCCGACCCGGTGGCGGCCGACGCCTTTTTCGCCGGCCTGGGCTGGTGAGGCGCACCGATAATCGAGGCCCCATGAACGCCGTGCTCGTGATCGCCCACGCCCCGCTGGCCAGCGCCCTGCGCGAGGCCGCGCTGCACGTGCTGGCCGACTGCGCGCCCGACCTGCAGGCGGTGGACGTGCGCGCCAGCGATGCGCCCGAGGTCAGCCTGGCCGACGCGCGCGCCGCGCTGGCGCGCTGCGCCGGTGCCGAGGGCGTGCTGATCCTGGCCGACGTGCTGGGCGCCACGCCCTGCAACGTGGCCACGCGCCTGCTGGCCGGCGAGCGCACGCGCCTGGTCGCCGGCGTCAACCTGCCCATGCTGCTGCGCTCGCTGTGCTATCGCCACGAGCCGCTGGCCGCCCTGACCCAGCGCGCGCTGGCCGGCGGCGCCAGCGGCGTGGTCGAGGTGCCGGCGCGGCCCGCCGATTCCCCAGCCCGCCCCACCGCATCATGACGCGCAGCGAAGTCACCATCTCCAACAAGCTGGGCCTGCATGCCCGCGCCTCGGCCAAGCTGACCAAGCTGGCCGCCAGCTACCCGTGCGAGGTGTGGATGAGCCGCGGCGAGCGGCGCATCAACGCCAAGAGCATCATGGGCGTGATGATGCTGGCCGCCGGCATCGGCGCCGTGGTGCAGATCGAGACCGAGGGCGAGCGCGAGCAGGAGGCGATGGAGGCGCTCGTGGGGCTGATCAACGACAAGTTCGGCGAAGGACAGTGAGGCCGTCATGACCATCGCCATCCACGGCCTGCCGGTGGCCCGCGGCATCGCCATCGGCCGCGCGGTGATGGTGGCGTCCAGCCGGGTCGAGGTGGTGCACGACTTCATCGAGCCCGACCAGGTCGAGGCCGAGGTGGCGCGCCTGCGCACCGCGCGCGGCGCCGTGGTGGCCGAGCTGCAACGCATGCAGCGCGAACTGCCCAAGGACGTGCCGGCCGAGCTCACCGCCCTGCTGGACGTGCACCTGATGCTGCTGCAGGACGAGCTGATCACCGCCGGCGTGCGCCAGTGGATCACCGAGCGCCACTACAACGCCGAATGGGCGCTGGTCAGCCAGCTCGAGGTGCTGACGCGCCAGTTCGACGAGATGGAGGACGAATACCTGCGCGAGCGCAAGGCCGACCTGGAGCAGGTGGTCGAGCGCGTGCTGCGCCGTCTCAAGGGCCTGGCGCCGCCGGTGCCGCTGGCCGCGCCGCGTGCCGTGCGCGCCGAGGGCGAGGTGCTGGTGCTGGTGCTGGTGGCGCACGAGCTGTCGCCGGCCGACATGCTGCAGTTCAAGAAGAGCGTGTTCGCCGGCTTCGTCACCGACCTGGGCGGCAAGACCAGCCACACCGCCATCGTCGCGCGCAGCATGGACATCCCCGCCGTGGTGGGCGCGCGCGTGGCCAGCGACCTGGTGCGCCAGGACGACCTGCTGATCATCGACGGCGACGCCGGCGTGATCCTCATCGACCCCTCGCCCATCATCCGCGAGGAATACGCCTACAAGCAGCGCCAGGCCGAGCTGGAGCGCGGGCGCCTGGCGCGCCTGAAGCACACGCCGGCGCTGACGCTGGACGGCGAGCGCATCGAGCTGCTGGCCAACATCGAGCAGCCCGACGACACCCCCGCCGCGCTGGATGCGGGCGCGGTGGGCGTGGGCCTGTTTCGCAGCGAATTCCTGTTCATGGGGCGCGAGGGCAAGCTGCCCGACGAGGAGGAGCAGTACCAGGCCTACCGACGCGCGGTGGAAGGCATGCACGGCATGCCGGTCACCATCCGCACCATCGACGTCGGCGCCGACAAGCCGCTGGACGACCGGCGCGAGAGCGCGCACCTGAACCCCGCCCTGGGCCTGCGCGCCATCCGCTGGAGCCTGTCCGAGCCGGCGATGTTCCTGACCCAGCTGCGCGCCCTGCTGCGCGCTGCCGCGCACGGCCAGGTGCACGTGCTGATCCCGATGCTGGCGCACGCCAGCGAGATCCGGCAGACGCTGGAGCTGCTGGCGCAGGCGCGCGCGCAGCTGGACGCGCGCGGCCAGGTGCACGGCGTGGTGCAGGTGGGCGCCATGATCGAGGTGCCGGCCGCCGCCCTGACGGTGAACATGTTCCTGCGCCACTTCGACTTCCTGTCGGTGGGCACCAACGACCTGACGCAATACACCCTGGCCATCGACCGCGCCGACGAGTCGGTGGCGCACCTGTACGACCCGCTGCACCCGGCGGTGCTGCAACTGCTGGCGGCCACCATCGCCGCCGGCCGCGCGCAGGGCAAGCCCGTCACCGTGTGCGGCGAGATGGCGGGCGACCCGGCCATGACGCGGCTGCTGCTGGGCCTGGGTCTGCGCAGCTTCTCCATGCACCCGGCGCAGATCCTGCCCGTCAAGCAGGAAATCCTGCGCGCCGACGCCGGCAAGCTGGCGCCCTGGGCGCAGGCCGTGATCGAGAGCGACGAACCGGCGGCGCTGCTGACCGAGCCGTGAGCGGGCGCCGGTGCGCGGCCGGTGATTTCAAGCCGAATCGGCCTGTAGCGCCCGCCAATAAAGCGCGAACAGCTATCAAATAAATAGTTTATCGGGCACGCGTGCCGATCACCGCCGCGCCCAGGATCAGCACCGTGGCCAGCAGCACCGAGCCGCTGATGGCGCGCCCCGTGCTCCACAGCAGCAGCGCGGTGGACAGCAGCGGCGTCAGGTAGCTCAGCACGCCGATCTGGCGCGCGTCGCCCAGCTTCAGCGCCTTGTCCCACAAGAAGAACGCGCCGCCCAGCGGGCCCAGGCCCAGCGCCGCGATCAGCGCGATGTCGCGCCCCGACAGGTTGACGGCCGGCTCCAGCAGCGCGTGGCAGGCCAGCGCCAGCGCGCCCGACACCAGACCGAAGCCGCCGATGGCGGCGGTGGGAAAGTCGCGCCCCGTCAGCGCCAGGCGCTTGGTGCCCAGCGAGTAGGTCGACCAGATGAAGGCCGCGCCCGCCGCGCAGGCAAAGCCCAGCGCGGCGTTGCCCGGCGCCTCGGCCGCCGCGCCGCCGCGCCCCAGGATGGCGATGGCGGCGCCGGCAAAGCCCGCCAGCGCCGCGCCCACGTGCGCCGCCGTCAGGCGCACGCCCGGCAGCAGCAGCGGCGCCAGCAGCACGATGCCCAGCGGCCACAGGTAGTTGACCAGGTTGGCCTCCACCGCCGGCGCCTGCCCCAGCGCGGTGAACAGCAGAAAGTGATAGCCGAACAGGCCGTACACCCCCAGCGCCAGCGTGCGCCAGGGCACCACCAGGCGCCGCACGTCGAAGCGCACCAGCGGCAGCGCGATCAGGCTGCCGGCCAGCAGGCCCAGGCCCGTCAGCAAGAAGGGCGGCACGTGCCCCAGCGCGGCGCCCAGCGTGGCCAGCGAGGCCCACAGCGCGATGGTGGCCAGGGCCAGGCCGTTGGCCAGGCGGTTGGAGGCAGCGGGGGGCATGGGGCGAAAAGGGCCGCGCGGGCGCGAAAGGCGCGATCTTACGGGGTCGGCCACGCGCGCCGGCGGGGCCACCCAAGGGCTTTCCTGCTTGCCAAGCGCGCGGCGCACCGGCAGCATCCCCCGCAGCCCGCCGTGCGGGCCCCACGTTCGTCAACCTTCTCACCTGTCAAAGGACCGGTTTCATGAAACATGCCTTTTTGCTGACCGGCGCCGCGCTGGCCTGTGCCCTGAGCGTTCCGGCCCAGGCCGCCGACACCCTGGCCAAAGTGGCCGCCGACAACAAGATCACCTTTGCCTACCGCGACTCGTCCGTGCCCTTCAGCTACCTGGCCGGGGCCGACAAGCCGGTGGGCTTCGGTGTCGAGATCTCCAACGCCGTGCTGGCCGCGGTGCAAAAGGCGCTGGGCAAGAACGACATCCAGGTCGGCTGGCAGTCGGTCACCTCGGCCAACCGCATTCCGCTGCTGGTCAACGGCACCATCGACCTGGAGTGCGGCTCCACCACCAACAACAGCGCGCGCGGCAAGGAAGTCAGCTTTGCCACCAACTACTTCTATACCGGCACGCGGCTGATGGTCAAAAAGAGCTCGGGCATCCAGAACTGGGCCGAGCTGAAAGGCAAGAAGGTGGCCATCACCACCGGCACCACCAACATGCAGGTGGTGCGCCGCTACAACGACGAGAAGAACCTGAACCTGGACATCATCGGCACCAAGGACCACGCCGACGCCGCCATGCTGGTGGAGACCGGCCGCGCCGACGCCTTCGCCATGGACGACATCCTGCTGTTCGGCCTGAAGGCCAACGCCAAGGACCCGGCGGCGCTGGACGTGGTGGGCCAGTCGCTGCAGGTCGAGCCCTACGCTTGCATGGTGCGCAAGGACGACCCCAAGTTCAAGGCGCTGGTCGACGGCGTGATCAACGACATGATGAAGTCGGGCGCCTTCACCAAGCTCTACGACAAGTGGTTCATGGAGCCCATCCCGCCGCGCAACCAGGCCATCGGGCTGCCGATGAGCCAGGAGCTGAAGGACAACCTCACCGCGCTGAGCGACAAGCCGGCGACTTGAACCACCACCCCCGTTGCTCCACTCGCTGCGCGATGTTTCGCCTCCCCCCTCGAGGGGGCATCGCCAGTGGCCGGGGAGACCCCGGCCACGGCGCTTGCTGGCGTGGCCTGCTCCGCGGCCGGCAGGCTCTTTGGTTTTTGATCGACTCTGACGTGGGTGGCAGTGACGTCACACCGCCAGCAGCCGCTGCAGCTGAGCGGCCAGCTCGTGCGCCACCTCGTCCCACGAGACGGTCACGCCCAGGCTGGCCAAATCCACCGTGCGCAGGCCGGGGTAGCCGCAGGGGTTGATGCGCTCGAAGGGCTGCAGGTCCATCTCCACGTTCAGCGCCAGGCCGTGGTAGCTGCGGTGGCGGCTGACCTTGATGCCCAGCGCGGCGATCTTGCCCAGGCCGGTGAAGTCGGGCGCCGGCGCCGGCTGGCTCGGCTCGCGCCGCTGCGGGCGCTGGGGCAGCAGGGCGTGGCTGAACGGGTCGTCCAGCCGCACGTAGATGCCCGGCGCGCCGGCCACGCGATGGCCGGTGACGCCGAACGCGCGCAGCGTGCGGATCGCCGCCTCCTCCAGCCGGTAGACGTATTCCTTGACGAAAATCCCGCGCCGCTGCAGGTCGATCAGCGGATAGGCCACCACTTGGCCGGGGCCGTGGTAGGTGACCTGCCCGCCGCGGTCGGTGGCCACCACCGGAATGTCGCCCGGCGCCAGCACGTGCTCGGGCCGGCCCGCCAGGCCCAGCGTGAAGACCGGTAGATGCTCGCATATCCATAGCTGCTCGCGCTCGTCCGGCGCCGGCTGATGGGCAAAATCCTTCATGGCCTGGAAGGTGGGGGCGTAGTCCACCCGGCCCAGAAAGCGCGTCTCCATGCCGATCGACTGCGGGGGCGCTTGATGCGCCGTCACAACACCCAGCGCGCCATCGGATGCGTGCTGAGCGCGCGGTACAGGTCGTCGAGCTGCGCGCGGCTGGTGGCCAGCACGGTGATGGTCACGCCCAGGTACTTGCCGCCGCCGCTTTCGCGCAATTCGACCGTGGCGGCGTCGAACGTGGGGTCGAACTGCCGCGCCAGGTGGGTGATGGCGTGCACGAAGCCGTCCTCGTTGACGCCCACCACCTTGATCGGAAAGCGCACCGGGTATTCGATCAGCGCCTCGCGGCGGTCGGCGCTGGTGTCGTGGGAAGCGCTCATCGGACGACCCTCCGCGCTGGGCGCTGCGGGATTCGCGCTTGGGAACGGCCCGGCGCGCTCATGAGGCGAACAGCGCGTCCTTGGCGCGTTGGTAGGCGGCGTACACCTTTTGCGTGACGGGGCCGGGCTTGCCGCTGCCGACCGGCTGGCCGTCCAGCGTGGTGATGGGCAGCACCTCCTTGGTGGCCGAGGACAGCATCAGCTCGTCGGCGGCCAGCACCTCGGCCTTGGGAATGCGCCGCAGCTCGAAGCCGATGCCCTCCTGGCGGCACAGCTCCTCGATGGCGCCGTAGCGGATGCCCTCCAGCACCAGGTTGTCCTTGGGCGGGCCGAACACCCGGCCGTTCTTGATCACCCACACGTTGCTGGACGCCGCCTCGCTCAGAAAGCCGTCGCGGAACATCACCGTCTCCAGCGCGCCGGCGTCGAAGCTGATCTGGCGCGCGAACACCGCCCCCAGCAGGCTGATGGACTTGATGTGCGCCTTCTTCCAGCGAAAGTCGTCCGCTGTCACGCAGGCGACACCCTGAGCGCGCTGCTCGGCCGACGGCGGCTTCATCGGCAGGCAGGTGGCGAACACCGTGGGGGTCAGACCCTCCAGCATCGGGTGGTCGCGCAGCGCCACGCCGCGCGTGACCTGGAAGTAGTAGAACCAGTCGGCCACGCTGGCGTGCTCGGGGTGCGCGGCGATGAGATCGAGCGCGATCTGCCGCCACTGCTCGCGCGTGTGCGGGTTGGCGATGCGCGTTTCCTTCAGGCTGCGCTCCAGCCGCGCCATGTGCTGCTCGAAGCGAAACAGCCGCGGCGTCTGGCCCGGCCGGCCGTAGACGGCGATGCCCTCGTAGATGCCGTCGCCGAAAATGAAGCCCCGGTCCAGCGGGCTGATGCGCGCCGCGTCCAGCGTGGTCATCTCGCCGTTGAGGTAGCAGGGCAGGGCGGGCAGGTGGGCGGTGCTGTAGGCTGGCATGGGAGTGCTCGCGGGCGTGGCTGTGGAAAGCCCGCATTTTGAACCAGCGCCGCCCGGCATGACCGGCGCGGGTGGCGGGGGTATGGCTGGAATGCGGGTTATCCATCGTATAATTCCATGGATTTGCTGGCGAGTACCTTGCACGTCATTGCGGCGGCCGTAGGAATGGGCACAATCGACTCCGGCGCGACGCGCGCCTCAGGACGGCGGCCTTCGGGTGAATCACCCGGGTGGTCGGACTGGCCCGATTCGGCGGCAAGCGACGAGGGCGCGGCCCCGCTGACGGCCGAGCAGGCCCGCCAATGGCGGGTGCGGCATCCGCAGTTGCCGGTAGGGCGGGCCCTGCTGATGCAGGCGCTCACCGGCCTGGTGGTGACCGGCTTGGCCTGGTTGCTGACCCGGCGCCCGGAGGTGGCCTGGTCGGCCGCCTACGGCGCCTTCGCCGGGGTGCTGCCGGCGGCGGTGGCCGCGCGCGGCACGGTGCGTTGGGCGCGGCCCGGGTTTCCGCCGGCGGCGGCCTTGGCAGGTGTGTTGTTGTGGGAGGGGGTCAAGCTGGTCTTGACCGTGGGGATGCTGATGGCGGCCCCGAGATTTTTGGGGGTGCCCAGCTGGCCAGCACTGCTGATCGGCCTGGCACTGACGATCAAGATGTACTGGCTGGGCCTGTTGTGGGCGCGGCCGAAGAAGAAGTCCGAATCCGGACGGGCGCACGAAGAGTAAACACCGATGGCTGCTGAAAACGCTGTTGAATCCACCGCCGAGCACGGGCTCACCGCGGGCGAATACGTCGTCCACCACCTGCATTTCTGGCAGAACAAGGCGTCCGACGCGGTGGTCGACTTCTCGGTCTTCCACATCGACACCATTCTCTTTTCGGTGCTGCTGGCGGCGCTGACTTTCTTTCTGCTGTGGGCGGCCGCGCGCAAGGCCAGCTCGGGCGTGCCGGGGCGCTTCCAGGCCGCCGTCGAGATGCTGGTGGAGTTTGTCGACAACGAGGCCAAGGGCATCGTGCACAACGCCCACAGCCGCAAGTTCGTGGCGCCGCTGGGCCTGTCCATCTTCGTGTGGGTCACGCTGATGAACACCATGGACCTGCTGCCGGTCGATTTGATTCCCACCTTGTGGGCCAAGCTGGTGGGCGCCACCGGCGGCGATCCGGCGCACGCCTACATGCGCGTGCTGCCTACGGCCGACGTCTCGGGCGCCATGGGCCTGTCGGTGGCGGTGCTGCTGATCTGCCTGTACTACAACGTCAAGATCAAGGGCCTGGGCGGCTGGGCGCACGAACTGGTGACGGCGCCGTTCGGCACCAGCAAGAACCCGCTGCTGGCCTTCGTGCTGGGCATCGTCAACTTCGCGATGCAACTGATCGAATTCGCCTCCAAGACGCTCTCGCACGGCCTGCGACTGTTCGGCAACATGTACGCCGGCGAACTGATCTTCATGCTGATCGCCCTGATGGGCGGTGCCTTCGCCCTCACCGGCACCGGCATCGGCCTGGCCATCGGCCACGTCATCGCCGGCCTGGCCTGGGCCATTTTCCACATCCTGATCATCATCCTGCAGGCCTTCATCTTCATGATGCTGGCGCTGGTCTACATCGGCCAGGCGCACGATCATCACTGAGGCCGCGGCAGCTGCAACGGTTTCGCTTTCCCTTTCCCTTTATCCATCAACCCACCACGTCCCTTTAGGAGTCATCATGGAAGTTATCAGCTTTGTCGCCCTGGCCGCTGGCCTGATCATTGGCCTGGGTGCCGTCGGCGCCTGTATCGGCATCGGCCTCATGGGCAGCAAGTTCCTCGAATCGGCCGCCCGCCAGCCCGAATTGATGGGCGAGCTGCAAACCAAGATGTTCCTGCTGGTCGGCCTGATCGACGCGGCCTTCATCATCGGCGTGGGTATCGCCCTGTGGTTCGCCACGGCCAATCCGTTCCTGGGTCAACTCGCGCAAATCGCCAAGTAAGGTTCCGGGTGGGTTGGGATGCGGCGCGCGCCCGAGGGCGGCGCCGCGCTCCCGCATATTGAGTCTTGCGGCCCCGCGCCGCTGCAATCCAAGGAACAACCGTGAGCATCACCGGTACCCTAATCATTCAGATCATCGTGTTCTTGCTGCTGGTGGCATTCACGATGAAGTTTGTGTGGCCGCCGATCGCCAACGCGCTGGACGAGCGCGCGCAGAAGGTCGCCGAAGGCCTGGCCGCCGCGGACAAGGCCAAGAGCGAGCTGGCCGACGCCAACCAGCGCGTGGAGCAGCAGCTGGCCGAGTCGCGCAGCGAGAACGCCCAGCGCCAGGCCGACGCCGAGCGCCGTGCCCAGGCCATCATCGAAGAGGCCAAGTCGCGCGCCAACGACGAAGGCGCCAAGATCATCGCCGCCGCCCGCGCCGAGGCCCAGCAGCAGGCCGTGCAGGCACGCGAGGCCCTGCGCGACGAGGTGGCCAAGCTGGCCGTGCGCGGCGCCGAGCAGATCCTGCGCAAGGAAGTCAATCCCGCCGTGCACGCCGATTTGCTCAATCGCCTGAAAACCGAGCTTTGATCGCGCGAGGACACCACCATGGCTGAACTCGCCACCATCGCCCGGCCCTACGCCGAAGCGCTGTTCGAAACCTGCCGCGGCGACGCCGCGGGCACGCAGGGCTGGCTCGACGCCCTGGCCGCCGCCTGCGCGACGCCGCAGCTGCTGCAGTTTGCCGCCGACCCCAAGGTGCAGGGCAGCGAAGTGTTCCGGCTGCTGACGTCCGTGCTGCCGCAGGCCCTGCCCGAGCGCGGCGCCAATTTCCTGCGTACCGTGATCGACAACGGCCGCCTGGCGGTGATGCCCGAAGTGGCGGCGCAGTTCCGCGACCTGGCCAACGCGCAGAGCGGCCGCTCCGACGCGCAGATCTACAGCGCGTTTCCGATCGAGGGCGCCGAGCTGGCGCAGCTCAAGACGGTGCTGGAAAAGCGCTTCGGCCGCCAGCTCGAAACCCAGGTGCACATCGACCCCGAACTGATCGGTGGCGTGCGCGTGGTCGTGGGTGACGAGGTGCTGGACACCTCCGTGCGCGCGCGCCTGCAACAAATGAAAGTGGCCCTCACCGCCTGACGCGCCCGCGCGTCGGCAGAGAGTCCTCGGCAATTCCCAAGACTTTTAAGGAAAGAGTCATGCAGCTCAATCCCACCGAAATTTCTGAACTGATCAAGAGCCGCATCGAGGGCCTGGGCGTCAGCGCCGACGTGCGCAACCAGGGCACCGTGGTGTCGGTGACCGACGGCATCGTGCGCATCCACGGCCTGTCCGACGCGATGCAGGGCGAAATGCTGGAGTTTCCGGCCACGCCCGACGGCCAGCCCACCTTCGGCCTGGCCCTGAACCTCGAGCGCGACTCGGTCGGCGCCGTGATCCTGGGCGAATACGAGCACATCTCCGAAGGCGACACGGTCAAGTGCACCGGCCGCATCCTGGAAGTGCCGGTAGGCCCCGAGCTGATCGGCCGCGTGGTCAACGCCCTGGGCCAGCCGATCGACGGCAAGGGCCCCATCAACGCCAAGATGACCGACGTGATCGAGAAGGTCGCGCCGGGCGTGATCGCGCGCCAGTCGGTCAGCCAGCCGGTGCAGACCGGCCTGAAGTCGATCGACTCGATGGTGCCGATCGGCCGCGGCCAGCGCGAGCTGATCATCGGCGACCGCCAGACCGGCAAGACTGCGGTGGCGATCGACACCATCATCAACCAGAAGGGTCAGAACATGACCTGCGTCTACGTCGCCATCGGCCAGAAGGCGTCGTCGATCAAGAACGTGGTGCGCGCGCTGGAGCGCGCCGGCGCGATGGAATACACCATCGTGGTGGCCGCCTCGGCGTCTGAATCGGCCGCCATGCAGTATGTCAGCGCCTATTCGGGCTGCACCATGGGCGAGTACTTCCGCGATCGCGGCCAGGACGCGCTGATCATTTACGACGACCTGTCCAAGCAGGCCGTCGCGTATCGCCAGGTGTCGCTGCTGCTGCGCCGTCCGCCGGGCCGCGAAGCCTACCCCGGAGACGTGTTCTATTTGCACAGCCGCCTGCTGGAGCGTGCCGCGCGCGTCAACGCCGACTACGTCGAGGCCTTCACCAAGGGCGAGGTCAAGGGCCAGACCGGCTCGCTGACGGCGCTGCCGATCATCGAGACGCAGGCCGGCGACGTGTCCGCCTTCGTGCCGACCAACGTGATCTCGATCACCGACGGCCAGATCTTCCTGGAAACCAACCTCTTCAACGCCGGCATCCGCCCCGCCATCAACGCCGGCATCTCGGTGTCGCGCGTGGGCTCGGCGGCGCAGACCGACCTGATCAAGAAGCTCTCGGGCGGCATCCGTACCGACCTGGCGCAGTACCGCGAGCTGGCCGCCTTCGCGCAGTTCGCCTCCGACCTGGACGAAGCCACCCGCAAGCAGCTCGACCGCGGCGCGCGCGTGACCGAGTTGCTCAAGCAGGCGCAGTACAGCCCGCTGCCCATCAGCCTGATGGCCGCCTCGCTGTTCGCCGTCAACAAGGGCTACATGGACAACCTGGAGATCAAGCAGGTGCTGCCCTTCGAGGCCGGCCTGCACGCGCACCTGAAGGACAAGCACGCCGCGCTGCTGCAGCGCATGGAAGGCGGCAAGTCGCTCGACAAGGACAAGGAAGCCGAGGCCGAGCTGACCGCCGCCATCGAGGCGTTCAAGAAGTCCTTCGCCTGATCGCAGCTACAAGGAGCTTTTGCAATGGCTGTCGGCAAGGAAATTCGCGGCAAGATCAAGTCGGTGGAGAACACCCGCAAGATCACCAAGGCGATGGAAATGGTCGCGGCGAGCAAGATGCGCAAGGCGCAGGACCGCATGCGCGCGGCGCGCCCCTACGCCGAGAAGGTGCGCAACGTCGCCACCCACCTGGGTGAGGCCAACCCCGAGTACACGCACCCCTACATGAAGGCCAACGACGCCAAGCGCGTGGGCATCATCGTGGTGACGACGGACAAGGGACTGTGCGGCGGCATGAACACCAACGTGCTGCGCGGCGTGACCACCAAGCTCAAGGAGCTGCAGGGCGCCGGCATGGCCATTGACGCGGTGGCCGTCGGCAGCAAGGGCCTGGGTTTCCTGACCCGCATCGGTGCGCGCGTGGTGGCGCAGACCACCCAGCTGGGCGACACGCCCCACCTCGACAAGCTGATCGGCCCGGTCAAGTCGCTGCTGGACGAGTACGCCAAGGGCGAGCTCAGCGCGGTCTACATCGCTTACACCCGCTTCATCAACACCATGAAGCAGGACTCGGTGATCGAGACCCTGCTGCCCCTGTCCAGCGAGGCCATGCAGCAGCAGACCCGCGACAGCGGCGCCGGGCACGCCTGGGACTACATCTACGAACCCGATGCGCCGACCGTCATCGACGAGCTGCTCAAGCGCTACGTCGAGGCGCTGGTCTACCAGGCCGTGGCCGAGAACATGGCGTCCGAGCAGGCGGCGCGCATGGTGGCCATGAAGGCCGCCACCGACAACGCGGGCAACGTGATCAACGAACTCAAGCTGGTCTACAACAAGACCCGCCAGGCCGCGATCACCACGGAGTTGACCGAAATCGTCGCCGGTGCCGCCGCCGTCTGAGCGCGCCACCGGTTTACCCCAGAATCAAGTTATTGGAGCAAGACATGGCTCAAGTCCAAGGAAAAATCGTTCAGTGCATCGGCGCCGTGGTTGACGTCGAGTTCCCCCGCGAGCACATGCCCAAGGTCTACGACGCGCTCAAGATGGAAGGCGCGGCCCTGACGCTGGAAGTGCAGCAGCAGCTGGGCGACGGCATCGTGCGCACCATCGCGCTGGGGTCGAGCGACGGCCTGCGCCGCGGCATGATGGTGGTCAACACCAGCCACCCGATCACCGTGCCGGTGGGCCCCGCCACGCTGGGGCGCATCATGGACGTGCTGGGCAACCCCATCGACGAGCGCGGCCCGATCGACCAGGCGCACACCGCGCCCATCCACCGCAAGGCCCCGGCCTATGACGAACTCAGCCCCTCGCAGGAACTGCTGGAGACCGGCATCAAGGTGATCGACCTGATCTGCCCGTTCGCCAAGGGCGGCAAGGTGGGCCTGTTCGGTGGCGCCGGCGTGGGCAAGACCGTGAACATGATGGAGCTCATCAACAACATCGCCAAGGCGCACTCGGGCCTGTCGGTGTTTGCCGGCGTGGGCGAGCGCACCCGCGAGGGCAACGACTTCTACCACGAGATGTCCGACTCCAAGGTCGTGGTGCAGGAAGACCTGAGCCAGTCCAAGGTGGCCATGGTCTACGGCCAGATGAACGAGCCGCCGGGCAACCGCCTGCGCGTGGCGCTCACGGGCCTGACGATTGCCGAGTCCTTCCGCGACGAGGGCCGCGACGTGCTGTTCTTCGTCGACAACATCTACCGCTACACGCTGGCCGGCACCGAGGTGTCCGCCCTGCTGGGCCGCATGCCCTCCGCCGTGGGCTACCAGCCGACGCTGGCCGAGGAAATGGGCCGCCTGCAGGAGCGCATCACCTCGACCAAGGTGGGCTCGATCACCTCCATCCAGGCCGTGTACGTGCCCGCGGACGACTTGACCGACCCCTCGCCCGCGACCACCTTCGCCCACCTGGACTCGACCGTGGTGCTGTCGCGCGACATCGCCGCGCTGGGCATCTACCCCGCCGTGGACCCGCTGGACTCCACCAGCCGCCAGCTCGACCCGCACGTGGTGGGCGAGGAGCACTACAACGTCGCCCGCCAGGTGCAGGGCACGCTGCAGCGCTACAAGGAGCTGCGCGACATCATCGCCATTCTGGGCATGGACGAACTGGCCCCCGAGGACAAGCTGGCCGTGGCGCGCGCGCGCAAGATCCAGCGTTTCCTGTCGCAGCCCTTCCACGTGGCCGAGGTGTTCACCGGCACACCGGGCAAATATGTGTCGCTCAAGGACACCATCGCCGGCTTCAAGATGATCGCCAATGGCGAGTGCGACCACCTGCCCGAGCAGGCCTTCTACATGGTCGGCACGATCGACGAGGCCATGGAAAAGGCCAAGAAGGTCTGACCCTGACGTTCTCGCCCCCGGGCCGCGCCGCGCGCGTGCCCGGCGACCGTGAAACCGAGAGGAACGCAAGAGCATGGCCAATACCATTCATGTCGATGTCGTCAGCGCCGAGGAGTCGATCTTCTCGGGCGAGGCGACCTTTGTCGCGCTGCCCGGCGAGGCGGGCGAGTTGGGCGTGTACCCGCGCCACACGCCGCTGATCACGCGCATCAAGCCGGGCTCGGTGCGCATCCAGAAGGCCGACGGCGGCGAGGAGTTCGTGTTCGTGGCCGGCGGCATCCTGGAGGTGCAGCCCCACGTCGTCACCGTGCTGTCCGACACCGCCATCCGCGGCAAGGATCTGGACGACGAGCGCGCCAACTCGGCCAAGAAGGCCGCCGAGGAGGCCCTGCGCAACGCCAAGAGCGAGATCGACGTGGCTCGCGCCACCTCCGAGCTCGCCATCCTGGCCGCCGAACTGGCCGCGCTGCGCAAGTACCGCGAGCGGCCCAAGCACTGAACGGCCCGCCATCGCGTCAAGACCCACCGCTTGGTGGGTTTTTTTTGGTCGCGGCCCTTTCGCACGACCCCCGATGCTCTTCATAATGGGCGACTTATGCTTGCACGCAAACCCCGTGACGACCGCGGCGTCCAGGAACATGCGGCGTCCCTGTTGGTCACCCAGGGCGCCCTGGTGGCGCTGAGCCAGGCGGACGCCCTGGCGGTCGTCGGCTACATGCGCCCGCACCGCCTGAGCGCCGGCACCGTGCTGATGCGCCAGGGCGAGCACGGCGGCGACGAGTCGATGGCCCTGATCCTCAGCGGCGAGGTGACGGTCGAAAGCGTATCGGCCACCGAGGATATGGTGGTGTCGGTGCTGGGCCCGGGCAGCCTGATCGGCGAGTTGGGCCTGATCGATCAGGCTGCGCGTTCGGCCACCTGCACGGCGGCCAGCGATCTGGCGCTCGCGGTGCTCAAGCGCGAGGCCTTCGAGCAGCTGATGGCCGAGCAGCCGGGCGTCGCCACCCGCCTGTTGCTGGCCATCAGCCAGCGCGTGGCCGGCCACCTGCGCGAGACCAACCGCAAGCTGCTGACGCTGGCGCGCGTCACCCAGGCGCTGAAGCAGGAGCTGGGCGCCACGCACGCGGTCAATCGGCGCCTGCTGCAGCGGCTCGACCAAGCGTCGCCGCCGCCCGCCTGAAGCCGCCGCTCGCCTACAGCAGCACCGGCTCGTCCGGCAGCTCGTTCGGGGGGCGCGCCGCGCCGCCCTCGGCCGCTGGAAACAGGGCGACCAGCCGGGCCGACACGTCGTCCACCGCCTGCGACAGGCCTTCCTCGACCTGGCCGCCATGCAGGCTGCGGCCCAAGCGATCGGCCAGTGCCTGCCAGGCGGTGGCGTCGACGGCGCGCGCCACGCCCCGGTCGGCCACCACCTCGATGGCGCGCTCGGCCAGCAGCAGGTAGATCAGCACGCCGTTGTTGTGCTCGGTGTTCCACACGCCCAGCTTGGAAAACATCATCAGCGCGCGCTCGCGCACGATGCGCTGCATGGGCAGGTGCCGGCGCAGGTGCCGCCACAGGTAGCTGGCGGGCAAGCCGGCCTCCACGCAGATGCGCAGCTGCCCGCTGTGCCGGGCCTCGCTTTTGGCCACGCGCCGGCGCAGGCGCTCGACCGCGTCCGGCGGCACCAGGCGGCGCGTGTCGCTCTCGTCCATCCAGTGATGGCGCCACAGGCGCTGCAGGGTGGCCAGCATGTTCACCAACTCCCGCTGGCGCCACCGCCACCAAAGTCGCCGCCGCCGCCCGAGCTGAAGCCCCCGCCGCCGCCACCGAAGCCGCCGCCCGAGCCGAAGCCGCCGCCCCAGCCGCCGCCGAAACCCCCGCCATGCGAGCGTCCGCCGGGCAGGCCACTGGCCAGGTTGCCGATCAGGGCGAACAGGAAGGCGCCGGCCCCCGCCAGCGCCGCCAGCACCGCGCCCAGGCCGATCCAGAACACCAGGGCGCCCACGCCCAACCCCATCGCCAGCGCCCCCAGCTTGCGCCCGAGGATGCCGCGCAGCAGCGCGGCCGCGATCGGCGCGGCAAAGAAGGCGAACACAATCAGCTCGAAGTGGCCGCCGCCCAGCTGGGTGTCCCGCGCCGCGGACGGGGCCGGCACCGGCGGCAGCGGCTCGCCCCGGATGCGAGCGCTCAGCTGGTCGACCGCCGCGTCCAGTCCGCCGGCGAAATCGCCGCGCCTGAACGCCGGCGTCATCACCTCGTCGATGATGTGGCTGGCCGCGATGTCGGGCACCGCGCCCTCCAGCGTCTTGGCCACCTCGATGCGCATGCGCCGGTCGTTCTTGGCCACCAGCACGATCAGGCCGTCGCCGACGTTCTTGCGGCCGATCTTCCACGCATTGCCGACGCGATTGGCGTACGAGGCGATGTCCTCGGGCGCGGTGCTGGGCACCATCAGCACCACCAGTTGCGCGCCCTTGTCGGCCTCCAGCGCAGCCAGCTTGGCCTCCAGCGCCGAAGACTGCGCGGCATCCAGCGTGCCGGTGGTGTCGATGACGTGGCCGGTGAGCGGCGGCGCCGGCTGCACGCCCTGCGCCTGCGCCGATGCCCATCCGAAAACTACGAAAACAATAGCTATCAGCGACCGCTGGATATGCGCAAACAGCATTTTTGTTCCAAAAACCCTGGGGTCAACGCGCGGGCGTCGAGGCCGGTGCCGGACCGGGCCCGAAGTTCACCTTGGGCGCGGTCGAGATCGCCGCCTCGTTGGTCACGGTGAAGTTCTCCTTGGGCTTGTAGCTGAACACCATGGCCGTCAGGTTGCTGGGAAAGCTGCGCACCAGCACGTTGTATTCCTTGACCGCCTCGATGTAGCGCCCGCGCGCCACGGCGATGCGGTTCTCGGTGCCTTCCAGCGCCACCCGCAGGTCGGAGAACGCCTTGTTGGCCTTCAGGTCGGGGTAGCGCTCCACCGTCACCATCAGGCGGCTGAGCGCGCCCGACAGTTCGCCCTGCGCGGCCTGGAACTGCTTGAACTGCTCGGGGTTGTTCAGCGTCTCGGGCGACACCTGGATGCTGGTGGCCTTGGCGCGCGCCTCGATCACCTTGGTCAGCGTGTCCTGCTCGAAGTTGGTCTCGCCCTTGACGGTGTTGACCAGGTTGTCGATCAGGTCGGCCCGGCGCTGGTACTGGTTGACCACCTCGCTCCAGGCCGACTTGGTTTGCTCGTCCAGGCGCTGGAAGTCGTTGTAGCCGCAGCCGCTGAGGGACAGCGCCAGGGCCAGGAGGGTGCTGAGGCGTATGAGCCAGTGTTTCATGAGCCGGACTCCGGTCGTGTAGTGATTCAGAACAGCGCGCAAGATAGCACGCCCGTGGCCGCCATGCCCGCCAGGGCCGACCCCCGTGCGGGCACAATGGCAGCGTCGATCGCCCGCCGCCCGAACGCCCTGAAACGTCGATGCCCAAATCCCGCCAACGCGCCGCCGTGCTGGGCGGCTCCGCCGACGACGTCGAGGTCGCCTTCTACGAGGCGCTGCAGCACGGCGACCTCGACGCCCTGATGGCCTGCTGGGCCGACGAGGACGAGATCGTCTGCGTGCACCCGGGCGGCCCGCGCCTGGTGGGCGCGCAGGCCATTCGCGGCGCCTTCGAGGCCATGTTCGCGCAAGGCAGCATCCGCGCCACGCCCGAGCGCGTGCGCCGCATCGAGGCGCTGGGCGCCGCCGTGCACAACGTGTTGGAGCGCATCGACCTGATGACCGCCGAAGGCCCGCAACACGCCTGGGTGGTGGCCACCAACGTCTTCGTGAAGACCGCCGAAGGCTGGCGCCTGGCCGCGCACCACGCCAGCCCCGGCCGCAGCGAGGTGGTGGAGGTGACGGTGCCGGGGCAACTGCTGCACTGACATCCGGCCCGGTTTTTTTACCAAAAATGGCTGCAGCGCCCACCCATTCTGCGCAAGCAGCTATGTAAATTGAAGTGATCGCCGGCCATGCCTCGTCCGGGCGGTCGCCTGCAGACGCTCGGGTTGGCGCCGCACGCGCGCTCCGTCGCTGGCCTGCGCATCGCCTGATGGAGCGTGCACTGGGACAGGTCCGACGGCGACTTCGTCGATGTTGACCGGCTGCTGGCGCAGGTCGGCGGGACGGCTGCGGCTTAGCGGGCCTGCCGGCGCTGGTCCTGGCGGTGCAGTTCGGCCTTCAGCTTTTGCTTGGCACGAATGTCCGCGTCCAGACGCTTCTCGGCTTCCAGGCTGATGCGGTGCATCATGGCGGCGTCCGGGTCCTGCCAGTCGCCGCCCGATTCGCGCGCCATCCAGGCCACCGCACGCGAGAACTCCTGCAGCGTCAGCTTTTCGTCGCCGCCCTTCGCCGGCATGGCGCGCACGCCGACGAAGGCGTGCGCGCTCAGCACGTGCTGGCCTTCTTCGATCAGGGGCTTCTAGGCGGCGGCGTCGCCTTTCTTGGGTGCATGGGCCACGCCGGTGTCGTGGCAGGCCATGCACACCGACCGGTACACCGACTCGCCCGTTTTCGGCTGCGCCAGGGCTGGCGCGCCAGCCAGGCAGACCGCCGCCACGAGCGATGTGGAGCGCAGCAGGGTGAGCTGAGGGAGTTTCATAACGACAATGAATGAGGTTAAAACAATAGCTATCGCCAATTTTATGTGAGGCGTGTCAAGTGCGCCGGGGCCGACCCATAATGGCTCGATGGACGACATCGTCAGGCAGGCCATCGCCAAATGGCCGAACGTGCCGCACTGCTACGGCTGGCTGGGGCTGGACGCGCGTGGCAACTGGTGGCTGCGCGATGCCGCTGCGCAGGCGCTGGGCGCGTTTGCCAGCGAGGTGCCGGGCGCGCGCGGCGCGCGCCTTGAGCACCAGGGGCTGAAGGCCTTCATCGCGCGCAACTACCAGGCCGACGAACTAGGTCGCTGGCATTTCCAGAACGGCCCGCAGCGCGTGTACGTCGAACTGCAGGCCACGCCCTGGGTATGGCGCGTGGCGGCCGACGGCGCGCTGGCCTCGCACACCGGCGTGGCGGCGTCGGCGCGGCGCGTGCTGCTCGATGAAGGCGGCCGCCTGTACGTGGACACGCCGCTCGGCCTGGGCCTGGTGCACACGCTGGACATGGAAGCCGCCGCGCTGCAGGTGGAGGGCGGCCACTGGCAGCCCGAGCCCGTGCGGGCGGGCGACTTGCCGGCGCGCTTTGGCTACGTGCCGAACCCGCGGCCGGCCGCGTCCGTCGGTTGATCTGCCGCCCAAGCCAAAGAAAAAGGCCGATCGACGATCGGCCTTTTTGCAGCGGCGCAGGCGCGCGCTACTTCGCCGCGTCCACCAGATAGGTCACGGCAGCCTTGAAGTCGGCGTCCGACGCGGTGGAGCCGCCCTTGGGCGGCATGGCGCCCTTGCCCTCGGTGGCGATCTTCAGCACCTCGTCGAAGCCGGCCGCCAAGCGCGGCGCCCAGGCCGCCTTGTCGCCGAACTTGGGCGCACCGGCCACACCGCTGCCATGGCAGGCGACGCAGGTGGTGTCGTAGATCTTCTTGCCGGCGGCCAGGTCGACGCCGCCGCCCGCGGGTGCGGCGGCTGCGGCCGCTGCAGGGGCCGCGGCCGCAGCCGCAGCCGGTGCCGGTGCCGGTGCCGGAGCGGGCGCTGCCGCCGCAGCGGGTGCAGGGGCCGCCGCAGCCGTTTCGGTCGCCGCCGCGGCGGGTGCCGCCGGCTCGTCGAACTTGGCGCCGCCGTGGTTGGCCATGTAGACCACGGCACGGCCGATCTCGACGTCGGAATAGTTGCCGCCGCCTTGCGGGGCCATCGCGCCCTTGCCCGCCAGAGCCGAATGCAGCAGGGTGTCGTAGCCCTGCTTGATGCGCGGCGCCCAGTCGGCGGCGTTGCCGAACTTGGGCGCGCCCGACACGCCGGTGCCGTGGCAGGCGATGCACTGCGTCTTGTACACGTCCTCGCCGCTGGCCAGCGGGCGGTTGGCGTCGCGGATCTCGACCGTGCCGACCTTCTGGATGCGCGCGGCGATCTTTTGCGCCGCGTCGGTCTCGCCGGGCGACTGGTCCTTGCCCGAGCTGAAGTAGGTGACCAGGCCGATGATGGTGAAGATGGGGATGACGAAGGCCGCGGCGCTGACCCAGAACACCTGGGATGGGGTCTTCATGAGGCCGGTGTGTTCTTCCTCGTGCATGCTCTCGCTCATGGCGTCCTCGGGGGCTTGTTCGTGAATGTTCTGCGGACGGCGCGGGGCGGCTGCGGCCGCCCGCGCACGGCGGTTTTCGATTATAGGGCGCGCCTGACGACGCTCCATTCACGCGGCGCCGATGACCCCTTCGCGCCGGACGCGCGGCCGCGTCAGTGCGCCGCGGCGGTGGCGGCCGGCGCCGGCTCGCTCCAGCCGCCGCCCAGCGCCTTGTACAGCTGCACCTCGTTGACGCGCTGCGCCAGCCGCACCTGCGCCAGCGCCTGCTCGGTGGCGAACAGCGAGCGCTGCGCGTCCAGCAGATCGAGCGAGCTGGCGACGCCGTTGCGGTAGAGCAGGTCGGCCAGCCCGAAGCGCTCGCGCTCGGCCGTGGCCTGCGCCTGCAGCGCCGTCAACTGGTCGGCCAGGGTGGCGCGGCCGGCCAGGGCATCGGCCACCTCGCGGAAGGCGCTTTGGATGGCCTTCTCGTACTGCGCCACGGCGATTTCGCGCCCGGCCTTGGCCGCGTCCAGCCCGGCCTGGTTGCGGCCCATGTCGAAGATCGGCAGCAGCAGGCTGGGGCCGAAGGACCAAGCCTTGCTGCCGCCCGAGCCGAACAGGCCGTCCAGGTCGCTGCTGGTGCGCCCCAGCGAGCCGGTGAGCGAGATGCGCGGGAAGAAGTTGGCGCGCGCCGCGCCGATGTTGGCGTTGGCGCCGATCAGCTGCTGCTCGGCGGCGCGGACGTCGGGGCGGCGCAGCAGCAGGTCGGACGGCAGGCCGGCCGGCACCGCGGTGAAGGTGGGCAGTTCGGCCGGCGGCTGAACGGCGGGCGTGGGTTGCGACGGATCGCTCGGCGCGGCCGGCGTGGCCACCGGCGGCAGCGGCGGGATCAGCCGCTCGGGCAGCGGTTGGCCGACCAGCAGCGTCAGCAGGTTGACGTCCTGCGCGCGCAGGCGCTGCTGCTGGGCGCGCGTGGCCTGCGCGCTGGCGGTCAGCGATTCGGCCAGGCGCAGGTCCAGCGCCGACGCGGCACCGTGGTCGAAGCGCAGCTTGGTTAGGCCCAGCGACTGCTGGCGCGTGCCCAGCGTGCGCTCGGCCAGCAGCAGCAGTTCGGTGTCGGTCTTGAGCTGCAGCCAGCTGCTGGCGACGGTGGCCACCAGGCTGATCTGCGCCGCCTTGCGCGCCTCCTCGGTGGCCAGGTAGTCGGCCAGCGCCACGTCCTTGAGGGCGGCGACGCGGCCGAAGAAGTCGAGCTCCCACGAGGCGCCGCCGACCATGATGCTGGCGGAGGATGCCACGCTGGGCGCATTGCCACCGGCCGGGTTGGGCGCCGAGCGCGAGGCCGAGGCGCTGACGCCGATGGTCGGGAACTGGTCGGCGCGCCGGATCTGGTATTGCGCCCGGGCCTGCTCGATGTTCTGCACCGCCACCCGCAGGTCGCGGTTGTTGTCGATCGCCAGCGCGATCAGCTCGCGCAGCTGGGCGTCGTGCACGAAGTCCTGCCAGGGCAGGTCGGCGGCGGCGGTGCCGCCCTCCGCCGACGCACCGGCGCTGGCGGGCCAGGCGCTGGCCACCGGCGCGGCGGGGCGTTCGTAGGGGGGCACCAGCGAGCAGCCCGCCAGGACGGCCAGGGTCAGGGCGCCGAGGCCGGTGCGCAGGCCGGGCCGTGTCATCCGTGTCATGGGTGTCGTCATGGGATCAGGGCCTCGTTGGGGTCGTTTTCACGGCCCGATGAATCGTCGTCGGATGCGATCGTGTGCTTGTGCTTGTCCTCCGGCTTGCCGCGGAACAGCGAGCGCACGATCAGGAAAAATACCGGCACCAGGATCACCGCCAGCGAGGTGCCGATGGTCATGCCCCAGAACACGCCGGTGCCGATCTCGCGCTGGCTGCCCGAGCTGGCGCCGGTGGCGACGTACAGCGGCACCACGCCCAGGATGAAGGCCAGCGAGGTCATCAGGATCGGCCGGAAGCGCAGTCGGGCCGCGGCCAGCGAGGCCTGCACCACGCTCATGCCCTCGGCCTGCAGGTCCTTGGCGAATTCCACGATCAGGATGGCGTTCTTGGCCGACAGGCCGATCACCGTGATCAGGCCGATCTGGAAGTACACGTCGTTGGGCATGCCGCGAAACCAGACGCCGAACAGGGTGCCCAGCACGCCCAGCGGCACCACCAGGATCACCGCCAGCGGGATGCTCCAGCTTTCGTACAGCGCGGCCAGGCACAGGAACACGGCCAGGATCGAGAACGCGTACAGGATGGCCGATTGCGCGCCGGCCTTTTTCTCGTCCAGCGAAATGCCGGTCCATTCGTAGCCGAAACCGGGCGGCAGCTGCGCGGCGATGCGCTCCATCTCGGCCATGGCGTCGCCCGACGAGTAGCCCGGCGCGGCCTGCCCGGCGATCGACATCGACGGATAGCCGTTGTAGCGCTTGAGCTGCATCGGGCCGGTCGACCAGTGGGTGCTGACCATGGTGGACAGCGGCACCAGCTGCCCCTGCATGTTGGGCACCTTCAGCGCCTGCACGTCCTCCGGCGTCATGCGGCGGTTGGCGTCGGCCTGCACCGTCACGCGCTGGATGTAGCCCTTGTTCGGGAAGTCGGTCACGTAGGCCGAGCCCAGCGCCGTGCCCAGCGTGTTGGCGATGGCCGCCACGCTGACGTTCTGCGCCGCCGCGACATCGCGATTGATGTCGACCTGCAGCTGCGGCGCGTCTTCCACGCCCTCGGGGCGCACGCCGGCCAGGATCTTGCTTTGCGCGGCCATGCCCAGCAGCTGCCCGCGCGCCGCCACCAGCGCGTCGTGGCCCATGCCGTTGCGGTCCAGGAGGCGGAAGGCGAAGCCGCTGCCGGTGCCCAGCTCGGGGATGGCCGGCGGCGTGATGACGATCACGAAGGCGTCGCGGATGCTCTGCAGCGCACCGGTGGCGCGCCCGGCCAGCGATTGGGCGCTTTCCCCCGGCTTGGTGCGCTCGCTCCAGTCCTTCAGCGTGGCGAAGGCCAGCGCCATGTTCTGCCCGGTGCCGGAGAAGCTGAAGCCGATGATGCCGACCATGTTCTCGACCTCGGGCTGCTTCATCATGTAGTCCTCGACCTGCTTCATGACCGCGACGGTACGCTCCTGCGTGGCACCCGGCGGCAGTTGCACGTTGACGATCACGTTGCCTTGGTCCTCGGTCGGCAGGAAGGCGGTGGGCAGGCGCATGAACAGAAAGGCCACGCAGGCGATGATGACCGCGTACACGCCGACCATGACCCAGCTGCGGCGCATCACGCGCACCATGCCGCCCTCGTAGCTTCGCGTGGCGCGGCCGAAAACGCGGTTGAACCAGTTGAAGAAGGGGCCGAAGAAGCCGGTCTTCTTGTCGTGCGCGTGGCCCTTGGGAATGGGCTTGAGCAAGGTCGCGCACAGCGCCGGCGTGAGCGACAGCGCGAAGAAGCCCGAAAACGCGATCGAGGTCGCCATCACGATGGCGAACTGGCGGTAGATGTTGCCGGTGGCGCCGCTGAAGAAGGCCAGCGGGGTGAACACCGACACCAGGATCACCGTGATGCCGACCACCGCGCCCGAGATCTGGCTCATCGCCTTGATGGTGGCCGCCTTGGGCGGCAGCCCTTCCTCGGCCATGATGCGCTCGACGTTCTCCACCACCACGATGGCGTCGTCCACCACGATGCCGATCACCAGCACCATGGCGAACATGGCCAGGATGTTGATCGACAGGCCGGCCGCCAGCATCACCGCGAAGGTGCCCAGCAGCGCGATCGGCACCACGATGGTCGGGATCAGCGTGTAGCGCCAGTTCTGCAGGAACACGAACATCACGATGACCACCAGCACGATGGCTTCGAGCAGCGTGTGCACCACCTTGTCGATGGAGATTTCGACGAACTTGGAGGTGTCGTAGGGCACCGACCAGCTCACGCCTTCGGGCAGGAAGGCCTGCAGCTCGCTCATGCGCTGCTTGATGGCCGCGGCCGTGGCCATGGCGTTGCCGCTGGACGTCAGCTGCACGGCCACCGCCACCGCGGGCTGGCCGTTCTGGCGCGACTGGAAGGCGTAGGTTTCCACCCCCAGCTCGACGCGGGCGACGTCGCGGATGCGCACCGTCGAGCCGTCGGCGCGCGCGCGCAGCACCACGTTGCCGAACTCCTCGGGCGTTTCCAGCTGCCCGCTCGGCACGTTGATGAGAGCGTTGATGCTCTGGCCCGGCAGGCTGGGCGTGTCGCCCAGCGCGCCGCCGGCAATCTGCATGCTCTGGCTGGTGATGGCGGCGTTGACGTCCGCCGGCGTCAGGCCGTAGCCCTCCAGCTTGGCCGGGTCGATCCACACGCGCATGGCGCGGCCGGAGGCGAACAGCTGCACGCCGCCCACGCCCGGCACGCGCTGCAGCTCGGGCAGGATGTTGCGGTTGACGTAGTCGGCCACGTCGTCGCGCGTGGCGCTGCCCTTGGACTCGAAGGACACCACCATCAGGAAGTTGGCGGTCGCCTTGTCCACCCGCACGCCGGTGCGCTTGACCAGGTCGGGCAGGCGCGGCTCGGCGCGTGCCAGGCGGTTTTGCACCTCGACCTGGGCGATGTTCGGGTCGGTGCCGGGCTTGAAAGTCAGCGTCAGCTGCGCGAAGCCGCCGGCCGGCGAGGTGGACTCCATGTACATCAGGCCTTCGGCGCCGTTCATCTCGCGCTCGATGAGCGAGATCACGGTCTCGTCGATGGTCTCGGCGCTGGCGCCGGGGTAGGAGGTCATCACGCGGATGGTGGGCGGCGCCACCGACGGGTATTGCGACACCGGCAGCTGCGTGATCGAGACGATGCCCGCGACCACCACGAAAATCGCGATGACCCAGGCAAAGATGGGACGGTGGATGAAAAACTTGGGCATGATCGGTCGCTCGTGTCCGATCAGCGCGACGCGGCGGCGGCAGGGGCCGAGGCGGCGACCGCCGCAGGCGGTGTGGATGCTGCAGAATCAGTAGCTGCTGGCGCTTGTCCAGCGCCGGCTGAGGGCTGATTTGGCTTGAAAGGAACGGGCTTGACGGCTTTCAAGCCGGGCGACAGCTTCATGAAGCCGTCCACCATCACCTGCTCGCCGGCCTTCAGGCCGTCGAGCACGATCCACTGCGTGCCCTGCGCCTCGCCGATCTTGACGGTGCGCGGCGCGAACGAGCCGTCCGCGCCCACCACCATCACCGTGTCGCCCTTGGGGCCGCCGCGCGTGACGGCCTGTTGCGGCAGCAGGATGGCGTTGTCCACGTCGGCCTGCTGCAGGCGCGCGCGCACGTACATGCCCGGCAGCAGCAGGCCCTGCGGGTTGGGCACTTCGGCGCGCAGGCTCACCTGGCCGGTGGTCGGGTCCACCGTCAGGTCGGTGAACAGCAGGCGGCCGGGCTCGCCATAGGTCTGGCCGTTTTCCAGCAGCACCTGCACGCGCGCGGCCTCGGTCTTGCCCGAGCGCGCCAGCTGGCCAGAGCGCAGCGCCTCGCGCAGTTGCAGCACCTGGGTGGCGGGCCGGGTGATGTTGAGGTACAGCGGGTTGATCTGCTGGATGGTCGCCAGTTCGGTGGCCGACTGCGCGCTCAGCAGGGCGCCCTCGGTCACCAGCGAGCGGCCGATGCGCCCCGAGATGGGCGCCGTCACCGTGGCGTAGCCCAGGTTGATGCGCGCCGTGCGCACGGCGGCGCGGCCGGCGGCCACCTGTGCCTGGGCCGCCTTCTCGGCCGCCACCGCGGCGTCGTAGTCCTGCTGGCTCACGGCGCGGGCGGCCACCAGCGGCTTGTAGCGCGTGGCCGTCGCGCTGGCCTGCGCCAGCTGCGCCTGCGCCTGCGCCAGCTGCGCCTGCGCGCTTTGCAGGGCGGCGTCGTAGGGCGCCGCGTCGATCTGGTAGAGCACCTGGCCGGCCTTGACGTCGCTGCCCTCGACGAAGGTGCGCTTGAGCAGGATGCCGTTGGCGCGGGCGCGCACCTGCGCCACGCGCGAGGGCTCCAGCCGGCCCGGCAGCTCGGTGCTCAGTTGCACCGTGCCCGGCTGCACCGTCACCACGCCCACTTCGGGCGGCGGGGGTGCGCCGCCGCCGCCGTGATCCGCGGCCGCGCCGGACTTGTCGCCGCACGCGGCCAGCGTGGCGGCCAGCACGACGAGGGCGCCGGCGGCGGCCAGGCGGTGCGTCGAAAAAGAGCGAGCGGCTTGAGGTTCGGACGTCATGGTGGTCTTGATGAAAGTCAAAAAGGAACCGCGCCTGAAACGGTCGGGGGCGCGATGCATGGGCGTGGCCCGAGGGCACGCGGCTTGGGCGGCTGGCGGGCGAAAGGGACTATTGTGCGGCGTGCAGCAGGGAAATTATACATACATTCATGGATGTATATAATCAGTCGATCAAAAATTCTTCCGCCTTGTTGCGGCTTGTTCTCATTCCCGCCAGCATCCGCCATGGCCCGTCGCACCAAGGAAGACGCCCTTGCCACCCGCACCGCGCTGCTGGACGCGGCCGAGCGCGTGTTCCTGCAGCAGGGCGTGTCGCGCACCTCGCTGGCCGACATCGCCCACGCCGCCGGCGTCACGCGCGGCGCGCTGTACTGGCACTTCAAGGACAAGGCCGCGCTGTTCAACGCCATGCTGGACCGCGTCACGCTGCCGCTCAGCGCCGAGCTGGAAGAACTGCTGACCCGCGAGGGCGACGTGCTGGCGCCCTGGTGCGAGCACGTGCGCCACGCCCTGCACCAGATCGCGCACGACGCGCAGACCCGCCGCGTGCTGCAGATCGTCATGCAGAAGGCCGAGCACGCGCAGGACCTGGCACCGGCGCTGGAGCGCCACGTCGCCCTGCAGCGCATGAGCACCGACTGCCTGCGCCAACTGCTCGAGCGCGCCGCCGCCGCGCGCCGCGTGCGCCTGCCGGCGCCCGCGCTGCAACTGGCGCACGGGCTGGGCGCCATGATGCATGGCCTGATCTACAACTGGCTGCTGGACGGCGGCTTCGACCTGGAAGACACGGGCCAGGTGGCCATCGCGGCCTACCTGCGCGGCATTGGCCTGACCATGGCGCCCGGCGCCGGCGCTTGATCGGCGATAATCCCCGGCTCCACTTCAAGCGGCTGTAGCTCAGTGGATAGAGTATCGGCCTCCGAAGCCGAGGGTCGTGGGTTCGATCCCCGCCAGCCGCACCAAACAACGCTCCCCCTATGGCGCTGACGCGCCACGTGCTCGCCGCCAGAGGCGACGGCTCTTCGGTCCGTCCAGACCTGAGCAGGCAGGTCTGGAGCCGCGGACCTCATTCCATTTCCATATCAATAGATCAATAATATCCATGTCACCGATCCCGCAAGGAGAACGACATGGCAAGAACAGCCCGAGGTGCCGACAGTCTGGAGTCGGCCCGTCAAATGCTGGCCGGCGCACAGACCGCTGAGCAGCTTCGC
>JAFKGE010000047.1 GCA_017307865.1 Burkholderiales bacterium | reverse complement strand
GGCGAAGCTGCTCAGCGGTCTGTGCGCCGGCCAGCATTTGACGGGCCGACTCCAGACTGTCGGCACCTCGGGCTGTTCTTGCCATGTCGTTCTCCTTGCGGGATCGGTGACATGGATATTATTGATCTATTGATATGGAAATGGAATGAATGAATCCAGCGTGCCCGAAAGGAGCGTCAAAACGCGTCCGATCAAGGCGCAAAGCGCAGACGTAGCAAGAGCTACGGCGAGCATTTGCAACGCCGAGCGGGCGGGTTTTGGCGATCAAGACGGGCATGAGGGGCTCGTTCACACCTTCTCAGACCTCGTCGTCGCGCTCGTGGCTGAGATAGCGCCGGCGCCAGAACAGCACCACGATGGCCAAGGCCAGCGCCAGCAGCAGCAGCAGCGCCACCCACATGCCGATGCCGCTGTGAATGAGCGGCAGGTGGTCGAAGTTCATGCCGAAGAAGCCGGTGAACAGGTTCAGCGGCAAGAACACCGCCGTGATCGCCGTCAGCGTGCGCATGATGTCGTTGGTGCGCTGGCCCTGCGCGTTGAAGTGGATCTGCACCACCGTCTCGGCCGACTGCTCCAGCCGGCGCGCGTGGTGCAGCACGCGGTCGATGTGCTCCATCACGTCGCGCGCGCGTGCCACCAGCTGGTCGCGCCGCGCCAGCGCCTGCGTGGCGTCGGCGGCGTAGTCCGACAGCGGCTGCTCGCGCAGCGTGTCCAGCCATTCCTGCATGGCGTCCTGCTGCTCCTCGCACAGCTCCTGCAGCCAGTGCAGGCGCTGGCGCGCGCGCATCAGCGCGGGCCAGGTGCCGGCGCGCGCGTCGGCGCGCAGCAGCGCGTCCTGCACGCCGTCCATCGCGCGCGTCAGCTCCTTGCGGTGGTCCAGGTAGCTGTCGACCATCTGGTTGATCAACTGCAGCGCCAGGTCGGCCGGGCTTTGCGGCAGGCGCGAGCGCACGGCCTGCGCCTCCACGCTCAGGCGCGCGTCGGTGGCCAGGCGCCCGATGAAGGCGACCGCCGTCGGGCAGCCGGGCGGATGCACGCTGACCAGCAGGCGGTCGAACACCGCGAAGGCCACCGCGCGCGAGTCGATGCGCGCCAGGTCGGCGCCGCGCGGCGCCAGTCGCGCCTCGTCGGCGGTGGGCAGGCGCCGGAACACGATGCGGTCGTACACCGAGGTGGCGTCGTAGTTGGACGGGTGCGTCTCGTTGGCCAGGTCGCGCGCATGCACGTCCAGCAGGGCCGAGCCGCCCAGGCGCTGCGCCAGCGCCTGCTGCTCGGCCAGGGTGGCGGCGTATTCGGCGCGCTCCAGGTACACCCACACGAAGCCGTCGGCCGGCGCCTGCGCCGGCACGGTGTCGACGAAGCGCAGGCTGCCGGCGGTGAACTCGACGATGTGCACGAATTTATGCCAAATCGGCCTCTAGCACAGGTAGAACAAGCGCGAACAGCTATTTATTTCGTAGCAATCGCGCGGCGTCGCGTGCGAAGTAGGTCAGCACGCCGTCGGCGCCGGCGCGCTTGAAGGCCAGCAGCGCCTCCATCACCACGCGGTCGTGGTCCAGCCAGCCGTTTTGCGCCGCCGCCTTGAGCATGGCGTATTCGCCGCTGACCTGATAGGCGAAGGTGGGCACGCGAAAGGCGTCCTTCACGCGGCGCAGCACGTCCAGGTAGGGCATGCCGGGCTTGACCATCACCATGTCGGCGCCTTCCTGCAGGTCGATGGCGACCTCGCGCAGCGCCTCGTCGCCGTTGCCGGGGTCCATCTGATAGACCTTCTTGTCGCTCTGGCCCAGGTTGCCGGCCGAGCCCACGGCGTCGCGAAACGGGCCGTAGAAGGCGCTGGCGTACTTGGCGCTGTAGGCCATGATGCGGGTGTGGATGTGACCCTTGGCCTCCAGCGCCTGGCGGATGGCGCCGATGCGCCCGTCCATCATGTCGCTGGGCGCCACGATGTCCACGCCGGCCGCGGCCTGCACGAGCGCCTGCTTGACCAGCTGGCCCACGGTCTCGTCGTTGAGCACGTAGCCGCTCTTGTCCAGCCAGCCGTCCTGGCCGTGGCTGGTGTAGGGGTCGAGCGCCACGTCGGTCATGATGCCGAGTTCGGGAAAGCGCTTTTTCAGCTCGCGCACCACGCGCGGGATCAGGCCGCGCGCGTTGGTCGATTCGCTGCCCCTGTCGTCCTTGAGCTTGGCGTCGATCACCGGAAACAGCGCCATGACGGGAATGCCCAGCGCCACGCACTCCTCGGCCACCGGCAGCAGCAGGTCCAGCGACAGGCGCTCCACGCCCGGCATGGACGGCACGGCCTGGCGCTTGCCCTTGCCGTCGAGCACGAACACGGGGTAGATCAGGTCGTCGGCCGACAGGCGGTGCTCGCGCACCAGGCGGCGGGTGAAGTCGTCGCGGCGCAAGCGGCGCGGGCGCAGGGCGGGAAACGGGGCGGGTGCAAAAGGGGTCATGGGGGAAAATTGTGCCCCAAACGGCGGGCCGGCCGATGGCCGCTTGGCGATCGACCCGGCGGCACCGCGCGATCCCGCCACCCATGAAAAGTTCATGGGTTTTGTGCAAAGTCATGAACACTTTTGGTATAGTTCATTTGGGCGATTCGTCGCCCCCCGCTTTTCCTCCCTGAGCGGGAGCCTTGATGTGTGACAGCAGACAGGCTTTTCGACCCCAGCCGTTCGCGGCTGGGGTTTTTTACTGGTACCTGTCCGCCCGCCCGTTCGGCGGAACTTGCGCGGCAGCGGCCTACACTCAGCCCATGTTGTGGATCAAAGCCCTGCACATCGTGTTCGTGGTCAGCTGGTTCGCGGGCCTGTTCTACCTGCCGCGCATCTTCGTCAACCTGGCCATGGTGCCGCCGCAGTCGACGGCCGAGCGCACGCGCCTGCTGTTGATGGCGCGCAAGCTGCTGCGCTTCATGACCATGCTGGCCGTGCCGGCGCTGGGCCTGGGCCTGTGGCTGTGGCTGGGCTACGGCATCGGCCAGGGGCCGGGCAACGGCTGGCTGCACGCCAAGCTGGGGGTGGTGGCGCTGCTGATCGTCTATCACGTGGCCTGCGCGCGTCTGCTGGCGCGCTTCGAGCGCGGGCAGGCCGCGCCCGGCCACGTGTGGTTTCGCTGGTTCAACGAGCTGCCCGTGCTGGGGCTGCTGGCCGCCGTCATCCTGGTGGTGGTCAAGCCGTTTTGATACCGAGCCAGGCGCCCGCCATGGGACGCCACCCGCCCTCCACCGCCTGGCCGCTGACCCTGCTGTACGCGGCGCTGATCGTCTACGCCAGCCTGTTTCCGTTCACCGGCTGGCGCGACCAGGGCATCGTGCCCTGGGCCTACCTGCGCGCGCCCTGGCCGCGGTACTGGACGGGGTTCGACCTGGCGATCAACCTGGTGGGCTATTTGCCGATGGGCTTTTTGCTGACGCTGGCGCTGCGGCTGCGCACGCGCGCGCGCTGGACGGCCGCGCTGCTGGCCAGCCTGGCCACGGCGGCGCTGTCCTTCAGCATGGAATGCCTGCAGTCCTACCTGCCGCTGCGCGTGGCCTCCAACGTGGACCTGGGCTTCAACACCCTGGGCGGCTTGCTGGGCGCGCTGGGCGCGGCGCTGCTCGATCGCCTGGGCGCCATCGAGCACGGGCGACGCGTGCGCCGCCGCTGGTTCGCGCGCGATGCGCGCGGCGCGCTGGTGCTGCTGGCGCTGTGGCCGATCGGCCTGCTGTTTCCGCTGCCGGTGGCCTTCGGCATGGGCCAGGTGATCGAGCGCAGCGAGGCCGCGCTGGGCGACTGGCTGCAGGGCACGCCCTTCCTGGACTGGCTGCCGGTGCGCGACATCGAGCTGCAGCCCATGCTGCCGTGGGCCGAGGCGGCCAGCGTCGCGCTGGGCGCGCTGGCGCCCTGCCTGCTGGGCTACTGCGTGATCGCGCCGCGCGGGCGGCGCGCCGCCTTTGCCCTGGCCGCGCTGGGCGTGGGCATCGCTGTCTCCACCCTGTCGACGGCGCTGTCCTACGGGCCGGTCAACGCCTGGGCCTGGGTGACGCCGGCGGTGCAGCACGGCCTGCCGCTGGCGGCGCTGGCGGCGCTGCTGCTGCTGGCGCTGCCGCCGCGCGCCTGCGCCGTCGTCCTGCTGCTGGCCGTGCTGGCCCAGCTGGCGCTGCTCAACAGCGCCACGCCCAATGTCTACTTTGCCGCCACGCTGCAAAACTGGGAGCAGGGGCGCTTCATTCATTTCTACGGCCTGGCCCAGTGGCTGGGCTGGCTGTGGCCCTTTGCCCTGCTGGCCTGGCTGGCGGCGCGCACCCTCGCGCGCACGCCGGTGCCTAAAATCGCGCCATGAGCACCCCCGCCGCACCGCCCTACTACCAGCGCCACATCTTCTTTTGCCTGAACCAGCGCAGCAACGGTGAAAACTGCTGCGCCGACCACGGCGCCCAGGCCGCCTTCGATCACTGCAAGGCGCGCGTCAAGGCCGAGGGCCTGGCCGGTGTCGGCAAGGTGCGCGTCAACAAGTCGGGCTGCCTGGACCGCTGCGCCGGCGCGCCGGTGGCCGTGGTGTACCCCGAGGGCACCTGGTACTCGTACGTGGACAGCAGCGACATCGACGAGATCATCGAGGCGCACCTCAAGAACGGCCAGGTGGTCGAGCGCCTGCTGCTGCCGCCGGACGTGGGCCGCTGAGCCCGGCCGCCGCCCCGCGCCCCGCCGTTTACAAGCTTTTTCACGTTCTGGCGCGGATGTGGCAAGCGCCGGTAGCTATAATTTAAATAGCTGATGAACGCCTTGACCCAATCGCTCACGCTGCCCGGCCCCGCCGGCGCGATCGAGGCCCTGCTCGACACCCCCCTGCCGGCCGACGGCGCCGCCCCGCGCGGCACCGCCGTCATCGCCCACCCCCACCCGCAGTTTGGCGGCACCATGACCAACAAGGTGGTGCAGACCGTGGCGCGCGCCTGCGTGCAGTGCGGCTGGCGCGCGCTGCGCTTCAATTTTCGCGGCGTGGGCGCCAGCCAGGGCGCCTACGACGAGGGCCGCGGCGAGCTGCAGGACATGCTGGCCGCCATCGAGCAGCAGGCGCCGGCCGCCGCGCCGCTGCTGATCGCGGGCTTCTCCTTCGGCGCCTTCGTCGCCAGCCAGGCCGTCGCCGCGCTGCAGGGCCGGCGCGCGATCGAGCGCGTGGTGCTCATCGGCACGGCGGCCGAGAACTTCGCGGTGGCGCCGATCGTGGCGGAACTGCACCCCGCCACCCTGGTCATCCATGGCGAGCGCGACGACACCGTGCCGCTGGCCGCCGTGCTCGACTGGGCGCGCCCGCAAAGCCTGCCGATCACCGTGGTGCCCGGCGGCGGCCACTTTTTTCACGGGCAGCTGCCGCTGCTCAAGTCCCTGGTGATGCGCCACGTGCGCGCTTGAACCACCCCAACATTTTTTCCCCCTTGCCCAAACCGATGAACCGCCTGCTCCGCTCCCTTGCCGTCCTCACCCTGTCCAGCGCCGCGCTGCTGGCGCACGCGCAGGCGCCGCAGCCGCCCGAGGTCGCCGCCAAGGCCTACCTGCTGATGGACCTCAGCTCGGGCCAGATCCTGGCCGGCAAGGACATGGACGCGCCGGTGGAGCCGGCCTCGCTCACCAAGCTGATGACCGCCTACGTGGTGTTCGACGCCCTGCGCGCCAAGAAGGTCAGCCTGACGCAGACGCTGCCGGTGAGCGAGCGCGCCTGGAAGACGCCCGGCTCGCGCATGTTCATCGACCCCAAGATGCAGGTGCCGGTGGAAGACCTGATCAAGGGCATGCTGGTGCAGTCGGGCAACGATGCCACCGTGGCCCTGGCCGAGGGCGTGGGCGGCACGGTGGAGCGCTTCGTCGAGATGATGAACGACCAGGCCAAGGCGCTGGGCCTGAAGAACACGCACTACGTCAACGTCGACGGCCTGCCCGACCCGGCCCACGTCACCACCGCGCGCGACCTGGCCGCGCTGTCGGCGCGGCTGATGCAGGACTTTCCGGAGGACGTGAAGTACTTCGCCATCAAGAAGTACCGCTACCCCGGCACCCCGGCCAGCAACGACACCAACCGCAACACCCTGCTGTTTCGCGACCCCACGGTGGACGGCCTGAAGACCGGCCACACCAAGGCCGCCGGCTACTGCCTGGTGGCCACCGCGGCGCGCGACTTTCCCAACCTCAAGGGCCGCCGCCTGGTGTCGGTGCTGCTGGGCGCCACCAGCGACAGCGCGCGCGCCAACGAATCGCAGAAGCTGCTCAACTGGGGCTACACCGCCTGGGAAGACGTCAAGCTGTTCGACGCCGGCCAGGCCGTGGCCACGCCGCGCGTCTGGAAGGGCAAGACCAGCGAGCTCAAGCTGGGCAGCCTGACGCCGATCGTGGTGTCGGTGCCCGCCGGCAGCGCCGCCCAGGTCAAGACCGAGGTGGCGCGCCCCGAGCCGCTGATCGCCCCCTTCAAGAAGGACCAGGTGGTGGCCACGCTCAAGATCACGCAGAACGGCCAGCCCCTGGCCGAGGTGCCGCTGGTGGCGCTGGACGCCGTCAAGGAGTCGGGCTTCCTGGGCCGCGCCTGGGACGCCGTGCGCCTGTGGATCAAGTGAGCCGCGGCTGAGCCGGCGCCCGGCGCGCCGATCGGCTGAAGCGCCTACGCCCGCACGAAGAACAGCACGCTCATCACCAGCCCCGTGGCGATGACGATGGCGCGCACCCAGGCTGTCGGCAGGCGCCGGGCCAGGCGGGCGCCGGCCACGCCGCCGACGGTGGCGAACACGGCCATCAGCAGCGCCGGCCCCCAGACGATGGCGCCGCCCAGGGCGAAGGCGGCCACCGACAGCACCGACAGCACGGACGAGTTGAGGTTCTTGAGCGCGTTGGCGGTGGTGAGCCGCGTCTCGCCGACCAGCAGGTACAGCGCCAGCAACAGGATGCCGACGCCGCCGTTGAAGTAACCGCCGTAGGCCGTCGCCAGCAGCAGGCCGGGCGCGCGCCAGGCGGCCAGGCGGCTGCCGCCCTCGCCCGCGCTCCAGCGCGCCAGGCGCGGGCCGGCGGCGAACAGCACGGTGGCCAGCAGCAGCAGCCAGGGCACCACGCCGGCAAACACCTGGGGCGGCGTCACCAGCAGCAGCAGGGCGCCGGCCACGCCGCCGACGGCGCTGATCGCCATTTCGCGCCCCAGCAGCGCGCGCGGCAGGGCCGCCAGCTCGCGCCGAAAGCCCGCCACGCTGCCGAAGTAGCCCGGGCACACCGCCAGCGCGCTGGTGGCGTTGGCCGCGATCGGCGGCACGCCCGCCCACACCAGCGCCGGAAAGGTCAGAAAGGTGCCACCGCCGGCCATGGCGTTGAGCACGCCGGCGCCGAACGCCGCCGCCGCCAGCACGGCCCAGGTCAGCACATCACCCGCCATTACTACGATATTGATAGCTGCTCGCGCACATCCGGCGGGCGTCAGGGGCCGATTTCACTTCAAACCCAGCGCCGAGGCGTGCGCCTGCACCGCATCCAGGCCGAAGCGCTGGCCGCGCAGGTGGTCTTCCACGCAGCGCAGCACCAGCGGGCTGCGGTGGCGGGCCTGGCTGGCGCGCAGCCCCTCGGGCGTCAGCCACAGGGTGCGCACGATGCCGGCGTCCAGCGCGCGGCCGGGCTGGGGCTCGCCCGCCGTGCCGCAGTAGGTGATGCGCAGCCAGGTGGTGGGCTGCCCTTGGGCGTCGGGCGAGGCGGCCAGGTACACCCCCAGCAGGGCGCTGGGCGTGAAGACGCGCGCGGTTTCCTCCAGCGCCTCGCGCACCGCGCCGTCCTGCGGCGACTCGCCCGGCTCCAGGTGGCCGGCGGGGGTGTTCAGGCGCAGGCCGTCCGCGGTGTTTTCCTCCACCAGCAGGTAGCGGCCGTCCTGCTCGATCACGGCCGCGACGGTGACGCGCGGCCTCCAACGGGGCTTGCTCATGGCGCCGATTATGCAGAGCCGTCCGGGCGCGACACGGCGTAACCGGGTAGGCCAGCCGAAATCAAGCACAATGGCCCCCCGACACCGTGGGCCGAGGCCCCGCCCGCCGGACTGGGCCGCGGGCTCGCGCCGGACCGCTTCGCGCAAGCGCTTGTACGAGGAGAAGATTTCATGCTGATTGGCGTCCCCGCCGAAACGGCCGCCGGCGAAAGCCGCGTGGCCGCGACCCCGGAAACGGTCAAGAAACTGGTGGCGCAGGGCCATGCGGTGAGCGTGCAGGCCGGCGCCGGCGTGCGCGCCAGCGTGACCGACGAGGCCTATGCCGCCGCCGGCGCGCAGCTGGTGGACGGCGCCGCCGCCCTAGGCGCCGACATGGTGCTGAAGGTGCGCAGCCCGGCACCGGCCGAGCTGGCGCAGATGAAGCCGGGCGCGGTGCTGGTGGGCATGCTGGAGCCCTTCAACGCCGAGGGCCTGCAGCGCCTGGCCGCCGCCAACCTGACCGCCTTCGCGCTCGAAGCCGCGCCGCGCACCACGCGCGCGCAAAGCATGGACGTGCTGTCATCCCAGGCCAACATCGCCGGCTACAAGGCCGTCATCATGGCGGCCGACCGCTACCAGAAGTTCTTTCCCATGCTGATGACGGCCGCCGGCACCGTGAAGGCGGCGCGCGTGGTCATCCTGGGCGTGGGCGTGGCCGGCCTGCAGGCGATCGCCACCGCCAAGCGCCTGGGCGCCGTCATCGAGGCCAGCGACGTGCGCCCCAGCGTGAAGGAGCAGATCGAATCGCTGGGCGGCAAGTTCATCGACGTGCCCTACGAGACCGCCGAGGAGAAAGAAGCCGCCGAGGGCGTGGGCGGCTACGCCCGGCCGATGCCGCAAAGCTGGCTCGACCGGCAGAAGGTCGAGGTCGCCAAGCGGGTGGCCCAGGCCGACGTGGTGATCTCCACCGCGCTGATCCCCGGCCGCGCCGCGCCGGTGCTGATCACCGAGGACATGGTCAAGAGCATGAAGCCCGGCTCGGTCATCATCGACATGGCGGCCGGCAAGGGCGCGCCCAACGCCGACGGCACGGTGGGCGGCAACTGCCCGCTGACGGTGGCCGACCAGACCGTGATGAAGCACGGCGTGGTGATCGTCGGCGAGACCAACCTGGCCGCGCTGGTGGGTGCCGACGCCAGCAGCCTGTACGCGCGCAACGTGCTCGACTTTCTCAAGCTGGTGCTGCCGCCGGCACCCAAGGGCGAGCCGGCCAGCGCCTTTCGCATCGACCCGGAAGACGACATCGTCGCCGCCTGCCTGATGGCGCACCAGGGCGCCGTCACCCGCAAGTCCTGACGCGCCGCCCCGCGCCATGCCCATGATCGCTTCCTCCCCTCTTCTTCGCCGCGGCGCCACCGGCCTGGCGCTGGCCGCCGCGCTGGTGCTGGGCGCCTGCGCCAACGCCCCGCTGGCCTCGGCGCCGGCCGGCGGCCCGGCCGTGGCCGCCGCACCGCAGGGCGCCGAATCCGCCCCCGCCATCGAGGTGCCGCCCAGCGCCATCGGCCGCTGGTACGACCTGGGCGCCTACGACGCGCCCTGGCTGGCCGGCGTGGGCCCCGCGCCCGCCAGCGGCGCCAGCGTGCCCACGCGCGTGGCCGGCCTGCAGCGCGCCGACGGCCAGTGGCTGGCGCTGGTGCTGGTGCAGCGCGTGGCCGGCGGCGGCAGCAGCTGCGCCGCGCCCGGCCGGCTGGACGTGAAGGACGCCGCCGGCTGCCTGCGCATGCGCCGCGACGCCGACTTCGACCACTGGCTGCAGCAGCAAAACCCGGTGCTGGAGCGCTGGATCGACGCCCGCGGCTGGGCCGCGCGCCCGCGTGCCTGGATCAGCGACCGCGCCACGGGCACCGGCGACGCGGTGGAGGCCGTGGCGCTGGTCAACCCGGCGCTGCTGGAGCCGGTGACGCGCAACAACTACGATTTTCTGGTCAGCGGCGGCACCGGCCAGGCCTGGGCGCGCCAGTTCGCGCACGCCACGCAGGCCGCCGCCGCCGGGGGCGCGCTGCGCGTGCCGCCGTTTCCGTTTTCAGCCCCGCTGGCCACGCCCGCGCCCGCCGCCGCGCCGGCGGTGGTGACGGCGCCGCCCGCCGCCACCGCCGTGCAGGTGAACCCGCCCGCGCCGCCGCCCGCCCGCGCCCCGCGCGCCGACCGCCAATAGGCCCGCGCCGCGCGGCCCGACCCGAGATTTCGAGGAGCCCACCCATGGATGTCGTATCCCACACCCTGATCAACCTGACCATCTTCGTGCTGGCCATTTACGTGGGCTACCACGTGGTGTGGACCGTCACGCCGGCGCTGCACACGCCGCTGATGGCCGTCACCAACGCCATCTCGGCCATCGTCGTGGTCGGCGCCATGCTGGCCGCCGCGCTGACCGGCGACTGGTTTCCCAAGCTGCTGGGCGTGGCGGCGGTGGCGCTGGCCTCGGTCAACATCTTCGGCGGCTTCCTGGTGACCCGGCGCATGCTCGAGATGTTCAAGAAAAAAGAGCGCCCAGCCAAGGCGGAACAAGCGCAAGGCGCTGCAAAATAAGGAGCGGATGGCATGAGCATGAACCTCGTCGCGCTGCTGTACCTGATCGCCAGCGTCTGCTTCATCCAGGCCTTGAAGGGCCTGTCGCACCCCACCTCGTCGATCCGCGGCAACCTGTTCGGCATGGTCGGCATGGCGATTGCCGTGCTGACCACGGCGGCGCTGATCGTCAAGCTCTCGGGCTCCATGGCCGGCCTGGGCTGGGTGCTGCTGGGCCTGGTCATCGGCGGCGGCTACGGCGCCTGGCGCGCCAAGACGGTCGAGATGACCCAGATGCCCGAGCTGATCGCCTTCTTCCACAGCATGATCGGCCTGGCGGCGGTGTGCATCGCGGCAGCCACGGTGATCGAGCCGCACGCGCTGGGCATCGTGGCGCAGGTGGGCGAGGCCATTCCGGGCGGCAACCGCATCGAGCTGGCGCTGGGTGCCTTCATCGGCGCGGTCACCTTCAGCGGCTCGGTGATCGCCTGGGGCAAGCTGTCGGGCAAGAGCAAGTTCCGGCTGTTCCAGGGCGCGCCGGTGCAGTTTGCCGGCCAGCACTGGCTGAACCTGCTGCTGGGCCTGGCGGCGATCTTCTTCATCTACGGCTTCTGGCACTCGCAAAGCAACTGGGACTTCGCGCTGGTGTGCCTGCTGGGCTTCGTCATCGGCGTGACGCTGATCATCCCGATCGGCGGCGCCGACATGCCGGTGGTGATCTCCATGCTCAACAGCTACTCGGGCTGGGCGGCGGCCGGCATCGGCTTTTCGCTCAACAACAGCATGCTGATCATCGCCGGCTCGCTGGTGGGCAGCTCGGGCGCCATCCTGTCCTTCATCATGTGCAAGGCGATGAACCGCGCCTTCCTGAGCGTGATCCTGGGCGGCTTCGGCGGCGAGACGGCCACCGCCGGCGGCAAGCAGGAGCAGCGCCCGGTCAAGAGCGGCAGCCCCGACGACGTGGCCTTCATGCTGGGTAACGCCGACAGCGTGATCATCGTGCCCGGCTACGGCCTGGCGGTGGCGCGCGCGCAGCATGCGGTGAAAGAAATGGTGCAAAAGCTCACCGACAAGGGCATCGACGTCAAGTACGCCATCCACCCCGTGGCCGGCCGCATGCCCGGCCACATGAACGTGCTGCTGGCCGAGGCCGAGGTGCCCTACGACCAGGTGTTCGAGATGGACGACATCAACGGCGAGTTCGGCCAGGCCGACGTGGCCATGATCCTGGGCGCCAACGACGTGGTGAACCCCGCCGCGCTGCAAAAGGGCAGCCCGATCTACGGCATGCCGATCCTGGAGGCCTACAAGGCCAAGACCGTGATCGTCAACAAGCGCTCCATGGCGGCCGGCTATGCGGGGCTGGACAACGAGCTGTTCTACATGGACAAGACCATGATGGTGTTCGGCGACGCCAAGAAGGTGGTGGAAGAGATCACCAAGGCGATCGAATAAGCCGCGCATTCGGCGCGCGCGCAGCGGCGAGGCACGGCGTGCCTCGCTTTTTTTCGCCTGTCGACTTCTCCATTTGTCGTCTTTTTGACCCCGGCCGGCACCGGGCACGCCGGCGCCGGTCACAATGGCTTGCATTTCCCCCTTTTCCCGACCAACCCCACGGAGGATTTCTGGCATGAGCGAGCGCATCTGGTTGAGTGGCTACCCCGAGGGCGTGCCGGCGGACATCGACCCGTCGGCCTACGGCTCGCTGGTGGAGCTGTTGGAGGAGAGCTTCGGCAAGTACGCCGATCGCACGGCCTACCGCTTCATGGGCCACAGCGTCAGCTACGCCGAGACCGACCAGCAAAGCCGCGCGCTGGCCGCCTACCTGCAGGGTCTGGGTCTGGCCAAGGGCGAGCGCGTGGCGCTGATGATGCCCAACGTGCCGCAGTACCCGGCCGCGGTGGCGGCGGTGCTGCGCGCCGGCTACGTGGTGGTCAACGTCAACCCGCTGTACACCGCGCGCGAGCTGGAGCACCAGCTGACCGACTCGGGCGCCAAGGCCATCATCATCATCGAGAACTTCGCCGCCACGCTGGCGCAGTGCATCGCCAAAACGCCCGTCAAGCACGTGGTGCTGGCCTCGATGGGCGACCGGCTGGGCTGGCTCAAGGGCACGCTGGTGAACTACGTGGTGCGCAAGGTCAAGAAGCTGGTGCCGCCCTTCAGCCTGCCGGGCGCGGTGCGCTACAACGACGCCGTGGCCCAGGGCCGCGCCGCCACCTTCAAGGCGCCGGCCATCGGCCCGGACGACATCGCCGTGCTGCAGTACACCGGCGGCACCACGGGCGTGGCCAAGGGCGCCATGCTGCTGCACCGCAACATCATCGCCAACGTGCTGCAGTCCGAGGCCTGGAATCAGCCGGCGATGGACACCGTGCCCAAGGACCAGCAGTCCACCTGTGTCTGCGCGCTGCCGCTCTATCACATCTTCGCCTTCACCGTGGGCATGATGCTGTCGCTGCGCACCGGCGGCCTGCTGATCCTGATCCCCAACCCGCGCGACCTGCCCTCGGTGCTGAAGGATTTGTCCAAGGAGACCATCCACACCTTTCCGGCCGTCAACACGCTGTTCAACGGCCTGGCGCACCACCCCGACTTCGGCACCGTCGACTGGAAGAACCTGAAGGTGTCGGTGGGCGGCGGCATGGCCGTGCAGAGCGCCGTGGCCAAGCTGTGGCTGGAAAAGACCGGCTGCCCGATCTGCGAGGGCTACGGCCTGTCGGAGACCAGCCCATCGGCCACCTGCAACCCGGTGACGTCCAAGGCCTTCACCGGCACCATCGGGCTGCCGCTGCCCAGCACGACCATCAAGATCCTGGACGACAACGGTGTCGAGGTGCCGCTGGGCCAGCCCGGCGAGATCGCCATCCAGGGCCCGCAGGTGATGGCCGGCTACTGGCAGCGCCCCGACGAGACGGCCAAGGTCATGACGCCCGACGGCTTCTTCAAGAGCGGCGACATCGGCATCATGGACGAGCGCGGCTACACCAAGATCGTCGACCGCAAGAAGGACATGATCCTGGTGAGCGGCTTCAACGTCTACCCCAACGAGATCGAGGACGTGGTGGCTGCCATGCCCGGCGTGCTGGAGGTGGCCGCCGTCGGCGTGCCGGACGAGAAGATGGGCGAGGCGGTCAAGCTGGTCATCGTCAAGAAGGACCCGGCCCTGACCGAGGACGCCGTGCGCCAGTACTGCCACGACAACCTCACCGGCTACAAGCGCCCGCGCATCATCGAGTTCCGCGCCGACCTGCCCAAGACGCCCGTCGGCAAGGTGCTGCGGCGCGAGCTGCGCGACAAATGATGACCCACCCCCGTCGCTCCACTCGCTGCGCGATGTTGCGCCTCCCCCCTCCAGGGGGCATCGCCAGTGACCGGGGCGACCCCGGCCACGGCGATCGCTGGCGTGGCCTGCTCCGCGGCCGCCCGGCTCCGTGGGTGTCATGCGGGGCGGGTGGCGCGCAGCGCCGGGGATGAACGAAGTGCCCCGCATCGGCATCGTCAGCGCGCTGCACGACGAGCTGGCGGCCGTGCTGCAGCGCCTGCCCGACGAGCAGCGCGCGCCGGTGGCCGGGCGCGACTTCTGGTGCGGCCACTGGCACGGGCACGCGCTGGTGGCGGTGCTGGCGCGCGTGGGCAAGGTGGCGGCCGCCACCACGGCCACGATCCTGATCGAGCGCTTCGGCGTCGACCGCATCGTCTTCACCGGCGTCGCCGGCGGGCTGGCCGCGCACGTGCGCGTGGGCGACCTCGTGCTGGCGCGCGAGTTGCTGCAGCACGACATGGACGCCTCGCCGCTGTTTGCGCGCCACGAGGTGCCGCTGTACGGGCGCGCGCGCTTCGCCACCGATGCCGCGTTGTCCGACGCGCTGGCGCGCGCCGCGCAGGCCGTGCTGGCGCGGCCCGAGGCCACGCTGGGCGCGGGCGTGACGCGCGAGTTCGCGCTGCACGCGGCGCGCCTGCACCAGGGCCTGGTCGTCACCGGCGACCGCTTCGTTGCCGCCGCCGCCGACAGCGCCGCGCTGCGCGCCGCCCTGCCCGACGCGCTGGCGGTGGAGATGGAAGGCGCCGCCGTGGCCCAAGTGTGCCACGACTACGGCCTGCCCTTTGCCGCCCTGCGCACCATCTCGGACCGCGCCGACGACAGCGCGCACGTCGACTTCAGCCGCTTCGTCGCCCGCGTGGCCAGCCCGGTCAGCGCGGCGGTGCTGGAGGCGTATTTCCAGTCGCTCTGATTTGCATAGCTGTTGGCGCTTGCTGGACGCGGGCCAGGGCCACGTTTTGTCCAAAAACGCTCGCCCTCACCCCAACCCTCTCCCGGAGGGCGAGGGAGAACACCCAGGGGCTATTTCAGCCAGCCGCGCCGGCGGAAGTACCACATCGGCAGCAGCGCACTGGCGATCATCAGCGCCAGCGCGAAAGGGTAGCCCAGGGGGTGCTCCAGCTCGGGCATGTTGCGAAAGTTCATGCCGTAGATGCTGGCGATCAGCGTCGGCGGCAGCAGGGCCACACTGGCCACCGAGAAGATCTTGATGATCTTGTTCTGGTTGATGTTGATGAAGCCGACGGTGGCGTCCATCAGGAAGTTGATCTTGTCGAACAGGAAGGTGGTGTGGCTGTCCAGCGAGTCCAGGTCGCGCTGGATCTGGCGCGCCTCCTCGAACTGCTCGGCGTCCAGCATCTTGCTGCGCATCAGAAAGCTGACGGCGCGGCGCGTGTCCATCACGTTGCGGCGGATGCGCCCGTTCATGTCTTCCTGGCGCGCAATGGTGGCCAGCACCTCGCTGGCCATCTCGTCGCTGATGTTGTCGTCCAGCACCTTCTTGCCGGCCGCCTCCAGGTCGTCGTAGATGCCCTCCAGCGTGTCGGCGCAGTATTCGGCGTCGGCGTCCAGCAGCTTGAGCAGCACCTCCTTGGCGTCCGTCAGCAGGCCGGGCATGCGGCGCGCGCGCATGCGCAGCAGGCGAAACGCGGGCACGGTCTCGTCGTGGATGGAAAACAGCACGCCCTGGCTGCGCAGCTGCTCATTGACGATGTTGAGGATGAAGGCCACGCGCACCTGGTGCGGCGCGTCCGGGTCGGCCACCAGGAAGTCGCTGCGGATGTGCAGCTCGCCGTTGTCCTCGGCGTAAAAGCGCGCCGACTCCTCGATGTCCTCGTCGATCGCGTCCTCGGGGATCGACAGGCCGAAATACTGCTTGACCCAGCGCTTTTCCTCGGGTGTGGGCTCTTCCAGGTCGACCCAGATGGGGTGGAAGCGCGACAGCTCTTCCAGCGATTCGATTTCTTCCTGGAACAGGCGGCCGTTCGACAGCGTGAAGACGTTCAACATGAGGCTCTCCCTGCAGCGGGGTGCAAGCGTCTGGCGGATGGGTCAGGGCGGGCTTTCGGCCCCCCGTGCCAGCGTTCCAGGGAGGCGAAAGCTACCAACTGGGAATGGATTCCACGATGTGCTTTCTTGGCTTGGTTCAACGGCGGCGATTATGGCACCACCCCGGGCGCCACCGCGGGATTGCACTGGCCGCGGATCGGGGGCATCATGGCATCGCACGGCTCGCTTGGCGCGCTGCCAGGCGTCGTGCATGGGCCGGTGGTCGCCACCCGCACGTGCCCGTGGCGGCCACCCATCGCAAGCAAGGAGATTGGTATGAACTTGACGATCAGCGGACACCACCTGGAAGTGACCCCGGCGCTGCGCGGATACGTGTCTGGCAAGCTGGACCGGATCACGCGGCATTTCGATCAGGTGATGGACGTGCGGGTGCTGTTGTCGGTGGACAACCTGAAGGAAAAGGACCGACGCCAGCGCGCGGAATGCAACATCAAGGTCAAGGGCGGCGAGCTGTATGCCGAGAGTGCGCACGAAGACCTGTACGCCGCCGTGGATGAACTGATGGACAAGCTCGATCGCCAGCTGGTGCGCGACAAGGACCGGCGCCAGACGGTGGACCGGGTGGCCGGCAAACATCTGATGTAAGATTCGCAAATAAAAACACCTGCAACCGACTCCACTTACACAGCCGCCTCTTTTCGGGCGGCTTTCTTTTCGATGACTCGATGGCCCTCGGGCTCATGCATGAGCCAGCGCCCACGCGGCACCGCGCGGCTTGACAGCGCGCCGGCCGGCTGGCGTAACATGGGCGCTCCACGCTGTCGCACCCCTTCATGAATCGACTTGCATCCATCCTTCCCGCCGCGCAGGTGCTGGTGGGCATCGAGGTCACCAGCAAGAAGCGCGCGTTCGAGGAAGCCGGCCTGCTGTTCGAGAACCTGCACGGGCTGTCGCGCGCGCTGATCGCCGACAGCCTGTTCGCGCGCGAGCGCCTGGGCTCCACCGGCCTGGGCCATGGCGTGGCCATTCCGCACGGGCGCATCAAGGGCCTGAAGGCGCCGATGGCGGCGGTGCTGCAGCTGGCGCAGCCGATCGGCTTCGACGCCCCCGACGAGCAGCCGGTGGGCCTGCTGATCTTCTTGCTGGTGCCCGAGGCGGCGACGCAAAAGCACCTGGAGATCCTGTCCGAGATCGCCGAGCTGCTGTCGGACGCCAGCCTGCGCGAGCGCATCAAGACCGCGCCCACGGCCGAGCAGCTGCACGCGCTGATCGCCGACTGGCATTCGGCCCAGGGCGGCTGAGCGCCGCTTCCGCTTCACCTCCGCCCCGCGTCACGACGGCATGAAACCCACCGTCATCAGCGCCGACGTCCTGTTCGAGGACCACCGCGAATCGCTGCGCTGGCACTGGGTGGCCGGCCAGGGCGCGTCCGAACGGCGCTTCGACGAGGTGGTGGTGCGCCAGGCGCGCTCGGGTGCCGACCTGGTGGGCTACCTGAACTACATCCACCCCTACCGCCTGCAGATCCTGGGCGAGCGCGAGGTGCGCTACATCAGCGAATGCTCGCCCGAGGACGGCGCGCGGCGCATCGCGCGCATCGTCACGCTGGAGCCGCCGGTGCTGGTGCTGTGCGAGAACCAGCAGGCACCGGACGCGCTGGTCAGCATGTGCGAGCGCGCGCAGATTCCGCTGTTCGCCACCCACGAGTCGGCGGCCTTCGTCATCGACGTGCTGCGCACCTACCTGTCCAAGCACTTTGCCGACCGCACCACCATGCACGGCGTGTTCATGGACATCCTGGGCCTGGGCGTGCTGATCACCGGCGAATCCGGCCTGGGCAAGAGCGAATTGGGGCTGGAGCTGATCTCGCGCGGCAACGGCCTGGTGGCCGACGACGCGGTGGACCTGTTTCGCATCAACCAGACCACCATCGAGGGGCGCTGCCCCGAGCTGCTGCAAAACCTGCTGGAGGTGCGCGGCATCGGCCTGCTGGACATCCGCGCCATCTTCGGCGAGGCGGCCGTGCGCCGGCGCATGCGCCTGCGCCTGATCGTGCACCTGGTGCGCCGCGAGACCATGGAGCGCGACTACGAGCGCCTGCCCTACGAGCCGCTGTCGCAGGACGTGCTGGGCGTGCCGATCCACAAGGTGGTGATCCCGGTGGTGGCCGGCCGCAACATCGCCGTGCTGGTGGAGGCCGCCGTGCGCAACCACATCCTGCAGCTGCGCGGCATCGACACCTACGAAGAGTTCGTCAACCGCCACCGCGTGGCGATGGAAAAGGGCGGCGCCTCGTCGGCGTGAGGGGCCGCGGCGCTCAAGGCCCCTTGCGCGGCGGCGCGCTGCCGCGGTAGGGGCACACCGGCTTGTCGCAGTGCGCGTACAGGCTCAGCGCGTGGTCGGTCAGCGTAAAGCCGCGCTCGCGCGCGATGGCGCTCTGGCGCTGCTCGATCTCGGCGTCGTAGAACTCCTCGACGTGCCCGCAGTCCAGGCACACCAGGTGGTCGTGGTGCTGCTCGTCGTTGAGCTCGTACACCGCCTTGCCGGCCTCGAAGTGGTTGCGGCTGAGCAGCCCCGCCTGCTCGAACTGCGTCAGCACGCGGTACACCGTGGCCAGGCCGATGTCGGAATGCTCGGCCACCAGCAGGCGGTACACGTCCTCGGCCGACAGGTGGCGCAGCTGGGACGTCTGGAAGATCTCCAGAATCTTCAGCCGCGGCTGGGTCGCCTTCAGGCCCGTGTTCTTCAGCTCGTTGAGGGTGTCGTCCATGGCGTGCAGCATACCCGCCGGCACGCCCCGGCGCCGCGCGCTGGCTACAATGCCCGGTCGTATCGTGCCCAAGCCCCCGTCGATGCCCCAGATGCCCCGCCCCCCCGTCCGCCACGCCGGCCGGGTGACGCTCGCCCTGTGCGTGGCCGCGCTCGTCGGCGCCTGCAGCTCGTTCAACGACGCCACGCGCGACATGGCCAACGCCATCACGCTGTACAAGCCCGAGGTGGTGCAGGGCAATTTCGTCTCCAAGGAGCAGGTGGCCCAGCTGCAGCCGGGCATGACGCGCCTGCAGGTGCGCGACCTGCTGGGCACGCCGCTGATGACCAGCCTGTTCCACAACGACCGCTGGGACTACGTGTTCACCATCGCGCGCCAGGGCGTCAAGCCGCAGCAGTACCGCCTGACCCTGTTCTTCAACGGCGACGCGCTCGACCACTTCGAGGGCGACGAAATGCCCAGCGAAAACGAGTTCGTGCAGCGCATCGGCCGCGACAAGACCTACAAGGTGCCGCCGCTGGAGGCCACCGAGGAGCAGCTCGCCAAGTTCCCGGCGCCCGGCGCCTCGGCCGCCGCGGCGGCCACCGCGCCCACCCCCGAGCCGCCGGCCGGCGGCTACCCCCCGCTCGACAGCCCGCGCTGACGTTTTCTTGCGGCGCCACTCGCTCGCGCCGCGCCCTCCCCCGCCCTGCCATGACCGCTGCCTCCGCCCCTCACCGCGTCGCCATTGCCGGCGCCACCGGCCGCATGGGCCAGATGCTGATCGAGGCCGTGCGCGCGGCCGATGACTGCCAGCTGGCCGGCGCGCTCGACCGCGCCGGCAGCCCCGCCCTGGGCCATGACGCCGGCGCCTTTGCCGGCTGGGCCAGCGGCGTGAAAGTGACGGCCGAGTTGGCCGCCGGCCTGCAGGGCGCCAGTTGCCTGATCGACTTCACCCGCCCCGAGGCCACGCTGGCGCACCTGGCCGCCTGCCGCCAGCACGGCGTGGCCATGGTGATCGGCACCACCGGCTTTGCCGACGCGCAAAAGGCCCAGATCGAGGCCGCCGCGCAGCACATCCCCATCGTGCTGGCGCCCAACATGAGCGTGGGCGTCAACGTCACGCTCAAGCTGCTGGAGCTGGCCGCCAAGGCGCTGTCCAGCGGCTACGACATCGAGATCATCGAAGCGCACCACCGCCACAAGGTCGACGCGCCCTCGGGCACGGCGCTGCAGATGGGCGAGGTGATCGCCGCGGCGCAGGGCACGCGCCTGGCCGACCGCGCCGTGTACGAACGCCATGGCCACACCGGCGAGCGCGACCCCGCCGCCATCGGCTTTGCCACCGTGCGCGGCGGCGACATCGTGGGCGAGCACACGGTGCTGTTCGCCGGCACCGGCGAGCGCATCGAGATCGCCCACAAGTCCTCCAGCCGTGCCGGCTACGCCCAGGGCAGCCTGCGCGCGCTGCGCTTTCTGGCCGGCAAGAAGTCGGGCCTGTTCGACATGGCCGACGTGCTGAATTTGCGCTGAACCTCCATGAACCTGCAACAAGTCTTCGCGCAGAGCGACGCCATCGGCAAGGCCGTGGCGCTGCTGCTGCTGCTCATGTCCATCGCCAGCTGGGTGATCATCGTCTGGAAGGCCTGGATGCTGCGGCGCGCCGGCGGCAACGTGGCGCGCGCGGTGGCGGCCTTCTGGCAGGCGCCCTCGCTGCAGGACGCCGCCACGCAGCTGCAGGGCATCGACCGCGCCGCGCTGGTGCTGCCGCTGGTGCAGGCCACCCAGGCGCCGGACGGCGGCACCCTGGCCGGCGCCGGCGAGCGCGAGCAGCAGCTCACGCGCACGCTGCGCGGCGCGCTGCACGGCGTCATGCGGCGGCTGCAGTTCGGCCAGGTGCTGCTGGCCACCACCGGCTCCATCGCGCCCTTCATCGGCCTCTTGGGCACGGTGTGGGGCATTTATCACGCGCTCACCAGCATCGCCGGCTCGGGGCAAATCTCGATCGAGCGCGTGGCCGGCCCGGTGGGCGAGTCGCTCATCATGACCGCCGCCGGCCTGGCCGTCGCCATTCCGGCGGTGCTGGCCTACAACGGCTTCGGGCGCGTCATCGGCGCCATCGAGGCCGAGCTGGAAGGCTTTGCGCGCGATTTGCGCGAGCTGTTCGCACATCGCACATAAGAGGCGGCCATGGCTTTTGGAAGGCTGGAGCGCACCAAGGGCAGCGAGCCCATGTACGACATCAACGTCACGCCCATGGTGGACGTGATGCTGGTGCTGGTGGTCATCTTCATCCTCACCGCGCCGCTGCTGGCCAGTTCGATCCGGCTGGACCTGCCCAAGACCGACGGCGCCAAGCCGGGCGATCCGCCGCAGTTCGTCACCGTGGCGGTCGACCAGGCGGGCCAGGCCTTCTTCAACGACAAGCCGGTCGACGCGGCCGAGCTGTCGGTGGCGCTGCAGCAGGCCAAGCTGGACAACCCCGACACCGAGGTGCAGCTGCGCGCCGACCAGGGCGTGCCCTACGGCCGCGTGGTCGAGGTGATGGGCGAGGCGCAAAAGGCGGGCCTGAACCGCATCGGCTTCGTGGCCGAGGCGCCCGCCCCGGCGCCCGGCGCCGCCCCGCCAGCCGCTGCCGGCGCCCCACCGGCGGCGGGGACCGCACGCTGAGCGCGGCGCGGTTTTCAAGCGTTTCAGGCCTCCGGCGCCCGTCCATCAAGCGCTGGCAGCTATTGTTTTAATAGTTATCGGGCGGCCGCGAGCCGCCTACAATTTGCCCCATGCAAGACCAATACACGCATTCGGAGGTCGAGGCCGCCGCGCAGGCCCAGTGGCGCGCGGCCGACGCCTACCGCGTCACGGAGGACGCGGCCAAGCCCAAGTACTACGCCTGCTCCATGCTGCCCTATCCCAGCGGCAAGCTGCACATGGGCCACGTGCGCAACTACACCATCAACGACATGCTCACGCGCCAGCTGCGCATGAAGGGCTTCAACGTGCTGATGCCCATGGGCTGGGACGCCTTCGGCCTGCCGGCCGAAAACGCCGCACTGAAGAACAAGGTGCCGCCTGCGAAGTGGACCTACGACAACATCGCCTACATGAAGGGCCAGATGCAGGCCATGGGCCTGGCCATCGACTGGAGCCGCGAGGTGGCCACCTGCGACGCCAGCTACTACCGCTGGAACCAGTGGCTGTTCCTGAAGATGCTGGACAAGGGCATCGCCTATCGCAAGACCCAGGTCGTCAACTGGGACCCGGTGGACCAGACCGTGCTGGCCAACGAGCAGGTGATCGACGGCCGCGGCTGGCGCACCGGCGCGGTGGTCGAAAAACGCGAGATCCCGGGCTACTACCTCAAGATCACCGACTACGCGCAAGAGCTGCTCGACCACGTGCAGATCGGCAACCCCAAGGCGACGCTGACCGGCTGGCCCGACCGCGTGCGCCTGATGCAGGAAAACTGGATCGGCAAGAGCGAGGGCGTGCGCTTTGCCTTCACGCACGACATCGCGGGCGCGGACGGCCAGCCCATCGGCGGCGGCCGCATGTACGTCTTCACCACGCGCGCCGACACCATCATGGGCGTGACCTTTTGCGCCGTGGCGCCCGAGCACCCGCTGGCCGCGCACGCCGCCCGGGGCAAGCCTGAACTCGCCGCCTTCATCGAGAAGTGCAAGCAGGGCGGCACCACCGAGGCCGAGCTGGCCGCCAAGGAAAAGGAAGGCATGCCCACCGGCCTGACGGTGACGCACCCGCTGACCGGCGAGGCGGTGCCGCTGTGGGTCGGCAACTACGTGCTGATGAGCTACGGCGACGGCGCCGTGATGGGCGTGCCCGCGCACGACGAGCGCGACTTCGCCTTCGCGCTCAAGTACGGCCTGCCGATCCAGCAGGTGGTGCACGTCGACGGCAAGGACTACGACGACGCGCACTGGCACGACTGGTACGCCGACAAGCAGGGCGGCGTGACCATCAACTCCGACGTCTTCAGCGGCCTCGAATACCCCGACGCGGTCGACGCCGTGGCCGAGGCGCTGGAGCAAAAGGGCCTGGGCGAGAAAAAAGTGACCTGGCGCCTGCGCGACTGGGGCATCTCGCGCCAGCGCTACTGGGGCACGCCGATCCCCATCATCCACTGCGCGGACTGCGGCGCGGTGCCGGTACCCGAAAAGGACTTGCCCGTGGTGCTGCCGCAGGACCTGGTGCCCGACGGCAGCGGCAACCCGCTGAACAAGTGCGAAGCCTTCCTGGCCTGCAGCTGCCCAAAATGCGGCCAGCCGGCGCGGCGCGAGACCGACACCATGGACACCTTCGTGGACAGTTCGTGGTATTTCATGCGCTACTGCGACCCCACCAACGAGCAGGCCATGGTGGCCGTCGGCACGCGCCACTGGATGCCGATGGACCAGTACATCGGCGGCATCGAGCACGCCATCCTGCACCTGCTGTACGCGCGCTTCTGGACCAAGGTGATGCGTGACCTGAAGCTGGTGCAGGTCGACGAGCCCTTCACCCGCCTGCTGACGCAGGGCATGGTGCTCAATCACATCTACAGCCGGCGCACCGCCAAGGGCGGCAAGGACTACTTCTGGCCGCAGGACGTGGAAAACGTCACCGACGAAGGCGGCAAGATCGTCGGCGCGCGGCTGAAGAACCCGGCCGACAGCGGCGACGGCCGGCTGCCCGCGGGCACGCCGATCGACTACGAGGGCGTGGGCACCATGTCCAAGTCCAAGAACAACGGCGTCGATCCGCAGGCGCTGATCGAGAAGTACGGCGCCGACACCGCGCGCCTGTACACCATGTTCACCTCGCCGCCCGAGCTGACGCTGGAGTGGAACGACGCCGCCGTCGAAGGCAGCTACCGCTTTCTGCGCCGGGTGTGGAACTTCGGCGTCAAGCTGAATGCTATTCAAAACATAGCTGCCAGCGCTCAATCCATGGGCGACAGCGGCCAAAAAAGCTTGGAACTCGGCAAGGCCGCCAAGGCGCTGCGCCACGAAATCCACACCGTGCTCGGCCAGGTCGAGCACGACTATCAGCGCCTGCAATACAACACCGTGGTGTCGGGCGCGATGAAGATGCTCAATGCTCTTGAGGCGTTCAAGCCCGACGGTTCGCCCGGCGACACCGCCGCGCTGGCCGAGGGCTTTTCCATCCTGCTGCGCGTGCTCTACCCCGTCACCCCGCACGTCACGCACCAGCTGTGGCAACAGCTGGGCTTTGCCGCGCTGCAGGGCGAGGTGCTGGACGCGCCCTGGCCCGGCGTCGACGCCAAGGCGCTGGAGCAGGACGAGATCGAGCTGGTGCTGCAGGTGGGCGGCAAGCTGCGCGGCGCCATCCGCGTGCCCGCCGGCGCCTCGCGCGAGGCCATCGAGCAGGCCGCGCTGGCCAGCGAGGCCTTCGCCAAGTTCGGCGCCGGCGCCACGGTGCGCAAGGTGGTGATCGTGCCCGGGCGCCTGATCAACGTGGTGGTGGGCTGAGCACGGTGCGCCGCCAACGCCGCGCCCTGCTGCTGGCCGCCGCCCCGCTGGCCCTGGCCGGCTGCGGCTTTGCGGTGCGCAAGGCGCCTTCGTTCAGCTTTCACAGCATCGACCTGGCGCTGCCCGCCACCTCAGGCCTGGGGCTGGAGCTGCGCCGCCAGCTGCAGGGCACCGGGCAGGTGCAGGTCATCACCGACGCCGCACAAAAAGCCAAGGCCGACGTGGTGCTGGAAAGCAAGGGCGAGCAGCGCGAGCGCGCCGTGGTCAGCCTGACGGCCACCGGCGAGGTGCGCGAGTTCCAACTGCGCATCCGCTTCGCCTTCCGGGTCGTCACCCCCGCCGGACGCGAGCTGCTGCCGACGTCCGAAATCCTGCGCGAAATCGACCAGAGCTACAGCGAATCGGCCGCGCTGTCGAAGGAGCAGGAAGCGTTGATGCTCTACCAGAACATGCAGAGCGACATCGTGCAGCAGGTGATGCGGCGGCTGGCCACCGTCAAGCTCAACTGAACCTCGTCCGTGAGGCCGAAGCATCAGTGGTAGTCGTCCTCGCGCTGATGGCGAATGGCCGACACGATCACTTCCTTGTCGCTGACGATGTGGAACAGTGCCACGTAGCCCGAGGCGCCGAACGGGATCACCAATTCGCGCTCCAGCCGGTCGTCGAAAGCGATGCGGCAGGTGAAGGGGTTGCGAGCAAGAATGCGAAATTCGCGCTGGATGGCAGCCATGGCGCGGGCCGGCAGGTCGAGATCCCCGTGGGCCAGCGCGGACTCGATGAGAAAGTCTTCCAGCCGTTGCAGGTCGTCCAGCGCCTCGGGCGTCAGGCGCACGGCATGGCTCACCGGGCCATCTCCGTGCGTTGCACGGCCGCGTGGGCCCTCATGACCGCCGCAGCGCGGCCACGCGGGCGTCCAGCCGCGCCTGCATGGCGGCCAAGGCGTCGTCGGCGTCGTGCAGCACACCCGTTTCCTGTGCCCGGGCCAGCGCCGCGCGGCCACGCGCCACGAAGGCTTGCTGGGCCTGACGGCGCTGCGCGGCCTGCACGGCGGCCTGCTCGACGAACTGCGACAGCGTTTCGCCCGCCTGCAGCACGGCTTCGATTTGCGCGCGTACGGCGGGGGCGACACGCACCGGGGGCAGTTGGGCGGTTTTCATGAGCCAATTGTAGTGCAATTGCTATGCATTGATCTGGAACAGGCCTCACAATTCACACCGCCCCGCGCATGACCACCGTCGTGTTCACCATGCCGACTTCGCAAGGAAAGCCACCAGCGGCGAGAATCGGGCCATGCAACTGAGCGCCGCCCAACTGCCCACCCACCTGCAAAAAGCGCTGCGCCCGCTGTACGTGCTGCACGGCGACGAGGCGCTGCTGGCGCAGGAGGCGGCCGACGCCATCCGCGCGGCGGCGCGCGCGCAGGGCTACACCGAGCGCAGCAGCTTCACCGTGGCGGGCGCCAACTACGACTGGAGCGCCGTGCTGGCGGCCGGCGGATCCTTGAGCCTGTTTGCCGACAAGCAGATCGTCGAGATCCGCGTGCCCTCGGGCAAGCCGGGCAAGGACGGCAGCGCCGCGCTGCAGCAGATCGCCCAGCAGGCGGCGGGCAACGACGCGGTGCTGACGCTGGTGCTGCTGCCGCGGCTGGACAAGGCCACGCGCACATCCGTCTGGTTCAGCGCGCTGGAGGGCGCCGGCGTGGCGATCCAGATCGACAGCGTCGAGCGCGCGCAGCTGCCGGCCTGGATCGCCCAGCGCCTGGCCGCGCAGGGCCAGCGCGTGCAGGCGGGCGAGGCGGGGCAGCGCACGCTACAGTTCTTTGCCGACCAGGTGGAAGGCAACCTGCTGGCCGCGCACCAGGAGATCAGCAAGCTGGGCTTGCTGCACCCGGCTGGCGAGCTGACGCTGGAGCAGGTGGAGGCGGCCGTCACCAACGTGGCGCGCTACGACGTGTTCAAGCTGTCCGAGGCCGTGCTGGCCGGCCGGCGCGAGCGCGTGCAGCGCATGATCGACGGCCTGCAGGCCGAGGGCGAGGCGCCGGTGCTGGTGCACTACGCCATTGCCGAGGACATCCGCGCGCTCAAGCGCATCCAGGACGCCATGGCCGCCGGCAAGCCGCTGCCGCTGGCGCTGCGCAGTGAGCGCGTGTGGGGCCTGCGCGAGCGCCTGTTCGAGCGCGTGCTGCCGCTCTTGTCCGAGCGCCAGCTCGACGCCCTGCTGGAGGCCGCCTGGCGCGTGGACGGCATCGTCAAGGGCCTGCAGCATCCCGGCTGGCCGCAGGACCCCTGGCAGGCGCTGCAGCGGCTGGCGCAAAGCCTGACCGGTGCCTGCGCGCCGGCGCGCTGAACCGGCGTTCGGCGCCATCTTTTGGGACAATCGGGGCATGAACGCGCCCGATGTCTCCCTCACCATGCAAGCCCTGGGCCGCCAGGCCCGCGACGCCTCGCGCGCCATGGCGCGCGCGCCCGCTGCCGTGCGCAATCAGGCGCTGCGCGAGCTGGCGCGCCTGCTGCGCGCCCACGTCGAGCCGCTGCAGGCCGCCAACGCGCGCGATCTGGCGCGCGCCGGCGAACTGAGCGCACCGATGCGCGACCGCCTCAAGCTCACGCCGCCCATCATCGAGACCTGCGCCCAGGGCTGCGAGCAGCTGGCCGCCATGCCCGACCTGATCGGCGACGTCGTGGGCCTGCGGCAGCAGCCCAGCGGCATCCGCGTGGGGCAGATGCGCGTGCCCATCGGCGTGTTCGGCATGATTTACGAAAGCCGCCCCAACGTCACCATCGAGGCCGCCAGCCTGTCGATCAAGAGCGCCAACGCCGCCATCCTGCGCGGCGGCAGCGAGGCCATCGAGTCCAACCGCGCGCTGGCCGCCCTGGTGCAGCAGGCGCTCGAAGCGGCCGGCCTGCCGCCCGCGGCGGTGCAGCTGGTGCCCACCACCGACCGCGCCGCCGTCGGCCTGCTGATCACCATGCCCGAGTTCGTCGACGTCGTCATCCCGCGCGGCGGCCGGGGCCTGATCGAGCGCATCAGCCGCGAGGCCAGGGTGCCGGTCATCAAGCACCTGGACGGCAACTGCCACAGCTACGTCGACGAGCCCTGCGATCTGGACTTGGCCGTCACCGTGGTGGACAACGCCAAGACGCAAAAATACAGCCCCTGCAACGCCACCGAAAGCCTGCTGGTGGCGCGCGGCGTGGCCCAAGCCTTTCTGCCGCGCATCGGCGCCGTGTTTGCCGCCAAGGGGGTGGAGATGCGCTGCGATGCCGAGGCGCTGGCGATTCTCAAGCAAAATCGGCCTGTAGCGCCCGCCAATCAAGCGCCAGCAGCTATTGATATCATAGCATTTCTGAAGCCCGCGCAAGAATCCGACTGGTACGAGGAATACCTGGCGCCCATCATCAGCATCAAGGTGGTGGCGGGCCTGGACGAGGCGATCGCCCACATCAACCACTACGGCAGCCACCACACCGACGCCATCCTGACCAGCGACCACCGCCACGCCCAGCGCTTTCTGCGCGAGGTCGATTCGGCCAGCGTCATGGTCAACGCCAGCACGCGCTTTGCCGACGGCTTCGAATACGGCCTGGGCGCCGAGATCGGCATCAGCACCGACAAGTTCCACGCCCGCGGGCCGGTGGGCATCGAGGGGCTGACCTCGCTGAAGTGGGTGGTGCTGGGCGAGGGCGAGGTGCGCGGCTGAGCCAGCGGCCGCGGCGCGCGGGAACGGCCGAGACCGATTGGCAGGCCCATTACACTGCGGGGACTCCAACGCCCCCGCCCCCATGGTTCCCCACCTCATCACCGCCCTGAACGGCCCCATCAACGAGCTGGAGCAGCGCCTGCTGGACGCCACGCCGGTGATCGAGCGCTGGTTTCGCCTGGAATGGATGGAGCACACGCCGCCACTGTACTGCGCGGTGGACATCCGCAACGCCGGCTTCAAGCTGGCGCCGGTGGACACCAACCTGTACCCCGACGGCTGGCACAACCTGTCGCCCGACACGCTGCCGCTGGCGGTGCAGGCGGCGCAGGCGGCGATCGAAAAAATCTGCCCCGAGGCGCACAACCTGCTGATCGTGCCCGAGAGCGGCAAGCTGTCGAGCTTTTACCTGGCCAGCCTGGCGCGCCTGGCCGAAATCTTCGGCATGGCGGGGCTGAACGTGCGCCTGGGCTCGGTCGACCCGCTGCTCAAGCGCGCCACCCCCATGACGCTGGCCGACGGCCAGAAGCTGACGCTGGAGCCGGCGCAGCGCCAGCGCTTCCGGCTGGGCCTCAAGCACTTCGACCCCTGCACCATCCTGCTCAACAACGACCTGCCCGACGGCGCGCCGGGCATCCTGGAAGACCTGCACGAGCAATACCTGCTGCCGCCGCTGCAGGCCGGCTGGACGGTGCGGCGCAAGAGCCGGCACTTCCAGTGCTACGAGGACGTGAGCAAGCGCTTCGGCAAGCTGATCGGCATCGACCCCTGGCTGATCAACCCGCTGTTCGCCACCTGCGGGCAGATCGACATCCACGAGGCCTACGGCGGCGACTGCCTGCGCACCCACGTTGATGCGCTGCTGACCAAGATCCGGCGCAAGTACAAGGAATACGGCATTGCCGAGAAGCCCTTCGTCGTCGTCAAGGCCGACCACGGCCCGCGCGGCATGGGCATCATGACGGTGCGCGACGTGAAAGACCTGGCCGACATCGGCGCCAAGGCGCCCAAGGCCGGCGCCGCACCCGTGCCCACCGGCGAGGTGATCATCCAGGAAGGCGTGCTGACCGGCGAGCGCATTCGCGACGCGGTGGCCGAGCCGGTGGTCTACATGATCGACCGCTACGTGGTGGGGGGCTTTTATCGCATCCACGCCGAGCGCGGCGCCGACAACAGCCTGAACGCGCCGGGCGCGCGCTTCGTGCCCCTGCCCTTTGCCGGCAACGCCCATCTGCCGCGTCCCGGCGCCAAGGGCGAGGCGCGCGCGCCCAACCGCTTCTACATGTACGGCGTGATCGCCCGCCTGGCCATGGTGGCCGCCAGCTACGAGTTGGAAGCCACCGACCCCGAACTGCTCGACACCGCCTGAGGCCTTGGGCCCCGCCCGGTTTGGCGCGCCGCCGCGTTCGGCGCACAATGCATCGCCCGCCCATCCGACCATGGCCGAAACCAAGTCCTCGTTGCCCACGTTGATGGTCGGAGCCATCGGCGTGGTCTTTGGCGACATCGGCACCAGCGTGCTGTACACGGTCAAGGAGATCTTCGGCCCCGGCCACGTGCAGTTCACGCCCAACAACGTCTACGGCGTGCTGTCGCTGATCTTCTGGACGCTCACCGTCATCGTCTCCATCAAGTACGTGGCCCTGGTGCTGCGCGCCGACAACAACGGCGAGGGCGGCCTGGTGGCCATGCTGACCCTGGCCTCGCGCGCCGTGGCCGACAAGCCGGTGCTGCGGCGCGGCATGCTGATGGTGGGCATCTTCGGCACCTGTCTGTTCTATGGCGACGGCGTGATCACGCCGGCCATCACCACGCTGGGCGCCATGGAGGGGCTGGAGGTGGTCTCGCCCGCCTTCACCGAATACGTCATCCCGCTCACGCTGGCGGTGCTGTTCGCGCTGTTTCTGGTGCAAAAAAAGGGTACGGCCGGCATCGGGCGCTTCTTCGGCCCGGTGATGCTGCTGTGGTTTGCCGTGATCGCCGTGCTGGGCGTGCTGCAGATCGCCAACAACCCGCGCATCTTGTGGGCGCTGTCGCCGCACTACGCGCTGGCCTTCGCGGCGCAGCATCCGGGCGTCACCTTCATCACCCTGGGCGCGGTGGTGCTGTGCGTGACCGGCTGCGAGGCGCTGTACGCCGACATGGGCCACTTCGGCAAGCGGCCGATCCGCCTGGCCTGGTTCACCATCGCCATGCCGGCGCTGGTGCTCAACTACTTCGGCCAGGGCGCGCTGCTGCTGGCCGAGGGCGACGCGGCGGTCAAGAACCCGTTCTTCCACATGGCGCCCGACTGGGCCACACTGCCGCTGGTGGGCCTGGCCACGGCGGCGGCGGTGATCGCCTCGCAGGCGCTGATCTCGGGCGCGTTCAGCGTCACCAAGCAGGTCATCCAGCTGGGCTTTTTGCCGCACCTGACCATCCAGCACACCAGCGTGCGCGACATGGGCCAGATCTACATGCCGCTGGTCAACTGGGGCCTGTTCGTCACCATCGTGCTGGCCATCGGCATGTTCCGCTCGTCCAGCAACCTGGCGGCGGCCTACGGCATCGCCGTCACCACCGACATGCTGATCACCACCGTGCTGACCTTCTTCGTCGTGCGCTACACTTGGCGGCTGTCGCTGGCGCTGGCGCTGGCGGCCACGGGCTTCTTCCTGATGGTCGACCTGCTGTTCTGGAGCTCCAACCTGCTCAAGCTGGTGCACGGCGGCTGGTTTCCGCTGGCCATCGCCGGCGCCATCTTCATCCTGATGGTGACCTGGCGCGACGGCCGCGCGCTGCTGCACCAGGCGCTGCAGGAGACGGCGCTGGACCTGAAGGACTTCCTGGCCGCGCTGTTCGAGGCGCCACCCACGCGGGTGGACGGCACGGCGGTGTTCCTCACGCCCGATCCCGGCATCGTGCCCAACGCGCTGCTGCACAACCTCAAGCACAACAAGGTGCTGCACGAGCAGAACCTGTTCGTCACCGTGCAGCAGCACGAGGTGCCGTGGATCGGCATGGAAAAGCGCCTGCTGCTCGAACCCCTGGGCCACGACTGCTGGCAGGTGGTGCTGAACTACGGCTTCAAGAACGACCCCGACCTGCCCAAGGCGCTGGCCCTGCTGGCCGCGCGCGGCGTCAAGCTCAACCCGATGAGCACCAGCTATTTCCTGTCGCGCCACATCGTCACGCCCACCGTCGGCACCGGCCTGATGCCCTGGCGCGAAAAGCTGTTCGCCTACATGCACCACACGGCGACGGCGGCGGCCGAATACCTCAACCTGCCGAGCAACGCGGTGGTCGAGCTGGGCGGCAAGGTGGAGATATGAACATCCCCGTTGCTCCACTCGCTGCGCGATGTTGCGCCTCCCCCCTGAAGGGGGTATCGCCAGTGGCCAAGGAAACCCCGGTCACGGCGATCGCTGGCATGGCCTGCTCCGCGGCCATTGGGCTCGCTGCAGCCTTGCCGGCAGCCATCTGCCCATACTGATCGAGCGGGCCACGGAGTCGAGCCCGGAAAGCCCATGGGACAAGCATGACGGCGTCGGCGAAACCCAGTATCCAGGCACTGATGCTGGGCGCCACGGGCGTGGTGTTCGGCGACATCGGCACCAGCCCGCTGTATGCCTTTCGCGAGGTGTTCGCCGGCGGGCGCGTGCCCTTTTCGCAGGCCAACGTGCTGGCCGCCACCTCCCTGTTCATCTGGGCGCTGATCCTGGTCGTCGCCTTCAAGTACGTAGCCCTGGTGATGCGCGCCGACAACGACGGCGAGGGCGGCATGATGGCCCTCTTGGCGCTGGCCTCGCGCTCGGTGGGCGAGCGCCCGCGCCTGCGCGCCGGCATGCTGGCCGTGGGCGCCTTCGGCGTGGCGCTGTTCTTCGGCGATGGCGTGATCACGCCCGCCATCTCGGTGCTGTCGGCGGTGGAGGGCCTGGAAGTGGCCACGCCCGAGGCCAAGCCCTACGTGATCCCGATCGCGCTGGTTGTGCTCGCCCTGCTGTTCATGGTGCAAAAGCACGGCACGGCGCGCATCGGGCACTTTTTCGGGCCGGTGATGGTGCTGTGGTTCGTGGTGCTGGCGGTGGTGGGCGCGCGGCAGATCGCGCATGCGCCGCAGGTGCTGGCGGCGCTGTCGCCGCACCACGCGCTGCGCTTCATGTGGGAGCAGCCGCACATCGCCTTCATCGCGCTGGGCGCGGTCTTCTTGTGCCTAACCGGCGCCGAGGCGCTGTACGCCGACATGGGCCACTTCGGCAAGCGCCCCATCCGCCTGGCCTGGTTCGTGGGGGTGATGCCGGCGCTGATGCTGAACTACCTGGGCCAGGGTGCGCTGGTGCTGGCGCAGCCGGCGGCGGTGGACAACCCCTTCTACCTGCTGGCGCCGCCCTGGGCGCTGGTGGGCCTGGTGCTGCTGGCCACGGCGGCCACGGTGATCGCCTCGCAGGCGCTGATCTCGGGCGCGTTCTCGGCCGCCAAGCAGTCGATGCAGCTGGACTTTTTGCCGCGCATGCGCATCGACCACACCTCCACCGAGGAGATCGGGCAAATCTACATCCGCGCCGTCAACTGGCTGCTGCTGGCGGGCGTGGTGCTGACGGTGGGCGTGTTTCGCAGCTCGTCGGCTATGGCGGCGGCCTACGGCGTGTCGGTCAGCCTGCTGATGGTCATCACCACGTGCCTCACGTTTTTCGTGGTGCGCCACGGCTGGCATTACCCGCTGCCGCTGGCGCTGGGCGCCACCGGGATCTTCCTGTTGGTGGACCTGGTGTTCTTCGGCTCCAACGCGCTCAAGATTGCCGACGGCGGCTGGTTTCCGCTCTTGATCGCGGCGCTGGTCTTTACCGTGATGGCCACCTGGCGGCGCGGGCGCGAGCTGGTGCGCGCCAACAACCGCGACCACGCGGTCGAGCTGCCGCTGTTTCTGGACGCCGTCTTCGTGCATCCGCCGCTGCGCGTGGACGGCACGGCGGTGTTTTTGTGCGCGGTGGCCGGCATCACGCCCAACGCGCTGCTGCACAGCCTCAAGCACTACAAGGTGCTGCACGCGCGCAACCTGTTCGTCAACGTGCGCAACCACGAGGTGCCGTGGGTGGCGCCGGCCGAGCGGCTGGAGATCGTCGAGCTGGGCCACGACTGCTGGCGCATCACGCTGCACTACGGCTTCAAGGACCACATCGACCTGCCCGGCGCGCTGCGCGGCGCGGTCGACACGGTGGGACCGCTGGACCCCATGAAGACCAGCTACTTCCTGTCGGCCACCACCATCGTGCCGCACACCGGCGGCGGCATGGCGCTGTGGCGCGAAAAGCTCTACACCCGCCTGCAACTCAACGCCAGCCCGATGGCCGAGTTTTTGCAGCTGCCGATCAACTCGGTGGTGGAGCTGGGCACGCAGATCGAGATTTGAGCCAAATCGGCCTGTATCGCCCGTCCATCAAGCGCGGACAGCTATCATTTAAATAGTAATTCGCTCACTGCACGATCCCGCGCTGGCGCAGCGCGGCGATCTGCCCGGCGCTCAAGCCCAGCTCGCGCAGCACCGCGTCGGTGTCCTCGCCCAGGTGCGGCGCGCTGGCGCGCACGCCGCCGGGCGTGGCCGACAGCTTGGGCACGATGCCCGGCACCGTCAGTGTGTCGCCGTCGCGCGTGGTTTGCGCCAGCAGCATGTCGCGCGCCTGGTAGTGCGGGTCCTCGGCGATATCGCGCGCGGTGTAGACCTTGCCGGCCGGCACGCGCGCGGCGGTCAGGGCGTCCAGCACCGCCTGCACGCTGCGCTGCTGCGTCCATTGGCCGATGGCGGTATCGATCTCGGCCACCCGCGCCACGCGCCCGGCGTTGTCGGCCAGGTCGGGCGCGGCGCCCAGGTCGTCGCGGCCGATGGCGGTCATCAGCCGCTTGAAGATGCTGTCGCCGTTGCCCGCCACCAGCACCCAGCCGTCCTGGCAGGGGTAGGCGTTGCTGGGCGCGATGCCCGGCAGCGCGCTGCCCGCGGGCTCGCGCACCGCGCCGAAGGCGCTGTACTCGGGGATCAGGCTTTCCATGCAGTTGAACACCGCCTCGTGCAGCGCCACGTCGATCACCTGCCCCGCGCCGCCGTGCGCCGTGCGGTGGTGCAGCGCCAGCAGCACGCCGATCACGCCGTGCAGCGCCGCCAGCGTGTCGCCGATGGATACACCCACGCGCACCGGCACGCGTCCCGGCTCGGCCGTCAGGTGGCGCAGGCCGCCCATCGCCTCGCCCACCACGCCGAAGCCCGGCCGGTCGCGGTACGGCCCGGTCTGGCCGTAGCCCGAGATGCGCAGCACGATCAGCCCCGGGTTGAGCGCCTGCAGCCGCTCGGGCGCCAGGCCCCAGCCCTCCAGCGTGCCGGGCTTGAAGTTCTCGATCAGCACATCGGCCTCGGCAATCAGGCGCCGCGCAATGTCCTGCCCCTCGGCCGCGCGCAAGTCCAGCGCCAGCGAGCGCTTGTTGCGCGACTGCACCTGCCACCACACCGAGGTGCCGTGCCGCAGCAGCCGCCAGTTGCGCAGCGGATCGCCTGCGCCCGGTGGCTCGATCTTGATCACCTCGGCCCCGAAGTCGCCCAGCGTCTTGCCGGCGAACGGCCCGGCGATCAGCTGGCCCATCTCGATCACGCGCAGGCCGGCGAGGGGGGTGGCTTGGGGGGTGTTCATGCGGACATTGTGCAACCCGGCCGCTTCGATCTTCGGCTCGCCACGTCGCACCATCTCCTGTAAGCTTTGATGCGATTCCTCCCTATCTCAACACCGCCATGTCGCTGCCTCTGCCCCAACCCCGTTTCGACGCGCCCGCGTACCTGGCGTGGGAAGCCGAGCAGGCCGACAAGCACGAATACGTCGATGGCGAAGTCTTCGCCATGGCCGGCGCGTCCGACGCGCACGTCACCATTGCCGGCAACCTCTACATGGCCCTGCGCCGCCACCTGCGCGGCGGCCCCTGCAGCGTCTTCATTTCCGACATGAAGCTGCAGGTGGCCGAGGACAACGCCTTTTTCTACCCCGACGTGTTCGTCACCTGCGCCGAGGCCGACCGCGCGCAAAGCCACTTCAAAAGTGCGCCCACGCTGGTGGCCGAGGTGCTGTCGCCCAGCACCAGCGCCTTCGACCGCGGCGCCAAGTTTGCCGCCTACCGCAAGCTGCCCAGCCTGCGCGAATACGCCGTCATCGACACCGAGCGCCTGAGCGTGGACCTGTTTCGCCGCGACAGCGACTCCGGCCACTGGGTGCTCTACCCGTTCGTGGCCGGCGACGAGGTTCAGTGCGACAGCGTCGGCCTGCGCCTGCCCATGGCCGAGCTGTATGAGGATGTGCGGTTCGAGCCCTGAAATCGGGGTTTTGATGGGGGCTGGATGAAAGGTTCAACCTGCCCCGGTTTTTCAGTTTCCGCCTAACCGTGCCGAGCCCAAAAATCAGCCGGCGTCACGACGGGGTATCGACCCGCCAGCGCCAACCAATCCTTGTCGCCCGTGATCAGGCAATCGGCCTTCGACGCCAGCAGCGTCAGCAACACGGTCTGATCGGCAGGGTCGCGCCGACTCGCGTCGGGCACGCCCGCGGGTTCGACCACATCGGCGAGAAACATGAAGCTGTCGGCCAGGTCGCGAATTTCGGCGGCGGTCATGCGAATCCGCGCAAGGCGCGGCAGCACCCGGGCCAACTCGTCCAGGACGCACCGGGACAGAACGACGTCCAGGCCGCCCTGGCGCCACGCATCAACGATGCGGCCCGGCACACTGCCCGGGTAGGCCAGGCCCGACACCATCACGTTGGTGTCCAGCACCACGCGCAAGCCCGGCATCAGCGCCGCTGCCGCTCCGCTGTCACGGCGGCGTCGATCTCGGCCATGCCATCGTCCGCCGGCAGTTCGGCATACGCCTGGCCGATGCGTCCGGCCAGCGCATCGACGCGCTCGCGCATGCGCCGGATGCGCGCGAACAGCTCGGCATCCACCAGCGCGGCGACGGGCTTGCCGTCCTTGTTGATGACAATCCCCAATAGGTTCGTCCGTTGACAAAGCGCTGCACCCGCTGCGCGGCCTCGACCATTCCGGTGCGCACCCACTGGACGGCGCATCGGGGAAATGCTCATCCCCAATTTTCCCAGTCTACGTGCCCGCAGCACCACCCTGGGCGATTGACGTTAATAACGACTAGCGTTATCATTGGCGCCCCATGATCTTGAGCTTCCGCTGTTCCGACACGCAATCCTTGTTTGAACAGCGGCGCGTACGGCGGTTTGTCAACATCGAGGCGGTGGCGCTGCGCAAGCTGGCCCAATTGCATGCTGCCGGATCGCTCGACTTTCTTCGATTGCCGCCCGGCAATCGGTTGGAAGCCTTGAGCGCCGACCGATCGGGTCAGCACAGCATCCGCATCAACGACCAATGGCGGCTGTGCTTCGTCTGGGCGGACGGCAACGCCACGCAGGTCGAAATCGTGGACTACCACTGAAAGGAGCAACCGGCATGAGCAGCAGCATCCAATGGCCCCACCCTGGCGAAGTGCTGATGGAGGACTTTCTCAAACCGATGGGCATCAGCCAATATCGCATCGCCAAGGACATCGGCGTGCCCGCGCGGCGCGTCAACGAAATCGTCAAGGGCCAGCGCGGCATCTCGGCCGACACCGCGCTGCGGCTGGCGGCCTTCTTCGGCACCGATGCCATCAGCTGGATGAACCTTCAGGCTGAATACGACCTGCGCGCCGCCCAGTCGTCCATGCAGACCGTGCTCGCCCACATCCGCAAGCACGAGTTGGCCTGATTTCGTCGGGGGCGTCCATGCATGGGTCGAGGCACGAAACCCATGCATGGGCGCATCCCTTGCATCGGTCGCATCGCCCCGGTTCATGCCGGATTTCGCCTCGCGAACCCAGCCAAATTCTATTGATTTGATAGCTTCCAGCGCATGCTGATCGGGCGTCAGCGGCTTGTTTTACCCACAATCAAAACCCATCCACCGGCGCCCAGCCGATCATATCCAGCCTGTCGCCCGACAGGGAAAATGATCATCTGAGCCAGCGAAATTTCTCGAACTGGGTCAAAACGAATCCAGCGGCACAAACCCCACCGGCTGCGCCGTCCGGGCATCCAGCAGCACCGTCCACACCACGCCCTTGCGGCCCTGGATGGGCAGGTAGCGCAGCGCATCGGCACGGCGCCCCGATTGGGCCATGCCTTCGTTGATCGCCGCCGCATCGGGCACAAAGCGCTGGGTCAGCTCGGCGGCCGGGCGCGCCGCCGCCAGGATGGCCTGCCTCAGGATGGCCAATCCACTCTCGCCATGGCTGGATACAACAAGGCTTGCGCCTGCCACTGCTGTCGAAGTTCGTGGACGACTTTTTGTGTCAAGCGGTTCATCCGGATCATGACGATGATCCAATACTCGGCCTGATCCGGTTGTTGGTTCAAAGCGTACATCGTTGCCAGTTTGTACATGCCGGCCTGGCTGGGGAGCAGTTTGGTGGTTCGCAGCGCCCTGTCCAAGTCCTCGTCCGAGTGTGCCTTCGCCGGTTCGACGCGCGCCAGCCACAACATGTCCTGCAAATGGGTTAGCGCGAGCACCTTTGGCATGGCCTGCGAACCCGACGGCGCCAACCGCTCCTGTTCGAACCGCAACCCAAAAAACGCATTCTCGACACGCAGGTAGTCGCGCGTCGTGATGCCGAGCCCCAGCACCGTCAATGCCATGGCAACACCCGCCACCCATCGCGGCGAACGCAGAAGGGGTTTGAAATCTAGCGCCGCGTTCAGGGCGCCCGCCATCAGCCCAATGGGTAGCAGGAAATATGCATAGTGCAGCGGGAACTCAAGCATCGCATGCACACCCAACGTCACCACGAACAGCAGCATCAGCAGGTGTTTCATTTGCTGAACGCGAAACACTGCTCGCAGCATCCACAGTGTAAGGATCAACGACAGCGCCAGCCCCAGCGGGACGCCCAAGCCCACCCCCAGATCGAGGAACAGGTTGTGCGCGTGCCGCAGGGTGCCGCCGGTGGGCACATCAAACGGATCGCTCGTGAACTGGGCCAAGCTTGTTTGAGTCCAGCCGTAGCCGACCCAAGGGTGGTGCAGCAAAGCTTTCAACAGTTTGGCCCACAACTCAAACCTGATCTCGTTCGACGAAATGTGGCGCAATTCGCTCGTGCGGCCCAACCAGGCGTCAACATGCGGCAGTGAAACGACGCACAGCACGAACACTGCGGCCCAGCCGATCACACCGGCCAGCAGGGTCCGGGCCATGGAAAGTCGCCGACGCCACGACAGCAGTGCCACCAGGAAAAGGAAAACCACCACCCAACTAGTACGCGATTCGGTCAACGCGATGCCCAGCGCAAGCGGCAGCGACCATGCCCAGGCCAGCCAGCCCGACAGGTACCTGCGCTCATGCAGCCAGGCGCAGGCGAGTACCCCCAGGCACAGCAGGCTGGCCAGTTGGTTGGGTTGCCCCAGGTTGGCGTAAAACCTGGTGCGCGGCGCGGGGATGAACAGCCAGAAGGCGGCGCCCGGGTCCAGCGCCAGCCACTGCATGAGTTGGATCAGAAACGAACCCGTGGCACCGGCCAGCACAGCCATGAACAAGAAGTCGGCGCACTCTCCTGGCCGCCAGCGCTCCCAGGCGGCCCCGACTACCAGGGCCAAGGTCAGCCCCGCCAGATATAGCGCGCCGATCCAAGCCACGCCCAGCGTCTGGATAAGCCCGCTTGCATACTGGATCCAGACCACGCCAGCCCACGCCAGTGTCAGCACCGGCAGCATATGCCAAGCCAGCGGTGCGGTGCGCCGGTTGTGCCACAACACCGCAGCGCCAACAACGCACAGCACCAACGCGGCCAACGCGTCGGAATAAAAATCCGTCCACGGCGCGTGGTGGTTGGGCAGCAGCCAGCACACGGAAAGGATGAGGGCCATCAGCCCGATCAGCGGTGTCGCGGCAGGAGGTGGGGACTGGTTCACGTCGAATCAGCGTATCAGCAACGAAAAAAAGGGGGCCAGAGCCCCCTTTTTGCACAAATGGATATTCAGTTGCAGTGCCTCGATCAGCGGCAAGAACCAGGGGCGTACCGCGCCGCAGTGCCGTTGGAGGTGCACTTCCATTCAAATACTTGCGTTCCCTGCCCTCCGTTGGCCGAAGCCAAGTTGTATGCGGTTGAGCCACTAAGGTACGGCGTCAGCATGATGGTATCCGACGTCGTCAATGTCGTTCCGAGGTTGGATGCGTGCGGAGTGACGACGATTTGACCGGTCGTGCCGTTTGCCACAATCGAAGCCACCATCTTGGTCGGGTTGGTCGCATCGCAGCCGAAGGCGTTCGTGCCAGAAAGGGTGGCGGTCGGATTCATTGTCTGAATCGTCTCGCTGATGGTGGTGCGGCATTGCGACGCGGCCAGCACCACTTCGGACATGCGCGCCTTGATGGTGTAGTCCTTGTACGCCGGCAGCGCCACGGCCGCCAGAATGCCAATGATGGCCACCACGATCATCAATTCGATCAGGGTAAAGCCTTGCTGCAGTTTCTTCATCTGTTTCATTTTCATTTCCTTCAAAAGTAAGGTTGAACCTTGGAGACCCTCGGAGACACTCCCTGAGTGGGTAGGTGCGTCGTCGCACGCCTTGTTTGTTGCAGGGGGCGTGCCAAGCGGCTGGCG
>JAFKGE010000015.1:243693-261982 GCA_017307865.1 Burkholderiales bacterium | reverse complement strand
TTTTGTGCCCTGTTTTCTTATGTGCCATCGAGGATTGATCTCGGCGCACGTGAGCGGTTTCCGACGGGCGGATGGGCACAAAACGGTAGACAAGCGGAATCGTTGCATACCAGAGGTCTTGGCGGATGGGTGATTGTCTTGAAGCTGGACGGCCAACAAGACCGTCCAGTGATTGGTGCTACAAGGACGACAGCCAGGCCAGCATGGCAGCATCGTCGCGCCACGCGGATTTGCGCGTTGGCGCCACCGCGACGGGCTCGCAAAGCTTCAGGGCCTCGGCCTTCATGCGGATGGTGATCTCGGCATAACGATTGGTCGTCTCCAGGTTGACGTGCCCCAACCAGCCTCGAATGACGTTGACCTCCACACCCGATTCGAGAAGATGGACCGCCGTGGTGTGCCGAAATACATGAGGAGTCACGTGGGTGGGTGACGATGCTGTGACGGAAGCTTCCCAGAGCTTGGCGTAGTGGCGGATGCGCTTGTAGATGCCGAAGCGGGTCATCCCCTCTTGAGCCACTCCGACGAACACCGGAGCATCCGGTGGCAAACGCTCGGGCCGTTCATCCAGCATGCTCTGCAAGGCCTTGGCGGTCTGGCTCCAGAGGGGGCAAGTTCGCCACTTCGATCCTTTGCCCAGCAATCTGACGCGGGCAGGCGACTGCAAATCAAGTTGCCCCACCTTCAGCTGTGCAACCTCCGAGACGCGCGCGCCGGTGTTGTACAGCAGCATAAGAAGCGCGCGATCCCGCTGCGAAAGACGATCGTGGGCCGGAATGAGGGCAAACATCGCCTCGACCTCATCGCGCGCGAGAAACTTCATCTCTGGCAGTGGACAGCGCTTCATCGGGATGGCAGCAACCTTGGCGCTGGCTGGCAACATCTCGGGGGTCGTCCGGCCGAGATACTCGTAGAACATGTGCAGGGCGGTCAGGCGCTGATTGCGGGTGCTGATGGCGTTGCCCCGTTTAACCTCCATGTTGTTCAGGAAGTCCTGCACAGCGGCGTAGCCCAAGTGCTCGAACGCCAGTTCGCTGACCCCGATCCGGTTGGCATCGGCGACGAAGATCAGGAACAGGCGCAGGCTGTCCCGATAGCTGCGGATCGTGCTGGACTGCAAGCCCTTGTGGCGAGGCAGATACTCCAAGAAGTAGCGATGGATGGCCGACGGAAGACCCTGCTGTTTCATGATTCGCCTCCACCGGAGAGCATCGGGACGAAGGACTCGAAGCGCTGATTGGCGGCATCGAGAAGCTCGCTGGTAATGGTGAGATACACCGCAGTGCTACTGGGGTTGAGGTGTCCCAGGAACGTGGACAGGTGATGGAGTCGGTCTGTCGGTGCTATTCCCTGGCGATACCAGTTCAGCAAGGTGCGCACCGCGAACGAGTGCCGCAGGCAATGAACGTGAGGACCAAAGACACCGGGCGGGGTCACCAGGGCGAGCTGAGGCAGCAAGTCATCGCGGAAGGTGTTGCGGATGCTGTTCGTGCTGATCGGCGTGCGGCCGTTCCAGGAAAACAGGTAGTGGGCGCCCGCGCAGGCGTAGCCTCGTTGCTCGCGTTGGGCTTGGTAGCCACGCAGCCTGGCCGCCAGCTTGGGGCCAAAGGGCACCAGCCGATCCTTGCCGAACTTGGTGTTGCGGATCTCCAGCACTTCTCGCACCAGGTCCACGTCACCCCATTGGAGGCGAGCGACTTCACCCACCCGCAGGCCAAGACCCGCGAGCAGTGCAAGGATCATCTCGTAGCTGGCACCCCGCAGTTGAGCGCGTGAGTTGTCTGGCAACGCTCTGGCCGAGATCAGCAAGCGCCGGATGGTGTCGTCTGAAAACAGGAAGGGAAGCCGGCGAGCTGTCTGAGGTTGAGCCCTGGCCGTCAACGGGGAGCCCACCAGAACCTGCTGACCGACCATCCACTCGAACAGCCGTCGGACATCTCCGAGCAGGTTGTTGTAGCTGCGAGGGTTGGTGCGATGGCGGGAATCCAGAAATGCCTGCAAGCACTCTCCATCGATCGCCTCGATGCATTCGACACCGCGGTCATCGAGAAATCGGTCGAGCAGTCGCAATTGACGATCCTCGCAGGCGAACTTGCATCCCATGGCGCGCTTGGCGCGCAGGTACTGTTCGATGTGAGGAGCCAAGGCGCTGTGAAAGCCGTTCCAGAGGGCGGTCATAGCACGTCCTCCCCGTGGCCAATGACCATCTCTCGCAGTTTGTGCACCGCCACCTTGCCATAGACCAGTGTGGATGCAGGATGGCGATGGCCAACGTAGTCGCCAATGACCTTGAATGGCAAGTCGGCTTCCACCAAGTGCTGAACGCAGGAGTGACGCAAGGTGTGGGAACCGGCGCGTGCTACCTGAATGCCGATGCTGCGCAGATGGCCAGCCACCATGGATGAAACCGTCCAGTGGTTCATCGGGGTATAGGGCGAGCGGACCGTGAGAAAGATTCGGCGGTCGTCTATATCGGTTCTTCGGACATGCAAATAGGCGATGATCGCTTCGCCCACCGCCGCCGAAAGCGGATAACGGGTCGAATGGCCGCCTTTGCGCATGGGAATGCCGATCTGCCCATGGGCCCAATCCAGATCGTCCAGACACAAGGCTACGATCTCCCTGGCACGCAATCCGTAGCTGGTCAGCAACGTCAGGATGGCATAGTCGCGTTTACCCAGGTCGCTGCGGCGGTCGATGCTGGCCAGCAATCGCTCGACGTCCGCCCAGCCGATGGCGCGCGGAATGGATGCCTGGCGGTAGACTCGTTGGCGATGATGCCTTCACGGTGCAGATAGCGAAGGAAGACACGCAAGGCCCCCGCCGTATTGAGCATGCCGGACTTGTGCAACGTCTTCGCCCGGTCATTGATGAACTCGGTGATGCAGGCTGGAGTCAGCTTGTCCAGGGAAATACCTGCTTGTGCCAAATATGAATCGAATGGACGCAACGTGAAGGTGTAGTTGTGTATCGAGGTCTGGCGCAGACCCTTCTCCTTGAGAAGGAAGGGAAAGAAGCCAGGAACGCTGGTGGAGAACGGCATGGCCGGCCGGTTGCTTGGCCGCGTGTAGCCAGGCACGGCCAGGCTGAGCATCCGTTCCACTGGGACACGGCTTTGTGCAACGACGGCGGCCCGATCTTGCGCGCTCTTGCACCAGCGTCCGTGCCCGGCCTGCCAGTGCTCCACGAAGGCATCCACATGGTCGGGTAGATCGTCCAGACAGGTGGCACCTCGGCCAATCACGAAGTCGTTGAAGTGCCCGAGAGCGCGAACATGCTGCCGAACCGTGGAGTTGCTCGTGTGCAACTCGTCCAGAAACTGTGCATAGCGCTCAATCTGCGGCCCCAGCCACTGGGCCTTGATGCGGTCGATCGCCTTGAACATGACAATCACCTCTCCGAGAAAATGAAGGGGACGTCATGTTGCGCTGCGGCTGCTGTTATGTGCCCCGATTCTGACCAGAGGCCCAGGAGGTGCGCTCCTGGCCTCCAAGCACGGCACATAAGAAAACAGGGCACAAAACGCGTGAAAGCATTTCAAACCCTGTGGCTGGGCCTGACGGCCGGCCTGCTGCTGTCCACCGGCGCCTGCGCGGCCGGCCCCGAGACCAGCGCCAGTGGCCTGATCTATGAATCGATCCAGGACGGCACCGGCCCCAGCCCCAAGGCGACCGACGTGGTCAAGGTCAACTACCGCGGCACCTTCCCCGACAGCGGCAAGGAGTTCGACAGCTCCTACAAGCACGGCCAGCCGATCGAGTTTCCGCTCAATCGCGTGATCAAGTGCTGGACCGAGGGCGTGCAGAAAATGAAGGTGGGCGGCAAGGCGCGCCTGACCTGTCCGCCGGCCATCGCCTACGGCAGCCAGGGCGCGGGCGGGGTGATTCCGCCCAACGCCACGCTGGTGTTCGAGGTGGAGCTGCTGGCCATCAAGGGCCAGTGAGGCCCGCGTGAACCGGCGCCGGCGCAAGGGCCGGGGCCATCGGTGTATCGTTGCAATCGGTTTCGACCCCGGGGCCGCCGCCGGGTGGCCCCAACGCTTAGGAGAACACATCCCGTGAACAAGATTCATCCATCGGCCGATGCGGCGCTGGCCGGCGTCGTCGAGGACGGCCAGCTGATCGCCGTCGGCGGCTTCGGCCTGTGCGGCATTCCCGAGGCCCTGATCCAGGCGCTGCACGACAGCAAGGTGCACAACCTGACCTGCATCTCCAACAACGCCGGCATCGACGGCTTCGGCCTGGGCAAGCTGCTGCAGACGCGCCAGATCAAGAAGATGATCGCCAGCTATGTGGGCGAGAACAAGGAGTTCGAGCGCCAATACCTGGCGGGCGAGCTGGAGCTGGAGTTCACCCCCCAGGGCACGCTGGCCGAGAAGCTGCGCGCCGGCGGCGCCGGCATCCCCGCCTTCTTCACGCGCACCGGCGTGGGCACCATCGTCGCCGAAGGCAAGGAAACGCGCGAATTCGGCGGCCACACCTACCTGATGGAGCATTCGCTGGTGCCCGACGTGTCGCTCGTCCATGCGGCCGTGGCCGACACCAGCGGCAACCTGCGCTTCAACCTGACGGCGCGCAACTTCAACCCGGCCGTGGCCATGGCCGGCAAGGTCTGCATCGTCGAGGTCGAGAAGATCGTCGAGCTGGGCGAGCTGGCGCCCGACGACATCCACCTGCCCGGCATCTACGTGCACCGCATCGTGCTGAACGCCAATCCCGAGAAGCGCATCGAAAAGCGCACCTTGACCGAAACCAAATGACTTGTGGGACAGAGCTGAAGCTTTTGCCCCCAATCGAACGAAGGAGAGCCTGACATGGCCTGGACCCAAGATCAAATGGCTGCGCGCGCGGCGCAAGAATTGCAAGACGGCTTCTACGTCAACCTCGGCATCGGCATCCCCACGCTGGTGGCCAACCACACGGGCAACAAGGAAGTGTGGCTGCAGTCCGAAAACGGCCTGCTGGGCATCGGCCCCTTCCCGACCGAAAAGACCATCGATGCCGACCTGATCAACGCCGGCAAGCAAACCGTGACCACCATCCCTGGCTCGTCGATCTTCGGCAGCCACGACAGCTTTGCCATGATCCGCGGCGGCAAGATCAACCTGGCCATCCTGGGCGCCATGCAGGTGAGCGAAAAGGGCGACCTGGCCAACTGGATGATCCCCGGCAAGATGGTCAAGGGCATGGGCGGCGCGATGGACCTGGTGGGCGGCGTGCCCAAGGTCATCGTGCTGATGGAGCACGTGGCGCGCAAGAAGGACGGCACCACCGACCTCAAGATCCTGCCCAAGTGCACCCTGCCGCTGACCGGCGTGGGCGTGGTGCACGAGATCATCACCGACCTGGGCGTGTTCGCCGTCACGCCCAAGGGCCTGAAGGTGGTCGAGCTGGCCGACGGCGTCAGCTTCGACGAGGTGCAGGGCAAGACCGGCGTCACCCTGCTTCAATAACAATAGCTGTTTGCGCAGGTTGGACGGGCGCTGCAGCCCCGTTTGGCTTGCGTTTTCATTTTTTTGAACCCGAGGAGAATCACGTCATGCAACTCAAAGGCAAGACCGCCCTGGTCACCGGCTCCACCAGCGGCATCGGTCTGGGCATCGCCATCGAGTTGGCCAAGCAGGGTGCCAACATCGTGATGAACGGCTTTGGCGACCACGAGGGCCCGCGCGCGCAGATCACCGCCCTGGGCGTGCGCGCCGAATACCACGGCGCCGACATGAGCAAGCCGGCCGAGATCGAGGCCATGATGAAGTTCGCGGCCGAGAAATTCGGCGGCGTCGACATCCTGGTCAACAACGCCGGCATCCAGCACGTGTCGCCGATCGAGAGCTTTCCGCCCGAGCGCTGGGACGCCATCATCGCCATCAACCTGACTTCGGCCTTCCACACCACGCGCCTGGCCATTCCCTACATGCGCCAGAAAAACTGGGGGCGCATCATCAACATCGCCTCGGCGCATGGCCTGGTCGCTTCGGTGCAGAAGTCGGCCTACGTGGCGGCCAAGCACGGCATCGTGGGCCTGACCAAGGTCACGGCGCTGGAGCTGGCGACCACCGGTGTCACGGCCAACGCCATCTGCCCCGGTTGGGTGCTCACGCCCCTGGTGCAAAAGCAGATCGACGCCCGCGCCGCGGCCGAGAAGATCAGCGTGGAGCATGCCACCAAGGAGCTGCTGAGCGAGAAGGAGCCTTCGCTGCAGTTCACCACCACCGAGCAGCTGGGCGGCATGGCGGTGTTCTTCTGCTCGGCGGCGGCCGACAACGTGCGCGGCCAGGCCTGGGCCAGCGACGGCGGCTGGACGGCGCAGTAACGGGCTCACCCCCAGGCTGTGCGGACTTCGTTCCGCTACGCCTCCCCCTCTCCGGGGGCGCACCCAGTGACCGGGGAGACCCCGGCCACGGGTGCACTGGCTTGGCCAGCTCCGCGGCCATTCGTCTGGTACAAAATCGGCGACATGCTTTTTCTTTTGTCCCCGGCCAAGGCGCTGGACTACGAAACCCCCTTGCCCGCCGGGCTGCCGCACACCGAGGCGCAGTTCAAGCAGCCGGCGGCCGAGCTGATCGCCGTGCTGCGCCAGAAGTCGCCCCAGCAGGTGGCCGAGCTGATGCATTTGAGCGATGCGCTGGCCGGGCTGAACGTGGCGCGCTACGCGGCCTTCAGTCCGCGCTTCACGGCGGCCAACGCGCGCCCCGCGGCGCTGGCCTTCAACGGTGACGTGTACGAAGGGCTGCAGGCGCGCAGCCTCAAGCCGGCCGAGCTGGGCTGGCTGCAGGAGCACGTGTGCATCCTGAGCGGGCTGTACGGCGTGCTGCGCCCGCTGGACCGCATCCAGCCCTACCGGCTGGAAATGGGCACGCGCCTGGCGACCGAGCGCGGCGGCAACCTCTACCAGTTCTGGGGCCCGCGCATTGCCGAATACCTGAACCGGCGGCTGGCCGACAACCCCTCGCCCGTCGTCGTCAACCTGGCTTCGCAGGAGTATTTCAAGTCCGTCGACCGCAAGGTGCTGCGGGCGCGCGTGGTGGAGTGCGTGTTCGAGGAGCGCAAGGGCGCGCAGTACAAGGTGGTCAGTTTTTTCGCCAAGCGCGCGTGTGGGCTGATGGCGCGCTGGGCGGCGCAGCACCGGGCGGCCACGCCCCGGCGGCTGGAAGCCTTCGATGCCGAGGGCTACGCCTTCGCGCCCGCCGCGTCCGAACCCGACCGGCTGGTGTTTCGCCGCCACGCCGAACAGCCATGACTCAGGCCATCACCGCCGAATTGCGCCAGTGGATCCTGGCCCAGGTGCAGGCCGGCCACGACGCCGAGTCCGTGCTGCAGTCGATGAAGAGCTCGGGCTGGGACGAGGCGGTGGCGCTGCAGGCGATGGAAAGCACGCTGCGCGCGCAGCTCGACGCGCAGGCCACGACGCGCGAGCTGCCACCCGCCGTGCCGGTGCCCGAGCCCGACCTGAGCGGCGCCCCCCTGTACCTGGATGGCGGCGACCGCCCGGTGGCCGTGTTGGGCGTGATGGCGGCGCCGCGCGTGGTGGTGCTGGGTGGCCTGCTGTCCGACGACGAGTGCGAGGCCCTGATGGCCGCCGCGCGCCCGCGCATGAGCCGCTCGCTCACCGTGGCCACGCAGACCGGCGGCCAGGAGGTCAATGCCGACCGCACCAGTCAGGGCATGTTCTTCACGCGCGGCGAGGGCGAGCTGGTGGCGCGCATCGAGCAGCGCATCGCGCGCCTGGTGCGCTGGCCGGTGGAGCGGGGCGAAGGCCTGCAGGTGCTGCGCTACGTGCCCGGCACCGAATACAAGCCGCACTACGACTACTTCGACCCCGAGCAGCCCGGCACCGCCACCCTGCTGCAGCGCGGCGGCCAGCGCGTGGGCACGGTGGTGATCTACCTGAACGAGCCCGAGCGCGGTGGCGCCACCAGCTTTCCGGACGTCGGCCTGCAGGTGGCGCCCAAGCGCGGCAACGCGGTGTTCTTCAGCTACGCGCGGGCTCACCCGGGCACGCGCACGCTGCACGGCGGCGCGCCGGTGCTGGCGGGCGAGAAATGGATCGCCACCAAGTGGCTGCGCGAAGGGGTGTTCGAGTAATGCAGGTGCAGGCCAACGGCATTCCCATCGAGGTCGAGGACAGCGGCGGCACCGGCCCGGCCGTGCTGCTGGTCATGGGCCTGGGCATGCAGCTCATTGCTTGGCCCGACACCTTGGTGCGCGAGCTGGCGCAGGCCGGCTACCGCGTGATTCGCCACGACAACCGCGACGTCGGCCTGTCGCGCATCTTCGGCGACGCGCGCATGCCCAACCTGGTCTGGGCCATGCTGTGCCAGCGCCTGGGCCTGCGCGTGCGCGCGCCCTATCTGCTGGACGACATGGCGCAGGATGCGCTGGGCGTGCTCGACGCGCTGGGCGTGCCGCAGGCGCACGTGGTCGGCGTCAGCATGGGCGGCATGATCGCGCAGCGCATGGCCCTTGCCGCGCCCCAGCGCCTGCTGTCGCTCACCAGCGTGATGAGCACCAGCGGCGCGCGCGGCCTGCCCGGCCCCACGCGCGCGGTGGCGCGCGCCATGCTCCGGCGCCCCGATGTCGATGACCGGCAGGCCGTGCTGGCGCATTCCGTCAAGTTCTTCCAGCTCATCGGCGGCCCCGGCTTCGTGGTGCCCGAGGACGAGCTGCGCGCGCGCGTGGCGGCGGCCCTCGGCCGCGCCTACCACCCGCGCGGCGTGCTGCGCCAGCTGCTGGCCATCATGGCCGACGACACCCGCGCCGCGCTGCTGGCGCGCATCGCCACACCCACCCTGGTCATCCATGGGCGCGAGGACCCGCTGGTGCCGCTGGCCGGCGGCGAGGACACGGCGCGGCGCATTGCCGGCGCGCGCCTGCAGGTCATCGACGGCATGGGCCACGACCTGCCGGCCGCGCTGGTGCCGCGGCTGCTGCCGCTGCTGCTGGCACACTTCGAGGGGCATTCCCGTTCCCCGCCCGCCGCATGAACACCCCCGCACCCGCAAGCCCCGAGGGCAGCGCCCTGGGCAAGGCCACGGCCTACGTCGACCAGTACGACCCCGCCCTGCTGTACCCCATCGCCCGCGCGCCGCAGCGCGAGCGCCTGGGAATCGCCGGCCAGCCGCGCTTTTTCGGCGCCGACTGGTGGACCGCCTACGAGCTGTCCTGGCTGAACGCGCGCGGCAAGCCGCAGCTGGCCATCGCCCACATCCTGGTGCCGGGCGAGAGCACGCACATCGTCGAGAGCAAGTCCTTCAAGCTGTACCTGAACAGCTTCAGCGGCACGGTGTTCACCGACGCTGCCGCGGTGCGCGCGCGCATCGAGGCGGATGTGAGTGCCGCCGTGTGGACGGGCGAGGCGGTGCGCGCGCGCGTGGCGGTGCGCCTGATCGCGCCCGAAGACTTCGACCGCGAGCCGATCCATGAGATGGACGGCCTCAGCCTGGACCGGCTGGACCTGGAATGCACGCACAGCGAGCCGGCGCCCGAGCTGCTGAGTGCGGCGCTCCATGAACAGCCGGTGGAAGAGACACTCACCAGCCGCCTGCTCAAGAGCAACTGCCCCGTGACCGGCCAGCCCGACTGGGGCAGCGTGCAGATCCGCTACGCCGGGCCGCAGATCGACCAGGCCGGCCTGCTGCGCTACATCGTCAGCTTTCGACGCCACAACGACTTTCACGAGCACTGCGTCGAGCGCATGTTCATGGACATCTGGCAGCGCTGCCAGCCGACGCAGCTGACGGTGTACGCCCGCTACACGCGTCGCGGCGGGCTGGACATCAACCCCTGGCGCACCAGCCACCCCGGCGCCCTGCCGCCCAACATACGCACCGCAAGACAATGAGGCGCTGGCCGGCGCCCGTCAAGCGCCGGATGCTACCGTTTCAATAGAATTTCAAACCATCGAACCCGCAGGGAGAACACCATGGCACGCCACTACTTCGGCACCGACGGCATCCGCGGCACCGTGGGGCAAGAGCCCATCACCCCCGACTTCGCCATGCGCCTGGGCCACGCCGTGGGGCGCGTGCTGCGGGCGGCGCAGGCCAATCCGCTGGTGCTGATCGGCAAGGACACGCGCATCTCGGGCTACATGCTGGAGAGCGCGCTCGAGTCCGGCCTGATCTCGGCCGGCGCCGACGTGATGCTGCTGGGCCCGGTGCCCACGCCGGCGGTGGCCTACCTCACGCGCGCGCAGCGCGCCAGCCTGGGCGTGGTCATCAGCGCCAGCCACAACCCCTACCCGGACAACGGCATCAAGTTCTTCGACGCCCAGGGCGCCAAGCTGCCCGACGCCTGGGAGCAGGCCGTCGAGGCCGCCCTGGCCGAGCCGCCGCAGTGGGCCGATTCGGCCGGCCTGGGGCGCGCGCGCCGGCTGGAGGACGTGGCCGGCCGCTACATCGAGTTCTGCAAGAGCACCTTCAGCCACGCGCTCAGCCTGCACGGCCTGAAGATCGTGGTCGACGCGGCGCACGGCGCGGCCTACCAGATCGCGCCGATGGTGTTTCATGAGCTGGGCGCCGACGTGGTCGCCATCGGCTGCGCGCCCGACGGCCTGAACATCAACGACGGCGTGGGCGCCACCCACCCCGAGGCGCTGGTGCGCGCCGTCACCGAGCACGGGGCGGACTACGGCATCGCGCTGGATGGCGACGCCGACCGGCTGCAGATGGTCGACGCCGGCGGGCGCCTGTTCAACGGCGACGAGCTGCTGTACGTGCTGGCCACGGATCGCCTGGCGCGCGCCGGAGGCGCACCGGCAGGCCCGCTGGCCGGCGTGGTCGGCACCCTGATGACCAACCTGGCGGTCGAGCTGGCGCTGCGCCGGCGGGGCTTCGACTTCGTGCGCGCCCAGGTGGGCGACCGCTACGTGCTGGAAGAGCTGAACCGGCGCGGCTGGCTGCTGGGCGGCGAGGGCTCGGGCCATTTGCTGGTGCTGGACCAGCACAGCACGGGCGACGGCCTGATCTCGGCGCTGCAGGTGCTGCAGGCCTGCGTGCAGCAGGGCCGCGGCCTGGCCGAGCTGCTGGCCGGCGTGCCGCTGTTTCCGCAGGAGCTGATCAACGTGCGCCTGCAGCCGGGCGCTGCCGACTGGCGGGCCAACGCGCGCCTGAAGTCCGAGACCGCCGCCGTGCAGGCCGAGCTGGGCGAGCGCGGCCGCGTGCTGATCCGCGCCAGCGGCACCGAGCCGCTGCTGCGCGTGATGGTCGAGGCGCAGGACGGCGCGCTGGCGCGCCGCAGTGCCGAGCGCCTGGCGGCCGCCGTGGCATGACGCAGATGCTCATCAATCGATAGCTGCTCGCGCTTGATTGGTGCGCGCCAGCGGCCAATTTGGCTTGAAGGTCCAGCTGAACCCATCGCCGCTGTCACGGGGCGCGTTCAAGCCGGCGGCGGCTCGTCCCAGCGCCACAGGCTGGCGTAATCGGTGCCGGTGCGGCGGCAGGCACGCCAAGCCAGGCCGCCTTCGGCCATGGCGTCGCGGATGCTGGGGGCGATCCACCGCAGGGCGCGGGCGGCCATGCGGTCGCGCCGGCGCTGCGCGGGGGTGCGCTCCATCAGCGCCAGCGCCCAGGGCGGCAGCAGCGCGGCGGCGGCGCCCAAGAACAGCGTGCGGCTGACGCCCGGCAGCGGCACCGGCAGGCGCATCGCGCCCAGGACGTGCAGCACCTCGCGCGTGCGCGCGTCGAACACCAGCTCGGGCCGCGCGGCGCTGAAGAAGGCCTCCAGCTCGGCCAGCGAACGCGGCGCCTCGGGCGCACCCAGCGCCTGCGCGATGCGCGCCATCTCGCCGATGTAGCGGTCCTGCTCGGCACGCGCGATGCGCACGCGGCAATGCGCCTGGTAGGCCTGCAGAAAGCCCCAGCACTCGGCGGCATGCACCCAGGCCAGCAGGTGGGGGTCGTCGGCGCTGTAGGCGCGCCCGTCGGCGGCGGTGCCGCGCACGTGCTGGTGGATGTCGCGCACGCGCTCGATGGCGGCCAGGGCGGCGGCGCGCGGCGCATAGGTGGTGCGGCCGACGAAGGCGGTGGTGTTGCGCAGCCGCCCCAGGGTGTCGTCGCGAAAGTTGGAGTGGTCCCACACCCCGGCCAGCGCCAGCGGGTGCAGCGACTGCAGCATCAGCGCGGCCAGGCCGCCGACCATCATGCTGGGGAAGTCGGCATGCACCTTCCAGGTCACGCTGGCGGGGCCGAACAGGCCCGCGTCGCCGAGCGGCGCGTCGTAGTCGGGCGCCGGCGCGCTGCGGCTGAGCACCGACAGCACCTGCCGGCGCAGCTGGCGGCGCAGCGCGGGCGGCAGGAGGCTGCGGCCGGGCAGCCGCAGCGTCGCCGCCGGCTCCGCGCCGCGGGGGGCGGAACCATCCAGCGTCGGTTCGTCGCGCTTGTCCATGCCGAGGCACTGTACCCCTGCCGGCGGCGGCTGGGCGCAGCAGGGCCGCATCCACGCGCGCCGAGACGCTATTTCGCCGGGTCCGCCGTCAGCGTCTGCTTGAACAGCGCGATGGTCTGCTTCATCGCGTCCTGGGCGGCCGGAACGTCCTTGCGCGGTGCGCTGGCCAGGTTGAAGCCGTGGCCCACGCCCTCGTATTCCTTGAGCGTGAGCATGGGAGGGGGGCGGCCTTGGCGGCCTCGGCCAGCTTGCGCGCGGTCTCGATCAGGCAGCAGTTCTTGTAGGTGTCGGCGGTGCCGGCGAACATCTGGATCGGGACCTTGATGCGGCCGACGTACTCGACCGGATCCTTGATGTAGGACGTCAGCGGATACCCGGCGACGACGATGGCCACGGCCTGGGGCATCTTGGCGGCGTAGCTCATGGCGACCCCGCCGCCCAGCGAGTAGCCGACCACACCCACCTTGCCCGGCAGCGCCTGCGGGCTGGCCTGGGCGCGCGCGATCACGTCCTTGAGCATGTTCCACGCGCGGTGGGTGTCCTTGATCCAGAAATCGTTGCCATCGACCAGCACGGTGAAAAAGCCCGCGTCGGCCAATTGCTGCGCCGTGGCGGTGTAGTTGGGCATGCCGGTCTGGCCCGAAATCACGATGACCACGTGTCCCGGTCCGGACGCGGGCGCGAACACCTCCTGCGGGGGCGCGGCGTCCTGAGCCTGCGCGGCCAACGCGGCCGCGGCCAGCGCAACGGCGAACCCGTGTTTCGGGCTGAGCATCATGGGGTGCCTCCTGAGGCTTCGAGCGATCCGCTCCCGCGCCGCCCCTGGCCTTGCCGCCGGCAAGGGCCGCCGGGCAGCGCCTCGGCGGGGTGCCATGGTAGGCCTGCCGCCCGTCGGGCGCAACAGCGGCGGGACAGGGGCGCTCGCGGTGATACGCTTGGCGCGTGAAATCCAGCGCGTCCCAGCCCAGCGAAGTCAACCTGTCGGAGCACGACGGCGTGCGCCATCTGCATCTGGGCACCGAATGGGTGCAGGGCTCGATGCGCATCGACGCGCCGTTCGACATCGAGCTGGAGTACGTGCAGCGCATGATGGCCTGGCTGCTGTTCGTGCCGCCCGCCTCGGTGGCCGGGCGCCACGCCATGCAGCTGGGCCTGGGGGCCGGGGCGATCACCAAGTTTTGCCACAAGCGGCTGCGCATGACCTGCACCGCCATCGAGCTGAACCCGCGCGTGGCCGACGTGTGCCGCGCCTGGTTCAAGCTGCCGGCCGAGGATGAGCGCCTGCGCGTGGTGATTGCCGACGCGGCCGCGGAAATCCGGCGTGACGAGTGGTTGGGCACGGTCGACGCGCTGGCGGTGGATCTGTACGACGACGAGGCCGCCGCGCCGGTGCTCGACAGCGCCGCCTTCTACGCCGACTGCCGGCGCCTGCTGACCGAGGACGGCTCCATGACGGTGAACCTGTTCGGCCGCTCGGCCAGCTTCGAGCGCAGCCTGGCGCGCATTGCCGAGGCCTTTGGCGAGCGCGCGGTGTGGGCCTTCAAGCCCACGCGCGAGGGCAATGCCGTGGTGCTGGCGCAGCGCACGCCCACGCGACCCAAGCGCGCGGCACTGCAGGCGCAGGCCGAGGCGGTGCAGGCGCGCTGGGGCTTGCCCGCCAGCAAATGGCTGCGAGTCTTCAAGCCCATCGAAAAATGAAAAACGACCCCCACGCTCCCTCGCTGCGCGCAGTGCGCTGCCCCCAGAGGGGGCCCTTTCATCTTGGGACGGCCCGGCGATGAAAAAGCACTCCCGCTCCGCACCGCTCGAAGCCCTGGCCCCGCGCCACCACGGGCCGGTGCCCTGGCACCTGCTGCTGCAGTGGCTGCGCGAGGACGGCGTCGTCACGCCCGAGGAGGCTGAGCGCACGGCGCGGCGCTGCTCGCAGGCCGAAAGCGCGCAGCCGGCGCTGGAGCGCCTGGCCGGCGTGGGCGTGGCGCGCGCCAGCGACGGTGCGGCGCTGGGCATCGAGGAGCTGACGCGCTTTCTGGCCGGGCGCGCCGGGCTGCACTACCTGCGCATCGACCCGCTGAAGGTGGACGCCGGCAAGGTGGCCGAGACCATGAGCGCCAGCTACGCCGAGCGCCACAAGGTGCTGCCGGTGCAGGCCAGCGCCGCCGAGGTGGTGGTGGCCACCAGCGAGCCCTTCATCACCGACTGGGTGAGCGAGGTCGAGCGCCAGGCGCGCCGGCCGGTGCGCTGCGTGGTGGCCAGCCCGGCCGACATCCGCCGCTACACGGCCGAGTTTTTCGCGCTGGCCAAGTCGGTGCGCGCGGCGCAGAAGAGCGGCGGCGCGGCCGGCGGCGCCAGCTTCGAGCAGCTGGTCGAGCTGGGCAAGACCGGCCGCACGCTGGACGCCAACGACCAGGGCGTGATCCAGGTGGTGGACTGGCTGTGGCAGTACGCCTTCAACCAGCGCGCCAGCGACATCCACCTGGAGCCGCGGCGCGAGCAGGGCGTGATCCGCTTTCGCATCGACGGCGTGCTGCACCCGGTCTACCAGGTGCCGCCCGGGGTGATGAATGCCATCACCGCGCGCGTCAAGCTGCTGGGGCGCATGGACGTGGTCGAGCGCCGCCGCCCGCAGGACGGGCGCATCAAGACGCGCAACCCGGCCGGCGACGAGATCGAGATGCGCCTGTCCACCCTGCCCACCGCCTTCGGCGAAAAGCTGGTGATGCGCATCTTCGACCCCGAGACCGCCGTCAAGGACCTGGCGGCGCTGGGCTTCACCGCGCACGACGCCGAGCGCTGGGAGCAGCTGGTGGCGCGGCCCAACGGCATCATCCTGGTGACCGGACCGACCGGCTCGGGCAAGACCACCACGCTGTACTCCACCTTGCGGCGCGTGGCCACCGAGGAGGTCAACGTCAGCACCATCGAGGACCCGATCGAGAACATCGACTCGCGGCTGAACCAGACCCAGGTGCAGCCGCAGCTGGACTTCGGCTTTGCCGAGGGCGTGCGCGCGCTGATGCGCCAGGACCCGGACATCATCATGATCGGCGAGATCCGCGACCTGGAGACCGCCGAGATGGCGGTGCAGGCCGCCCTCACGGGCCACCTGGTGTTCAGCACCCTGCACACCAACGACGCGCCCTCGGCCTTCACGCGGCTGATGGAGCTGGGCGTGCCGCCTTACCTGCTGGGCGCCACGCTGCTGGGCGTGCTGGCGCAACGCCTGGTGCGCACGCTGTGCCCGCTGTGCAAGCGGGTGGACGAAGAGGCCAGCACCGCGCTGCTGGCCGAGGCCGTGCGGCCCTGGAAGATCAACAAGGGCAACTACCGCCCCTACCAGGCGGTGGGCTGCGTCGAATGCCGCATGACCGGCTATCGCGGCCGCATGGGCATCTACGAGCTGCTGGCGGTGAGCGACGCCTTTCGTGCCCAGGTGCAGGGCGGCGTCACCCTGGCGGAGCTGCGCAAGCAGGCCATGGCCGACGGCATGCGCCCGCTGCGCCTGGCCGGCGCGCTGCGCGCGGCCGACGGGCTGACCACGCTGGCCGAGGTCATTGCCGCCACGCCGCCGCTGCAGTAAGCGGCACGGCCGCCAATACCCCGGCAGCGGCCACGCCGTCACTGGGGGAATCCCTAGGCGGGGTAGGTGGTATCCACATGATCGGCGCCCCATCCGCTGGGGACAATGCGAGCTGTCTAGTTCCTGTCTTGTTTCATTGAGGAGATGTCTCGTGCGCATCAAGAGTCAAAAGGACTTCTTCGCCGGGCTGTTGTACCTGCTCGTCGGCGGCGGTTTCGCCATCGGGGCCTTCAACTACACCATCGGCGACTCGGCCCGCATGGGGCCGGGCTACTTTCCGCTGCTGGTGGGCGGCCTGCTGGCCATCCTGGGCGCCATCATCATGTTCCGCGCCCTGGTGGTCGAAACCATCGACGGTGACCCGATCGGCAAGTGGGCCTGGAAGCCGCTGATCTTCATCATCCTGGCCAACTTCCTGTTCGGCATCCTGCTGGGCGGCGTGCCCTCGCTGGGCATCCCGGCACTGGGCGTGATGGTCGGCATCATCGTGCTGACCCTGGTGGCCGCCTATGCGGGCCCCGAGTTCAAGCTGAAGGAGGTGATCGTCCTGGCCATCATCCTGGCGGCCGGCAGCTACGTGGTCTTCATCTGGGGTCTGAATCTGCAGATGCAGGTCTGGCCGAGCTTCATTTCGGATTGAGCGGCAGGAGCCCGACATCATGGAAGTTTTCGAACATCTCTCCCTGGGGTTCAGCGTCGCCTTCACGATGCAGAACCTCCTGTATGCCTTCATCGGCTGTTTCCTCGGCACGTTGATCGGCGTGCTGCCGGGCGTGGGCCCCGTGGCCACCATCGCCATGCTGCTGCCCACCACCTACGCGCTGCCGCCGGTGGCTGCGCTGATCATGCTGGCGGGCATCTACTACGGCGCGGCCTACGGCGGCTCCACCACCGCCATCCTGGTCAACCTGCCGGGCGAGACTTCGTCGGTGGTGACGGTGATCGACGGCTACCAGATGGCACGCAAGGGCCGCGCCGGCCCGGCGCTGGCCTCGGCGGCGCTCGGCTCGTTCTTCGCGGGCTGCGTCGGCACGCTGGTGCTGGCGGCGTTTGCCGTGCCCTTGACCGAGGTGGCCTTCAAGTTCGGCCCGGCCGAATACTTCTCGCTGATGGTGCTGGGCCTGCTGGCCGCGGTGGTGCTGGCTTCGGGCTCCATCATCAAGGCCGTCGGCATGATCGTGCTGGGCCTGCTGCTGGGCCTGGTGGGCACCGACGTCAACTCGGGCGTGGCGCGCTACAGCTTCGACATTCCGGAGCTGACCGACGGCATCGGCTTCATCGCCATCGCCATGGGCGTGTTCGGCTACGGCGAAATCATCGCCAACCTGGGCCGGGCGGATGAAAAGCGCGAGGTGTTCGACGTCAAGGTGCAGCACCTGTACCCGACCAAGGAAGACTGGAAGCTGATCACCCCCGCCATCCTGCGCGGCACGCTGCTGGGCTCCATGCTGGGCATCCTGCCGGGCGGCGGCGCCGTGCTGTCGGCCTTCGCGGCCTACACCATCGAGAAGAAGACCAAGCTCAAGCCGGGCGAGGTGCCCTTCGGCCAGGGCAACATCCGCGGCGTGGCGTCGCCCGAGGCGGCCAACAACGCCGGCTCGCAGACCGCCTTCATCCCGCTGCTGACGCTGGGCATTCCGCCCAACGCCGTGATGGCGCTGATGGTGGGCGCCATGACCATCCACAACATCCAGCCCGGCCCGCAGGTGATGACCAGCAACCCGGACCTGTTCTGGGGCCTGATCGCCTCGATGTGGATCGGCAACGCCATGCTGGTGATCCTGAACCTGCCGCTGATCGGCCTGTGGATCAAGCTGCTGACGGTGCCCTACCGCTGGCTGTTCCCGGCCATCGTGCTGTTTTGCGCCATCGGCGTGTACACCACCAACAACAACACCTGGGACATCTGGATCATGGGCTGGTTCGGCATCCTCGGCTACGTCTTCCACAAGCTGGCGATGGAGCCGGCACCCTTGCTGCTGGGCCTGATCCTGGGGCCGATGATGGAAGAAAACCTGCGCCGCGCCCTGCTGCTGTCGCGCGGCGAGTGGAGCGTGCTGGTGACTCGGCCCATCTCGGCCACCATGCTGGCCCTGGCGGTGCTGCTGCTGATCATCATGGTGCTGCCCTCGGTCAAGAAGGGCCGCGAGGAGGCCTTCGTCGAGGACTGACGTCCCGCTCCAGGCAGAAAACGGCGCCCATCCGGGCGCCGTTTTTGTTTTCTTTGGCGCAACGCACAATGCCGGTTTTTTCTCGGCTCGCTCCCATGCCCTTCGACGAACTGAATCCCGCCCTGCGCCTGGCCCTGCACCAGGAGGTGCACGCGCGC